>CAZYKT010000170.1:0-2548 GCA_964648165.1 uncultured Polyangiaceae bacterium | reverse complement strand
TTTCTGCCTCACTGGATCGCCAGACCACACGAAAAGGTTTGGACGGCCTGGCCTCTTCCCGAAAACTTCGAGGATCACGACGGCTTCCTTCCCGGTGTAGTAGAGGGTCCGGAACTCCCGTTTCGTCACCGCGTCGCCAACACGAAACCCGTGGCGGCGTGGCCCAATCCCCGGCATCGGGCGCGACTCCGGCATCGCCAGACCCTCGACCCGTTGCAGCCTGCGAAGCAGAACCCCTGCCTCGATGCGGGCTGGCAGCGGAAGCGGCGGCGTCTTGAGCTCCCCGTGCAGCCACACCAAGCGCTTGTCCGATGACACCCCAGACGGTGGAGTCCGTCTGACGGCTGGCGGCTTCACGACTGCGCACCCGCCAAGTACGTCACATACGACGCCTGCGCCGGCCAATGTTCCCGACAAGGCCGACATTTCTTCATCGCGCCGGGCGGCGCATCTCGCCCGAACCGCGTTTGCTTTAGGCGATCCATTGCCGGCCGCGGATGTTCTGCAGTTGCCAGGGACTGTCGACGTCGAGCTTCTCCGGGAACAGCTCTCCGCGCCCCTGCAACGGAGTCCAATCCGTGAACTGACCGGTGAGCTTGCCGAGGTAGGGGCCGGCGATCGCCAGACATTCCTCATGATCCAGTTGCTCGGGTTCCACGAGCCCGCTGCGCGGATGGCGAATCGCCCACACCGTTGCGGACAGCGCACCGGCGACGACTTGCACGGTCGTTGCGTTCGCAAACTCGATGTGGCGACGGGCCTCTTCGATCGACAATTGAGAGCCGAACCAATAGGCATTTCGTACGTGGCCAGCGATCAGCACGCCCAATTCGTCCGTCCCGCCTGCGATGTCGTGGCTCAAGCGGCGAGTCGACGGCTGCATCTTCCACCCTCTGCCTTCGAGCTCGAGCGCCGACAGCATCGCGTCATCGCACGGGTGATACACGAACATCACGGTCGGGCGATAGCTGAATCGCTGCCCTTCGCGCAGCGAGAGATAATCCGAAATCGAGAACACCTCGTCATGCGTGACGAGCATGCCCTGATAGCCACCGACCGACGGCGTCCAGCTACGTGCGAACGTGCCGCCGCCCGGGCGCGGGAGATAGAGCGTCGCCGAACCGCGGCGATGCTGCCGCGCCCGCCGCGGCAGATTGAGCTCGTGGACTCCGAGCGCAAGCTCGGACGGCTGCATCAGCTCATCGACGAAACCGTCGATCGACCACGTGTTGACGAACTCGCCATGGCGCTTCGCGTGATCGCTCACTTGGGTGTCACGCTCCGCAATCTGGATCACCTGGACCTCGAGATCGCGCGCGAGCGCGGCCCACTCCTCCCGAGAAGTGGGCTTGGGGCGCCCCGCTCGCAGAGCGCGATTCAGATCGAGCAGCGCATGCTTGACGAAGTGAGACACCAAGCCTGGGTTCGCCCCATGATCGACGACCGCGGTCGGCGCGTTCGGACCCAGCTCAGCGGCGAGCTGCAGCGCTTTCTCACGAATCACGAAATTCGTGCGCAGGCGCATATCCAACATCGGATTCGCGTACACGCCCGGCCAAGGTTCGATCGACGTGTCGACGTACAGGACTTCCTTCTCCGCACAGAAGCGGATCAGGTCCAAGCTCGACACATTGACCGAAAGATTGAGCAGAAGGTCTCCGGCCTTGACGTGCCGGCCGAGCACGCGGCGGTGATTGCTGGGCGTGAGGTGCGCGTGCTCGTAGTGCGCGCCGCAGTCTTCCGCCAACATGCGTCCTTGCTCGTCCGCGGATAAGATGACGAGCCGTCCCTCGCCTTCGAGCGACACATGGCGCTTCATCAAGGGCAGGATGCCCTGCCCGATGCTGCCGCAGCCGATGATGATGATGCGCCCGGCAAAATCGACCGGCTCTGGGTGCAGTGCTGAAGACATGTGTCGCGAGATCCTCCGAGTGCGAGTAGTTGATTATCGTGCGTGTGGGTACTCGAGTGCGCGCATCAAGGTGAAATCGCTCAAAAGCGATAGCCGTAGAAATGACCCCTGGACATGCATCGATTTAGCCGATCGAGGCTGGGGGATCAATACCGGCTCGCGGAACGTTGCTCCTGCAGTGACCCACGAGCCGAACAGGTGAGATGAGTGAGGCCTGGCGCGTGCACGAGTACACGCACGGACAACGCTGGGCTGCAAGGCGCCTAGTGACTTGGGCACTTTCCGAAACGGATCCGGTTCTGCTCGGCCGAATTGATCCCACCTCTGGTCGGGGGGTGAGTTGGCGATTCGAGTGCTCGGCGGAATGGCCCCAGGAGAATCAGGTTGGCAAGAAGCGGAAACCCCACTGTCCAAGCCTGGTAGCTGGGGCAGTGGGGTTCGGTGGACGGAAGGTGGTGGGTCGGAGCGAGGGTCCTTCGATGCGCATGGTGGGCCAGTGGTGGCGGAGGCGACTGAGCAGCGCGGCAACCATTTCTTTCTTGCCCAGGAAGTCGTACCAGGCTTCGTGGTCGAGGTTTTGAATCGGGATAGGGGGCAGGAGGTTTTGCGCTCCTGCTCCCCTCCCACACCACCGGA
>CAZYKT010000169.1:0-2561 GCA_964648165.1 uncultured Polyangiaceae bacterium | reverse complement strand
CCTTCGTCCAGGCCTTGGCGGACGTTGGAGTGAACGCGCAGCTTGCCCAGAAGCTGGCCGGTCATGCCAGTCTATCGGCGCATGAGCGCTACCTCAGAACCACGTCCAAGACCTTGGCGCTTCCCTCCGGAGCCGTGCCCGAGTTGGGGGGAATCGTAGAGATGCTCCCTCGCTATCGCTCGGGCCACCAGATCCGACAGTCCCATCGTCAGTGAATGAGGCCACTTCGCGGGTCGAGA
Source organism: uncultured Polyangiaceae bacterium (assembly GCA_964648165.1). Lineage (GTDB taxonomy): Bacteria > Myxococcota_A > Polyangia > Polyangiales > Polyangiaceae > FEN-1139. Next base: position 2,322 of record CAZYKT010000169.1, on the reverse strand, counting down.
GATTGTCAACTGGCCGTGTCTGGCCGATGGGAGGGGCTTGGGTCTTCTTGGCCACATCCAAGCCATCGACGAGCTCTTCGGCCTCAGCTTCATCGATTCCGCGCAAGACGCCACCCTCGTCGCCAGATTCCTACACCAACTTCCCGCGGGTTTGGGAAACCAACAACACTCGTACTACGGACCGCCCGATGCCTACGTTCTCACCTCATCGACCGGCAGCGTCGGGGAGGTCATGGCCTCCACCGGCGACTGTTCGCCTTGGGACGTGGCGGTTGCGGGTGGCTCCACCCCCAAGAGATGAGCCAGCGATTGGGCTATCTCGAGCCCAGTGGGACTTTGCGGCTGGTAGGCGTCAGGGCCAAGCCCAACACGGCGCAGACTCGAACTCGGTCCGACGTCGAGGGCATCGGACTCGATTGGGCCAAGGTCGTCGAGGAGCTCCTGCATCGACGAGTAGCGGTGTTGGGGATTCTTCTGCACGCAGCGCAGGACGAGCCGCTCTAGACGACCGTCAATGTGCTCGTTCAACCACGAGGGCGGGGGCACAGGGGAGAACAACTGGTGCCCGAGCAAGTCGAGGCTCGGGTCGAGATCGAATGGTAGCTGACCGGTGAGGATCCGAAACAGCACCATGCCGAAGGCATAGATGTCCGAACGCTCGTCCACCGGGTCGGCGATGACCTGCTCCGGGGCCATGTACTGGGCCGTGCCAAGCACGAGATTCCGCTCACCGGAGCCCGCGACCTCTCCGCCCATGACGTGCGCGAAGCCGAAGTCGATGAGCTTGACGCCTGTCGGTTCTCCCACGGCACCGACCAGGAAGAGGTTCCCGGGCTTGACGTCACAATGCACGACCCCCATGGCGTGAACAGCCGCCAGACCACCGGCAACCTCGCGAATGATCATGAGCGCAAGGGACTTGTCCAACTGCGGCTGACGCTCCAGGTACTCGGCGAGGGTCTCGCCCTCGAGAGCTTCCATGACCAAGAAGGGCGGGTGTCCCATGGGCTCTCCGAGAGAGATTACCCGCGCAATCCCCGGGTGGTTCAGCCCGAGGACGGACCGCGCTCCGAACAGGAACCGCTGACGATGGTTTGGATCTTCTGCGAACTGCCTGGAGAGCCACTTCACCGCCACGAACTTTCGAACCGTCCGATCGCGGGCCAGGTACACGTCGGCAGTTCCGCCGTGAGCCAGGAGCCCCAGGATCTCGAAGCGCCCATCAAGCACCATGCCGTCGCAAGGTGAGACTCTAAGTGGGAAATTTCTGCGTGCCATGCTCCGGCAGCTCAGTGCTCGAGGAATCGGGGTTCGACGGGCGCCCGTTCGATACCATGAACGCGCCGGTACGGGATCCTCCGTGATTTACGGCTCGCTCCGTCGCGGACTGGAATGTTCCAGTCTCAGTGTCGAAAGCGGCACTTCGCAGACGCGCTGGAACCGCGAAGGGTCTTCCGACCCGTTCTCGCAGCTGGAAGCTCGTTTTGGATCGGTTGGCTCGCATCGGTTCTGAGGATGCTGTCGGTTGTCCTCTTCATCCTGAACCGCTACCCACATGGCCGTCCACGCGGGTGTCGCTTCCTTTCGTGTCTCCGGGGCCTTGCTCAGCGCTGCTATGGGGCGCACCGTGGGGTTCGGGTATCGTGGGGTCGATGGCGGTTCGGAGCGTGGACGGGTCGAAGCTCCGCCCGAACCGGGAGTACAATCACTTCGAGTTCGCCAACTCCGCCCATCAGCTCGCGAGCGGGGGGCGCCCGTGCTATCTTCTGGTTGTGCGTGAGGTTTTCGCCGTGGCAGCGGCTTTCGGGCTGTGCAGCTGTGGGCCAGGAGAGGTCGACATCACCCTGAGCGGCACGGTTGCCTATGACGCGTATTCGTCCGGCACCATCAGGATGAGCGTCGTAGAAGACTCGACCAAGTCCTGCGATGTGTTCTCCTGCAGCGGCCGCACGCCGGGCGAGCGGGTGGCCGAATCGTCACTAGATCGGCCGGGGTCGTTCTCCCTCCACGCCACGGTCCAAGAGAGCGATAGCGATATCGCCGTCCACCTGCTCGCCTATCTCCTGTCGGGCGGGACGGACGTACTGGATTGCGAGGCGGGTGCCATGCAGAGCTTTTCTGCGGCAAGCCACGGAGGAATCCAGCTCGTGTTGATGGCTGGTCAATGCCCGATGCTCTTGTAGGCGAAGCGCGGTGTCGTCGGGGTGCCAGAGCAGGGAACTGGGATTCTTGAGCGTCCAGTGGACGTCCTCTCTACGATTCCCTCCGACCCTTGGGTCGAGGCCGTCGCAGCGGACGCGGCCTTGGCGGGGTACCTGGGAG
>CAZYKT010000168.1:0-2816 GCA_964648165.1 uncultured Polyangiaceae bacterium | reverse complement strand
CCGAAGTCGTAGGGGTAATCGTGGTAGGAAAGGTACGGTTCCAGGTTGCGGTACGAGGTGAAGAACATATCCGGATCGCCCTGGTAGTTGCCGGGAGCCAGCGAGAAGGTGCTCTGGTTCCCCTCGTGGCAATCCCTGCAATGGTCGTCCAAGATGGGTTGGACCAGGCGGGCGTAGGAGAGGGGCCAGCTTCCATCCGCTTCGGGAGTCAGGGTCGATGGAGGCCTGGACATGGCCAGGGGCATCTGGGCCCGCGGGCGCGGGGAGCGGTAGCGTCTCTCGTGGCAGCCCTGGCAGGTGAGCTGGGTCGCACCGGGCACGACATAGGTCGCAGAGCGCATGGACTGAATGACCACGCCCTCCTCGTCCAGCGCCTGGAAGTATACCGGCTTTCCCGGAGGCAAGTAGAACCGGGCGCTGCCGTCTTGTTCGACGGGAACCGTACCCAGCGAGCCGCGCCCATTCTGATCGTTATACAGGATGGCACTGTGGCCGAGCCGCGGAACGATCGTGTTGGGCGTCGACTTCGGGAATACCTGCACGACCCGTAGGGCTTTGACCTCGGCCCCGTCTGGGTACGGCAACATGCTGTCGTAGACGTTGAGCAGGGTCACCACCGCCGGATCCGTCTTGGTCCCGGTTCGCCCCAGAGGCATCCGAGGAGGAATCGGACGCGGCGCCACCGGGATGGGATCGAGGCAGGAGTGCTCCGGACTGTTGTAGATGAGCTTCTTGTTGCCCTGTCCGTCGATGAGGTAGATCCCGAAGCGCTTGCGATCCAGGCCATGGGCGTTGGCGTCGGGGTCGTGCACCACCAAGAACCGATTCTCGTCGATGGGCCAGGCCGTCGCGTACTTGTGATCGTCGTTCTGACCCACGGTGGCCTCGGGGAAGCCTGCGTCCCTGGTGAGGACCGTGTACTGCGCCATTCCGTCGTCATCCTCGACATCCGGATCCACGATGACGAGCGAGCCGTAGGCCTGCTGATGGTGGGCGGTGGCCGTACCGACCAACCGATTCGACCCGGGGATGGCACGGATGTTGAGGAGCATGCGTGGGGTGACGTTGGCTCGGGTGGCGTAGTTGGTTCCGACGGCTCGGGCGTCCCATCCGTCGGGGGTCGTAATCCACGCGTGGTGAACCTGGTTCGAACCGCGGTCCACGTAGTCCCAGCGCGTGTAGATAATCTGTCCGTTGTTGTCGACGCTGGGATGCCACTCGTTGGTCTCATGCAGGCTCAACGGCTCGATCCCGGTGCCGTCGGCGTTCATGATGTGGAGCGTGTACACCGGCACGGGGCGCTGGTGGCACCGCCCATAGCCTCCACGGCGATCGGAGATGAAGACGATCCGCCCGTCTGGGAGCCAGGTAGGATCGAAGTCGTTGTGGGGGCCATCGGTCAGCTGCGTGAGGCCGGAGCCGTCCAGATTGACCTTGAAGATGTGGAACGTCGATGACTCCGTCCAGGTCTGGAATTGCCCGATGTCGGTGTAGGCGAACAGGATCTGGTTGCCGTCGTAATGGAGCTCGGGAGACAAGAAACCGCCACCCTCGAGGGTTTCGCCCTGGTGCGGTCCATTGGCGCAGGTGGAATTGGCGAGCACGTTCCGCACCGAGGGACTGCCGGACAGCACGTTCTCCAGAACGAATAGCCCTCCCCCGCGCTGGGCGTTGAAACCGTGATACTGATCGCACATGTGGCCACCGCGCGGATGGTCAGCGGTCGGCAGGTAGTCGCGCTCAATGAAGAGGATCTTGTCTAGCTGAGCCAGGGTCGGATCGGAGAAGTCCAGCGGGTCGTCCGTGGTGGGCGGACTGGGATCCACACCCTGGGGGGGGGGCTGGCTCGGAATCGTATCGTCGGGCGGGAAGAGCTCGACGGGGTCCGGCACCGGCACGTCGAGCTCGAGCATGTACGCCACCAGATCGTCGATTTCGTCAGGGGTCAGGTTGGAAGTGACCCCGTGCAAATCGTTGGCATTCTTGGTGGTCAAGACATCCCGGAGCGTCGCGGCCGAGCCGTCGTGCAGATAGGGAGCCGTTCTCCACAGATCGGCCAGGGTGGGGTTGTCGAACTCGGCGCTGGAATCCAGGCTGTTCCGGGTTCCGACGTCGTACAATTTGAGATCCGTCGTGTACTTGCCGGTATGGCACTGATTACACGCGGCCTTCTCGAATACCGCCTGACCCCGGCTCGCCGATTCGGACAGGGGCGCACCCGGCAGGCGATACGGGTCGGCCGCCAGACTGTTCACGTAGGTGGCCACCGCCAACTCATGCGATGGTTCCGGCGCGACGAACTTGATGTTCTTGAATCCGGCCGTGACGGCAACCGCCGCCGAGGCACGCACCCCATGGGCCATGGCGGGCGGCGTGTTCGGCGAGTACAGCATGGATTTGCTGTTCTTGGGGTTCCCTACGCCGTCGTTCCCGAGATCCCAGTTGAGGCCATCGGCGCGGCCATCCGGATGGCACGTTGCACAAGACAACCACCCCTGCAGCGTCGTTGCTGCGTCGTGGAAGAGTCGTTCGCCCTGCCGCCGGAGGGACTCCACCGGTTGCTCACCGACGCTGAAATACCGCTCGACCTGGGCCGTATTTGCGTCGACCAATCCCACCTGCCCGGCAAAGTACAGAGCGACGGCGAGCTGTCCGCCATCCGGAGACAGGGCGATCCCCCGGGGTCCTTGGGCTGGAGCGAGCCGCACGACCTCCAGGAGACCGGCGCCGTGCAGCGCCCCCAGATCGTCGACCAACAGACTACGTTTCGTCGGATCGGCCGCGATGTCGAACCAGACATCGGAGAGCGGCCGTGT
>CAZYKT010000167.1:0-2834 GCA_964648165.1 uncultured Polyangiaceae bacterium | reverse complement strand
GGTCTGACGCCACTATCGCTACCCCTTTCCCCGGGGTGCGCGAAATCGAGGTTTAGAGGGATGTCTCAAGGGTTGCCGGATATTCGCCATCACGTGGCATAGTTCGTGGCTGAACTGGAAAACGAAGCGTGCCCACAGGCACCCGCGCGCCCCCAGTCGAATGGTGACACTGCCTGAGGAACTGCGCCTCAACAAGGTGATGGGCGGCTCACTGGGGGAAGCATTCGGGTATACGCACACGGGCTCGGTGGCTCGTTCCCCGAGGGCGGCGGCGAAGCAGTCAGCCGCGGATCCCAAGACAACCCCTATCTCTTGGGTAGCAGTCCCGCCCCAATCACCTTCTTTGACTTCAATCGTGAACCCGCTCATGACAACGGTGCGTCCACCACGAAGTCTGGACCCTCTTCGACGCGATGTGAAGATGTGGGTGACGTTTCCTGGCTGCGTGCAAGACGGAATGCGAGCCATGTCGGGTGGATTGCCGCGTCCTTTGAGCCCATCACCGTGGGGATCGTATCTACCCTTTGTGGCAGCTCAAACAGGAGGGACGCTCCCTGTGATCGATGTTGCCGTGACATGATAGGCAGCTGGCATCGTCTGGGGAGGTCACCTGGTGGGATACGACCGGTGGCCAAGATCCTGCTTGAGCCGAAATGTGGCAGGTGCGGCAGTCCTGCTCTTCGATGTGGGACGCGCGCGGTGCCCCCGCCGTGCCGTCAACATGGCAGAGAACGCACCGAGACTCGTCACCGAGGGGATGGGGCATGGGCCCAGGGAAGGGACCGGTTTCCGTCACGGCATGGCAGGACGTGCAATCAGAGCGACCGTTGTGTCCGCTGTCCGGTGCGCCCGCTCGTCCCGTGTGGCATTTGCGGCAATAGTCGTCCTGGGTCGAGTCGGTCGGATGCGGGATATCCGGGTCGCCACCACATGCCACCACCGCACGAAGCACCATTGCGGCAGCCACCGTCCTTGCCAGGTTCATCGGCAACTCAGCCATCTCCGTCCAAGTATGGCCGAACGGGGGAGGGGGTGGGCCCATGCTGACCAGGACCGGCTCCTGTCGGACGAGCCGTCTCTTCGCGAACACGAGCGGCGTACGGGCCCCGGCCATGAACCCCGTGCCTCGTATGGTTCGGTCCGCGGGACTGGGACGCCTTTCAGCCCCCACTCTTGGCCTAGAATTGCGAGAAGAACCTCCACACCTCTTCCTTGGTCCAGGTTCTCGCGCCGTCGTCACCGCCGCCATCCACCATGCCGGGGGTGTGTCCACCGTCGAACGCACACCATTCCACGGGGTATCCCGCATCGCAGCCCTCATACGTGGTGCACGTGTGCGTCAAGCTGCCCGACGCCGGCTCGGGGGGGTTCTGGGGGGTGCACCCGTTGTTACTGACGAACGTGTTGCGCAGCGACCTCCCTCCGTCGATTCCGCACCGGTCGTCCCCGATGCCATGGATCCCGAGGTATGCGATGGGCTCGTTGCCGCCCTCGCAGCCACTCAGCTGGGCACCGGAATAGACGGCGACCGCGCGGAAGACCGTCGGCCGAGAGCAGGCGATTGAGTAACTCATGCCGCCGCCGTAGCTGAATCCCAAGGCGAAGAGCCGCGTCGTATCGACACACAGATCCTGTTTGAATAGACTCACCATGTCGTCGACGAAGGTGAGATCCTGACCCCCAGGATTGGCCCAGCCGTTGCCGTTACCCTGCGGGGCGACGAAGATCGTGGTGTCGTTCGCCTGGGCGCGAAGTCCGTAATAGGACCAGACCTCCCCGCTGGTTCCACCGCCGTCGATGTCCTCGGAGGTTCCGCCGTTCCAGTGGAATGCGAAGATCAGTCGGTGTGGACGGCTGTTGTCGTAGCTTTCGGGAATGCTCAAGATGTAGCTTCGTTCTTGCCCGCCGCTTTGAATCGAGTGCTTGCCGCTCGTCAGCGTTGGGGTCTTGCCACATCCATCGCTCGGTTCGGCGTCACCGGCGCCACCGCTGCTCGTGCCCCCGTTGGCGGCGCCGCCGGCCTCGTTGCCAGCATTCTCGGCGCCACCGGCCTCAGTTCCGCCGGTCTCGGTGCCACCGATCTCGTTGCCGCCATTCTCGGCGCCGCCGGCCGCGGTTCCACCCGTCAGGTTGCCGCCGGTCCCTGTTCCGCCCGAGGTTTCACCGCCGAGGCCGCCTAAAGCGCCGCCCGCAGCCTGGGTCCCTCCGCCTGGCAACCCTCCCGCAGACGAGCCCCCGTTGGTCGTGAGCCCGCCGACGCCTGGGGCTCCACCCGAGGTTGCGCCGCCCAAGAGGCTGGCCCCTCCGTTGGCGGTGACACCGCCGGTGGTGCTCACTCCGCCGCCCGAAACGCTGGCTCCTCCCCAGCCGCTGCCGCCGGCCGCAATTCCACCCGAACCCAGATAGCCGCCCGTACCCGGTTTCCCGCCCGTCGACCACGCACCACCCAAGCTTGGTGCTCCCCCCGGCACGGTGGCGCCGCCCGTGGCGGCCGCGCCGCCGGCTCCCGCTCCCATCCCTCCAAACGATGTGTCGGAATTGCTTGGGCTACTCGATGAACAAGCGGCCGTTGCAAGGGCTAGCGCCGCGATGACTGAACCGGGTTGCCAGCAGAGTGTCACGTGTTTTTCCCCGATCTTGGAGCGATGGTTGCTTGGGGGCCTGCGCAGGTGCCCGACGCCCTCGCCGACGGCCAAAGGATAAAATTCCACCGTCCTTGGCTGTCGGCGGGCATGCTTCAACGGGTGTTATTGTCGTGGGAAGCGCGTAGTTGTCAGGACCAGCGTTGATCGGTGGTCGTCGGGCCGAGTTTGGGTAACCGGTTTGGTGCACCG
>CAZYKT010000166.1:0-2889 GCA_964648165.1 uncultured Polyangiaceae bacterium | reverse complement strand
TGCCCTCCCAGCTCCACGAAGCAAACCCGTCCTCGGCAACCTCGTCGCGGTCCGGCTCCGCCCCGACAACGACCAGCGCTTCACCTGGCCCGCTTACGTTTCCTGTCTACACTTCGACTTGATAGAATCCTCCCTCAGCAAGGATGCCAGAAAGGTCTTCTTCAGCGTGATCACCACCGAGACCTACCAGTTCCAAGGATACTCCTACTCGAAAGGCTACGCCGCCGGCAAAGCCGAAGGCGAGGCCAGTGGCAGAGCCGAAGGGGCGGAAGAAGGCCGGGTGGAAATCAAGGCACAAGGCGGTGGGCGATTTCGAGGGGCGAGAGAAGGGCCGACGCGAAGGCCCCTTCGTCTACTCGTAGGGATAGACGATGACGTGATCGATGTGGACCACGCCCGTCGAGGTGACCGTGGCCTCCTCACTCGTCGTGATCGCAATACCGATCTCGACGACGGCGCTAGGGCCGAAGACCTTGTGGATGGCGCACGGCAAGGGCTCGCTCCTGACGCATCTACATTGTCATGGTCGCCGCCGCCGCAACCTCCGGCTTGGACCCGGACACAACTCAAAGGACCCAGCCACCACCGACTTGGCTCCGGACAGTCAGGCGGTACGGATCGAGACCGCTCTCGGTCACGACGTTCGGCAGGTGAGAGAACTCGTCCCAACCCCCCGTCTCCGGGCGGCACTCGCGTTGCCGCATCTGAGCCACGCAGCTCCCGCTGAGCGCTAGATAGTATCGCATCCGGCCCGCCTCCGGACACCCCGGCTACTGTAGCGGGTTTGCCACACGGCCGACGAAGAGCAGGCTCTCGGAGCCGCGATCGTAGATGAAGAAGACGAACGGACGATCGAAGGTGAGCGTCGGGCTGATGCCCATGGGAACCAACACCTCCCCCGAAGCAGCAGCGGCCACGGTCCCGTTCTCATCCACGGCGATGCTGGTCTTCTGCAGGGCAGTCTCCACGTACAGGCCACCGTCCTTCATCATACCGGAGAAGTCCGCTTCGTTCGCGGAGAATGCATCGACGATGCCCAGCCCTTGCAGCGGCGGGATAAGGTCAATGGACGTATCGAACGAGAAACGGGGCAGCGCGAGAGCCAACAACTCATCCACCTGGCGAGCGTCGTTCAGTGCGCGGGCGATCTCTTCGACGAGGACCGCATCCATTCCGGCCTCGAAGGTGTCGAATGCTCCCTCGTTGGGCAAGACCAGGATCATCGACAGCGAAGAATTGGCGTAGGGGAGCTCCGCAGCCGACCAGTCGGTGTCGAGCACGAACGGGTACTGGTAGGTGCGTCCCATCATGGGCACGGTCAGCTGGTCGCCGCTGGGCAGAGTGAATGGGCGGTCCTCCGTCGTCTCTGGGTCGAAGGGGTACTCCCAGGGGGCGCCGAAGTAGATGGTGCTGGAGAGCACCAGTGAAGTGCCTGAATCGATGCTGCTCGAATCGAACAGCTCCGGGATCAACCCCTCGGTATTCTGGCCAATCCAGTCGTTGATGGCGCGACGGGTCTGCTCCGGTTCACCCTCGAAATCGGCCAGGAAGAGCCCGGCGTCGTACTGCGTGGACAGGGTATCGAGGAACTCCCTGCCAATCCGGTCACGCTCGGCCACCACCTGGCTCATCCAAAGGGAATTGAGAAGCGTCAGCTTCGCCTTCTGCTGGTCGACACCGCCCATGAGTCGCTGCGACAACTGGTTCATGGACGGATGCAGTGCCTCGAGTGTCTGGTCGAAGTGAAGAGCGAGAGCGATCTGATCGGCAGTACCACCCCTGGCACCCGCCTGGGTCATGGCCATCAGCATCGACACGCAAAGGGGGCTGACCATCAGATTCTGGTCCGGCTCCAGCCCCTGTCGCAGCATCTGGTAGAGTTCCAGGGCGAAGGCTCGGTGCCCCTGCTGCAGACGTTCGAAATCGGCATCTGCGACCTGGGAATTGCGAACGTAGGCCAAGGGAGAGCGAACCAGCTCGATCCCCTCGGGAGCGGCCGGATTATCGGTCTCGGTGCCAGCACAAGCCAACACCAAGAGCGGAACACTGCACGCTTTCCAGAGTGAACGATGCATCTCACGGCTCCCTTTTCTCGGATAGAGGGAAGAGCTGAAAATTGAGCTGTACGACGCGCTCGGGCCGACCCTCGAGCTCCGCCAGCTGCAGGAGCTCCCGCCGGAACTCCCGGATCCGCTCCTTCAGCTCCAAAAGGACGTCCTGACTGACACAAAGCGTCAGTGACGAGATCTCCCGCTCCTCGCGAGGAACGGTTTCCAGAGCCTCGGCGGCGCGCTCCATCATGGTGCGATGGTAGGTGGTGATGTGATGCCCGAGCGGCCCGGAGCCGGTGGTAACCAGGGGCACGGCCTGGCGAAGCCTGCCCTCTTCGTCCCGCACCAAGAGGCCAAGCTCCAACAGAGTGTCGATTCCCTGCTGTGCTTGCGTGGGGGTGATCTTGGGTTGCAGGGTGGCGGCGATCCAGCGCGGATCGTCCTTCATGTCCCCGCGGGCGGCAAGCTCACGGATGGCCGGCAAGTACCAGGTGCCATGATAGGCGGTCTGCGCCGCGTCCAGCTTGTGGAGCTGCCGGTATTCCCGGAAGCGCTGGAGCCTTTCGTGGCATCGCGCCCGCGTCTTGGCGTCCTTGGCTTGATTGAAGGCGACCAGTTCACAAAAATAGTCAGCCTCCCGCTCTGAGAGCCGGCAGGCGGTCGCGAACTGACCCGCCATCTCCAAGGTCAGATTGCGCTCCCCATCCATGACCAGCCGAAGGTAGTTGCTGGACCGCAACCCAGCGCGCCGCGAGAAGGACCGATGCGAGAACCCGTACTCGCTGGCCTTGCGTTCCTGGTAGAAATCCCGAAGGAAAGCCCGGTAATCGAGGTAGCC
>CAZYKT010000165.1:0-2889 GCA_964648165.1 uncultured Polyangiaceae bacterium | reverse complement strand
GGTTCCGCCAGGGCGCACAGTCTCCCACACCCCCAGCGATTGACCCTGGCCAGACCCGAAGGTCTAATAAGGGGATGCATTGGCTCGGCTGAGTGCCAGCGCCGTTACGCACCAGGGGACGGATGGAGCGACCAGACCACGACGCGTTTCGCCAACGGATCTTCGAGTGTGCTCCGATCCCTGTCGTGGTCATGGATGCCGAGAGCCACCGCTACATCGACTGCAACCCGGCTGCCGTCGAGATCTACCGCTTCGGGTCTCGTGACGAGCTGCTCGGGAAGACACCTGTCGACGTGTCAACCCCGGTGCAATATGACGGCAGCCCTTCGGCCGAGAGGGCGGATTACTACATTGCCACAGCGCTTCGCGAGGGAGAGGTCGTCTTCGAATGGAGGCATCAGCGCCCCACTGGTGAGATCTGGGACGCCGAGGTTCATCTACTTGCTTTCCATTCCGAGGGGCGATCCCTGCTGCAATTTTCGCTCATCGACATAACGGCACGCAAGTCCAGTGAGCGGACGTACCAGCTCCTGCACCGCCTGATGGTGGAGCTGACTCGGTGTCAGGGTTTCGAGGACGCCCTGGTTCGCGTGCTGCACCGGGTGCTCGAGATCAGTGAGGTCGACTCCGGCGGCGTGTACGTGGTCGACCCCACGGATGGCCACCTGCAACTGGTGGCTCATCAGGGGCTCTCCCCCGAGTTCACGGCCCGGGTAGCCCGGCTTGCCGCCGACTCACCGAGCGGTCGGGTCGCGCTGGCCGGAGTGGCGCAGTACGGGAGCTATCGAGACATCTGTCATCCCGACGACCCGGTCCGTGTCGAGGAGGGACTGCGCGCCTTCGCGATGATCCCGATCACCGCCCAAGACCAGCTGGTGGCGGTGCTGAACCTGGCCTCCCACAGCGTCGACGTCATCTACCCGGAGCTCCGGCGCGCGATCGAGGCGATCGCCCTGTCGGTCGGCGAGATGCTCCTGCGGATTCGAGCCGACGAGTCACGGCGCCAGAGTGAGAGTGAGCTGGCCCGCTCCACCGAGGAGCTCCGGCGTAGCCAGGAACTTCTGACGCTGTTCGTGCGTCACTCACCGATCCTCGCCTATATCAAGGACATCACACCCGCCGGCCACGTCGTACTCGAGGCCAGCGACAGCTTCGTTGCGCTGCTGGGGACGAGCGATCCGCGCGGCAAGACGAACGAACAGCTCTTCCCGCCCGAGTTCGCGGCCAAGCTCAATGCCGACGACTTGGCCGCGATGACGGGCGAAAGGACCATACAGCTCGATGAGGAGTTTGGAGGTCACAACTACACGACCATCAAGTTCCCCATTAACCAGGCAGACCGTCATTTGCTGGCGGGCTTCACCATTGACGTCACCGAGAGCAAGCGCCTGGAGCAGGACCTGCGCACCCACGCGGCCCGATTGCGAGCGATCATCGAGAACCAACCCGGTTTCGTCTGGCTCAAGGACGCCCAAGGACGATTCCTGGCGGTCAACCAGGCTTTCGCGACCGCCACCGGGAAGAGCTGCCCCGAGGACCTCGTAGGACTCACCGATCTGGAGGTGTGGCCCGAGGCCCTCGCTCGACAATACCGCGATGACGACGCCGCCGTCATGACCGCTGGCACCGCCAAGATCATCGAGGAACCGATCGCTGGCCCGGATGGAACACGGTGGCACGAGACCTTCAAGGCGCCCGTGTTGGATGATGCTGGCACGGTGATCGGGACGACGGGCTACGCGCGTGACATCACCGAGCGACGTCGCGCAGTGGAGGAACGCGAAAAGCTGATCGAGCGGCTCAGCCAAGCGCAAAAGCTGGAGTCGCTCGGAGTTCTGTCCGGCGGCATTGCCCATGATTTCAACAACCTATTGACCGGTCTGTTCGGCTGCATCGACCTGGCGCGTAACGAGAGCTCCGGTGCGCTGCGCGAACAGCACCTGGACCAGGCCTTGGCGAGCCTGGAGCGCGCCCGCGCCCTCACGCGCCAATTGCTCACCTTCGCCAAGGGCGGCGCGCCGGTCAAGACGGTGCAAGAGCTGGGGCCCGTGGTACGCGATACGGTGCAGTTCGCGTTGAGTGGCTCTTCGGTGTCTTGTCAATACGACGTGCCCGTGGATCTGTGGCTGGTGGAGATCGATCCGAACCAGATCGCCCAGGCAATCGACAACATCGTGCTCAACGCCGTCCAATCCATGCCAGGCGGCGGTTCCATCGAGGTGACGGTTCGCAATCGCAGACTGGAGACAGGAGAGCACCCGACGCTACCCGAAGGGGCCTACGTCACCGTGACCATCAAGGATCGAGGGGTCGGCATCGCCGCGGACCAGCTGGTTCGTATCTTCGACCCATTCTACAGCACTAAACCCCAGGGGCAGGGGTTGGGGCTGGCCACCTCCTTTTCCGTCGTCAAACGTCATGGTGGGACCATCGACGTGGAGTCGACAGTGGGCACGGGGAGCGTCTTCTCCATCACCATCCCGGCTTCTCCCGGACTCCGACCGGCTGCCGCAACGACGCAGAGGGCAGTCCACCGGGGTGGTGGCACTCTGCTCCTGATGGACGACGAGGACATCGTGCGCCGGACCATGGCGGCCATGTTGAAGCGGCTCGGCTACGATACCGTGTTGGCACGGGATGGGCACGAAGCGCTCGCCCTCTGGGAGGAGCAGCGCACCTCCGGCAAGCCGCTGATGGCCATGATCTTCGATCTGACCATCCAGGGTGGCCTGGGGGGACGCGATACGATCCGGCAGGTGCGACAGCTCGACCAGCACATCCCGGTTTTCGTCGCCAGCGGCTACGCAGACGATCCGGTCATGTCCGAACCAACCGAATATGGGTTCACGGCCAGCATTTCCAAGCCATTTCGGCTGTCCGAGCTCAAGG
>CAZYKT010000164.1:0-2936 GCA_964648165.1 uncultured Polyangiaceae bacterium | reverse complement strand
CGATGAGCCCAGGGTTGCTGGAACTCTTCGAGAATCGGGCCCAAGGGCTCGTGCCGAGCCGGGCTATTTTGGGCCTCGCCGCCCCAGCTTGCCAAGAGTCGCTTCAGGCCTTCCCGGATTGGTGCGGAGCACCGCCAGAGCTGGTTCAGCCCGCTTGGTCACCGGATTCCCGCTTGTTGGGCCTGGTCGGGGGCGAGGACACACTGACCATCCTGGATCTGCGCGGGATGCCGTTCCTCTCGACCGTTCCGGACATCGAAGTGTCCATGGACTGCCCGGCGAGCTGTGCCGGAACCGGACGGTTCCAACCCTAGCCTTTCGTGGTAGGATGACCTGTTTGGCCTCGGAGGCCGAACAGACACATTCGCTAACCAAGGCTTGGAGGGTCTGTCATGGCAACTGAAAGCGGAACGGCAAGGCTTACCGGCAGCACGTCCACCCGACTGATTCTGACCGTGTCGGGCAATCCCGATCTGGTGAGAATCACGGTCTGCAAGCATGCAAGCGGTCAACCATTCAGTGGAACCTACAGTCCGGGCACCAACACGGCCACCATCTACGTTTCCTCGACCGAGTTCAGCGCGATCAAGGCCGAATTCACCGGCGGTGTCTCCCTCCCCGTCTCGATCACCCACACATCGAATCGGGTCACTCAATTCGTGTATAACGGCCACCTCATCCCCAGCGCGGCGGCTCGCGTGGCGAAGGCCCGCACGGCCAAGACGGTTCGGGCCAAGACCGGCAAGGCCAAGGTCCGCACGGCGAAGGCCCGCACGGCCAAGACGGTTCGGGCCAAGATCGGCAAGCCCAAGGTCCGCACGGTGAAGGTCCGCACGGCCAAGGCGCCCGCCGGGAAGGTTCGCAAGGCCAAGACGCGGACCGTGAAGGTCCGTGCAGCCAAGGCACGCACCACCAAAGCCCGGACCGGGAAGGCCCGCTGACACCGAGCCAACCGAGACCAGGGCCAAGTCCTCTCCCGGCACCCCAGTTGCCAGGCGATGGGGAAAATCGCAATGTCCCCCTGGTGTCGGCAAGCAGGGATGATCCGGGCAAAACTGCCGGGCCAAGGAGGGCCTTCCCGGCGGGCGTTTCAAACCAGGCCCCAATGCGATAGTCTTGACGTCGTCCCATGGGTCAGGACGACATCCTGCGCGAAATGCACGCTGAGGGCATCAGCCGATGGCCGTCAATTCAGCTGTCATTCACGGAGTATGAGCAACACTGTCGGCATTTCTTGGGTGAGCAACTGCCCCAGAGCGTGTTGCGGCCTCACGCTGCGGATCTCTATCTCTGCTGCGCCTGTTGCCATCAGGATCCGCTGGCCTTGGCGTGTCTGGAGCGGGAATCGAGTGAGATGGTGAGCGCTGCCATAGCCCGGATCTCGAATGACCAGGAGTTCGTCCGGGAGACCCTACAGGAGTTCTGGCAGAAGACCCTCCTCGGGCCTGACGCGGCAGTCGGTGAATATCGAGGCCAGGGTCCGCTGGGCGCCTGGTTGCGGATCTCGGCGACCCGCCTGGCCCTCGACCGTCGTCGGACGGTACTTCGACAGGAGAGCCGGCGTGAGGCTCTGGGAGAAACCCTGGTGGCCCAGGCTCTCGGTCCCGAGTCGACACTGACCCAAGCCAAATTCCACGGACCCTTCCGGGACGCCCTGGGACATGCCCTGGGAGCCCTTTCTCCGAAGGATCGCAATCTGTTGCGGATGCATCTGGTCGGGCAGTGCACAATCGACCAGATTGGCCGAGCCTACGGGGTCCATCGGGCCACCGCTGCCCGATGGTTGGAGCAGATTCGGCACCGGATCCTGCACGCGATGCGAACGGAGCTCAAGATATCGGAACCGCATCTGACCGACAGTGAATTCACAAGTGTGGCCCGGATGATGGGCGGGGAGCTGGAGCTGGAGCTTGCCTCTGCGGCGTCCGACCGAGCTGCCCATGGTTCTGCACCAACCTTGGCCTCCGGGAGCCACCCCACCTCGGATTGATGCAGAGCTCGAGAAGTCGCGCCATGACCGAGGAGCAGGACCCACACCCCAGACCCGAGAGGCCGCTCTCGGAGCCTTGCCTGGGTAACGACGAGCTGTTGGATTTCGTACAGGGTCGTTCGGAGGGCGAACGGCTCGACCAGCTTCACGGACACGTCGATGGCTGCGAAGCCTGCCAGCTGTTGGTTGCGGAGGCGGCCCACGCCCTGGAAACCGGTCCCATGCTGGAGCGGGCGCACACCAGCTGGAATACGATGTTCCAGCCGAATACCGTCATCGCTAGACGCTATCGGATCCTGCGCCTGGTAGCCCGCGGCGGCATGGGGGAGGTCTACGAGGCCTACGACACAATCCTGCGTGAAAGAGTGGCACTCAAGACGGTCACCTCCACCAGCTCCGACAACCCGGTGGCCCTTCGGTGTTTGAAAGCCGAGGTGCAGCTAGCTCGCCGGATCGCTCATCCTAACGTGTGTCGCATACACGACCTGGGGACCCATGTCCTGGAGGGAACCGGTGCAGAGATTCACTTCGTGGTCATGGAGTTCGTGGAGGGCGAATGCCTGGGAAAGAGGCTGCGCCAGCTGGGCGCGTTGCCCCTGGAGCTGTCCCTGGCAATCGCCCGGCAGTTGCTGCAAGGCCTGAATGCTGCGCACCAGGCCGGGATCCTGCATCACGATTTCAAGAGCGACAACGTGATGCTCCGTCACGACTCGGGGGCACCAGTGACCCCGGTGATCCTCGATTTCGGCCTGGCCAAGGCGCTCAACGAGAACGGCAGCATCGTGACCACACGGACCAGCAACCTTGGCATGGTGGGCACCATCGGCTACATGGCGCCCGAGCAGATCGAAGGGGAAGCCCTCTCGCCAGCCACCGATGTCTACGCATTCGGAGTGGTGCTCTTCGAGATGCTGACCGGACAGTTGCCCTTCGAGAGAAACACGCC
>CAZYKT010000163.1:0-2977 GCA_964648165.1 uncultured Polyangiaceae bacterium | reverse complement strand
ACGGCTTGGCGCTCCGAGCCATGGGCGGTGATGACAATCACCTTGGGGGGGTGGGATTGAGACAGAAGCTCCTTCAGGAGCTGCATCCCGTCCAGGCGCGGCATCCGAAGGTCGGTGATGACCAGCGGGAAGGGCTCCGGTTCGAAGAGCTCCAGGGCCTGTTGGCCGTCGGCGGCGGTGGTGACCGAGAGGCCCTCGGATTCCAGGATCTCACGCAGCGTGTAGCAGAGGCCCGGATCGTCATCGACCACCAGGACCCGGGGCAGAGGGCGGGTGCTCATGCGTTGGATGTTCCAACAACTGCCTGGGGACGCAAGGGGAGACTGAGCTCTGCGATGGTTCCGCCCTTCTCGCCGGGGACGAGGGCGAGCTCGCCCCCGTGCTGCCGGGCCAGCGATCGCGCGATGGTAAGCCCGAGGCCGCTGCCCTGCGCCTTGCTGGTGACACCGGGATTGAAGACGTCGCCCAGGGCTTCGTCGACACCGCGGCCCTGGTCGATGACGCGGATCAGCATGCGCTCTTCTTGCCTTTCGCAGTCGATGACGATGGGGGCTTCGGGCGGGCTGGCCTCGATGGCGTTCTGGACCAGGTTGATGAGGATCTGTTTTAGTTTTCGATCGTCGCAGTAAAGGCTGTGGGGTACATCGGAGGCCACCAGGTGCACGGCGCGTTCCTTGGCCATGCCCTCGTGCATGCCAACAACCTCGCTGATGACCTGGGTCAGGTCGCATTCGGCCCTGGAAAGGGGGATGAGCGGGCGGGAGAAGTTCAGGAACTCCTCGAGGATCCCTTGCATCCGGTCCACCTCGCCGCGCAGGACCTTCAAGCGCTCGGCGGGTTTGCCGTCGGGGAGATTCTGGGACAGAAGGGCGGAGAGGCCCTTGATGCTAGCCAGGGGATTCTTCAGCTCATGGGCGATCTCGGCGGAGAGGCTGGTCAGCTCGCGGACGCGCTCGGCGTGGAGCTCCAGGGATTCCTGCTGGGCGGACAGGGAACTCCTGAGGATCCGATTGAACGTCCCTTTCACGATTTGACCAAACTGACCAGCCCCCAGCATGATGAGGCTCAGGAACGTGGCGTGCGCGTAGACATAGACGGGGGGAACGGGAAGGCCGGGACCGCCCCCGAAGATCTGCAGGTTGAACTCCGGAAACCAGGCCTTCACGGCGAGAATTGCGAAGAACCAGATGCAGGCCAGCTGGATCGAGATCAGCGTGATGACAAGCCGCGGTCCGAGGAAGGCACGGACCAGGATGGCGAGGGGGATCATGATGAAGAGGATGGGGCTGAAGATCCCACCCGTCTGCGCGGCCAGAAGGAGGGGGCCCAGGGCGGCGGCAATCAGGTTGAGCGGGATCGCACTCTCGGTCATCCCACAGCGGCGGTAGCGGAAGAGCTCGAACAGGAAGAAGCAGCTGATCATCACCACCGTGAACGCCAGCCAGAACGTGCGCCAACCCCAGGGCTCGACCAGGGCGATGGTCAGGGCCAGAGCCGCGAAGAGCGGAATGGCGAAGACCCTTCCCCCGACGACATGGCGGAAGAGCCGCGCATGCTCCTGCCGCAGGATCTGCTCCTGGACCGCGCTCATCGCGAGGCCCCCGGGGCCGAGCCCATCGCCTTCTCCAACGCCAGGATGGCCTGGGCCAGACGAGCCCTTGCCTCCGCTACCGCCACGTCGGCGCGGTATTGACGGTCGTTGGCGTCCAGGACGTCCAGCGACGTCAAGATCCCCGCGTCGTAGCCGCGCTGGGCGGATTCTGCGGCATCCTTGGCCAGCTGCTGCTGGGTGTCGGCCAAACGCCGCTGCTCGTGGGCCAATCGGATGTCACGCCGCGCGTCCTCTAGCTCCTGGACGACCTTGAGACGCTGCTCGGTGGCGGCTGATTCCGCGGCACCCAGGGCTGCCTCGGCTTCCCTCTTTTTGCCGTAGCGGTACCCACCGTCGTAAAGTGGGATGGTCAAATCGACGCTGAGCCGCCATCCCGACTTGTCCCCGGTGGGATAGGGCACGTCCGAGGCAAAGGCGGAAGCCGTGGCGCTCAGCTGCGGCAAGAGCCTGGCCCGCGCCGAACGGATCTGGGCATGCGCCGCGTCGGCCTGGGCCTTTAGCACCGCGAGCTCGGGACGGGCGTTCAATGCCGTCTCGGTCGGCACCTGACCCGCAGAACCCTCGCGGACGTCGAGCAGCTCGGGAACCTTCACACAGACCGCCCCCGCACGACCCATCAGGATCCCCATCGCGAAATGCACCCGCTCCAGCTCGGCTCGCGCCCTGGCCCGATCGCTCTCGCGACGGACCCGCTCCGTGTCGGCTCGCAATACGTCCAGCGGCGCCGCGGTTCCCGCCTGGACACGACGCTTGGCACTCTCCGCCTGCTCGACGGTGAGCTGGATGGCGCGATCCGAGGCCTGTAACACCTCTTCGAGGGCCATCGCCCCATAGGCGAACTGGGCCAGCGCGGTCTTCAGCTGTAGATCGGCTACCTTTTTTTGTACGGTTTGAGCCCGCGCCGCCGCCTTGGCCGCCTGGACGTCGTACCAGGCGTTGGGCACGAGCAGCGGGACGCGCAGGGCAGCGGAGCCGGTCCATTGATCGAGGGGTTGAATCACGATCCGCCCTGGAGCATTGGCGGCCAAAGCCGGCGGTAGGGCCTCGCCCATGTTGATCTCGGCATCCGCGCTGTTGCGGATGTAACTGCCCTGGAGCGTCGCGGTCGGATATAGGGCAGCCTGGGCCTGTCGCACCACGGCTTCGGCCTGCGCCGTCCGATACTGCGTGGAGGCCAGCGTGGGGTTGTGGGCCTGTAGCTCGCTCAGGGCCGCCTCCAGCGTCATCGGGGTGCAGGCGGGAGCCCCGGGGGGCGAAGGCGGCGGTGTGGGTGGAGCTGCGACCGCTACCGAACCGACCAGGAGACAAGACAGCAGGATGAATGGCGACGTCCTCACGGGGTACTCCAGAGCAAGGGGACGAAGA
>CAZYKT010000162.1:0-3061 GCA_964648165.1 uncultured Polyangiaceae bacterium | reverse complement strand
TCGTTGGCACCTCTACTACGGCCCGCCCTGCGCGCGAGCGGGAGAGAAGCTGAGAAGTGATGGCGTATTGGTAGGCTGGAGGCGGGCCGCGAGGTTGGTGCAAGCTGGAGAGCATCAAGCAGAACCTTCGCTCGATGTTCCAGCAGGGGTCTCGTCGCGTCCCGGGCTCCCAGAGCGGCAACCACCAGGGGAGACGCCACATTGGAGCCGAATGACGATTCTCTGTGGTGGCCTTCGGCCGGTTGGTTCTGGTGGTGACGAGAGGCAAAAGGCCAGGTCCTCGCTCCAGAGTGTGAGGTGCAACAGTGGGAGCCAGGAAAAATCCCTCGTCCCGGCTGCGGACCGGGCTCCGCTTGGCCGCGCAACCTCTCCGCCAGGCGAAGGTGGGTTGACGACTGGGGCCTCTTTCGCCTGTCACAGAGCTTGCGCGTTGGTGGGCTGCGCCCGGCTCCTCGCCGGGCCGAGGAGCAAACCATGTCCTCTTCCCGTCCACCCACTGCGTCCCCTCACCGCGCTGCGGAGCTCTCTGGTCGAGCTGCCTCCATGCGCTCTTCCCCCACCTCCTCTGAGCAGCTCCTCTGGTTGGCCCTGCGAGGCGGTAGGCTCGGTGTCTCCTTCCGCAGGCAGGTCGTCCTTGGGCCGTTCGTCGTCGACTTCCTCGCTCCCGCCATCCGGTTGGTTGTTGAGGTTGATGGCGGGTACCACTCTCGTCGCCAGGCCCAGGATGCCCGCAGGGATGAGAAGCTCCGGCGCTGGGGTTATCGCGTCCTGAGGGTCCAGGCGGAGGAAGTCGTTCACTCCCTTCCGGGTGTCGTGCAGCGCGTCCGGGAAGCCATCGCTGCTCCGTAGCGCCCCAACACGCAGCCCGTCGCTGGCCCGCTGAGCGGTCTTCCATACCGCGTAGGGTCGAGGCACAGTCGGCAGCGGTTGGTAGTTCGTTGGCTGCGCCCCCAGAGCATACGACAGCACGTCTTGCTTCGCGAGCGACAGAAGTACCGGTGATCGGACGGTTTTCTTGTGTCAAGGATCGCGGGTTCGCCACGTCATCTCGCAACGCTCGCCGGGCTCTCGTCCATGACCGATGCTCGTGGCCGGAAGACGAGGTTCCGATCATTCCGTACCGCCCGCCTCCCGTGAGCCCGGACCACCCGCCGATGCGAGGAACCGAGTCTCGGTGTGTCCATCCAATCGAACGGTGCCGCTGATTTGGACCATTCCCGAACCGCGATCGATATCTCCCTCTAGAGGAAGCCTCTCGCCAACGGAATTGGACAAATATCCCTGCACCTTCCCACCGTCCACAACGGCAGCAAGCCGAAGCCGGCTTCCACTGCCAAGAGTCACCGTTCCAGTCAAGTCCTGCTCTTTATGGGTTAGACTGAGTTCTCCGCGGTCTGTCCCAAGCATGATGGCCCATTTGCCCGTCAGGTTCACCTTGGACGGAGGAGTTGGGTCGGAGTCACGTGATTGGACAATGGTCACGTGGCTGCCTACAAGCTCCACACCTGGCTGCTCTTCCATGAAAGTCGCCGTGATGTCCACGCGTCCCGGTTGGAGTGCCCGACAACGAACCATCCCGAACTTGCCAGCACTCTCGACCTTGTTAACGACTATCTCGGCCGTCCCAACGAGCTGCATCTTGGCATCGTCTCCGCATGAGATTCTGACGACCGCTTCTCGTGGTTGCAGGCTAGCGCTCCGTAAGCCCAGTGATACATTCGTGTATTCGCCGACCCGCACTTCAGGCGGATCCACCAGAACCACGAGGCTGTATGGAACCACTCCAATTGAAGCCGCAACAGAGTGGATCGTTCGCTCGTACGTGGGCCGGGCTTGTCCGATTATGACGTCCCTGCAGAAGTGGGACCAGATGAACGCTGCGCCCGCGCCGAGGAAGGGTACTGAAAACACGACCAATCTCACTACCGACATCCTCCACAGGCGCCGCAGGCGCTCGACAACTGAGCCACGCGCCGGTTCAGCGCGTACCCGGGCATGCTGGGTTGTGGAAACGGTCGAACCACTCTCCCCTTTCCTCGAAGGCTTGCCCTTTCGTCTACTCATTCGCGATCACCTTCTGGGACGAACCTGTCACAATGCGAACGACATTTCCAACGTAGTAGTCACTATCGTGACCCCAATGGATTGGTATCGACGGCAGGTAAAGATGCGCCCCAGGCCCGCCATCAACGTTCAGAGCGTCCTGCACGCCTGCGCCGCCGCTCTTCGGTGAGGCAACGAGAATTGCAGCGAAGTCGTACAGGTTGATTCCCTCGGACCAGAGGGACGTGAACACCCCGGCGAGTACAAGATCGCCGCTCTTGGTGACACCGATCGCCGCGCGATTGCGAGTATCGTCCGGTAGGACGGATTTGATGCCCATTCGACCTCCTTCGACGAGCATCGGATGGAGCTGGAGGGCATGGTCGCCAGAATTCCAACTTTGGGAGCGAAATCGGCGGGTAGGGACCATCCACGTCTTCCATTTGTTGCTCAGCAGAACACCTCCCATTCCGTGAGCCCGGAACGGGGCAAGTTCCCGTCCGTCAGCCACTATTAACCCGATGGGAGCGAACTCTTCAGTCCGACCAGGACCCATCATGCTACCATTAATCACCGCGACAGTGGTGTCTGTCACGAGCGACTCGTAGAGTCCCGGAACGCCAGTCTTCCGACCTATAGGAAGGACTGCAAGACTCGCCTCGCCTCTGGAAATGGTGACGATCACGAGACTCAATTCGGAAGGCTCGATAGAATCGATCGTCGTCTTGCGGACTACAACGACACCACCGGGAATCAGGTTGTGTGTTGCACAGGCCCCAAGTAAGGCCATTGCTCGGTCCGATAGCGATGGTGCCTGCTGCCGAAGCTCATCTGGGGCGCCTCGCTCACATGGCGCATCGGCTTGCTGAACCCGCAGCGAAGAGGCTTCTCTCTTCATCACTGCTGCGTTCTCCACATTGTCGGTCGTTGCCTTGGCCGCTGCGTCAGAGTCGAACCCATTTCCTGGAGCCACATTCCGATCCGGCACAAGCGCCCTCGGCTCAAGGGAGGCCCCGCC
>CAZYKT010000161.1:1496-3151 GCA_964648165.1 uncultured Polyangiaceae bacterium | reverse complement strand
CCGATGCGCAACCGGATCACCCAGCCCGACATTCCACCGAGCCTCTCCCCCGCCTCGCGCCTGTTTCGCATTCGAAAGCGCCTCCTGGTGCTGCAGCAAGAGGTGTGGAACTTCTGGAAGACCCATGGCCCGGACCGAATTCATGGGGGCTTTCTGGGAAGCCTCGATCGAATGGGTCGCCCCGCCGAGCCCACGTTCAAGGGTCTGGTCCAGCAGTCGCGGCATCTGTGGTCACTGGCCCTTGCCTACCAGCACATCGAATCGAGCGACGAGGTCCGGGCCCTGGCCGAGAACCTGTACCGGTTCCTGGTCGACCATTTCTACGAGCCCGACACGCGGGAGTTTGCCTACACGGTCAGCGCGGAAGGCAAGGTTCTGGACGCCGGCAAGCGGCTGTATGGGCAAGCCTTCGCCATCCTGGGGCTGTCCAACTACGCGAGGGTCTTCGAGGTCGGGCAGGCCAAGGAGCTCGCGCTCTGCTGCTTCTTGGCTCTGGATTCTCGAACCCACGATTCAGAACACGGCGGCTACGATCAGCGGCAGGACATCGCGTGGCTCAAGCCGGGCCAGGAGAAGGACACCAACACCCATCTTCATCTACTGGAGGCGTTCACGGCGCTCTTCGCCCTGACCCGGGACGAACGGGTCAAGGCGCGGTTAGAGGAGCTGGTGCAGCTCTTCCGGACCAAGATCGTCCAGAAGGACGGCTACGCCCACAAGGCGTTCTTGCGCGACTGGACACCGGTGGGCCCGCCGATCCAGAGCTACGGCCACGACATCGAGACCGCCTGGCTCCTGCTGGAGGCGGCCGAAACCTTGGGACGACCCGATGATCCGAACATCGTCGAGATGGCCCGAACCCTGGGGGTCAACGCGGCAGCTCGCGGGTTCGATCAGAATGAGGGGGGCCTGTTCGAAGAGGGGCCGCCCCTTGCGGAGCCGAGCTCCAAGGACAAGGTTTGGTGGATCCAGGCCGAGGCCATTCCGGGATTGATTCGGATGTATAAGCTCGGCTTCGACCTATCCCATCTGGAGCGGCTGGATCGCACGCTGGGTTTCATCGAGGATCATCAGAAGAATCCCCAGAGCGGGGAATGGTTCGACACCCTGCACCCCGACGGCAGCTACGGCCAGGGCGGCGACCACATGGGGCACGAATGGAAGGCGAGCTATCACACCCTGCGCGCGCTGACCTTCGGTGTGCGGTGGACCGAGTAGCCCCCGAGCCCGGTCACTCCAACACGGTTGGGCATCCCGCCACCACCTGCGCCTGGAACACGTCACCGCTCTTGAGCCAGGTGCAGGCGGGCCCCACCACCTCGAGCGTCTTCTCGTCCACCTTCTCCCAGCCGTCGGTCTCGCTGGCCGCCACGATCCGCTCGTCGAAATAGAGGTTGACGCGTCCCCAGTCAGGGGGAGCCTCATCGAGCTCAATCGTGCAGGAGATGCTGATGTTGACCGCGATCTCCCGGATCCCGCCGGCGAGGGCGTTGGCGTCATCCGCCTGATAATAGGCGACCGGTCCGTCGCGCGCCGTTCCCCCCGCCTGGGCCAGGCGGCTCAAGGCGTCGGCGTAGGGCTCGCTGCCCGGTAGTCCCACGACGTACGTGTGGATCTCGTTCTTTAGCAGCTGGTCGAGCGCCTCGACGGTTGCC
>CAZYKT010000161.1:0-1396 GCA_964648165.1 uncultured Polyangiaceae bacterium | reverse complement strand
AATAGGCGCCCAGGCGGGTCATGAACTCGTTCAGATGGGGACCCACCTCGCCGTCGCGGGCATAGACCGGCGAATCACCCGCGCGAATCACGTCGAACTCCTCGCCCGGTTCACAGGCCTCGGAGGCTGCCAAGGCAGGGAACACGGCTCCGCCGTAGGCAACCCGGTGACCAATGGCCAGAAGGACGTCGTAGATGGCAAGCTCGGCGCTCGTCAGTTTGTCGTACCGGCTGCCCTCCAGGGTTTCGGCCATGCTCCCCGAACGGTCGACGACGAAGTAGAGGTTGGGGCGCTCCAGCTGGATGGGCAGGATCTGATTCCCGCAGACTCCGGCAGCGTCCGCTTCCGGGGGTCGGTCGGAGGCGTCCAGGGCCTCGACATCGATCCCCCCGTCCGGATCTGGATCCTCCCCGAAGCGGTAGCTCGGCGGATGATCGTCGCCAGCACAGGCCCCCAACCACCCGACCATACCGGCGAGCAGCAGCGCCTGTAGGCCCGGCCTTCTGCGCATCGCTTCATGATAGCTCGATCGACGGGCCTTCGCACCGGGACCGCGTTATGGTCCCCAGGTGAACCGCTCCCGGCTGGTCCGCCGCCTCTCGGCCTCACTGGCCCTTCTGGCCTCGGTGCTCTTTCTGGCCACGCTGAAGGACACAGCCATTTCGCCGTGGCGACCGCCGGCCAGCCCCGTGGTCGCGACCAGCCCGGGGCTCGAACGCAACGCCGAGTTGTTGGTGGAGCTGGTCGCCGCTCCCGAAGGCACGTCCTTTGGCCTTATTCCACCCGACTCGGAGCTCCCGCGCGTGGGCGGTGCCACCGTGGCCGTCTACTGGCAACAGAATCGTCGCTTCCTTCTTGCCGGTACGGCGCAGTCGGACGAAAAGGGACGGGTCCGGTTGGGCTCATTGCCGCGAGGTGTCGTCTGGCTGCTCGCCGAGGCCCAGGGTCTGGCACGCGCATCGACTCAGCTGGCACTGGAGGCGGGAAGCCGTAGCATCACCATGGCCCTGCCTCCAGCTTACGGTCTCGAGGTCTCGGTCGCGGACGATCACCAGACGGCTCTGGAACGTGCCACGGTTCTGGTCACCACCCATGATCCGCTCCCCTTTGGCGCCCTGACCGATCACAAAGGACGCGCCAGTTTTTCGCGTCTGGGTGAGCCCAAAGTCATGGTCAAGGCGAGCGCCCCCGGCTTCGAGTCGGTGACGGTGGGCCCCGTGCAGGATGCGGCGCACATCGTGCTGCGGCGTCTCTCTACCCTGTACGTATCGGTCTTCGACCCATCGGGCAAACCGGCTCCCCAGGCTCAGCTACTCCTGGCCGGGGCGTCGCTGTGGCCAGCGCACACCACGGCGACCAATGCCCAGGGTGTCGCGCAGATCCGGGGTCTGTTGGC
>CAZYKT010000160.1:1901-3268 GCA_964648165.1 uncultured Polyangiaceae bacterium | reverse complement strand
GGGCCGATCTGCCGGTACAGCTCGCCGGTAAGCAGTCGCTTGGCTTCCGGGTCGTCGGTGGCTTGGATCAAGTCGTACAGCTCGCGCACCTTCGTCTTGCCGGTCTTGGCTGGACCGGCGACGACAGGCGCCGCCTTGTGCAGACCTTCGAATAGCTTCTGCGCCTCGGCGTCGGCGCTGTCCTTGAAGACGAGCAGGGTCGAAATCGCCTTGTTCAGCTTGGCCAGCTTGGCAACGTCGGCCTTGCTGCCGTGGGTGGCGACGTGCTCGTCGAGGATGCCACGAAGACGGGATGCAAGCTCGCGCTGCATCGCCCTGGCCTCGGTCGGGTCGACGTAGCTACCGGAGAACGCCTTGCCCTGCACGTTCGTGATGAACTCGCGCAGCTCCTTGGGCGTCATGGTTGGCTTGCCGGCGTTCGCCGCTGCCTGCGCCACGTTGGCCGCCATTGCGTCGATGTTGTCGGCGTCCTTGAGGCGCACGCCGCCGGTTTTCTTGCGCAGCTCGTCCGACCATTCGCGCAGCTTGCCGGTGACGTTGGCGATGTAGATGTCGCGCTTGGTTCCGTCGTAGATCGCCGCCGTCCCCTTGTTCAGCGGTTCTAGGGCCTTGGCGATCTTCTGCTGCCTCGCCGTCACGTCGTCGACGTCCCTGCCCAGCTTGTACTTCTGCGCGACCGTCGCGAAGTCGTCGGCGTTGAGGCCGGCGCGTTCCTTGCCGCCTTTCTTGGCTCCGGCGGTGAGACGACTGACCAGCGCTGGCCCCTTCAACTCGGGTGGCTTGGGCTCCGGCATCCACTTCTCGTTGAGCGCGTCGATCCGGTCCTGCCACTTCTTCGCGGCGGCCATGTTCTCTGGCGTCGGGATGGCCCTCAAGGCGTCGCGGCGCTTCTCCATGTCCTCGATGATGGGCTTCCCAGATATGCGCTGTGGCCCGGTATCCATACCCGCGATGGCCGCGTGCTTCTGCGCCTCGACCACGGGCTGCGCCGCTAGCACCATCTCGGCCGCCGCCCGCCGGTCGCCCCGCTTGAGCGCATCGACGAAGGCCGGGTTGGCGCGAACCATGTCCAGGATCGCGCCCCGGTCGGCTCCCAGTGCGCCCGCCATGGCCTCGCGCTCGGGCTTGGGCGCCCCGAAGGCGATCATCTGCCAAAGCTCGTCGTCGGCGCGCGTGGTGAGGCGCTCGGGCGCCGTGCCGATGAACTTCCCGATCTTGCTCGCGCCCTTGCCGAGCCCTCCGAGAGCCGCCGTGGCCGCAGCGCCAGCCGTCGCGCCCTTGGCCACGTCCTTGGCGAACTTCCACACCTCGCCCTTGGTCAAGTCGGCCCTGGACTCGCCGGCGGCCTGGGCGGCTCCGAAGCCAGC
>CAZYKT010000160.1:0-1801 GCA_964648165.1 uncultured Polyangiaceae bacterium | reverse complement strand
GTGTCCGGCTTGGCCTTGGCCAGCGCTTGCGCGCTCACGCGCCCGCCCTCGCCTGCGTTCGGCTGGTCGGTGAACACGGCGCGGACCTTGCCCTTGCCCTCGACGTATTCGAGGTTTCCCGTCTCGGGCGACTTCTCGAAGCGCCAGTTTTCGGGCTGCTTGGGTAGCTCGCCGAGATACTTCGGGCGGTCGGCCTTGTCCTCGGGCTCCTCGTACCACTCTGCGAGGACCGGGCCGGGACGGTCGGCGGGGCGCGCGGCCCCGGGATCCGCCAGGGCGTCGAGCGGATCGGGTGCCTTTCCCTTCGCCCGCTTGGGCTCCGGTTCGCCGACCAGGACGTCGAGCAAGTCGGTTGCCATCAGCGCGCCCCGTACTTCTTCTCGTAGTTGGCGATCGCCCGCTTGGCCTTGGCGAGCCGTTCGGGCGGGACGCGATCGGGAAACTTGAGGATCTGTTTGGCCAGCGTCAGGGCAGCGCGCTCTTCCTTGGTCGGCTGTGCGCGCGCTGTCGGCTGCGGTCTTGCCTGACGCTCATATCCTGGCATCTCTTTCCCGATTGCCCTCCGGTATGCCTCCGGACCAGCCATGCGAAGCATTAGGTCCGCACGCTTATCCACCGCTTCGAGCTTGAAGTCGTATGTCTTGTCTCCCTCGCCCTTCTGCGGGATGAACTTTTGGGCGTTGTTGATGTTCTCGTCGATGCTGATCGCCGCCCCAGATTCATCTCGCATGATCATGCCGGTTCCCTCTGCCCACGCGATGGCAGATGGCTTTTTCTCTTCCGGGATACCGTCCGTAAGCGCCTCCGTGGCGAATGTGAGGGCGCGCATCGCCTTGATCTTCTCTACGCCAAACAGCCCTTTGGTGGAGTTTTCTGCCTGGTTCTTGATCGAGAGTGTATTCAAGAACAGTTTCTCGAAATCCTCACCGGACAGCTTAGGGTTGGCCTTGATCGTGTCCACAGCCATTTTCATGCGAGCGCCGTACATCGCCCGAGTGGCCTCGGATTCAGTGACTCCCCTGCTTTGCGATGCAGACTTCTCCGTGGTGGTCTGCTTGACTCCCTCTGTGCTACGCCCGCCCCCCGCCGTCTGTGCCGTCGATTCCTGCACGAACTTCGCGATCTTCTCCGCGTTCTCGGCCTTGAGCGCTGCCGACTTCTCCGCCCATGCTCGCTGCGCGTTCGGGAACGGCGACAGCATGCGCGACACGTTCGCGTCCACCGCGTCGGTCTGCGCCTTCTGGAGCGCCAGCAATCGCTCTTGCTGCTCCTTCGCCCACGCGTCTACCTGTTGCATCGACGCGCCGGCTGCCTCCAACTGCTTCTGCGCCTGGCCGAGCAGCATCCGCTTGGACTCCATCTCGCGCTGCTGCTTCTGCTTGAGGATCTCGAGCGCGTAGTTTGGTCCGCCCGTGAGCCCAGCCCCATAGGCGCCGAGCCCCATCGCGACCGCGCCCATGATCTTCCGGAGCGTGCTCGGCTCCTCGAAGAGCTTGTCGGCGAGTCGCTCGTAGCGGGCCGCCGTCGCGTTGATGCGCTCGACGGCCTCCGCGCGCCGGCGGTCCTGCTCGGCCTGGAGCGAGGCCATCTGCTCGGCGCGCTCCTTCGCCAGTCGCACCCGGACTTGCGCCTCGTAGACGGCCGCCTCGTCCTTCGCCGCCTCAACGGTCTGCGGGCCGCGGATCTCGGGCGTGGCGTTGAACTCCTGCGACGTGTACGGGCGGTCAACGGGGCCGGGCGCCGGTCCGCGCATCTCGGGCGGGACCATGAGCGGTTTGCCTCCCACCGTGACGGGCGGGGC
>CAZYKT010000159.1:0-3297 GCA_964648165.1 uncultured Polyangiaceae bacterium | reverse complement strand
GCGAAACCGCTCTCCGCGCCCACTATCACACCATCGCTGCCGAACGTCTCGAGGGCCGGGCCGAGGGCGAGGCCAGAGGCCGGGCCGAGGGCCGGACCGAGGGCCGACGGGACACGCTGGTTCGTCTGCTTTCCAAGCGTTTCGGCCCCCTGCCGTCTTGGGCCTCCGAGCGAGTTGAGCAGGCCTCCATCGAGCAGCTCGAGGTGTATCTCGACAGGATTCTGACTGCTCCGTCCCTCGACGAAACGCTGCAACAGGACGCGTAGCGTCCTCTTGGGGGCACATCCGCGGTTTGCCCGGGTGGAGATCGAGATCGTCCCACGTTTGTGGGTGTCGACAGGCGTAGCCTGGTTTGGTCGCCGTGGTTCATCCTGCCGATCCCATTCCTCTAACCCAGTCCTGGTCGGAACACGCCAAGTCCGGGATCGTTGCTGCCATCTCGCTGGCTCGCGTCGCACTCCTGCACGTTCGTGGCTGGGCTGCCAACAGTCCCCTGGAGAGAGCCCGGCTTCGGGTCGAGGTCGACCGTCTGCGGTCCGAGATCTGTTCCCTCCGCCGCGAACTCGACATCAAGGATCGCCGCATGGCGCGCATCCCTGCCCAGCGTCGACCCCACTACGCACCCCAGGACCGTCTTGCCATCCTCTGCCTCCGCGCCGCCAATGGTTGGAGCCTCGCCGCCACCGCTCGTCGCTTCCTCGTCACCGACTCCACAATGCGCATCTGGACCAGTCGTTGCGATGACAATGGCCCGGAAGCCCTCCTTCGCACCCCAGAACCCGTCAATCGCTTTCCCGACTGCGTCACGGCTGTCGTCCAACAACTCGCCGCCTCCCTACCCACCGCGGGTAGACGTCGAATCGCTGCTCTGCTCGCCAGAGCGGGTTTGCATCTCAGTCCAAGCACGGTTCTGCGCAGGCTTCGACAACCACCTCCCGTCCGGTCCCCGGCACCAGTTGATACCTCTGGTTCGACCGGGAAGATCGCCACATCTCGAACCGTCATCGCCCGCTACCCAGGTCACGTCTGGAGCTCCGACTTGACCGTCGTCCCCATCGGCTGTGGCCTTGGCATTCCTTTCTTCCCCTGGTCATTACCTCAGCGCTGGCCCTTGGCCTGGTGGCTCCTGGTCACCGTCGACCATTTCTCCAGAGCCATCGTCCACGTTGCCGTATTTCGCCGCCAGCCCACTGCCGCCTTGGTCTGTAAGGCCCTCGACGAGGCCGTCGCCATCTCCACAGGTCCTCCCAAGTACATGGTCACCGACCAGGGCAGCCAGTTCCAGGAGCTCTACCGTGACTACTGCAAGGCCTTCGGCATCCGTCCTCGTTTCGGCGCCATTGGCAAGACCGGCAGTATCGCCGTTACCGAGCGCGTGATCCGAACCCTGAAATCCGAAGGCTTCCGTCGCTTCCTGCTGCCATTTTGCAGGGCTACCATGCTCACCGAGACCGCCCTATTGGCTCGTTGGTACAACGAGTACCGGCCCCATTCCCATCTCGGAGGAGCCACGCCGGAAGAGGTCCGATCGGGTCAGACTCCTGCCAACCAGCTGCCACGTTTCGAGACCAGAGAGCGGTCCCCTACCAAGCATCCCGTGCGATCCCTGCCGGGCGTCGGGCTTGAGCTCCAGCTCGATCACCTCGAGGGCAGAAGCCACTTGCCCATCGTGTCGCTTCGGGTGGCAGCGTAGGCACGTGTGATAGCCAGTCCTCGGTGACGCCGCACGAGTGCGGCAAGGCCCTGATGCGTGCAGTCGCTACGCGTGCACTTGCGTGGCGTCCGATAGCCACGATTTCCCTGGCTCAATACGCGTCTCCAACCAGCTCAATTCCTGCTCGTTTGTCCACCACAAAGTCGGTGGACCGCTATACCGGCCTTACGGTCGGCTTGATCGAATGCTCCGGAACCCTGATCGAATGCATCGGAATCGGTGATCGAATGTTCCGGAACGCTGATCGGATCCTCCGGAATCCTGATCGAATCCCGTCGGAATCAGCGATCGAATGTCGCCGGAACGCTGATCGGATCGGTCCGGAAAACGCAGCTTCGGGTGGCAGCGTAGGCACGTCTGATAGCCAGTCCTCGGTGACGCCGCACGAGTGCGGCAAGGCCCCGATGCGTGCAGTCGCTACGAGTGCGCTTGCGTGACGTCCGACGACCACGATTTCCCTGGCTCAATCCGCTTCTCCAACCAGCTCTTTTCCTGCTCGTTTGTCCACCACAAAGTCGGTGGACCGCTATAGCTCAATCCGCTTCTCCAACCAGCTCTTTTCCTGCTCGTTTGTGCACCACAAAGGTCGGTGGACCGCTATACAGGCCTCAGATCGGCGAGGCCCCGATGAGTTCGCACGCTTTGGTTACTTCTCGAAATCGACAACCACGCCATGCTTCCGAAATACCGCTTGCATGTTGGTGAGTATTCGTTGCTTTGACTCTTCGGAAACGGGTTCCTGACTGCCTTCCCACACCTTTATCGAATTCGTGTAGACCACGAGGTCGAACTCTCCAGTAAGCATCTCACCGTTGATGAATACAGTCTTCGAGCCCTCGCGGTATCGAACCCCGCTTCGACCGAGCAACGTCACTCCGCAATCGCCTTCCACCATCTCCTGCGACATAACATCGTCCTCCTACTGGATCACCGTGAGGTGGCGGGTAATGCCTGTCACTGCCGGATTACTCTGCAACGCAGGTCGCTCAATTGACATCCACAGACTGTCCGGTCGTGCTGCCCGGCTGAAGAACACATCTACGTTCCCTTGAGCTCCTGCAGCAAAGTCACGTGACGCAGCTTGCCACAACGGTTTCGCTTCCGACCACGGTAGTGACGCGCTCTCCAAAGCACGTCCCGTCGACGTCATCTCCAACGTCGTCCCGCCAGTTCGTGTCGCGAATCCCGCAGCAGCATCTTTTGCTGTTTCACCGCCAGACCAGAAGACCCGACCCGGGGTTGCTCCCCTTGCAGCATTCCACCCCGCCCCCTCCCCAACCCGCGTCGCAGTCAGTGCCATTCGAGTGGCCGCGAGTCCGCGCGCTAGCGCCGCTTCGCCGATCATCGCTGCCGTTATCGTGTACTCGTTCACAATCCCTGGATGGGCACTCACCGGCATCGACTCGGACGCACTGCCTGCCCCCTGCTTGCCTGCTGAGAACGTCGCAGCCCGAGACTGCACATAGGCTTCGTCCGAATCGCTAATCCGCGGCCCCCCTGACCCAGGATTCGTGCCTTCCGTGCCCGCGTCCGGATTCATCGACATCAACTGCTCGTCCGGGGCAGCAGACATGTTCGGCTCG
>CAZYKT010000158.1:0-3321 GCA_964648165.1 uncultured Polyangiaceae bacterium | reverse complement strand
GGAGTACATGGCGACGGCGCTCATTTTTGCGCACAATCGTTGGGGCGATACCGGCCGATACGATTACGCCGCTCAAGCACAATGGGTGCTCGACGTGATCCGGACCAGGTACTTTCACACCAACCCGCACCTGGTGAAGTTCGTTGCAAACTCCAACAACACGGATCCGTCGTACATTTTGCCCGCCTTCTACCAGGTCTGGGCTTGCTTCGACACCGCCAATGCCGAATTCTGGAACACTGCCATAGAGGATGGTCGCAGGTTCTTCCGAGAAGGCGGCGTTAATAATCGCGGGGTCTGTCCGTACCAGTGTTCTTGGGATGGCTCGAACCCACAACAGGCCAACTCTGACTCGGTCCGCTGCGTCATGAACCTCATGATGGACTACAACTTCTTCAAGGCCGATCCCTGGCAGAGCGAAACCTACGCGCCCATGTTTGCCGACAACGAGAGGAACGCGGGCCCACCATCATCCTACTGTGATGCCACGTTGGGCTTTGGTTTGCCTGCCGAAGACGGCAAGCACTTCGTCGACAAGATCTGGTCAGCCAATGTTCCGAGCCGCGATTACTGGAACGGGGTATTGTACATGCTGTCGTTGCTGCACGTGAGCGGCAACTTCAAGCTCTACTATTAGCGGTGCGCGCCGGCGGCGCGGTAACCGAGCGGCAGTCTCGGCACGTTTCGATGCCGTCGTGTCGCACCAAACGCCCCATTCTCTGTGCGACCCTCCGGCCCAGCCATCACACCTGCGTGGTCGTTCTCGTTGAACTGCCGCCGGGCGTTTACGGAACCAGCAGTTCGTTTGGCCTTGGCCCCCGCGAACGCCCCCTGTGCTACTATTCGTGGATCCAAAGAGCATGGGTGGGACTACTACCAGCCGTGGCCGTGGCGTGCGTTGTCTGCGGTTGTGGCGGCGACGGAGCGGCTGAATCGCGGGGCGTGGCCGGCGGTAACAGTGGCGGAGCTGCGAGCGGCGGTGCGGGTGGCGGCGCGGGCGGCGGCGCTGCCAAGCAGTGCCAGGTGGTCGACGGTAACCTCCAGTACGGTCCCATCGGGGAGCCGCGGCCCTTGCCCATCGAGCTGTCCAGTGTCCAGGCTGCGCCCTCTGCCGCGATGGTGTTCGGTCTTCGCACCGCCGAGGGCTATGGATTCGTTTGGGGAACGCAACCCGATCCCAATGCTCCCAATTGGACCCTCTACAGTACGACCGTGGATCTCGACTTTGGCGGCGGCAACCCTCGCGTGCTGGACACCAAAGACTCGGCGTCGAGCTTCGACGTCATCCCTGCGTCGGACGGGTACTTGGTCGCGACCTGCTCACGGGACTCCCCGGTGGAATGGATCCGGCTGGACAGCGACTTCGAGATTGTCCAAGAGGCGAGCCCGATCACGCTGGCGGCCCCCTGCAATAGTCGCCAGCCGAGTATCCTTTGGACGGGAGAGTACTATCTGACCTATTTCGCCGATGCGCGGGGCTTGGTGGTGGCTTCGCTCGATGAGCAGGGCGACATCGTTCGAGAGGAGATCCTTTCCGAAGAGCGAGCCACTGTCACGCAGGCTCGCTTCTCGAAGAACGGCGATCGCGTGCTGGTTGCATCCGCAGGGGGTTCTAAGGGGCTGGCCCGGTATGGTGTGTTCGATTTGGAGGGAAGGCTCATGGGGGACGTCCAACGGTTCGGCGAAGAGGAGTCCTTTCCGAGCCAACTCGCGATCACGACGAGTGGGGATGGTTGGCTGGTGGTGTCCGACTACGCCGTCACCAACAAGCAGGGTTTGCGGTTGACCAACATCCCAAAGGACGGTCTCGTCTCTTGGGAGCAACGACTCTGGCCGGGCTACCCGACACCCCTGGGCATGGCTCCGAGCGCCTACGGCGGGTCTCTGTATGTTGGTGCGTACTATTCGGGAGGCGCGTATGGCGAGGATTACTCCGTAATCGGCTTGATCGACGACACGGGTAGCTCCGCCTACTACGACGAGCAGGGGTTCGTTTCCGCGGAGTCTTGGTCCCTTGCAGTGATCCGCGATTCCCAGAGAGACCTCGTCGTCAAAGCATCGTGCCTCGACGACTCCTACGGCACGGTCTTCGTCCAGGAATACGGGTGCCTCGAGTGAAGTGACAGAAGATCCGTCGCGTGGCCGCACGGTGAACGATTGCTCGTAGGGTAGAGAACGCGGAACGACGGCGAAGTGGCGGCCGGGTGTCGCGCGTCGGCTTCGGCTGGACCAGAACCAGCTCACGAAGTGTCCCTAATGGGGCAATGCAAACGCACCGACGCGCCGCGCGTGACCCGTTCGATTCGGACGGCGTTCGATGATCTCGGGCTGACTGGCGCGGTGGTGCTGTACCCCGGAACGAAGCGGTATCTCTTGGCCGAACGCGTTCAGGCCGTCCCGATAGCGCACCTGGCCAACCCCGATGCTGCGTCGCTGTGGAACGCCGAGCCCGAGTGACGCTCGGCAGTTGCCGGTGGCCCGTGGAGCCGGCACATCCACGCGACCAGTCCGGCTCGCCGTTTTCGGCTAGACTCCCACGGTCTTAGGACCAAGCCCCATGACTCATCCATCGGATAGCACGAGCCAAGAGGTCGCAACCTGGCCGCCCCTGTTGGGAGCCGAGGCCTGGTTGAGGGAGTCCGATCCGACCAACCTCGAACGGCTCTGGTCCCTGGCGGATCGGGTTCGTGAGACCTTCGTGGGGCCCGAGGTGCATCTCAGGGGCCTGGTCGAGCTGTCCAACTACTGTCGTCGCAACTGCCACTATTGCGGATTGCGCGCCGGGAACGACCAGCTCGTTCGCTACCGCATGGACACCGCGGAGGTCGTCGACTGCGCCGTGCAGGCCAAACAGCTCGGCTATGGCACGGTGGTGTTGCAGGCGGGGGAAGACGACGGGATGAGTACGTCCTTCGTCACTGAGCTGGTGCGGCGCATCAAGGACCAGACGGGCCTGGCGGTGACGTTGAGCCTGGGTGAACGGAGCCGGGAGGAACTTCTGGCGTATCGTCGCGCCGGTGCCGATCGCTATCTGTTGCGCTTCGAGACCTCGGACGAGAGCCTGTACCAGCGAATCCATCCCACCTCGGTCAAGGCGCCCTGGTCGCGGCTCTCGCTGTTGCCCATCCTGCGCGACCTCGGTTTCGAGGTGGGCAGTGGGGTCATGGTGGGGATCCCGGGGCAGACCCTGGCGAGTCTGTGTCGGGATCTGGAGCTGTTTCGGGAGCTCGATCTGGACATGATCGGGATAGGTCCCTTCATTCCGCATCCGCACACGCCCCTGGGCAGCGTCGCGCCCGGAGCGAACGAGGTCCCTGCCGA
>CAZYKT010000157.1:0-3647 GCA_964648165.1 uncultured Polyangiaceae bacterium | reverse complement strand
CTTCGGACAAGACCCGACCTGGACCAGCGTGGGGGCGGCGTTCGGGGGGGCGGCGATCGGAGCTATCGCGAGCACGGCGTTGAGTACGGGGGTGCAGGAGGTTACGGAGAGGAATACGGAGGGGGAGGCGGCGGCCAGGGGCAAAGCGGCAGGAGAATCGGCACAGCGTTCATCGGACGCGACAAGCCAAACGATGTTGGATCTCAGACTCGCGATGCTGCAGGACGCCATTGATGCGCACGATGCGAGCCACATGGTTGCCTGCGGGCGAGATCCGCGCCTAATCGGTCTGTTGATACCAGCCGCGAAGGTGGTGCAGCAGGCCGCCCAGAAATACGGTCAGGCAGCTGCAGACTGGGCCAGAATACATGGACAGCAGGCAATGGCCCTCTTGTCTCGATTGACTTCTGCAAGGGGAGCGGTGACAGCTGCCGACATCGCGAAACTCGGTTACGATACCAACAAGCTCAATCACGTATTCAACGCCAAACACATGCTCGAGCCACTTGTGGCGAAATTGGGCAGCCAGGAAGCGGCACTTGCCGCAATGCACCGTGCGGCGCAACCGTTGGCTGCTCAGGGGTATCAAGCAGGCAGTTGGGTAACCGTCCAGATTCAAGGGCTTGCCGTGTCTGTGAAGGGCGCGGTGGTGGACGGCGTGTTCATGATAGGTACCGCCACGATGAGGCCATTCTAATGGGAACCAATTCTGTTCTACCTGAGGAGACATTCGCACTTTGTAGAGTATTTGCGAGTCACCCCACGATGAACGCGTTCATTCAGCGATTGCTTGCCACCGCAGAGGTCGTTCGAGAACGCAGTGGTGTTGGCTTCTTTGCTACGTTCACGTTTTCCGAGCCATTGCCTTGTACCAGCGAGAATCAATGGGACTGGAATTTCAAGCACCGTGAAATGCAGAGCGGTGGCTCATTTATCTGCTGGAGGGAGGGGCCCAATGCTCTCGGTCTGGAGGGGGTATCCTTAGTCGGCAGTTGGCCGGCCAGTTTTGAACCGGAGGCATTCACAGAAATGTGAGCGGCACTCCAGATATTGGCACCATCCACTCCGCCTCCCTCCAACATCCCGCACTAAGCCGCGGGGCGCGCCAGGGTTGAGGTGACTCGGGGAGACGGCGCGGACCGTCGGCTTCAGTGCGCGGTTGGGGCGCGGCACGGAGTGCCGGCGCCAGAAGCAATGGTTGCGGCCGCGGCGGCACAGTGAGGGGCACGATGGTGCGTGAGTTGGGCGGCTCCAGTTCTACCGCGATGTGGATGCACGCCTCAGTTCCTCGCGTACAACTTTGCGAACCACGGTTTCGATCGGTCGCTTGCGTTCCTGCATGGCGTTACGAAGGGCATCGTTCATCAAGGTCTGGTAGTTCCCTCCTCCGATGGCATGCACCTGCTCCCGAAACCACGCAAGGACGTCGTCATCAATACGAATGGTGATTCGGGTCTTCCCTGGCGCCGGTGCAACGACAGGACCGCGCCTTGCTCGACTGAAATCATATTCCTTTTGCATAGCTAACCCTCGTCCGGATACGCTCGCGACTCGCCAGGCGTGGCTGGTCGCGCTGAGATGATGCGGATGGCTCCTCGCCGATGAGTCCAACAGACAACGAGAAGACGGGCCAGAGCATCCAGGCCCAGCGTGACGAAACGTTCTTCCCGAGGGTGTGGGTCGTCTCGGGTAAGAGCATAGGGGTCCTCAAGCACGGCGGTCGCGTCTGCAAAGTCGATCCGGTGTTTCTTTCGATTGCCGGCAGCCTTGTTGGGGTCCCATTGGTACCTCACTCAATCAGTGTATGTACAAACGTGCACGGCGCAAGAAAATAGGCGTGGCCGACGACTGCGCGGCCACCGGGCCGCCCCATGCTGGCGCCGACCCGGGAGGACGAAACTGCGGGCTGGGCTGGGAGCAGTCGAACTGATCGACCCAACCAGCTCCGAAATGGCGTGGCAACTTGTCTCCTCACGGATGCCTCGGATGAGTTGAGTCCGCCCGTGTTCGCGAAGGTCAGCAATGCCTGAGACGACGTAAAGCGTAGAATGAGCCTACCAACGGTAGCTTCGGCTGCGTCGATGACGTGCCACAGGCAACGTGCAGAAGATCACTCTTCTTTCCCACCGCGAGCCGAAGGCTCGCACCACAGAGACTCGCACCCCCACGGAATCCCTGGAAACCCTGACCGTCCAAGTGGTAATCTGCCTCATCTCCCGGGGCACTCGATGGAAACCTCGACTTACAGAGTGGACTTCCCCCTGCTGCCCGGAGTGCGGAGCGCGAGGACAGCATTGGGGGAAGTCGGGCGGGGCGCAGGGGCCCGCGTGCATCGTGGGGTTCGATACCGGCGTACCCGATGCCCCGAGCACGCACGGATGCGGGGCAGGCCCAGGGGAGCCTTCGGACAAGACCCGACCTGGACCAGCCTGGGGGTGGCGTTCGGGGGGCGGCTAAAAAATCCTACGCGACCCTAACCCGAACCGGGACCATCAGTCCGGACTCGTTGGCAAGGTCCTGCAGCGCAAGCTGCAGGAAGTAGGTTTGGCTGAACCCCAGAAGCTTGGCGAAGCGTACTGCCCTTTCGGGACTGACTCGCTTCTGCCCCGTTTCGATTTGGTGCAAGTGTTGGCGGGAAATGCCGAGGCGTTCCGCAAACGCAGCCGCACCTTCCTCTTCTGACTGACGTACCGAGCTCAGAAGCTGTCCAAAGGTCAGTCGGCCACCATTCAGGGATTCCAGGAATGCTGTGGTGTCGGCATTGCGTTTCGATTGTCGGGAACTTTTCTTGGCAAGGGGCATAAGATGGCCTCCTAGTAATCATGCTTGTTGACAGCCTCAACCAGAGCGCACTCGACGGCTCCGTCGTTTCGCACAACGTAGATGGCTCGATAGCTTCGACTGAGTCGAACCGAACGGTGCCCTTTCCATAACCCACGCAACGGTTCGTCATGGTAGCCAGGGAGTCGGCGAACGGCTTCCAGTCCGTCGACCTGCACGGCACCCACCCACGCCATGAACTTCCGCACGACGTGACTCGGGCACCGGCGCAGGTCCTTCTGCGCACGAGCGGAAAGAGTGACCGCCCGTTGTGATCACCGAACCAAGATACCACAAGAACGGAACGTGTCAGCCTCGCAGGTTGCATCCTGTCGGTAGGAGCGCCCCCAGCCTTCCCGGCGAGCGTCGTTTGGCGTGCTGGTACCGATCCGTGCAAACTAGCCAGATCGTCTACGGCTCTGCAACCACTTCTCCAGTGAGGATTGCGACTCTGCGGACGCTCTTCCCGCGAGCAAGCTCTCGACGCTGATATCCTCATCAAGATCCACCCAATGAATTCCTTCGCCCCGACCGACCAGTCGCCAGTTGGACCTGTCGGCGGGCGTTCCGTGGGCGAGGCGCGGATACCATGCAAGGGGAACCGACACGGTTCGACCGTCGACAAGGTCAACGGTCAAGGTGTCATCTGTGACGACCACTAGCGCCGCCCGCGCGGGTCGGGATTCAGCTGCCAAAATATGCCTCCTACGACCTCAACGAGATTTCCAGGTTCTCTTCAACCATACCCTGCAGCCGACCCATTGCCTCTCGATTGAAACCGTCGCTTTCTTGCAATCCTGCCGGCCGAAGCCAGAACTCGCGGCGAG
>CAZYKT010000156.1:0-3712 GCA_964648165.1 uncultured Polyangiaceae bacterium | reverse complement strand
TGCGTATTCCGCTTGATGTTGTCCATCCATTCCGTTTGAAGTTGTCCACCCAATCCATTCCATGTTGTCCACCTATTCCGGTCGAAGTTGTCCAGTGATTCCGCTGTGAAGTTGTCCACTTTTTCGGTGATCCCGGAATGCTGGACAACAAACGGAACGGTGGACAACACAACGGAATAGAAATTGATTGGCGCTGAAGTGACGCTGATAACCACTGGTAAAGTGAGCTCCTCAAATTATTGGAGGAACTCAATGCCAGCAAGGAGGAAAAGCATGCGCCGAATCAAAGAGATTCTGAGATTGAAATTTGAATTGGGCCTGGATAATCGCCAGATTGCCCGAAGCTGCAATATCCCGCATAGCACGGTTGCCAATTACCTGAGCCGAGCGGAAGCCGCGGGTTTGGCTTGGCCTCTGCCGCCGGATATCACCGATACAGATTTGGAGATGAGGCTGTTCCCGACGGTTCCGGTAAATCGGGAAATTCCGATGCCGGACTTCGAAACCATACGTGCCGAATTGCTTCGCCACAAGCATTTGACTTTGGAACTGCTCTGGCAGGAATACAAGCGAACCTACCCCGAAGGCTATCAATACAGTTGGTTTTGCGAGCTTTACGGCCGCTGGGCGCGAAAGCTCGACATCTACCTGCGTCAGGAACACCGCGCCGGGGAGCGGATGTTCGTGGATCACGCCGGTCCCACAGTGCCGGTTGTGAACAGGGATACCGGTCTCATTAAGGAGGCCTCGATTTTTGTCGCTGTCCTTGGCGCGAGCAACTATACGTTTTGCGAAGCCGTCTGGAAACGGGACCTGCCCTCGTGGATTGGTTCTCACATCCGGACCGTGGAGTTTTTCCAGGGGGTCCCGGCTGTTACAACTCCGGATAATTGGAAAACCGGGATTAAGGATCCCTGTTATTACGATCCGGATCTGAACCCGACCTATCGGGACTGGGCAGAGCATTATGGCACGGTGATTATTCCCGCCCGTGTTCGAAAACCCCGGGACAAGGCTAAGGTGGAAAATGGAGTTCTCATTGTAGAACGCTGGATCATCGCAGCCCTGCGCCACCACACTTTTTTCAGTCTGGCCGAACTCAATGGGGCGATTGGCGAGCTTCTGATCCGGCTGAACCAGCGGAAGTTTAAGAAGCTGGACACGACGAGAGCCAGACTATTTGAAGAAGTGGATCGGCCGGCGCTGAAACCGCTACCGGCCACTCCATTTGAGTTTGCCGAACGCAAG
Source organism: uncultured Polyangiaceae bacterium (assembly GCA_964648165.1). Taxonomy (GTDB): domain Bacteria; phylum Myxococcota_A; class Polyangia; order Polyangiales; family Polyangiaceae; genus FEN-1139. The sequence continues at coordinate 2,464 of CAZYKT010000156.1, read as the reverse complement.
AAGGCGAAGGTGCATCCGGACTATCACGTAGAAGTAGACCATCACTATTACAGCGTTCCGCATCAGCATCAGGGCAAGGAGGTCGAAGCCCGTTTATCGGAAAAGACCGTGGAGATTCTTTTAAATGGGAAACGGATAGCGACTCACGTTCGGAGTTATGTTCCGGGCAAACACACAACTCTGGAGGAGCATCGGCCGGCGAAACATCAGGATCTTAAGTGGACCTCGTCCTACATGGTGGACAGAGGCCGGGAAGTCGGGCCGTCAACAGCGGATGCACTCCAGCGAATCATGGACCAACGCAAGCATCCCGAACTGGGATACCGCGCCTGCCTTGGCGTCCTGCGCCTCGGGAAACGCTTCTCAAAGGAGCGCCTGGAAGCCGCCTGTCGCCGGGCGATTGTGATGAATGCCGCCTCCTACAGGAGCATCAAGTCCATCCTTGAAAACTCCCTCGATCGTGAACCGCTCGAACCCGTGGAGATTCCAGCTGCGCATGCGGAAGTTCATTCGAATGTGCGAGGTTCGGCCTACTACCACAAAGAAGAGGAGGTGGCCTGATGCTTCGGGAACAGACCTTCGATAAACTTTACTCCCTCAAGCTACATGGCATGGCGCAGAGCTTTGAGCAGCAACTGGCCAATCCGGATTCCACGGCCCTTGGTTTCGAAGACCGCTTTGCCATGCTGGTGGAAGCTCAGTGGTTTTGGCGGGAAAATCATGCTATCAAGGCCAGGCTGCGCAAGGCCACATTGAAAATGCCCGCTTCAGTTGAGGACATCAACTACCGGCATGCGCGGCAGCTGGATCGTTCCTTGATCCGCAGCCTGTCGAGCTGCGATTGGATCCGTCAGCGCCATAACATCGCAATCAGCGGGCCCGCTGGAATCGGGAAAACCTATATTTGCTGCGCGCTCCTGGACAAAGCCTGCCGAGAGGGTTTCTCCGCCCGATATGTCTCGGCGTCCAAGTTCTTTCGCCGCCTGGCCATCGCTTATGCCGACGGAAGCTTCGACCGAATGCTCGCCGGAATCGCCAAAACCGACGTGATTGCGATCGATGACTTTGGACTGTCTCCATTGACGGATATGCAGAAACAGTACCTGCTTGAAGTTCTCGACGATCGCTGCGGCTCTCGCTCGACGATTGTGGGCAGCCAGTTTGTCATTGATAAATGGCATGATCTGGTCGGCAGCCCTACGTTGGCCGACGCAATCACAGAGCGGATACTTTCCAATAGCTACCGCATTGAGCTCAAGGGGGAAACCATACGACCCGTCAAGCGAGGCTTGAAACCGGAATCGCAGTCGGGAAAGGAGGATGTATGAGTTCTTCTCCTCTGAGATTGAAAAATGCACGAAACTGGTTTGCCGCCGGCATGGAGGTACAACAGGCCATTGAAACTCTCACCGATGGAGCCTTCAAGGTCTTCATGCATATCTGCTTAAATGCGGAGCGCAAAACCGGAACGCTGCACACAACCCAAGTCGAGCTGGCCCGGAATCTAAAGAAATCTCATGGCGCGGTCCGGAAGTATCTGGGCGAGATGGAAAAGGCCGGGATCTCCTTGAATAGTTTCAGCAACAGCCCTCGTACGCGAGGCTCTATTCAAATCACTCCATCATACTGGCCGTATGAAGGAGAAACAGCCCAAACTCAAACCGGCGATGGCGCCGATCGGTTCATCTCCGAAATAAACACTATGCTGCGAGAACGCGCCTGCGTTCGTTCGTCTTTCTCTACGGCCGATGAGGTCTTGGCGCGGCAATGGTTCAACGCTGCCGTTCCTGTTGACCGGATCCGGCAGGCAATCCTCTTGGGGTGTGCGCGTAAATACGTCGCCTGGCGCAATAACCCGGCTGTCCAGGGTCCAATCTCAACCTTGCGCTACTTCGCCCCCATTCTCGAAGAAATTGCCCAACAAAAACTTGACCCTGATTACTGGGAGTTCCTGCGCTCCAGGATCCAGCGGCATGAACGGCTTTGGATCGAAAAGCATCAGGAAGAATCAGGAGCAAACACCAATGGCGACATCGAATCAGAAAAGGCTGCAGATGAATCGATCCAGCCAGAGTAGTGAAAGCCGGAAACCGGGGGTATCTTGGATAAGCCCCCGGTTAAGATTATCGATCCTGGAGGCTCCTGGCGCAGATTTTTGTTGTTCGATCTTCACCGGGGAGCCCTTCATTGCCATTTTCCCATTCGTCGCCCATAACGACAGGGTTCTTGGTTTCAGCCGGGGACTTAGTCAAAGTTTGACCAAGTCTCCGCGTTTTCCACTTTTTCAAGGAAAGGAAATGATGTTGTTTCTAGTTCCACTGCTCGTCTTTCTTGACTGATGTTGTCCACTTAGGTCACGATGCTAACAACCAGCGTCGCTTCGCTCCGATGGGGTGGACAACATCCCCGGAATGAGTGGACAACTTCGAGCGGAACAGCTGGACAACTTCACCGGAATACGCAC
>CAZYKT010000155.1:0-3777 GCA_964648165.1 uncultured Polyangiaceae bacterium | reverse complement strand
GCGCGGGACAACACGTCGGCTGCGGTGCGGGATGGAGCACCACCGTGCTTGAAATGCCTGCCAGTTCGGCCAGCCCGGGTGACCCAGAACTCGAGTTTGTGGGCTATCCATCGGGATGTGAGGGACTCGGGCCGGAAAGGCCTCCCGTTGCGGCGCTTGGCATGCAGACCTAGCGGCGCTAAAATGCAGCCTATGACGCGGTCGCTGGATTCGGTCATGAAGACGCTCGCTTCGCTGCCTGCCGAAGAACAAGACAGGATTGCTCAGTGGCTGTCTGCGGAACTTGCATCGGAGGGGCGATGGACCGACATGTTCGACCGGTCGCAAGACCTTCTTGCCCGAATGGCGGACGAGGCTTTGGCGGACCTTGATGCGGGGCGCACGACTGAACTGGATCCAGAGAAACTGTGAACTCTCGTGCGAATCGATCGTTCTGGGATTGCCTTGAGCAACTACCGATTGAGGTTCGCGAACACGCCCGTCAGTCATATCGCATGTTTCGAGAGGACCCGCATCACCCAAGCCTCCAGTTCAAGCGAGTGCATCAGATCAAGCCGATCTATTCGGCTCGCGTAACTCGCGACTTCAGGGTGCTCGGGGTTCTTCGCGGCGACGACATGGTGTGGTTCTGGATCGGCAAGCATGCCGAGTATGAGCGATTGCTGTCTCGCCAATAGCAACCAGAAGTGTTTGCCAATGTGCAGGTTCAGGCAGGCCTGGCGGGATGTTTCGGGGTGGACATGGACGCTCGGACCAGGCGCCAACCAGATACGTTGGTCGGAGCCGGGCCAGTCCGCGGAGCTCGGGAGCCTGCGTTTGCCTCACCAACCTTCTCCAGCTGGCGACAAGGGGCCTCCCTGAACATCCGCGATTGGCTCACCCCCACCCACCAAGCGCCCCATCGTCTCGCTCCTCAAGCAAGGCAGGGCCTTCGGGATGGGCGTGGTCCTGGCCACGCAGAACCCCATGGATCTCGACTACCGAGCCCTCTCCAACGCAGGCGTGTGGTGCGTCAGCCTTCCGGTACCCGACCGTACTCGTCCGTATCGCTCCCCCCGGCGCCCCATAGTTCGCCGTCTCCACGACGTCCTCCCTGAATTCCAGCCGTCAGTCCTTGATGACGATGTCGCCCGGCGCGAACCGGTCGTTGCCCGTTGGTGTCCGTGCATACGGGCACCAGGGCAAATAGGAACCGGGCGGCCCTTGCTGCCGTTGCACGCGTACTCGCAGAGGCTCACGGCAAGGAGCCGCGCCTCATGCTCGTTCAGGGGGTCAGACCAGGGAAGCAACAGAGGCATATCTCTCCTCCTGCCTATGGCTGTGGCCAACGCAGAGGACGGATGCGCGATCCCGCAGGCAGTCCAGGAGTTCCTGGGGATCCAGCAGCTTCATGCCCCGCCGCTGCTCGTAGGGGTGGAAGTGGAGGTAGACAGGATCCCCGAGGCGCCGTAGTCGTGGTTGCCGGGGCAGAGCAAGACTCGGCTCCGGGGGAACGTGGACAGGGCCCCTGTCGCGCAGGCGTATTGCGCGGGGCGGCCGTCGTCGGTGATGTCATCCCTTCCCCGCAAGATGTTTGCGGGAACGCCGCCTGGGCGCCCGACCCTACGGCCGCGGAAGCCCCAATTGCCGTGCCGAAGGTCATGCCCCAGGGTTGGGACACCAAGCCGGCCGTGGGACTACGTCGCGGGGATACACTATTTGAGTCACTGCACCAGCCCATCGAGATGTGCCAATGATCCCCACCCGAGCGGAGCGGTACGAATCGACCCTGGCCTTTTTGGACCAATCTCGACGTTCCGCAGCACCTATCCGTGAGACGGAGGCAAGGATGACTCTAGTACGGGACCCCCAATGGTGCGCAGTGTTGGCTCTGGTACTCGGCGGATGTTCGAGCGCGCTGTCAGATGGCGACGAGGGCGACGGCCCTGAGGAACGATGCGAGGCAGCCCGGCAGTCGATGCTCACGATGCTCGATGAGCACGCTGATTGCACCTCGGACACCGATTGTACGATGGTGTTTTCGGGATGCTTGCGCGTTCCTGGGCATGCCTACGGTGCCTATGCCGCCAATGATTCGCTGGACGTCGAACAATTCGATCAGCAAGAGGCGGTCCTTCACGATTGCCTGCCCCCTGAGGACTGCGGTGCCCTGGATCTTGGCCCAGAGGGTGCCCACTGTGCCGCAGGCCAATGCGAACTGTGCGATGATTGTGGGGCAGACTGAACGAGGTTGCCTGTCTCTTGCCGAGCGCTTTCAGACCCGGGGCGTCGGCTTGCGTAGACGTCCTTTCGGTGCTGCGCATTGCCGTTCCTTGTCTGACGTTGCTATTTCGCCTGCTCCCATCCCGTTGGCGCAGCCGATCGGACTGGTCTTGATGGCTCCCCCCGGCATCCCGAAGTTCGCCGTTTCGACTACCTCCTCCCCGAATTCCACCCGCCAATCCTGGATGACCACGCAGACATGCCCATCCTGGGCCTTCGGGAGGTTCCAAACGATGAGGATGTCGCCCGGCGCAAACCGGTCGTTGCCCGTTGGTGTCCGTGCATACGGGCACCAGGCCAAATAGGAACCGGGCGGCCCTTGCTCCCGTTGCAGGCGTACTCGCAGAGGCTCACGGCAAGGAGCCTGGCCTCATGCTGGCTCAGGGGGTCAGACCAGGGAAGCAACAGAGGCATGGCTCTCCTCCTCCCTCGCTTGGCTGACAGTGGCTTGTTGGACGGACACCTGCGCCGGAGCCCCATCGGCAATCCGGATACCGTGTCGGCGGCACCCCCGAACCCCCGGGCCGGGGCATTGACCGCAGAGAAGGGCGACCGGAACACTCGCCGACGGTGTTGTCGCCCACGTGATGGCAGCTGGAAAGTACGCTACTCTGGTTCGACGCGCCCCAGAGCCTCGTCCGTGGCAAGTTCCAGTTCGGCGATTTCGCTCTCGGTCAGCGCGCGAATTCGACTCGTCAGCGCCTGCTTTGGAATTGCTCGAATCTGAAACGCCAGGGCTACTGAGTCGGTTGGTGGCCCATCGACGGTCGCAGCGATCATTGCGGTTCCCGCGAGACGTGCCCGGTCGATATTCGTGGTGAGTGGCACCACCAAGACCGACTGAAGAGTGCGGTTCAGTGCGTCACTCTGCCACACGACGACCGGTCGCCGACCTGTCTGTTGGAGGGGACGGTGAGCTCCCAGATCAGCCCACCAGATTTCACCCCGTCTCATCCGTCGTCCTCTCGTTCAAGCGCGGCGGCAAAATCACCCAGCCCAGCGCTTGCCAAATCAGCGTCCTCGGCTCCTGCGGCAGCTAGGCGCGTGAGATCCCAGCGAGAGGGATCTGAACGACGAACGACAATGAGTCCAACGCGTTCGCCTGGTCGAAGGTTCAATGGCTTGGCGGGTCGGAGCAGTCCGTTTTCGTACAGAGCTTCAACGGGACGCATGTCACGACTCTAGCACTTCGTTTCCGCGTCAGCATCCATGATGCGGACATGCCGAGTTGAATGGGCCAAATCTCCGGCAGAGGTACTGTTCCCGACAAGCAGGCGTGGTCTCGCCATCGCGCGACCGTCACCCGCAGTCCTTGCGGGCGACAGACAAAGGCAATGTCCTGACCCCTGGCTCCAGCTCCGGGGAGCCCCTGCACATGCTCTCTTCGCTAGAGCGGCGCCCGCCCATCTGGGACACCGATCCCGACGCGGGCCGCTACGCGCTCAGCGCAGCGGTGTCCCTGGTCCTGCGCCTTCTGGACAGGGATCCGGACCCCGCCAAGAGCCGCGAGCATGT
>CAZYKT010000154.1:0-3804 GCA_964648165.1 uncultured Polyangiaceae bacterium | reverse complement strand
CGAAATGATCCAGCTTTCTTCTGGAACGAGGCGCCCTAATCCGGTCACCGATGAATCTCTACTTCCACGAACAGGCTTTCGTTCACTGACGCTGAAAATGTCGGGTCTCGTGCTCTCGAGGTCGGACCGTGCCGGTCCAGTGGCAGCGGGTGTCCAGCGCATCCCCGGCACGGAGCCGCGAGGAACCACCAGCTACCGATCGAACGACCGATCTACAACCCATCTGTCACCCGACACCCCATTGCGAATTTGCGCACCCGAAAGTAGACCCCTGTCGTCACCACGCATCCGGCTGTGATTGCGCCGGACCAACAACAGAATCAAACCCTATCCGGCCAGACTATCGAGCGAGACGGCGCCGGGTGTGCCGCCCGCCGAGAGATCGCCACCCGAGGCGATTGTTTCACCTCCGGCCTGAGATCCTGCGCTGGCTTCGGTGCCACCCAACGGCGCTTCTCCACCGCCTTCCGATGCGCCGGCGAGACCGCTGCCCCCCTGACCCTCGAGAGCACCCCCGATTCCGCCACCGGTGCCGCCACTCTGGGGCGGGCTTCCACCGCGACCGTCGGCACCACCTCCAACGGCTCCTCCTCGACCTTGCGCATCACCTCGACCTGAAGAGCCTCGCTGACGCGGCCGTGTGCCGGGCTCTGCGTTCGATTCCTTTGTGCCAATTTCGGACTCACCACCGGTGATGGATAACGCCCTTACATGGTGTGCGCTGAACCGTGCCACTCTAGAGGCTCAACTCGGCCGATTTGATTGACTTCGAGCAAGCGCCTCCTCATCGGTCCCTTGTCTGATTTTTCGGTCCCATCTTCGCGGCGAAACAATCCGTTACGGACTGCGGTGCTCATGCCGCGGGAGGCCCTTGGGCAACCCCGGCGCATCCCCCGCCCAAGAACTGGCAGAACGGTATCTCGAGATGACGTTGCCTGGGACTGAGGAATCTCACCCCCAGATTTGTGGACCTCCATGGCCATAACACTGCGGCGATCCAGCGAAATGGCTGGGGCCCTCAGGGGAGTGAGCAGGAGCCCCTATCGGGTCGGCCGATTGTTGCCCCACTCTAGGCCACCGTGCCTTTGCCATCCCGACGTCATCGAGCTAGAGTTCGCCATGCATCAGATTGGACACATCGGGTCAGTTGCGCTGTGTATTTCACTGGTTCTCGGTTGTTCGGGCGGCGACGATACCGAGAAGACATCGACGGACGAGGGAGGACGTGCGGGGGCTGCAGGCGATGAAAACGGCCGGGCTGGTGAGTCTGCTGGCGGGAGGACGCGAACGCGCGATGGCGAAGGCGGAACTGCCGGATCCTCCGGCGAAGCACCCCGCCAGGAGACCACGGGTGGCACGGAGGTCAGCGCCGGGGGGAATGATGCAGAGGGCGGGGCAAGGGATGCTTCAGGCTCGAGTGCCGGCGAGTACAGTTTGGCAGGCCGAGGGCTTGGCGGGGAGGACGGCCTTGGTGGGCAGGACGGGGGCAGTGCTGGCCTCGAAACAGGGACGGAAGGTGGACGAGCTCCACTAGAAGCTGGCGGAGCCCCACAAGGTGAGGACGAGTCCTCCATCGGAGGAATGGCCGGTACGATGTCAACAGCGGGAGGCAGCGACAACGCTGGAGGAAGAGCGAGCGATCCCGTCAATGTCCCGGCACCGATCGTGTGTGAGCATAGGGGAAGCGGTGACGCCTATGAGGTAGGGCCGAATGAGGCGTATGAGAATCTGGGTGACGTGCCGTGGTATGCGCTTCTCCCGGGGGACACGGTGCGTATCCATTATCGCACCGAGCCGTATCGCGAGTACTTTCTCTTCTCCGCCAGCGGTGATGCTGAGCAACCTATTCGCATCTGTGGCGTACCTGGGCCAAACGGTGAGCTACCCGTCCTGGACGGGGATGGTGCTTCGACATCAGAGAACTCGCGCTGGCCCATGTACGAACCGTTGCAGGATTTGGGTCTCATCACGGTCGGAGCCAACGACGATAATGAATATGGATATCGCCCCGAGCACATCGTAATCGAAGGGCTGGAGCTGCGAGGGGCAAACGTGGACAACAACCACACACGTGTGTCAGGAGAGTCCTTGGCGTGGGACGACGGGGCCGCTGGCATCATAATCGTTCCCGCAGCAGACATCACGGTACGAGGCTGTGTGATCACCGACAATGGCAATGGTCTCTTCACGCTCTCCAAAGATGAAGTTGAAGGAACCCTGGTGCGCGACGTACTGCTGGAAGCCTGTCACATCTACGGCAATGGGATGGTTGACAGTGACAACAAGCACAACGTCTATACACAGGCACTGGGTGTAACCATCCAGTTCAACAAGTTTGGTCGGTTGCGTGACGGCGCTCTTGGTATCAACGTGAAGGACCGATCAGCTGGAACGGTCATTCGCTACAACTGGATCGACGGCACTGTGCGTCCGCTGGACTTAGTTGATGCCCAGGAGCACACAGAAGCGGCGACGGCCGACGAGCGCTACCGTGAAACCTTCGTCTATGGCAACGTCATCATCAACGTTTCGGGTGATGGCAGGCGAGTCGTGCACTATGGGGGTGACACATTGGGTTTCGAGCAGAACTTCCGCAAAGGAACCCTCTATTTCTTCAACAATACGATGTTCGTGGACCTGAGTTTAGACGAAAGCTATGAAACGACGTTGGTCAATTTGGACACGAACGATGAAACACTGGAGTTCTTCAACAACGTAGTCTGGGCCCCCAACACCACGACGATACAGGTGGTCCGGGAGGCGGGAAACCTGCGGCTGGGCGTCAACTGGATCAACAGTGGTTGGGTGGCCCATTCTGCGGATGGTTTCACCGGAACCGTGGAGGGCGCCGAGAACATCATCGAAGGCGCCGATCCCGGGCTCGACCCTGAAACCTATGTTCCCCGGGAAGAATCACCCGTCATCGACCGGGCACAAGCTGCCGTTGGAAGTGCGGAGGATTATCCGGTTGACGTTGAGTTCAGCGAACGCGCCTATGGGACTGACAGAGTGCAAAACGGAGACGCGGCCGACCTGGGCGCATTTGAAGCTCGCTAGCTCAGTGAACGATCCACGCCACCGGCGTGCGGAAAGGTCCGAGGCATGCTGGGGCCGCGGGACTCTTATGATGACCGATGACGTAGCCGCGTAACGGCTCACCGACCAGATGAGCTTCTTCTTGTGGTGCACCTATCCGATAGGCCGCACCGTAACCGCCAGGAGGAGCCCGTCTGGATTCGGTGAGGCAGGGTGTGGCAGCTCGGGGTGATGAGACGATACGCAGAGAGTCAAGCGGCCAGGAAATCCTAAACCTTTCCCATCGGTTAGACACGGCGCGTTGACATAATCTCTACTTCATCGGTGACTGGATAAGGGCGCCTCGTTCCAGAAAAAAGCTGGATCATTTCGATCGGTTACGTGGTCTCGGTAAGTCACGACTTGAAATCGGGCCATCTCTCGGATCTCCTGCGGGTGTTCAAGACCAAAGGAGGAGAGATGACCCGAGCCCCAGTAATGCACATGCGCGATTCGTTGACCAGTCTGATTTCGCCCCAACTCATTCGTCGGAGGGCCCGCAGCTTGGGCGTAATCAAGCGGCAGCGCAAAGTCGACGTCGTGGCGTTGGTCTATGCTCTGGTCCTCGGGTTCGAGCGCGGTACCCGACGGAGCCTAGCCAGTTTTCGTCGCGCCTACTGCAGCAGCACCGGTGTCACTCTGGCGCCATCAGCATTCTACGGCCGATTCACGCCCTGTGGGTTCCGGAAATTCTGCGGTTGCTTTTCCGGAAACTCTGCGGCTGGGTAG
>CAZYKT010000153.1:0-4035 GCA_964648165.1 uncultured Polyangiaceae bacterium | reverse complement strand
GCTTAGAAGACCGGTTGGAGGCAGGCCTGGACGACATCACCCCACATCACGCGCACCCTGTGGCTCAAGACAATTCGACGGTGAGCACGACGCCGAGGTTCGAGTCGGGGCGTTGCAGCACGATGGTGAACTGCTGCCAGGAAAAACGCGTGGGATCCGGGGAGCGCTGGGGTAGCTCCGTACTCTGGATGACCGTTGGGTCCTGGTCGTGGTCCAGCACCAGCGCGACGTCCGCCGACCATTGCCAGTTGGGGGGTGCCACCGGCAGGCGGTAGACTGCCACCTGGAAACGGTCGCGGCTCCCCGAGTCCCCATCCGGGGTGTCATTCATGACGTCGATGCTCGTCTCCGTGTCGTAGCCGCTCGCGGCAAGGAACTCCAAAACCTTTCCCATCGGCTAGACACGGCCAGTTGACATAAGGAGTAGGGCGATTGCGGGAGCGCGCCCCAGCCGGATGCGACAGAGCCGATGCTCGCTGGGCGCGGTTCGGCAATCGTCGGGTTGGACGGAGCCGGTGGCGCGGCAGACACGACGAGTTGACCGGTCGCTATGCGCAAAGTGGCTGGTGGCCGTCGGGCAAACCCGTCCCAGCAGGCCACGCTGGAGGTTCGGCTCTCGGGTGGGCACGTGTGATCAGGTCAAAAGGAGGCTGTGTGGGGCCCTGTGCGGGGTGACGCACGGTGCCGAGTTTGCGGGTAGGATGGAGCTTGGCATGGCCGCCCGAAGTAACAGCCAGCTCGATTGATCTCCGGTGTGTGGCGCGGGCGGTCATGCCGCTCTCGGAGGGGCCCGGGCGAGGGAGTCGCGACGAGGCAGAGGTCGGCGTTCGATGGTGGGACTGCCACACGAAGGGCAAGTTCCGAGGTTGATACCGGTGAGACTGAGGATGACCTCGCGCCACCTGGCGGTCCGCAGGCTCGGCGTGGACTTGGAGTGGGACGCGGTCGGTGTAGCGATGCCCGGTTGGGGCCTGCTCGCCAGCAGACGGCGAGCCATCTGTAGCCGAGTCGTCGCATGGCTGGCCGACATGAGGCCGTAGTGGCGGATCTTGGTGAAGCCCCGCGGCAGAATGTGAGAGAGCCAGCGACCTAGAAAGGTCGTGCCCTCGAGCGTGACGAGTTCGCGCGACTTGGTATGGAAGGTGACCCCTTGCTCGTCCATGGCGACCAGACGATGGTTCGAGAGCGCCACGCGGTGCGTGTACTGTCCCAAGTACTGAATAACCTGCTCAGCACCGCCGAAGGGGCGCTTGCTGTAGATGTTCCAGCGCTTGCGGTACAGGCCGGCGATGAGCGAGGCAAACTGAGCGGGGTCGTCGATGCGTAGCTGGGCGCGGTTTGCGGCGCGACGGAGCGCGTCCAGCATCTTGCCGCGAAACAGCTGGCCCATGACCTGCACGGGAAAGAGGAAGTTCGGCCGGGTGGAGATCCATCTGCCACCGTCGGTACTGAGGCCGCCACCGGACACGATACAGTGCAGGTGTGGGTGATATTCAAGCTTCTGGGTCCACGTGTGCAGGACCGCGGTGATGCCTAGCTCACCACCAAGACGTCGTGGGTCCTGACCTAGCTCGAGCAAGGTCGCCGCTGCGCATTGAAACAGTAGGGCGTACACCACCCGTGGGTTGGCCCGAGCCAGGCCGCGTAGCTGGGCCGGGAGTGTGAAGACGACGTGGAAGTAGTGGGTCGGAAGCACGCGACCGAGTCGTCCCGCGATCCACTTGGCTTGCGCCACGGCCGGACACTTCGGGCAGTGCCGGTTATGGCACGAATTGTACGAAGGGTCGCTGACCAGGCCGCACTTCAGACATATGGTCACGTGCACACCGAGCGCAGCAGTCCGACAACGCTCAACGGTGTCGAGGGCTGCGCGCTCGGTGAAGGTCAGGACCCGTTGCCGCGCATAGGCACACCGGTACGCACGGACAATGTCCGCGAGCTCCAGAGGAGCCCTACCTCCCTGCGCCGACCCGGACGAGTCAGCGCAGCGGCCGTGGTCGCACATGCGCCGTCAGCCGGCGCGACGATACCGGGGTGGCGCCTTGACGGGCTTCGGGGGCGCCGTCTTGCGCAGTCGATCCACCGGGCTTGTGGTCTTGCGGATCATCACCGGGCTGACCTGTGCGTAGCGCGCCGTGCTCGTGATCGAGGCGTGGCCGAGCAAGACCTGCAGCGTCCGCAGATCCGTGCCTGCCTCGAGCAGATGAGTGGCAAAGGCATGCCTCAGTGAATGCGGACGAACGCGCTTCTTGATCCCAGCGCGTTGGGCCGCCTCCTTCAGCGCCTTGTTGACCGTCGCTCTCTGCAGCAACCTGCCCGGCATTCGTCCTGGAAACAACTCCGGACCCGGTGGCCGCTTCTCTTTCCAGTACGCCCGCAGGGTCTCCAGCAGGCGCTTGGGCAGCATCGTGTAGCGATCACGGTCGCCCTTGCCGTGCTGGACGTGGATCACCATCCGTCGGCTGTCGATGTCCTCGACTCGGAGGTTGAGCACCTCGCTAACACGCAGCCCGGCCCCGTACGCCGTCATGACGATGGCCTGCATCCGCAGTGAGCCGAGAGCTCCCAGCAGTCGTTCGACCTCTTCGGAGCTCAAGATTGCCGGGAGCCGGTGCGTCACCCGCATCTGCCCGATCCATGCTACCTCCTCCGGTCGCTCCAGCGTGTACGAGTACAGGAACCTGAGCGCAGCGGCGTGCACGTTGTACGTCGACGCTGCCCACTTTCGCTTTTCCACCCCCAGCAGCAGGTAGTCACGGACCTCGGTCTTCCCCAGTACCGTAGGCGACTTCATGTAGTGCTTCACGAACGCCTCCGCGCAGCGCAGGTAGGTGGCGCGCGTGTTCTCGCACAGACCACGCAGCTTGAGGTCCCCGTCCCTCTTGTCTTTCAGTATTCCCATGACGATCTCCGGTTGTTGCGACGCGCCCGACCACCGAGCGCGTCGCACCAGGATCGCTTTTCCACCGCTGCACCGCCCCAGATCAGCTCGTCCGACCAGAATTCCCCATCAGATCGGCTGCGCCGCACACCGCGCCGCCAGCCTCGCAGGGGATTGGCCTTGGTGGCCGACAAGCGGGAGTCTCTGATGGCTGTGGCCCCGCCCACTCTCTCTGGTTCGACTGGGCCAGGTGATTGGTCACCACCGGCTTGCTCTGAAGCCCGCGGCACGCAGAGCTTTCTAGAGGAGGAGTGCGGTCCGAATATGCCGAAGTAGCGAAGTAATGGGTGCCTCGGAGGAGGAATCAACGCCGCGAGCCGAGCCAGGAACTCAATTGGCGGCGTGGACAGTCCCCCGGCATGGATGCTGAAGCCACCGAATTCACCGATATGCGGTGGGCGCCTGAGGCTGAATCGCTGGGCGTCGTGGTCTTCGTCGGTGGCGCTGACATCGCCCTCCGTCGTCATCGCCACCACTCGACCGATTCCCAGCGAGCCTCGGAGGCACGAAGCTAGCCCGTCTTCGTCATCAAAGGTCTCGTCGACGTCGGCCAGACGGTTCAACCCCCTTTTCTTGAGCCACGTCAGAAATTGCCTGTAGACGTCATATGCCAGTGCCGCAAGATCCACGGGCTCCGGCGGAGGTAGCGGATGAAACCGCACTTGCTCGTCGCCGGTCGGCGAGAAGACCTTCTCGAACACTCCGTCGACCACCACTGCATGCAGGTGGGTGTTCAGGTTGAGGCTCCCGCCGAAGCGATGTTGAAAGACGAGCGCTCCACCCTGCGTGTTGGGAATGCCTAGCTCAGCAGCTTTTCGCCGATAGGATCCGAGAACCTGGTCGATGAAGATTCGGGTCAGCTCCCCGAATGCCGTCGTGTCACGTGCCAACAGCAGCCTCATCTCGAAGGGGGTGCTCAGCACCCACTGCCTTACCGCTAACTCCGGCAAGACGCGGTCCACCACGACTGCCGCGGTGTTGCACATGCGACGAGCGGCACAGCTGGTGCAGCAGCACCTGCGCTTGCAGGAGAAGAAGCGCCCAACGCGCCCGATTTTCGAGGTCAGAGTTGGCCGGCGCCGGCCGAAATCGGC
>CAZYKT010000152.1:0-4080 GCA_964648165.1 uncultured Polyangiaceae bacterium | reverse complement strand
CCTGGGCCGGCATTTCCGGGATCAGAAGAACGCGAAATGGCGTCAGCTCTTCGCCATAGGCGCGCAGTTCCCGAATCGCATTCCGGGCCGGGAACGCACCACGGTGCGCCTGCAAACCCAATCCGTCATCGCAGGGATGCCGGGGGAGCTCGTGATTTGAGCTGACAAAGCACCAAGGGATTGGCTGAGGCGGATGGTCAGTCACCCCCGTTCTTTTTGGGTTTGGGGCGGCGCAGCGCCGAGTATGTTCGCCAACGCCTCGGCCAAGGAAGCTACACCGCTCTTCTCGCACGCCTCACCACAGTCCTCGTCACCACAGGCGCAAGAACGCACGCAGGCAACGAAGTCGGGACAAGGCCCGTCGTTGGCCCCCAAGTCCCAACCATCACCGAGCAGTTGTTGGACCTCAACCGAGCAGTCTTCCGAGATACCAAAACTGATGGCTCACGGTCCCTGATGTCATGGACCTACCGCTTCCTGCTGGACGGGGACTGTGGCGTCGGCCACAGGACATACCAAATCCGGACACCATTGCGATTCGGAGCGACGCATCTCGTACGCGGGAGCAAGGATCCCCTCGGTCAAGAACACGTCATCTACCCACAACTCGTACGCAAGTTCCGTCGGTTTCCGGGTCCTCAGATGGCAGGATCGCAGCAGCAGAGTGACCGCTCAGCGACGGCCGGATGACTTCTAGGGGTGGGTTCCTGCAGGCTCTGGGTCCAGGAGGACCGTATGGGTTGCAGGAAGATTCGGGACGAGGCCGAAGCGAGGGCGTGTATCGCGAAGGTTACGGAGTCGGGCTTGTCGTCAGCGGCTTGGGCACGCTCGGTCGGGATCGATGGTCGTTCACTCCACGCATGGACCGTAAATCTTGCGCGCGGCGAAAGAGGGGCTCGAGCTCTGAAGAGGCCCGTCCGACGCCAGCGTCGACCAAAGCTGGTCGAGCTCGTTCCGAGAGGGTCGGTTCCGGTGCAATCCGAATCCTACGTGGTGCGTATCGGAAACCTTGCCGTCGAGGTTGGAGACCACTTCGATGCCACTGTACTCCGACGGCTCATCGAGGTTCTTGGTTCGTGTTGAGCCTGCCACCATCCGTGCGCGTTTTCGTCGCCGTGGAGCCGCTCGACATGCGCGGCTCCTTCGACGCCCTCGCTGGAGCCGTCCGGCGACTCGGTCTGGACCCCGTCGACGGGCATCTCTACCTCTTCTTCAACAAGCGAAGACGGATCGCCAAATCGCTCTGGTTCGACGGGTCGGGCTGGTGCGTCCTTGCAAAAAGGCTCGAGAGGGGAAGCTTTCAGCTCCCACCCTTGTCCGGCACGGAAACGAAGGTGCTGGTTGACGGTGCCGCCTTCGCCTCCCTCCTCGCCGGGATCGACTTCACCGCGTCCCGCCGCGGTTGGTACCGAAAGAATCGTCCCACCCAAGGTCGATTGGGGATCGACACGGATCAGCGACTATGATCTCTTGACGTCGTGGTCGAGCTTGAGGCCCTACGACGAGAGAATGCCCAACAACGGGAGCAGATCGCGGGCCTGATTCGAGAGGTGGCCAAGCTCACAGACCGTGTCGCGGAGTTGCTGGCGGTGGCACAGAGACGCCAACGCAAGCCTGCCGCAGAGAAGCCTCCGGCGCCCCCACCTGAGGTCACACCCGAGGCGAAGCAGAGTTTCGATGAGAGGCCAAAGCCTCCACCGAAAACGGCGAAGGAGAAGAAAGCGAAGGGCAGGACGAGTCCGACGGGACGCAAACCCATCCCGCCGCACCTCGAGGCCGAGGAGCATGCTCTACGACCCGACACCTGCTCGCACTGTGGCAGCAGTGCGCTCGACGTAGCCGAGACATTCACCGAGGAGAAACTGCACGTCGTCAAGGAACACCAACGGCGACGCCTCGTGCACCGCACGACCTGCCGCTGTCGACAGTGTGGAGAGCGGACGACTCTCCGATCACTGCCAGCTCCGTACGAGCGGTCCAAGGTGACCTGCGAGTGGTTGGCGTGGTTGGTCTACAACAAGTTCGCGCTGCTCACTCCGCTCGATCGTATTCGGCGCGACCTCCACGAGCGTGGGGTACCGATCGCGATGGGTACGCTCGTCTCCCTCATCGAACGAGCGGCGGACTTGCTCGCTCCCATCGACGGACTTCACTGGCGAAAGCTTCTCTCCGGAAGATGGATGGCCACCGATGGTACGGGTCTCAAGGTCTTGGTCCCGAAACTGCCCAAGGCCCACAACGGCTACATCGAGCTGTACCGAGACCGAGAATGCTCCGTCTTCCAGTACGAGGCTGACAAGAGCAGTGATGCCGTTGTGAGCAAGCTCAGCACGTTTCGTGGCACGTTGACCGCCGATGCCGAGCATCGGTTCAACGCCGTCTTCGAGTCCGGAGCCGTTATCGAATCTGGGTGCAACGCCCACGGCCGAAGAAAGTTCCGAGATGCCGAGGAGACGCAGCCCGTTCTCGCAGCAGAAGGAGGTGCATTCATCGGAGCTATCTACGCTGAAGAAGAGAAGGCCGAGAAGGAAAGCCTTCGGGGCAAAGAGCTTCTTGAGCATCGCCAACGATTCATCCGCCCAATCGTGAGCGAATTCGAGCGGTGGCTCGACGCTGTAGAACCAACACTACTTCCCTCCGAGCCCTTGATGACGGCGGTGCGATACTACAAGAATCATCGCGACGCCCTCTTCCGATTCGTTGACGACCCGGATGTGCCCATCGACAATTCGCCAACCGAGCGCGAATTCCAGAACGTGGCGAAGCTTCGGCTCAACATGCTCTTCGCCGGCAGTACCGAGGGAGCGCATCGCGCCTGCGTACTGCTCGGTATCGTATCCACGTGTCGTGCTGTCGGCGTCCCGGTGCAGGCGTATCTCACCTGGGCCTTCGAGCGCCTCGGTACCCATCGCGACGTCTTCGGCCTCGACCTCGCCGACATGACGCCCGCCGCCTACAAGAAGACCCTCGCCTAGTCGGAAACCCGTTACCCGGTCTCCTTACCCATCATCCTGGGCACCGCCAGGCCCCAGCATATCTCTCACTTCCGTGCATCCCGGCGTCGTGGATCGGTCACGCAGCAGAGGACCGTTGCCCTCATAGTCACACCAGACCTCCCCACTGGATCCTGCTGGGTAGCTGGCACAGGTGTGGCGCTCCCCGTCCATTTCGACAACCAATCGAAAGCTGCGCACACACTTCACCGTCGGCTCATACGTCATCATCAGGGTTCGAACGCATGAACACTCGCGGGGTCCGCCACTGGAGCTGCAGCCAAAAATCATCGCGGTGGATGTGGACAACAAACACCACATCTCCAAGAGCAGTCGACCGCAGCCCTTCTCAAACCGAGACACCAACGACTGGTGGCTCCGCGGTGCCAACGATCGTCCAAACGTCATTGTACGGGTAGTGTACCACTGAACTGGCGGTGGCGGAAGATGGTGTCTTGATGCAGCGTGACCGACTGGCCGTAAAACGCCCAGTGCTCGTGACTGGGTTCCTGGAGGAGGTGAGAGACCCACGGAAAATGATCCGCCCGTGAACGCGCAACTGGGCAGTGCTGCACTGTCCGTTGGTGACAAACACCAGTCTGCCTTGCGGTTCTACGGTAAGTCCTCCTCGCCGAACTCACCAGTCGTCCCGGTTGGTGGCGCAGAACGGGAAGTTGCACCGACGCCCATCGCAGCAGTCGCTGTCTTTCTGGCAGTACTGCCCGTATTCGCTGCACCAGCAGGTGCGGGTTGGTGGATCCCACTGCCCAGCACAGCACTCGTCGTAGGATTTTACCACGGTACCGCCCATCTTGCAGTCGCGACAGCCGTTGTTGGGCCCTGCGCACCAGCCCTCGCAGCACTGCATGTCGCTGTCGCAGGGCACGAGGCGGTCGAGGCACTTGCCCTCTTCCCACCTCCCGGACGTGCCCGCGGAGCCGTCCGAGTCACTGTCCGTCTGACCGCCGCAACCAAGCACGACTGCCGTCAACAAGAGAGCGATCCAGTGGGTTGTTCCGGGCGGCTTCATGCCGGGTTCACATGGCGGGTCCGCATAACATTCTGACCGGGTCACAGATTGCATTCT
>CAZYKT010000151.1:0-4200 GCA_964648165.1 uncultured Polyangiaceae bacterium | reverse complement strand
TCCCTGGGCGATCTGGCCTTGGCTGCGGCCCTGACCCAGCGCCTGGCCACCCACAGCGAGACCCCCGAGGAGCGCGTCAAGCTCCTCTCCGAGCTGGCCGACGACGCCCTGGCCGTGGCGCGTGATGCGGCAGCCGAGGCCAGCACCCTGGTGGCCGATCGCCTGTCGATTCTGCCCCGTCTGCGTTCCATCAATCTGGCCATGGGGGACTACGCAGCAGCCCTCGCCGCTGCGGTCCGAACCGCCGAGCTGACCCCCGAGCCCCACCAGCGCGCCCGCGCCCTGGTGGACGCCGCCCGTCTGTGCAGCGAGAAGGTGGGACACACCGCGCGTGCCGTCGCCCTGTACGAGGCCGCCATCGAGGATGATCCCGAGGTCACCGGGGCCTTCGATGCCATCGAAGCCGAGCTGTTGCGCGCCGAGGACTATCCGGGATTGGCCCTGGCCTACGAACGCCAGATCGAGCGACTGGCCCGCCTGGACGCTCACGCCGCGCGCAAGGATCTACTGCGCAAGCTGGCAACCCTACAGGTGGAGCGACTAGAGCAGCCAGCTCTGGCGGTGGGAACGCTCGAGAAGCTCCTGGCCCTCGATCCGTTCGATTTGCCGGCCAGGCTGGCGCTGGCCCAGGTCCTGGAAGGCATGGGCGAGAACACAGCCGCCGTGACCGCCCTGGTCCGTGCGGCCCGGCTCGATCCGGTGCGCGCCGACACGTATCGAGCCTTGGTGCGCCTGTTCACCCGCGCTGGGGATCCGGACCGCGTGTACTCGACCTGCTCGGTGCTGGTGGGGCTCGGCGAGGCGGATCTCGACGAGCAGCTCACCTTCGAACAGCATCGTCCCGAGACGATGCCGACCATGCACAACAGCCTGAACGAGGAGTCGTTCAGCCGGCTGCTCCCCGAGGACCATCCCCACGAGCTGGATCAGCTGGCTCGTGCCATCGAGCCCGCCGTGCTGGCCGCGGGTCTCACGGCGCTGGGACAGTCCACCGCCGGGCTCATCGCCGAACACGAGCGCGTCGATCCCAAGCACACCACCATCTCCGCCGCCCGGTGCATCACCTGGGCCGCCCGCCTCCTGGGTCTGCCCGAGCCCGAGATCTACGTGGACTCCAAGGCCACGCTGGTGGGCGTGCACCTCTTGCCTCGCGCCAAGCTGGGCGTCCTGTTGGGTCGTCCCGTGCTGGCGGGGCGCGCCCTGGGCGAGCTGGTGTTCCTGGCCGTTCACCGCCTGATCTACGCCTGTCCGGGTTGGCGCCTGATCGGCCTGTTCAGTGGCGCGGAGGAACTTCGCTCCCTGCTCTTGGCCGGCATTGCCCTCTCCAGTCCGGATCCCAGCAAGCTGATGGCCCCGCGTTCCCGCGAGGCGGAGTACGCCGAACGCATCTCCGTTCATCTGACCGTCGAGGCCCGCGCCGCCATTCGCGGCGTCGTGGCCGAGGTCCTGGATCGCACTGGAACGTTGGACGCCCTGCACTGGGCACAATCCGTGGAGCAGACCGCCTGCCGCGCGGGGCTGCTCGCCTGCGGCGACATCACGCTGGCCGTGCACAGCCTGGCCGTCGCGGGCGTCCCCCTCGGTGGTCAGAGCGCCGCCGAGCGCGCCCATGCGCTCTTGCCCTTCTGCGTGTCGGAGAAGCACGCCTCCCTGCGTCGCTGGTTGGGTTGCGCCATCGCGGGCAAATAGGACGGTTTTTGGGTTGGTGCGGCGCAGTCGTGGCCCCCGGGGGCGTTGGAACGGCTCCGACGGGGTGCCCTGTTGACAATCCTACAACTAGCTGTAAATTGTGCCGCAGTGTCGTGAGTACGTTAACGATTCATCCGCGTTGGCTCGAGCGCCCACTCCGCAAGACGACCTCCCGCGGAAAGGTGCGGTTGTTGTTCGGTGCGCGGCAAACCGGGAAATCCACCCTTCTACGGGCGGTCGCCCCGACCAACGCGGTGGTGATCAACCTCCAGGATCCCAGAGAACGGATGCGTTACGAGCGCACGCCCGGGGCTCTGGCTAGCGAACTGGAGGTGCGGGGCGAGAAGCGCCTGGTCGTCTGCGTTGACGAGATCCAGAAGGTTCCCGCCCTACTCGACGATATCCAATACCTTCACGATCGCTTTCCCGGTCGGTTCGAGTTCTTCGTGACGGGCAGCTCCTCGCGCAGGCTGCGAGCCGGAGCAGCCAACATGCTGCCAGGACGAGCACACGCGTATCACCTACTTGCAGTGATTGGACCGGAGCGCGCTGGCTCACCAATGTCCACCGTGCTTCCCGCGATCAAACCAGTTGCCGCAGGCAGCGGGTTTTCGGCAGCCGCCATCGAAGATCTGCTGGTATGGGGGAGTCTGCCCGGCGTTACTTCAGAGCCAGTCGCACGCCGAACCGCCACCCTGACCACGTACGCTGAGATCTATCTGGAGGAAGAGATCCGTCGTGAAGCGGTCGTTCGCGACGTTGGAGCGTTCGCTCGTTTCTTGAACCTAGCAGCCACCGAATCGGGTCGGACCATGAACCTGACGGCACTCTCGCAGGAGTCAGGCGTCCCCGTTGCGACGATCCGCAATTACTACCAAGTGTTGGTCGATACCTTCGTTGGCTACTGGATCATGCCCTACGGTCATTCGGGGCAAAAGGAGATCCTCTCCACGCCGCGCTTCCTCTTCTTCGATCTGGGCGTTCGCAACGCGGCCGCCGACGTACCTCTGTCGCGGGAGCTCCTAAAAACCCAGGCTGGACCGTTGTTCGAGCATTGGGTCTTGCTCGAGCTCGTGGCACGCGCCATCTACCTGGGGCGAGGGTACCAGGTCCAATTCTGGCGCACCCGGCACGGCGCCGAGGTGGACGCTGTCGTCACAACACCGAAGGGTGACATCCCGATCGAGGTCAAGTGGACCGAGAAACCGCGCGCTGCCGATGCCCGGCATCTCGAAAGATTTCTCGACACCTATGCCGTGCGGGCGAAACGTGGCTTTCTGGTCTGTCGCGTGCCACGTGCGATGAGGCTGACGGATCGCGTCGTGGCCATTCCGTGGCAGGAGCTGTAACGGTCAACACGCCGACCGTCTCATGGGATCCGTCGATGCGTGCCTGGCACCGGGCAGACTCGATCGATGGCTGGGATACTCAATCTCGACTCATCGTCAGACTACTGCGGTCCCGCTCCGTTCATGACCAGCTGTTTGACGCTGGCCCCGGGATCCATGGTCCAGGTATAGGGCGGTGTGAACGCGCCGCCGGTGCGCACCGTGGTCCCCGACGTGCCGACGAACTCGTTGCCCTCCTCGGTGACCTTGGCGGTTCCTTCGCCGTTGGTCTGATAGATGATCGGATCCTGGCTACCGTCGAAGTAGTTGTTCTGGACCAGGAGATCGGCCTCCAGCCCTGCCGCGATGCAGTAGTTCTGTCCGCCGTCCCCGCTGACCGGTTCGTACTTGTAGTAGTTGTTGAAGACGTGCACCTTCCCGAAACGGACGCGCGGCATCCTCTCCCTCACGCCGGCACCCCACCAATTGTGGTGGAAGGTGATCCTGATGTTGCCTCGGTCGTCGGTGGCGTCGTCCCCGTTGCCGCAGAGGTTCGAGAACATGTGGTCGTGACCCCTGGTGTAGTAGAACCGGGACCAGGAAACGGTCACCAGATCCGACTGGCGCACGATATCCAGGTTGCCGTCCGCGCCGTCCCGGAAGATGCAATGGTCGAACCATACGCACGAGCATCCGCTCAGCTCGAAGGTATCGTTCGTACCGCTCGCTCCGTCGCTGAAGATGATGTTCTTGAAGATGACGTTGGCGGAGGATTTCATGGCGATCCCCCCGCTGAGCTCGGCGTTGTTGGTGCCAATCACCGTCTTGTCGGTAACGCCGGAAATGGTCAGCTGGCTGCTCGTAGTAATCCTGCCCGAGATGGAAATGACCGCGGCGCCGCTCGCCTGCAGGGCATTCTGAAGCTCTTCCGCACTGGACACGGTGACGGTGGGCGGCCCGTCACCTCCGCCCGTGGTGCCCTGCGGACCGCACTCCGACGTTGACGCCCAACCGATCGATTCCCCTTCGGGAGGGGTTCCCCCCTCACCCGAACCGCCTTGGCCCATGCCCCCCTCACCCGAACCGCCTTGGCCCATGCCCCCCTCACCCGAACCGCCTTGGCCCATGCCCCCCTCACCCGAACCGCCTTGGCCCATGCCCCCCTCACCCGAACCGCCTTGGC
>CAZYKT010000150.1:0-4424 GCA_964648165.1 uncultured Polyangiaceae bacterium | reverse complement strand
CATGACCCTGCAAAAACCAGCCCCTAAGTGGCTGCATGATCCTGCAAATTGGCAGTACCTGTCTGTGCCATTCCCAATGGAATGGCGATTCCGCCAGATCTTCACAGTCTCCGAGAGGTCCCAGAGAGTCGGTCGGCCCCAGCAAGTATCCCAGTATGTACAGGCACTTGATTGGTTGGTAGCCAGCAGGGCACCCGCGAAGGTCGCAGCGACCAGCGAACGCCGGATGGTTTGCGAGAGGTTGTGACGGTTCCTCATTGTATTCTCCAACAGCCGGGTTGAGGGTCGGGTGCTCACGGGTCGACATCTTCCGGGGTAATGCTTGACTTGACCTCGGGAGCTGCCTGCACGGCTCCGTTATCGCGCACGGTACGGACTCCTCGGGCAACCGTGACATTCCTCGAGTATTGGGACACGCTACCGCGGACGCTCAGGCCACGAAGCGCGATTTCGTACTTCAGCGCGGAGATGAATCCGCCTCGAGCCAGAGCCGAAGTGGGAAGTGTAGCGGCGGGAGCCAACCGGTCAGCCTCTCCATTCCCTTCCTTCCGTTCGAGCACGACTTCCGATTCCACAATACCAGAGGAGTTGAATCCGACCGCAACGCTTCCATGGGGCAAGGCGATTACCTCCCGTTGGCCAACCTGTGTTATCCGAAGGACAAGTTGGGCCAGAACTGGAGACAGGGTCCAGTTGCCGTTTCGCAAGAACAGCAAGTAGCGCTCACCCTCAGCAAGAGGCACCACGGCGCTGCAACCGAGACGCTTGCCGTCCGGGTAGGTCCCGCCGACCTGGCGAATCAGCATCCCTTTCGGAAACGTTCCAAGGTGTACGACAACATCGGAGAGAGCGTACGTGGTCCAGGGCCCGTTCTCCTCGGAATAGTCATTTACCGACTCCGCAACGGTCGCCTCGATCACGGCACCAGTCTGCCCAATGATGCCTTCCAAGGTGGCGAGCGTCGGCCGTGGTTCGGCAACGGTAGCGGAAGCCTCGAGTGGCGCGACGATTGTGTGGGCGTCCTCCTCGGGCGCGGAGCATGCGGGTAGCAAGCAGACGGCTGCTACCAGCAGCTTGCCAGTCCTGCGGACAGGTTGTGTGAACCACCTCAGCGGGCCGTGCCGCCTGCCGGCTGGTGCCTCTTGCGAGGCCTCCTTTTCCGCATTAGGCACTCGCATTCCTCGTCCCAGCGAGTCGCACCCTGTCGCTACGCTAGCTGAACTCACCAACATGTTGGCCACCCCGGAGGCGCATCTTTGCCACGGCCAGACGAGCGCCCTCGCTTGGACACTCATCATGCGTTCACCAAGGAACGCATCGTTGCGGTGACAACCGGGGCGCCTGCTACCGCCTGCCGATCCGCAACATCACAAAGTGTGCCCCCCCCGGTAATGTCAAACGCGAAACCGCGGTGTCGCTCCCCCTGGTGAGAATGACTGGGAGAAGATGCCATTTCACGCCATTTCAACCCGGCGTCCGGCACCGTGACGTTACCGATAGCGCCGCGCCGAACGCGGACCGACGCCAGTCAGAACAACGCCATCTGTCCCCGCAACTCCAGCCGCAGTCCGCAGTCGTCCTCGAAGTCGCTCTGGATCCCCTCCATCTCCTCGGGGGTCAGTCCGGTGATGCTCGCCACCATCACGTTCCCGGACGCATCGGGATTGAATGCCGCGATGCGGGAGCCGTCGGGCAGCATGGATCTGAGAAGGGCCAGGGGGCTTATGTTTCTGCGGCGACCCTTGGCCGGCGCAAACAGGATGCGGCGTCCCGTGACCCGCGAGAGATGCCACTTCAGGTAGGCATAGCGCTCGTTGTCCAGCTCCGGATGGCGGAAGGCGAGGTGAACCAATTCCTCTTCGACGGTGATCTTGGTGCCACGCGCCCCGGCCTGCCGGAGCAGCCGTTTGGCCTCCTTTTCAGCCGTCTCCGGCGAGATTGGGCCTTCCGAAGGGGCGTAGCGCAGCACGGGTTCTCCGTCTAAGCCCGCCACCACGATCTCGGGAGGCAAGCTCATCAGGATGGACTGCACCTCCTCCATCGAGGTGGCCGCTCGGATGCGCAGGAAGGCCTCGGGACTGGTGACCTTGACCTGCTTGACCGACTGGGCCTGGCGGAAGGGGTCGCCACCCCGGCAGCGCCAATGGGTGGGGAGCTCCGCCATCTGCGCCGCTCCATACTGCAGTTCGTGCGTACTGCGATCGACGATATCGATGACGGTGCAAGCATCCTTGCCCGGGACACAGCGAAGACCCCGGCCCACGCACTGGGTGTAGACCAGGGGAGAGGTGGTGGGGCGCGCCATCAGGATGCAGGCCACCTCCGGATCGTCGAATCCTTCGGTCAAGACGCCGTAATTGGTCAGTACCTGGATCTCCCCCTGGCGGAACCGCTGGAGCAGCTCGGACCTTTCCTTGGTCCTGCCGTCGATGGTGGCCGCGCTGACGCCCACCGAGGAAAAATCCTGGGCAAGGTGATGGGCGTGCTCCACCCCGGAGCAGAACGCGATGGTCCTTAGGCCCGCCCCCTGCTCCAACCAGGCCTTGACGGCCATCGCGCGCTGTTCGGGCGCATCCATCACCGTGGAGAGCGCGCCGACCTGGAAATCCCCTCCCGAGAGCTTGACCCGATCCAGCTTCAGATCGCTGCGGACCGTGAAGTAACGCATCGGTACCAAGAAACCCAAGTCCTCGAGATCGGTGCGCGAGATCTCGAAGGCGGTCTCGCTGAACACGTCGAGGGCGGATCTTCCGTCGGAGCGACGCGGCGTGGCCGTCATGCCGAGCAACAGCATCCGCCTCGCCGCCTGGCTGAAGAAATAGCCGATGACATCCTCCCAGCTGGGGGCCAGGGCACGGTGGCATTCATCGCAGATCACCAGATCGAAGGCCTGGGGATCGAAGCGATCCTTTCGCCGCACCAGGGATTGTACTGACGCAATGGTGACGTCGGCCAGGCTTGCCGAGCTCCGCTCCCCTTGTTCGATCTCCACCGTCAGCCGAGGCAGGTGCGAACGGACGGTCGCGGCGGTTTGATCCAAGATCTCTCGGCGGTGTGCCACGAACAGGATTCGGCCAAAGCCCGGCAAGCTCCGCAGGGCCTTGATGATGTACGTCGCAATGACCGTCTTACCCGCTCCCGTCGGCAAGTAGAGCAGCATCCGGCGTTGCTGCTCGTCCCGATACCGCGAGACCACGGCGGCAACGGCCGCCTTCTGGTACGGTCTGAGCTTGAAGGGCTTCGCCATGAACGGCGCTCGGTAGCCGAGAACGGCCCGAGCGTCCAGTCGTCCATTGTCCAGCCCGTGGCAACCAGATCCAGCAGTAACTTGCGGCTCGAAGATACTGGCAGTTCGGGTCACGGGCCAGGGGATCCGACCGCGCAACGGTTCGGGCAAACGGTATCCTGGGCCCTCGGCCATGCTCTTCGATCTCTACGCACCGACCCGGAGTGATTCCCACTTCGAGGTCCGTCTGCGCAGTGATTCGCCGGGTCCGATTCGCTGGCAGCTGGGGGCGTCGGAGGTCGTCGACGCGACGCCGCGTATCCGGTATCGGGGCCGCTCTTTCTTCCGTCAGGTATTGGACGGTCTTCTGCCCGCGACCCGTTACCGCGTGACCGCGACTTGCACGAAGACGAACCAGACGGCGCACCTCGACGTGACTACGCTGCCCAAGATCCAAGGCAAGAAGAAGCTTTGCCTGGGCCTATTGCCGGATCTGCATCTCTCGCTCGAGCAGGCGACAATCGACGACTACCAATATGGCCAGCGGCGCCTGACGGGGCTCAGCGCGGAGCTGACCCGACGCTACCTTCTGCGCCTCGAGGAACTGGGAGCTGACGCCATCGTGCTCCTCGGCGACGTGGTGGATCCCTGCACCGAGCGCACGCTGGCTCGGCTCGGCAAGCTTCTCGCCGCGGTCAAGATTCCGATTCATCCCATCATCGGCAATCACGAGCCCTGGAGTCCGGGTGGACAGGAGCGCTTCCATCGAGCCCTGAATCTACCCGGCGAGGGCTACTACACCGTGACCTATCCGGGGCTTCGCCTCGTGTTTCTCAGTACACCCGACCCGGACGCGCTCGGTCCGCGCTCGGCCCAGCTGGGTTGGCTGGAAGAGCAATTGACCAGTGCGGCGCCAGACCAAGACATCCTGGTCTTTTCCCATTTTTCTTTGGTCCTTCACCCCGCAGTGACGGGCCTGCGCAACGACGGCTATCAGTTGCTCTCCAACCACCGCGCGATCCTCGAGCTGCTGCGTCGATACCCGAAGGTGAGGCTCTTCTCGGCGGGGCACAAGAACGTCCCGAGCCGCGTGGTCACGGGGCAGCTGGTCCATCTGCTGACACCCCAGTTGATCCAGGCTCCCTGTGGTTTCGATCTGGTCCATCTGAGCGAGGGTGGGTTCTCCCGCCTAACTTAT
>CAZYKT010000149.1:0-5115 GCA_964648165.1 uncultured Polyangiaceae bacterium | reverse complement strand
ATAATGGTGGTCACCTTTTCGAACCTGGGGCGTTAATCAGCTGGAGGTGAACGATGAGCAAACTCATGATCGAAGGCGGAGTCCCCATGTGGTTCCTGCTCGGATTCGGGCTTCTGACCCTGGCAGCCGCGGCGCGGTTCGCTTGGGGAACCGACCGTCGCTGGCTGCGGATCACGGCTGGGCTGGCGGGCACCACGATGCTCGCCCTGTTCACTGGCACCGTGGCCGCCCTGTCGGCCGTTGGGCACAACGCCCCCAGTTATGTCACCCAGCATCCGGGAACGACTCTGGTCGACACGCTACTTCTGGGCTTCGCCGAGTCGATGAGCGCCGGAATCCTGGGGGGCAGCATGCTGACCCTGACCGCCCTGTTGGTTGCCCTGGGGTTGTACCGCGAGGCGATCCCCTAGGCTTTGCCGGCTCGCGCCGACCAGTGGGTATGCACGAGCTCGTAGCTGTCCCGGCAGCGCCGGTAGACTTCTGTGCAGTTCCAGCTCACCGGCGCTCGACCCTTCGGGTAGCACACGCAATGGAACGTCAACACGGCGGCGTCACCGAGCTCTTGTACCGAGGGTGACAGGATCTCGAAGCGCTCGGCGTTCACTTGGCCTCGCAGCGACTCGTAGTAGGCCGAAAGAGCGGGCCGATCCTGCAGGCGATGGGGCAAGAACGGGTCGAAGTAACTGACGTCTTGCGCCGAAAGCTCCAGATATCCGTCGGGGTCGCCCCTGCACCACCGTGCTAGGGCCACTGTCTCCAGGTTGACCAGGGTCGAAAGTAGCGTCGAGTGATCATCATCGTGCATGGCGATACGGCTCCCTTTCTGGGGGTTCGGGCGCGAACTCCCCCAAAGCCGCCCGGGGCGGCTCACCGGATGATCCCCGGGGCTATGCCCGGGGATCGTCAGTTCAGCTGAAGAACGCTCTTGAGCCCCTGGCTTTCCAGCAAACCCTGCAGGCGTCCCACCAGATCCGAGGGTTCGAAGAGTGGATACAGCTGCCGGAGCTCCTCGCGGGTCTTGCCCAGTAGCGCTCCCAGATCCCGATGCCGATCCCCGACCACCGAGGATAGATTGGCCAGGTGCCCTCGGGTGAAGAGCAAGCGCTGTGGATCCACGATCTGGTCGCGGATGAAGGCGGCGGTCTTTCGGGCGCAGCGACAGGGGTTGTTGGCATCCACCAAACCGCAGCGTCCCGACAGAAAACTCGTCAGCTGCTCTCGAGCGCGCGACAGGCGCTGTCGGAAATTGTCGGGTGTTATGCCCAGAAGTTCGGCCCCCACGACGTCGCTGGTTTCCAGGATCTCACCCAGCAGGAAGACAACGCGCTGGCCTCGATCCAGACACAGCAGCATCCCCAGGGTGCAGGATATCCGGGCCTCCTCCACCAACAGCTTCTTCTCGGAAGAGGGCTCGGGTGAGGCCAAAAAATCCGAATCCGGAGCGTTGTCGAGGTATTCGGAGTAGCACCCGAAACCGGTCACCACCTGCTCCGGGCGGCTGCGCCGGAAATCGAGTAAGTGGTTGACGGCGATCCTTCGCGCCCAGGTAAAAAAGCGACTCTCAGCTCGGAAACCACCGAGCCCCGTGGCAATCTTGACCAGGATCTCCTGTGTGGCGTCCTCCGCGTCCTGCCGATGATGGAGCATGTAGAGGGCCAGATTGAAGAGCCAGGGTTCCTGACGGCGCAGCAACTGCGATAGGGCTTGGGCATCGCCGGTCAGAGCGGATGTGACCAGCTCCTCATCGGACGGACGGTCGGGTGGCGTTGCGTGGCTCGTGTCGGCAGGCATTCTCTGGCCTCTCGATCAACAGCAGACGACAGGACGCCGCCACTGTGACAGATGGCTGGACGTTTTTTTTCCTGCCCCCGCGGTCGTCTGGCCCTCGGCCTGGTCCGCCGCGAGGACGGCTGAATAACCCGGCGGTCCTCGGCCTGGTCGGCTGCGAGGACGGCTGAATAACCGGGCGATCCTCGGCCTGGTCGGTTGCGAGCAACGGTAGACGCCCGGGCGGGTCTACTCCACCGCCTGGGGGCCGTCGGTCTGGTCCTCGGCCTGGTCCGCCGCGATGGGCAACAGGCTCAAGTTGATGCAGTAGCCCTGTTGCGCCACGGTCTGCAGCATGGGCGCGCAAGGGCCGAGCCGCAACCGGATGTTGGCGATGTGGCTGTAGATGGACCCCACCGCACCGTCGTCATTACGGTTCAATACGGCCAAGGCCAGATCTTGGGGCGAGGCTGATTCACCGCGTAGACTCATCAGGCGGGCGAGCAGGCGTGCCTCCATGCGCCGGAAGGAATAGGTTCCAGTGGGCGTCACCAGGATCTTTCCGCTCAGCACCAGCGGTGGAAACTCGATGGGTAGCGCGTTCATGCCGAACTCGGCGGAATCGCGCTCCGACCGTTCGTCGCGCTCTGCTCCCTCGTCGTGGTCGGCACCAGGTTCCGAGAACTCCACCCTTCCGTGGGAGAGCTCCAGGAGCATCAGCAGTTTTCGCAGATCGTCGGCAGACGAGGGTTTGGCCATCGGAATCGCCCCCAGTCGAAAGGCCGAAAGCGCGACCTCCGAATCCAGGTAGGCCGAAACGAGCGCGACGGCCGGCGGGGGCTCCAACTCGCGAAGGGACTGCACGATCTCGAGTCCTGACTCGTTCATCAATCGATTGTCGAGCAGGACATAGCGACACGGCTGCGTCGCCCAATTCTCGAGAATCGCACGGGTTTCCGTCAGCGAATGGGCCACCAGCGAAGGCAGCTCCAGTACGTCGCACAGGCGGCGACAACTGCGCAAGACGTGCTCATCGTCATCGACGATCAGCACACAGCCATTCAGGTCAGTCGAGAGCGACACAGTGTCTGGCCGGGGTGGTTGATAAGGTCGCTTGAATACTAGGGGTTTCACCGATTCGTCAATCCGGCTAGGGCCAGGTTCCCAAAGTTTGGGCCGTGTGCCATGGGCTTTTCCCGTGGCTGCCCCGCGAAGGTCCCATTGGGTCAAACCGGTCCCCCCCCGAGCCGTGGGCCGTCGTCGGCTGCGCCGACCCAGGACAAAGAATTGAGATCGAATTGAGATCGGGGCTGACACGAAACGCGTAAAATGCCGCGCCCACCGCGCGGGCCTCAGCCGCGAGACCGGTGTTCTGGCCGCTGGGACGCGGAGCTTCGCGGTGGCGCCCGCGCCCGGGGAGAAGAAGATTCGTCAAGGATGTCGCGTCGTCGGGCGGTTCGGTGGCGCCCGCGCCCGGGGAGAAGAAGATTCGTCAAGGATGTCGCGTCGTCGGGCGGTTCGGTGGCGCCCGCGCCCGGGGTGAAGAACAATGGGAATTGGTAGGGGAGATGCGCAGCCCACGGAGTCTGCAGGAGTTCGAGCTTTCGGAGCTTGCATCCGACAAGGGTCGGTACTGCCCGTCGCCCCCGGCCTGGGAAGACCAGGTCTTTTACCGGGTGATGCTGGATCGCTTCTCCGATGCTCGCGAGATTGGCTACCACGGTCAACAGGGGGAGTGGGTCGACGTCGGCTGCACGCCCCGGTTCACCGTGGAGGATACCGACAACGCGGTGCGGACGGAGCAGGATGCCGCCACCTGGCGAGAAGCGGGTCAACACTGGTGTGGAGGGACGCTCGCGGGTATGCACAGCAAGCTGGGCTATCTGCACCGCCTGGGGATCAGTACCCTGTGGTTGAGCCCGTTCCTCAAGCAGGTCCCGTTTCAGTCCACGTACCACGGCCACGGCGTACAGAACTTCCTGGAGGTCGATCCGCATTTTGGAGCGGGAAACGACCTAGTAAATCTGGTCAAGGCTGCCCATGCCTTGGGTATGTACGTCGTAGCCGACGTCCCGGTCGGCCACGCCGGGAACGTCTATAGTTACCGGTCCGGGTACAAGGGGTCCGGTTTCACTGGGCAACGCTTGGAGGTGCGGGGTTTCAACGACGCCCGCGGACTGCCGTGGCTCCCCTTCACCAGACCCATCGGTGTGCAGAGCGCCTGGCCCAACGGCGGTGTGTGGCCGTTGGAGCTACAGGATCCGGATCTGTTCTGCCAGTTGGGATCCATTCGAGATTACGATGCCTACCCGGAGGTGCTGCTCGGTGACATCGAGGATCAGAAGGCGTTCAAGTTGGTCGGTGGCACGCCCGACGCCTTCCAGCCAGGTCCGGCACTGTTGCATTTGGCCAAGATCTACGCCTATTGGATTGCCGTAGCCGATCTGGACGGGTTGTGCATCGTGGCGCCGCGGCACATCGATCCGGGGGCATTGCGCTTCCTTTTGGGCTTTTTGCACGAGTTCGCCGAGTCGCTGGGCAAGGGCCGATTCTACCTGTTCGGTGAAGCTGGCGGTTCCCTCTCGTCGGGGTTGTCCCTCCTCGACCACACCGGGATGGATGCCTTGTTCGGCGCACAGGAACAGGCGGGCAGGTTGGTCCAACTGGTTCGGGGCAAGCTCCCCGCCCATGACTACTTCGAGACGTTCCGGCACCATTCCCGGTTTGGCAAGGCTTCCCACACCTGGCTGCGCGACAGGATCCTGAATCTGCTCGACGATCCGGACCAGACCACGATGGGCAGCCATAAGGCCCGCTTCTGCGGCAGTGGCCCGACGTCCCTGGGACAACTGATCGGAGCGGTTGGCGTCTTGACGACCAGCCTGGGGATCCCCGCCCTTTACTACGGTACTGAGCAGATGTTCGACGGCTCGGGCGGTGACGACCGCTATCTGCGTGAGTGCATGTTTGGCGGCCCCTTCGGCCCCTTCCGCTCCCGCGGACGACATTGCTTTGACGAGGAGCACCCGGCGGTTCAGGCCATTCGCGCCATCCTGAAGCTGAGGGCGGAGCACGCCGTACTGCGTCGGGGGCGGCAGTACCACCGGCCCTGTTGGCCAGTGCAGGCGGCCCCCTCGACCCTTCGCGACGCCGCGTCAGTTCACGTGGGGTCTTGTCATTCGCCAGGGCCGTCGGGGCCGGGGCGGGTCGACGCTGGCACCAGTGTTACGTCGGGGCCGGGGCGGGTCGACGCTGGCACCAGCGTTACGTCGGGGCCGGGGCGGGTCGACGCTGGCACCAGTGTTACGTCGGGGCCGGGGCGGGTCGACGCCGGCACCAGTGTTACGT
>CAZYKT010000148.1:0-5167 GCA_964648165.1 uncultured Polyangiaceae bacterium | reverse complement strand
TGGACGGCAAGGGGGAACTTGAAGAGCAGCCCCAGCTCCACCAGGGTCTCGGCGTGTTCGCCAAACAGATACCCTGCGCGAGTGTAGATCCCTGCCACGCCCATGGTCAAAAGGGGCCGAAGGACGATGCCGTGACGGACCCCCTGCTCGTCCTTGGCCAAGAGATACCCGCCGTCCACGCCGAAGAACTCGCTACCCAGCTCCGGACCGAAACTGAAGCGCCACTGGTCGGAGCCGAAATCGCGGAGCGCATCCGCGTAGAGCCCAAACCAGTTCCAATCCCGGGTCAAGTTGACCAGGCTGGCCTCCGCCCCCAGAACGAGACCCGCTGGGTGATCCTGGTGGATGGCCAGACCGACAGGGAATCCAACCGGGAGGTACCAGCCGGTGTCGATCTTGGGACCCCCATCGGCACGGGCCTGACCTTGCACCAACAAACCGGCCAGCACCAATGCACTGAAGAAGGCGTTCCGACGGCTCACCGGGTGACCAATACCACGCCCGAGTCGGGCTCGACCGCCGCAAAATGCCAGCCCAGCGTGGTTTTGCTGCGTTCCTGTGCCGGCTGCCCCTCCACCGACGCGAAAGAAAGGAGCGACGCTGGGTCATTCACCAGCACCCGAAGATCCTGAATGGGACCATTCCAATAGGCTCCGGTCTTGAGAACATAGGCGAACTGGTCCTGGCCAGGCTGCGCGTAGCGGACGCGCAGTCTCAGCTCTTGCGTGCGACCGACATCTTCTGGAATGAGGATGTCGTACTGCTCGACGGCGCTTCCGGCCGGCAACCCTCCCTTCGCACCCAGCCTGGTCTTCAGCGGGGGCGCGGAATCATCCATGCCGAGCCTTGCCGAGAAACCCTGAGCCGGCCCGCCCGGTGCCGCGATGGGGAACGTCATCACGCGCTCCGGCTCCGTGTCCCCCACGAACCAGAAATCGGCGAGCACCTCCAGCCGATGGTGGCTCACGGTGAGGTGCAGCTCCTCCCGTTCCAGCGTCAGGTCATGGGCTTCGACATAGGGGTAACGCGAGACCGGGACGAGGTTGGCGCAGCCCGAAACCAACAAGGCAAGAACAGGCCAGCTCATCCCTGCGCCCGCGGCCCCAACCCGAACATGGTGCGCTTGGCGGGGATCGGTGCCTGAGCGGGGGTCAGATCCACACCCAATCCCGAGACCCCTCCGGACACGATGAAAGCCATTAGATCACTGCTGGACACCTGGAGGGGCTCGACCTGCTCCCTCGGAACCACCAGCACGTTCCCGGCGAAGTTGTAGGACTGGGGCACGTACACGGCCACGTGGTCACGCTTGCCCAAAACCGCCAGGCTGTCGCGAGTAACGAAGCCCAGGAGCTGGATGGCGCTTTCGGGAGCAAGCCGCACTGCCACGGCTTGGTCGAACCGCTTCTTGTTCCCTACGAAGGCCTGCACCAGATCCCGGATGGAACCGTAGATGAGCTTTAGCAGCGGCAGGGACCCGAGCCATTTCTCCATGGTGTTCACCGCTGCGTGACCCAGGACGTTGGAGGTCAGAAACCCCACCACAGTGACCAGGGCCACCACCACCACAAGCCCCAGGCCCGGAATGCCCAGCGGGACCAGTCGGTCGAAGAGGGCCACCACGAAGTAGGCGACATAGGCCGTCACTACGACGGGCAAAAGAACCAGACAGCCGCGCCAGAAATACCCAAGGAGCTGCTTCATAGATGCTGCATAGCGCAGGTGACGCCGGTTGTCCGGCGCGTTCCCCAGGTTATACCGCGTTGGGTTTCATCTTCTCCAGGTAGAACCCGAGATTCTCACGGATGCGAACTAGCTCGTGTTCCGGGACCGAGAGTCCCTGCTCGACGCGGCGCAGGATCTCCTCGCAGGCGGCCCTGCCCTGGACGAAGTCTCCCACCCAGTACGCCGAGCTTCCCACCTCATCCAGCAGCCGCCAGTCGTGGAGCTCTTGCCCCACGAACAGGACATCATCGGGTCGAGGCGTTTGCAGGCCCGCCTTGGCGAACAGCAGTGCCTTGGCATACATCTGCTTGGTTCGGAAGTGGCGGGCCAGCTCGTACAAGGGCTCGGCGCGGATCGGCCGCATCTCGTACGCGGCCAAGAACTCCATCAGTACAACCTCGTCCGGCATGCCGAGCAGAACCGAAACCCGGCCCACCTCCACCTGAGCCATGAAGGTCTCTTCGATCCAGCCCTTCATGGTAACCCGCTTCTTGTAGGCCTGGTGGGCCTCCTCCAGGTGCCCAGCGTGTTTGTACGACTGGGCCAGGTAGAACTGGTTGCGCGCGTTGTCCGGGTTTCTTTGGAGTTCCTCCTCCAACAGCCGGGCGTCGCGCAGGTACTTCTGCTCCGAGGTGACCCCGTGGGATTTCGCACCCTCACCGGGGTGGTAGATGATCCAGACGTCTTGGCGCCGCTCCCGCCGCTTGGAGCCACCCAGAGTCACCAGGTAGTTGTGAACTGGCCCCTCCCATTTCCACTGGGTTGCGCGGACATTGATGAGATGGGGGACGGCGTAACGTATACCGGAATGATGTTTTTCTATGTCGTAGCTTACCTCTGGCTCGAACTCCTCGTAGAACCGCGGATTGGACACACCGAGCTCCTCGTCGGCGTCGATAATGAGCAACCAGTCGGCCCGATCCGCGGCGATTGCCAGCTCCAGCGCCTGCTGGCGATTGACGCCGAAGTTCACCCATTCACGTTCATGGACTTCACCTTCGATGCCGTAGCCGTCCATCTCCCGTTTGATGAGCGCAATCGTGTCATCCGTAGATCCGGTGTCGACGATGACGTAATAGTCGATGTAGTCCTTCACTGACCGAAAGAGGCGAGGAAGGACCGCTACCTCGTTCTTCACGATCATGGACAGGCAGATGTTGGTGCGGGGTCGAGGGGTGGGGGTCATGGGGAGATGGTCTGGTGGATGGGCCCAGCCTAGCGGAGGCCCGGGGTGCGCGCGGTAGCCAAACAACCAAGGAGGCTACCGGGTGGCAACCCGTCTGACCGGGACTGCCGACCGTCCGGATTGGGCCTGAATCGGAACGGACTGGGGTCTCCGGCTTGGGGCGGACTGACGTTGCGGTGTC
Source organism: uncultured Polyangiaceae bacterium (assembly GCA_964648165.1). GTDB lineage: Bacteria > Myxococcota_A > Polyangia > Polyangiales > Polyangiaceae > FEN-1139. Next base: position 2,075 of record CAZYKT010000148.1, on the reverse strand, counting down.
TTCGACAATCGGGGAGGTGATTTGCCTCCCCCGCGTTGGCTCGAGGCTCTGTTCCCTCTACGCAGCGAAACTTGGGTTGTCGGGAGTGTCGTCACTCCCCGGACCATTGGGGAGGCGATTTAGCTCCCCTGCAATGGCTCGCGCATCGGTCCCGGTTTCGCGTAGAAGTAGAAGCGGGGGCTTTGGGTGCGATGACCTTCCGCCGTGCCATCCCTCCTGATATCCTCCCGCCCCTCGGATTGCTCCCCAGCGCTCAGCGTGCGGTCTGGCTGCGGTAGGTTCCAGGTCCATGGCTTGTCCGCTGGCGGTGCTGCTCACAACGCGAGTTCGTGGAAGGAACACAGATGACACAGCTTGACTGGGTCGTGATTATTCTCTACTTCGCCCTGATTGGCTGGGTTGCCTGGTGGTACGGTCGTCACCAGAAGGACACCAAGGACTACTTCTTGGCTGGGCGGAACGCCGGCTGGGTCGTGATCGGTGCCTCCATCTTCACCTCCAACATCGGCTCCGAGCACATCGTGGGGCTCGCCGGGCAGGGAGCCACGACCGGTCTGGCCATGGCGCACTGGGAGTTGCAGGCATGGGTCCTCATCATGCTTGCTGGGCTGTTCGTGCCTTTCTACTACAAGTCTGGGGTCGAGACGATCCCGGAGTTCTTGGAGAAGCGCTTCAACGCGCGCACCCGCTGGATCCTCTCCTGCGTTTCACTGGTTGCGTATGTAGTCACCAAGGTGAGCGTCACGGTGTATGCCGGGGCGGTGGTCTTCCAGGCCCTGCTTCCCGATACCTTCGGCTCTCCGGAGAATGCCTTCTGGGTCGGGGCCTTCTCCACGGTCATCGTCACCGGCGTGTACACCGTCTTTGGTGGGATGCGGGCGATCATGAACACCGCCACGCCTCAGGCCGTCATCATCCTCTTGGGGTCCTTCGTGATCACCGCGTTGGGCCTGTCCAAGCTGGGTGGCTGGGGAGAGCTGGTGACCATGGCACACGCCAATCGTGAGGCGTTCGCCCTGTGGCGACCGCTCTCCGACCCGGGCTTCCCGTGGTTGGGGGTGTTGATCGCATCCCCCATCGTGGGGATCTGGTACTGGTGCACGGATCAGTACATCGTCCAGCGCACGCTGTCCGCCAAGGACTTGACCAACGCCCGCCGTGGTGCGCTGTTCGGGGGTCTACTCAAGGTGTGGCCAGTCCTGATCTTCGTAATCCCGGGCATGATCGGCTGGGCACTGCACCAGAAGGGTCTCATCCATCTGCCGCTCAAGACGGTCAACGGCGCATCCCAAATCAACACCGATCTGGTGTTTGCGACGCTGGTCAAGGAACTCCTCCCCTCCGGTATTCGGGGTTTGATCGTGGCGTGTCTGCTGGCCGCGCTGATGAGCTCGCTGGCCTCTCTGTTCAATTCCAGCGCCTCGCTGTTCACGGTGGACATCTACGAGAAGCTGCGGCCGGGCAAGTCGGAGAAGCACCTGCTGAACGTTGGCCGTATCGCGACGGCCTCCGTGGTGGGGCTGGGGATCCTTTGGATCCCGGTGATGGAAAGGGTGCAGGGCGGCGGGCTTTACCAGTATCTGCAGAACGTTCAGGGCTACTTGGCGCCCTCGATCACCTCGGTGTTCTTGCTCGGGCTGTTCTGGAAGCGCATCAACGCACCGGGTGCTGTCTGGGGACTGGGCGCAGGGTTTGCCTTGGGCATGATCAAGCTCACGCTACAGACCTTCTTCGGCTCCGGGAAGGATCAGATCCATTCTCCGGCTTTGCTGGCAGCGATCGGGGATTTCAACCCCTATTACGCGACCGGTGTCCTGGCGTTGCTCAGTGCCTTGATCATCATCGTTGTCTCGTTGATGACGCCGCCGCCGTCCGAGGAGCAGGTGGCCGGACTGACCTACTCCACCGTCAGCAAGGAGGCGTCGGGAGAGCTCAAGGCCAGCTGGGACTTGGGCAACAAGCTCATGGTCGCTGGGATCCTCGTCTGCGTGGTGGGCCTGTACCTCTACTTCACCTTCTGGCTCAGCTGAGCGAGCAGCGGGCCTCGGGCTCCTGGGTGGCCGGCAAAATCGGTC
>CAZYKT010000147.1:0-5262 GCA_964648165.1 uncultured Polyangiaceae bacterium | reverse complement strand
GGAGCCCGCGTCGCCTCCAGCGCCGCCACTTCCCTCGTCCCCGTCCGACCCGGACTCCGTGTCGCCACAGGCAGCCGACATCCCCAACACGACCACGACCCCAAGACAACAGCTCACTCGGTTGATTCGCATGGCGGTCCTCCGACCGATTCGGTGCTCCTGGCGCGCCCACCACGAGAATCGACCAACCACTACCTATGTACCATCTCTGCCCGCGCGCATCCACGGATAAGCGACGGGTTCCGCCCAGAATCCTCCCCTGGCTGCCAGCTCTCACTTTTTTGATCCGTTCTGCTGCGGGGCGGCATTTAACCAAACGGGGAGCCGTGTGCGGCCCGGGGCCAGTCCCGGGTGGACCTGGTTCCGGGCGGGTTGACGTTTCGGACGGGGGTGTGGGTCATCTCACCGCGACCCTTCGCTCTTCCCAGCTGACGCCACCGCGGTCGTCCCGCACCACCAGGTAGAAGGTCACCGTTTCTCCGGACGCGGCCTGTCGCGCCGCCCAACCCGTGGTCGTCTCGCCGTAGATCCGTGACTCGTCTTTGAAAATCCCTTCCGTTGCGTAGAACTGCACCGCGACGTTCTCCGCATAGGAGCGGCCGAACTCGTCCTGGCCCCGCTCGACGGCAGCCTTGGGCACCACGACCTCGATCCGGTGCCGGGTGGCCTTGGGACAATCGTCGTACTCATTGCCGGTCGTCTCACAGGCTTCGACCTCGGGGACATCATCGGCGCTCCATGCCTCGCCGTCGAACAGGACCGAAGTCATGCTGGGGTTCTGGTTGCGGTCCTGGCTGCGTAGGTGGATGCGTTTGACGCCGATGACGTAGTCGTGTAAGCTCAAAAGCACTCCGGTGTCCTGGTCGCGGCAGTCGAAGGGAACCAAGGCACCCGCCGCGGCTTGTTCGATCTCACCGGGACAGGCCACGCTCAGGAGCCCCACGGTGGCCAGGGGCAGAGCCGACTGGTCTAGGCCCTTGAGCGCGGTCTCCGGCACCGTATAGTCGAGGGAAGAGACCCCCTCGCCCGATGCCAGAAGTGGCAACGTGCCGTCATCGTCGCGATGGCGTTCCAGCTCTTCGATGCAGCCCTCCACCGTCGCCGCCGGTGGGTTGACACAGACTGCCCAGGCCCAGTTGATGGTTCGCCCCTTCGGGTCGTGGACGAGTGCCTCCACGTGAACCGACTCTCCGGGGGCGGCATAGGGGGCATCGGCCTGCACGGCGAGCACACGGAGGGTCGAGATCCTGGAGCCGGGGGCGAAGTCGGATTCGCACGCCGTCACCGACCCGAATAGGAGTGCCGCCATGGTCAAGAACAGCGCCCTGGGGGTGGGGCAGAAAGACGCGCTGGTGCCGCTGTTGTGCGTGGTCATATTTCACCTCGGACGCCAATGATGGGGAGGAAGGGAAGGCCGGATACCGTGGAGGTTCTCGAGTAGTCGTAGTTGTTGGACATCGCCTCGACGTTCTGGCGGTTGTAGACGTTCTGGACGTCGAGATAGGCCTGCAGTTTCCAGGCGTCGAACTGCCATGTCTTGTCGATCCGTACGTCGAGCTGATGGAAGGCGGGGAGGCGTGCCGAGTATTCCTTCCGGCTCTGGACGGGTGCGTAGGCACCAGCGTCGTAGTCCATCATCCCGCCCCGGGTGGGCGTGTAGGGGCTGCCGGTCACGTACCGGAACCGAGCGCCCAGCTGCCAACCGGCACCCAAGCGATAGCTACCCAGAGCCGTCAGGATGTGGGTCTGGTCGAAGCTGAAACGCTCCAGGGGAAGGCTCGGATCGTCGCTCCGTTCGCTGCGAGACAGGGTGTAGGCGAGCCAACCGAAGAAGCGACCCTTGGCATCGTAGCGGATCATGGTCTCCGTGCCGTAGGCGCGACCGCGCCCACGATTGCGGTAAAACAGGCCGCTCGGTGAACCCTGGGCATCGGGTACTGCGACCACCAGTCTTTGCAGATCCTTGTAGAAGCCTTCGACCGAGATCTCCAGAGCCTCGGCCACGCGCTGCTCAATCCCCAGGCTGTAGTGGACGGCGCGGCTGGGATGCACGCTGCCGTTGCCCAACGGCTCGATGCTCTCATAGGGGGCGGGGGGTTCGTGAAAGAGTCCGACCCCGGCCTTGAGCGTGGTGCGATAGGCCCCGGGCTGGAGCTCGTAGCGCGCTCCGAGGCGCGGATCGGTCGTGGTCTTTTGGGTCTCGGTGGCGTAGTCCACCCGCACACCGGGCAGCAGGGTCAGCTGGCGGGTGGGCTGCAGTTCGAACAGGGTATAGGCTGCGGGCCGGGTGAGCTGCCCGGTGGTGGCGAGCCGCGTCGAGGGTCTGCCGAAGACGGGCCCCGAGGATTCCCCGGTTTCGTAGTCCATGGCGGGCGCGATGAGCGTGATGTCATAGTCGGCCCACTCCACATCCAGCCCCACCGTGGCCGCCACCCCTTCGGTCAGGCGCATTCGGAAGTCACTGCGCGCATTCACGCTGCGGCTGGTCAGATCCAGGCTGATGGGGCCCGATACGAAATCCTCGCGCACCGTGCCCAGGGCCAGCGTGTTCTCCCAGGTGATGTCCTGGTTCAGGTGAGAGGTGGCCGAGGCGTGCAGTCGGGCGAAGCCCATGTTCATCGACATCTCGCCACCCGTCGCGGGGTCGGAGTCGGTGGGGGTCTTCATGGTCAGTTCCATGCGATCGTCCGAGCCGAGGAGCGCGAGACGCAGCGTCGTGTCGGGCGTCAGATCATGCTCCACCATGGCCTGATAGTCGTAGTAGACGGGGGCTGCCGTGACGCCAGCGCCAGAGGCACGAAGCATGGGTCCCAACCAGGCATCGACCCAGGAGCGGCGCGCACCGACCATGACCCGCGTGGACTTGCCGGCGGGTCCTTCGGCCAGAATCCGCGCATCGAGCAGATCGAGCTGCAACAGTCCTCCCCAGCGATCGCTGCGCGGCGCGCGCAACTTGGCGTCGATGATGCCTCCGTGGGCTCGGCCGTACTGGGGCCCGAAGTTGCTGGGGATCATCTGGATGCTCTCCAAGGCTTCGGAGGGCACGACGGATGAGAGCCCGCCAAAGTGATAGGCGAGGGGGACCGGGATCCCGTCGAAGAACACCTGGGTATCGCGAGGGGCGGAACCACGAATCGCGAGCTCGCCACTGAGCCCGGGGGGACGGGCCACGCCGGGCAGGCTGGTCACGGCGCGGAGCGCATCCCCGTTGGTGCCGGGCATCTTCGCGATCTCCTCGGCCGCCAGGATGCGCGTGGTGGGCTCCCGCGGCGGGCGCTCACCCTCCACATCGATATCGATGGTGTCGAGCGGGGCCTGCTCCGCCGCGGCCGGGGTCGGGCTCGGCTTGGTCGCCGGACTCGGCGGGGAGCTGCTCGCGCCTTGGGCGGATGGTTTGGCATCGGGGCCGCTCCCGGTTGGCGCCGCCTGAGGAGCCGATGCCGCAGCGGCGTCGGCGGTCGGTTCAGCGAGCGAGAAGTCGAAACGAAACGCGATGCGGGACGCTACGGGTACTTTATCCTTGGTGGCGGGGGAAAAGACGAGCCCCTTGGCCGCGGCCAGCGCTGATTCATCGAACTCGGCACCGCCAGACTCGAGCACCGACGCCTTGGTGACGTGGCCCTCCACGTCGAGCTCGAGCGACAAGATGACCGACGCGGCCTCGCCGGAGGCACGCTTCGATTCTGGGTATGCCGGCTCGACCGACTCCACCAGCGTGGGGGGGACCAGGGCGGGCGCTGCCTCGGGCGGCTGCTGGGCGAGCGCTGGGTTCGAGTAGGCGGACACGACCAGCCCGAGCGCGAACAGGCTCGTTAGCACAAGGCCCAGTCGCGTCGTCCGTCGCGAACCACGGGAAGGTTTGATTGCTGGAGTCATGGTCGGCCCCCTCAGCAAGGTTCGGGCCAGCCTCCGCGCCCCCGCTTTTTCGGAGGCAAACAGGGCCTCTTTGCGACCGTTCGCGGCTCGGCGCGGTCGCTCCTCCCCTCTGTCCACGCTGGAGAGGCGGGCGGACAGTTGCTCGTTTTCGGACGCTCACCTGTCCGCGTCCGGCAAGTCCGGGGCCCAGGCGCTCTTCCCATCGGCGCCGCCATCCCCATTCGCTGCGGCAAAGCTCGAGATCGGCCGCTGGCGATGCACCTGGCACGGCACCTGCTTGGGCGGCTGGCACGGAGCCGAAACGCTCCCCGAGTCAGTACGAAAGGTCCAGGTCATGAACATCGTCGACAAGTCACAGTCCGTCCTGCTCAGCGTTGGTTCCTCACCGATCCTGTACCTGATGATTGGGCTCAGCGTCGTGAGCATTGCAGTGATGCTAGAGCGCAGCTGGTTCTTCTGGAGCGTCCGCGAGGATCTCAAGCGCCTGGCCATGGATCTGACCGACTGCCTGGCGCGCCGTGACACTGACGGCGCTCGGGCGGTGGTGGAGAAGTCGCGTTCCGCAGAGGCCGCCATCGCCATGGCGGGGCTGAGAGCCCTGGATCAGGGCGCGGGGGCCACCGAAGAAGCCATGGCGAGTGCCACGGCCATCGAGCGCATGCGGCTGGAACGCGGGCTCGCATTCTTGGGCACCCTGGGCAACAACGCCCCGTTCGTTGGGCTCCTGGGGACGGTCATTGGAATCGTTCAGGCCTTTGCCCATCTAAAAACCGCGGGTATTGCCAGCAGCGGCGCCAGCACCGAGGTCATGGGCGCCATCGCCGAGGCTCTGGTCGCAACGGCGATTGGCCTCGCCGTCGCGATCCCTGCCGTCGCTGGGTTCAACTACTTCCAGCGCAAGATCAAGTCCACCCTGGGGAATGCGGAGGCGCTGACCCACATCCTGCTCGGCTACCAGAAGGGGCGCGAGGCCGGTGTGACCGAAGAGGCCAGCGGCCCTGGTGACCTGCGAGCAACGAGCCTTGCCCGCAGCTCCGCCTTCGTGGAACCCATGCCGCCTTCGCAACACCGCACCACGCTAGTGCCGAACTGAGCCCGTCCACCCAACCACCACCACCACCCCAACCGAGATCCTATCATGGCAAGCGCATCCTCGAATAGCGACGACATGATTAGCGGCATCAACGTGACCCCGCTGGTCGATATCATGCTGGTTCTCCTGATCGTCTTCATGGTCACGGCGCAGCTGATTGCCAGCCAGAGCGTCCCGCTGGATCTGCCCAAGGCGGCGACGGCTGGCACCACCCAGACCCTTCTGACCGTCACCGTTGACGAGCGGGGGGCGCTGGCGGCCAATGGTCGCGCGCTGGCCAACCCGGAGGCGCT
>CAZYKT010000146.1:0-5445 GCA_964648165.1 uncultured Polyangiaceae bacterium | reverse complement strand
GGTCGGGCCCCGACGACCGGTGGCAGTTCGGCCTTGGGTGGTCGCAGTGCGACGGGTGGCGAACCGACAGGACCGGGTGGCACCGTCGTTGTCGGGGGAAGCGTTGAAAGGGCCGGCGCAGCTCCAGGTGGGCACCCGGAGGTGGGGGGCTCGGTTGCAGCGGGCACGGATGGTGAAAGCGCACCGGCGAGAGACGGCGGCTGCGGCTGTCGGTTCGGCGCGGTGAACGCCAGCGCCAACAAGACCGCGCTGTTCGTTCTTTGGTTGACGTCGATGCTGGGACGCAGGCGGCGCCGCTTGAGAGCCTCCCTGCCATCCGTTGGCTCCGGCGCGGCCAAATAGGGCCCCAAGGGTGCTCCACGGCCGGCCTCGATGACGGGGGCTCAGAGGGGCTGCACCCCGCCCGGCTGCAGGTTGACCGTGGCCCATCCCAGGCCGGGAATGGTGAACTGCAGCTTCGTCGAACCCACCTGTAGCGTCGTCTGACTGGGGCTGTTGCCCGAGTTGTGGATGATGGTGACGATGCTGCCATCCTGGTTCTTGAAGGCGACAGCATCGCTGATACTGGTGTCAATCCGCGTCGCTCCCGGATCGACGTACTCCGAGACGTGTCGAAAGACGTAGTACGCTGGCGTTGGCTTGAGCTGTCGATTCTGCCGATCGACGGTCAAGAGTGCGTTCTGGGGCCAGGGACGCTGCAGGTCGATGTTCTTGCCTTGGGTGTCCAGGACCATGTTCCAGGCGCTGTACATGTGCACGCCCGCCTGAATCCAGTCACGGATCAATTCCCAGCTCTCCACCGCATAGTCATGGTCATTGGGCGGGAAGTCCGGGTTCCATTCCGCGGCCACCCAGGGATAATTGCCGCATTTGTGCTCGCTCTGCATGACGTAGCGACCGGTGTTGGCCAGGGTCGACACCGAGCTCATGGTGTTCCACTGCAGGCCAAATCCCTTGACGTAGGTGAACGCCGTCGCATTGTTGCGAACCGCATCCATGTGCGCGGTGTCCTCGGGGGCGGACAAGGTCCCAAACCAGATCTCCGCGCCGACGCCCCGTTGCGTGAACGTCGGGCCCAGGTGCTCCCCGACGAAATTGGCCATCAGGGTCGCGTCCCACAGGCAGGAGGGGTATCGCGTCGAGTAGCCGGGTTCGTTCTGGGGTTGGACATGCTGGATGACCAACCCCTCCTTGGCGTACTCCTCCACGAACTTGGCGAGGTAGATGGCGAAGGCCTGTTGCACATTGGCCTCCGACCGCATGTGCGAGGTGAAGGTCCCGTTCCCGCCGCTGGGCGGGGCGTCGGTACCGTCGATGTTGTTGCTGTCCTTCATCCAGGCGGGTGGCGACCAGGGACTACCCCAGAGCTTGACGTTCGGGTTGATCGCCAGGGCTGCCTGGATGTACGGGATGAGCATCTGGCGATCCCGCTCGATCGAGAAATTGGTCTGCTCGTAGTCGTCGGGTGTGTCATTGAGTGTATACCGATCCATCGCGTAGTCGCTGGCGCCGATGGGGATGCGCCCCCAATCGAAACCAATCCCCTCGGTGCCGTCGAAGAGTAGGTGGAGCGCCTGAGCCCGATCCAGCTCGCTCAGGACCGAGAGCGCGTCCCAACCGGCCTCGTTGAACGTCCCGCAGAAACCGAGCCACTCCTGATGGGTGCTGTTCTCGTCGACCGTCACCGTCGGATTGCCGTCGACAACCGTCGGTTCCGTTTCCTGCCAATACGCATCCAGACCGGAGACGATCAGGGTCGGTTCGGGTACGATAGGGCTTCCCGCGGCGCCCCCCCCGACGCCGGGCGCCCCCGCCGGGCCCTCGCCGCCCACGCCGGTTCCACCGTTGCCGGGTGCGCCACCACTCGAAGCACCACCCGGATTGGGGGTGCCGCCGTTCTCGCTGCCCCCGAGCGGCGCTGCCCCTGCGCTGGTCGTTCCCCCGAGTGGCGGTGAGCCGCCGCCGAGCCCAGAAGCCCCTGCATTGAGGGCTCCGCCAAAGACCGGCGTGCCTCCCTGGTTGGCAGCGCCGCCGCTGGAGCCGCCGCCGAGCCCCAAAGCCCCGCCATTGCTGCCGCCACCCAAGCCCGGGGCCCCGGCGTTCGGCGTCCCACCCAGTGCTGCCGAGCCCCCTGCGGGTGAACCACCATTGGAGCCGCCACCCACCAGTGCAGCACCGCCAACGGTCGTCCCACCAGAATCGGCAGAGGTTCCTCCACCCGAGCCGTTGCCAGCCGTGCTGTCTCCGCCCCCACCGTCATCGGACCTGTTGCAACTCACCAACCCGAGGGCTACCAAGACCGTGACTGTGGTCAGGCGTGAACGCACGACATCCTCCGTTGAGCTCGCTCGTCAGAAACCAATGGGACCGCGATCCCTAGAAGGATGACGCAGCTCCCTTGGAAATGCGAAGGCGTCACGACACGACAACCGCCTACCGCTCTGAGACCTCGCTGTTACTGCGACCGCCGGGCCGGTGCAGCGACCACTCTTGTCAACCACCCCGAGCGAACTTTCGAGATAGCCACCCGTTCGTGGCTGCGCCGGACCAACCCCCTACTCTAGAATGGCCGGCGAGGGTTCTCCACTGTTGATGGCGTCGCAGCGAGGCTTGGTCACGTTGCTCGGGCAATTCAACCCTTGATAGTAGCTAAGATCATGGGCTGGCTGAGCGTAGCCGTCGGGGATGGCCAGGTTGGAGAAGGTGCGGAAGTACTGCAGGCACGCATCGCGCCACCAGCGCGACTCCCAGTGCTGGAGCTGCAGGAACGAAGTCACCTCCTCGAAGCGCTGAGCATCGACCCGTCCTTCAATGGTGGCCCAGGACTCGCGAAGGCCTGCCACTTGATCCACGCCCAGGCTATAGCGGTAAACGAGCTCTTCCCACAGGCTGCGTCCAGAACTCATCGTCTCCTGCCAGCCCACGTGATGGAAGAACAGGACGAGTTCTTCAGGGATGGTGCTTCGATTGGAGAGCGTGTCCCGCACCGAGGAGAAATACTGCTCGACCGCATTGCTGCCACTGGCGGTGCGATCGAAGCCGAGGCCCGCGGTGTCTGCCTTGTGATAGTAAACGGGATTCCACTCGGGGCGGCTGAGGTTGCTCACCCAAGGCGCGGGGCCGTAATGGTGATCCGAGCCCATGATGTGAGCCAGCCCCAGAGGGGTCATGTAGTTGACCAGCGCCTCGCGGGAATCCATCATCATCTGTGTCACCGGGGACACCACCGCCGGATCGTTGGAGAGCGTCTGGCGGATCCACTCGTCGGCAACGGCGGCCGCGGTGAGGTCCGGATCCCAAGCCATGCGACCGTACACGTACCAGTTGGCCTGGTTGAAATGGGAGCCGGTCCAGTTGGTGTCGGTCCCGATGTTGGCTACGCCCGAGATGGCCGTCGTGGCATAGCCGTGGAGCGTGCCGTCGATGACCCTGGCCACGGTGGGCACCATCCCACCGGGGGCGTCGGCGCCGGTGTCGGCCTTGAGAACCTCTTCGTACAGGGTTCCAAGATAGGCCAGGTGGGTGTCCTCTCCCAGGTACTCTTTCGTGATCTGCAGCTCCAGCGCCAACGGTGTCTCGGTCATGGCACCAAACAGTGGAGAGAAGGGTTCTCGTGGCTGAAAATCCAAGGGGCCGTTCTTGGATTGAACCAGGACGTTCTCGGCGAACTGTCCATCCAGGGGATGGAACTCCTCATAGGCCTGTCGAATTCGATCGACCGGGCTGTCCTGGGAATAGACGAAGGCCCGCCACAGGACGATGCCCCCGTGGGGGCGCACCGCGTCGGCCAGCATGTTGGCGCCGTCAGCGTGGGAGCGTCCATAGTCTCCGGGTCCCGGCTGCCCCTCGGAGTTGGCCTTGACCAGGAAACCCCCAAAGTCCGGGATGAGCTCGTAGATCTCGTCGGCCTTGTCGACCCACCACTGCTTGACGGCACTGTTGGTCGGATCGGCCGTACTCTGCCCACCAATTTCGATGGGCGCACTGAATCGAGCCGTCAGATATACGGAGATACCGTAGGGTCGAAACAGGTCCGCCAGTGCCTTGACCTTGTCCAGATATTGCGCGGTCAGGACCTGGGCGTTGGCGTTGACGTTGGTGAGCACCGTGCCATTGATGCCGATCGACGCGTTGGCGCGCGCGTAGTTGACGTACCGCTCGCGATCGCTCTGGGAAAGGCCGTTGGGTAGCGCACCCCAGTTCCACAACGACTGTCCCGCGTAGCCTCGCTCGACGGTGCGGTCCAGGTTGTCCCAATGGTTCAAAATGCGGTGCTGGATCCTGGGGGCAGAGCTCAGGGCCAGGCCCGCGACGGGGCGATGGCACTGCAGATGGCGCAGCAAGGCAAAGCTGCCGTAAAGGACGCCGAGCTCGGTATTGGCAGCGACCGCGATGACGCTCTGGTCACCAGCCTGGGTGGCCTCAACCAGGTATTCCTCGGGGCCCAGTGTCGCCAAACGACTGGCGATGGGCAGGGACGCGATGACCGTCGAGGACGCCGTCCCCAGCACCACGCCTCCGGCACCCTGGAGCTGGGGATTGATGGCCACCTCGACACCGGTGAGCCCACTGAGCCCCTTGACCAATTCACTCTGGGCTGCCTGCAGAGTGGGCGACTCATCTGCCTGTACGACGTAGGTGAAGGCCGCTTGATACTCGCCGAGACGACCGGGGATGGGGACTATCGGGTAGCGCAACCAGAGCTCCGAGCCATCCTCATCGGGCAGCGAACTTGGTACTGGATACTCCTCCGACCCGGACGAACCGCCCTGAGCAGACCCGCCGAGCTCGGCCCCACCGGTCGTGGCGCCACCCCGCTCCACCGCTCCCCCGTCGGTTCCGCCGCCGAGCCCTTGCTCGCCGCCGCTGCTGGAGCCGCCCAACTCCGGCGCTCCGCCATTGAGTCCTCCACCCAGTGCGGGTGCACCTCCATTGAGGTTGCCTCCGATCGTCGCTGCGCCGCCATTGACACCACCTCCAAGAGAGGTCGAGCCGGCGTTCGGACTACCGCCGAAAACGGTACCACCACTGCTCGAGCCACCACCCCCTCGCGCCAGCGCCCCGCCATTCGCAGCGCCGCCGAGCGCGGTCGAGCCACCGTTCATGCCACCCGCTCGGGCCGAAATCCCGGCGACCCCAGCGCCACCTGTACCCACGGCCGTCCCACCCGATTGCGCCAGGCCGGCACCCGCTGAACCATCCCCCTCATCGCCGCCATCCGAACCACCACAGCCGATCAGCGTGAACGCGACCACAACCCGTAACACCGCGGCGTATGAACGCACGAGCACCTCCGAGAGAGCAGCCGTCAGCAGTCATACTCTGACGACATCTTCTCAAAGATGACGCACCCTTGCCGAAATGCGAGGGAAGCCGGAATCGATTGCAGGGAAGGCCTGACCAGAGCGACCGACACAGGCGGCGGAACAGCCCCGACGACCGACT
>CAZYKT010000145.1:0-5574 GCA_964648165.1 uncultured Polyangiaceae bacterium | reverse complement strand
TCGTCGAGACTGGCTGCCTCGGGTGAGGATGGGGGAGAAGGATAGGTCAAGTCGGCGTCGACCGCGGAACGAAGAGGAGGAGCTCCACATACCCCGAAGCCGCACAGAGTGCACAGCTACGCTCACCCGGTACTTGGCTCAAGACCCTTGGTCGCCGGGCAGGACGTGCTAACTTTTGTCAGCATGTCACGACGCTTGGCGCTTGTTTCGTGGTCATGGTTACTGCTGTTGGCGGCCTGCACTGCGAGCGAGTTGGGCGGTGGCGGTAACTCGGGCGGAGCAACCGCTGGGGGCGGGTTGTCGACCTTTGCGGGGACCAGTGGACTGCCCGCAATTGGCGGGATGGCGGGCGTTGCGGGGTTCACCAATCTGGGCGGAGCTGAAGGGCCCGGTTCCGGGGGCAATGGCCTTGCTCCCGCCGGAGGCTCCACGTTGGGACCCGGAGGTGCACCGACACAGGGCGGTAACACCGTTGGACCGGGTGGAACCATTGAGACAGGCGGCGGCTTCATCGGCGGCGATGGTCCTGGCGGTGTGACGAACCAAGGTGGCGTACTGGTCGAGTTGGGCGGCGTTGTGGAGATCGGGGGTTCGGCGGGCACCGTCATCGGGTTGGGTGGCGTGTCCCAGTCCGGCGGGAGCTCGGGCAGTGGCAACGGTGGGAGTTCGGGCAGTGGTGGTCAGGTCACCGGGGGGAGTGGTGGTGTCGACGCCGGCGGCAGCGCGGGGACAGGCCCAGCTGGGAACGCCGGGATGGAGCCGGGCAGCTATGCCCTGCCACCCCCCAGCCAATGCCACAACCAGGACTACATCGACTACCAGGAGGGTTGCATCGCGGGGGACACCACCACGCTCTGCGGTGGCAAGTGCAACGTGATCAACGCCTGCCAGGAGAGCAGCGCCGAGAAGCCCTATGCGGACGTCACCTTCATCTGTCCGCGCTTCATGTTGTTCAGTGACGAGATGATGCAGGCGGCTATCGACGACGGCAACTCCGACTTCAACTACGCGATCGTCGGGCACGACGTGGATCGCGGCGGCATCGACGGCACCACCGAGAGCACTTGCTGCCAATGCTACCAGCTGGTCTACGCCTACCCGAGCCCCAACAACGAACGGCAGGTCTTGCTCGATCCGGACCATCCCAATCCACCGAAGTCTGCCATTAAGCTGCCCAAGCCCCTCATCGTGCAGAGCTTCAACACGGCAGCCACGCCAACCACCTTCGACGTCTACATGGCCGCAGGGGGGTTCGGTGCCAACAACGCCTGTGCCCCCAACCAGCAACCCGCGGCCCGCTCCGGACTGTACCTTTACACCGATTACCCGACCGACGGCCAACCGGGTCAGGGTGGCGTCAAACCGGTGAGCCTGTACACCGAGTGCAAGAACGAAACCCAATGGGTCACCCAGGCGACGCTCTCCTCCGACGCCTGCCAGCAGCGGGTCGCCAACGCCTGCAACCAGATCACCTCCGACATACCCGGTCTCACCGAGCAGGGGAGGCGATCCTGCCTCGAATCGAATAACCCTGACAGCTACTATCACATGAACTGGGCTGTCTACGCGATGAAGGTGGAGTGTCCGGCGCACCTGACCGAGGTGACCGGTTGCAAACTCTCGTCACAGGGACTTCCCGAGGTGGATCGAGCTTCCACTACCGCCGAACAGGCTGCGCTCAATCCGGGATTCTGGACCACGTCCAGCTCGGGCCAGATGTACGAGACGACCACCATGGAGGACTGTTGCCGGCCCTCCTGTGCCGCCATGGATTGGGTCTCGGGGAGGGGGCTGCCCACCGACAGCCTGTACAACGCCTTCTATTCCTGCGATCCTGAGGGGGTCCCCATCACCGAGCCACAATGATGACGCTTGGACGAGCATTCCCGTTCCTGCGTGGCGTCCTTTGGAGCCCGTGCGTTGGTCTGGTGGCGGGGTGCTTTGGTCGAACCACGATGGACGCCTCACCCGGCGAGTTCGACGAACCCGAGGTGACCTCCCCGACCCATCTGCCCGAGGCAGAGCCGCGTCCAGGGGCGGCGTGGGCGTACCAGGGACGCCCCAGCGACAATGATCCGAGGCTCGCCGCGTTGGGTGACGGCGTCGTCCTGACCGTTCTGAGCGGGGATCCCGAGCTGGCCCCGGACGCCTTCACCGGGGCCCCGGAGCCCATCCTGGCGCGATTCGCCCGAGATGGAGAGATCCTGTGGAGCCACGTGCTCACGCCCTGCCGTGAACCCGTCGGTGTCACCGTGGGCACGCAAGATCGGATCTTCGTCGCCTGCATCCTGGACATCGGGGTCGTCTCGCTGTTGCGTTACGACAGAGAGGGGAACCAGCAGGTCGCATCCCTGGAATCCGATGCGGCACTGACGGATCCCAGCGCCATCGTCGCCGACGGCAAGGGAGCAGTATACGTCACCAGTCTGTACACCGCCCCCGGTACCGACCAAGACACCCATCTGCGTGTCTGCCGCTACGATGAGGAGGGACATCAACAGTTTTGCACCATCCTGAGTCACCATGGATACGCCGGTGGTGGTTGGCTGAATGCGGCGGCTCTGACGCTGCTGGATGGGGGCGGCGTAGTGACGGGGGGTACGTTCATCGGGAGCCTACAGTGGGAGGAGCTCCACATCGAATCAGAACCCGCCGGTCCATACACTGGCCCCATGAACGGGTTTCTGACCAGTGTCTCCGACCAAGGTAGCGTTCATTCACTATTGCGGCTGGGTGGCCCCAGCGAGACGACCGTCCTGGCCGTCGCCGGTCTGAAACGGGGTGAGCTGCTGGTGAAGGGATATCTGGAGGGACCCAGCGGGCTGGTGGATCTGGACGCGCCCGCCTGCCGAGATGGCTACTGCGACTACACGGCTCGACTCGACGCGCAGGGGAAGAAGAGCTGGGCCTTCACGAACGGGGGCTATAGCTCGATGGCATCATTGCTGGTGGAGCCCGGAGAAACCCGGTTCTACATGAGCCCTGGCCGCGGCAAACAGCCGACGACTTTCGAGGCCGTCTCGCTCGATGACGGCTCCACGCTGATGACCGCACACGTCCCGAGCGGCGAACCCCACGTGACCTCCATGGTCATCGACCGACATTTCAGCCTGTGGGTCACCGGTGAATCGTACGGCGAACTCGATCTGGGAAACGGCAACGTCCTTTCCGGCGATGGTCCGATGCTGTTCTTGGCGCGGTACGATCGGGCTGCGGATTGACGGGCGGTTCGGCGTTCAGGCTAGGGCTGGACCGAAGCCACACAGCACAGGACCTTGCTGCGGCCGAGCCCAGGTACCCTGTAGCTGCGAAGGGCACAACTGCGCAGAAGGAAACCCCGATTCACGAGTAGCCTGTCCAGGCTCTCTTCGGTGAAGAAGTTCAGATGTTCGTGCAGCTTGACGAAACCCAGCGGGGGGACGAAGCTGAGGCGCACTCGAAGGGCGGTCGAGTAGAAATCGACCCACAAGAGGGCTCGATACCACGACGCCAGAGCCCGCAGGTACCATCGATACAACGGGCCCCAGCCCATGCCCAACCAGGGCCGCTCGAAGGGGACCTCGATGTAGAACAGCGAGGACTCGCTTCGCGCCAAGGGACGTAGCCGACTCAACACAGCGCCGGGATCCGAACAATGTTCGAGGACGGCATTCACCAGCACCAGATCGAACTTCTTATTCAGAAGCTCGGCTTCGGCTGCGATGGACGTCACCCCAGGCACTGGCTCGGCTCCCGACAGATCGAACACGAAGCGCCCCGGACCAACCCCCGGTGGGATCAGCTGCCCCCGATCTCCGCCGAAGTCCAGGGTGTCAGTCAACGTCGAGGGATCGATGTGGGCTCTCAGTTCGTTCTCGATGAGCTCAGTCCGCACCGTGACGACGCCGGGCTCCAGCCCGGCCCGGTTCAGCTCCTCGGTGTACCAGAACTCGACCCGATGCCGCTCGCGGAAGTAGGCCTCACCCCGATAGTCCGTGTAGAGAGCTCCGGCTTCGGCCTCGGTCAAGCGCGACAGGAAGAACCGACAACCGCACCCGACGCAATGGGCCAGCTCGCAGAGCTCGGGTTGCCGATGCAGGACGTAGCTGGCCACAAAGGGCGAAACCAGCGCCGGAACCAGCCGGAGCTCCCGGGAACCACAGCACAAGCAGCTGTCGATGCGGTACAAGGCGCCATTTCTACTCCGCCTCGTTGCCAGCTGCAATCCCCAATCCCCTCTTCGGCGCGAGCAGTCCCGATGGGTTCCTGCAAGATGCGTTCCGTGCCTCCGGTTGGTTGGTGTGTCGACAATTTCTCGGCGATAGGGCCTTGGTCCAGCGACGGGTCGCCATGACGTTGTTCATTGCGACGGTGGGACGTAAGCTGAATCCGTGGCGAAGCCAGTCACGGCCGAAGCAATCCGGGCAGCACGGTTGACCCGTCTGCCGGGTATCACCATCGCCGAAGCGTCCCGACGGACCGGGGTTCCGGCGCGCGAGATTTCCAGGATCCGCCGGACACATCAAGAGGATCACTGGCTCAGCCGGACTGGGCTCGTCGTCGCGGCCCTCACGAATTGCGCAACGCTGCGTGCCGGCAAGGTTGGTGACCTGCAGAGCATCGCAGCGTTCGTGGACTGGCAGAACCACGATGGCTCTACCGCCCAGGATATCAGTCGCCTGCTCGACGAGCTGGTCGCCGAGGGGACCCTCGAAGTCAACAACGGGGAATGGCGCCTGCTCGTACAATGGCCATAGCCACACGCTCGTGACAGGCTCCGAGCTACGCAACCGCTACGGCAACGCGAGCCTCCCCGAACGGCATTTCGTCCCGTCGAGACAGGTCGGGCCGTGATTCTGCCGCGCCAACAACAGGAGCCTCGCCCATTCGGCCAAGCTGCAGTCAGGGACCGTCGCGATCCCAGGGAAATGCCCAGCACCTTGCCTGGTTGTTCGCTCGACTTGTCCCCGGTCGGGCTGCCTGGGCTACGATAGGGCGCGTCATGGCCGAGGCCCCCCCGAAGAAGCTCATCACGGTGTTCACGCCGGTGTACAACGAGCAGGAGACGGTCGAGACCTGCTGTGCCGAGGTGCGCAAGGTCATGCAGTCGCTCGCCGAGCGCTACGACTACGAGCACATCTTCGGTGACAATCGGAGTCGGGATCGAACCCTGGCCGTTCTGGAGAAGTTGGCGACCGAGGATCCTCACGTCAAGGTGGTGGCCTATTCCCGCAATTTCGGTTTCGAGCGCTCCTCGGCCACACTGCTCCGCCACGCCTCCGGGGATGCAGTCGTGGGGATCACCGCGGATCTACAGGAACCGCCCAGCCTGATCCCGGAGATGGTGCGCCTGTGGGAGCAGGGGAACGAAGTCGTGTACGGGGTGTATCGTAATCCCAACGAGCGAGTGGTGATGCGATTGGTGCGCCGCTTGTATTACTGGTTGATCGACAAGCTCTCTCCGGAACGGCTACCCCATGGATTCACTGGGTTCTCATTGCTCGACCGTCGGGTGCTGGACGAGGTCAACGCGGTGGACGACCAGGCGCCGTTTCTGCGCGGCATCATCGCCACGGTGGGATTCCGTCAGGTGGC
>CAZYKT010000144.1:0-5851 GCA_964648165.1 uncultured Polyangiaceae bacterium | reverse complement strand
ACCCATGACCCTCAACCCCATCACGGTCGTCGACAACGTCATCGAGGAGTACCGGTCCCATCTGCTGACCGAGTTTCGCGCTCGCGATCCGGAGCTCCGGGCAGAACTCAAAAGGGAGCTCGATGCGGCGGGGTTCCTGGCACAGGAACCGTTCTTCCAGGCATACCGACCGTTCAAATCGGGCAAGGCGTGGCGTGAACTGGGGCTGGATCCGAAACTTGCCGGGGTGGTGGAGGCTTGGACGAAGGAGAAACACGCCTATCTGCACCAGAGCCAGGCACTCGAGCATCTGCTGATGCCCAACGCGACTCCGCTGGTGGTCACCACCGGAACGGGGTCGGGCAAGACCGAATGCTTCCTTTTGCCGGTGATTCAGAACGCCATCGAGGATGCCTGTGCGTTTGGCAAGAAGAGCGGGCTGACGGCGATTCTCGTCTACCCGATGAATGCGCTGGCCAATGACCAGAAGGAGCGCATCGAGCGCTATCTCTCCGAGTCCGGGCATACGTACGTTCAGGTGGCGCGCTACGACCGGTCGACGCGCCAAGAGGAGCGGGAGCGCCTCCGCAAGAACCCTCCGCATATCCTGCTCACCAACTACGTGATGCTCGAATACCTGCTGGTGCGGCCGGCAGATCGCGAGAACATCTTTGCCGACCATCGCTGCCGGTACCTGGTGCTGGATGAGGTACACAGCTATCGCGGGAGCCTGGGGGCCAATATTGCGCTGTTGATCCGCCGCCTGGCGGCACACCTGAAGGCTGCCAAGCAAGAGTGGAACACGCAGTCGGCGGATACCCGGCGGTTCCCGACCCTGGTGCAGGTTGCCACCTCCGCAACCATCAAGAGCATCAACGAACAGGGGCGGTCCGAGGAGCAAGTGACGGGGCTGCGTGACGAGGCGGTCCAGGAGTTCTTCTCAACGCTGTCCGGGGTGGAGCCTAAGTCGATTCGGGTCATTGGCGAGTCCCCGCGGGATCTGGACGCCCCGAAGGATGCGCAGTGGGCAGAAGAGCCCACGGCTTCACTCAATCAAGCCCCTGTCAGGGCGGCGGTATTGTTCAAGCTGAACGAGCTGCTCGCCAAACGACCACTCTCTCTGACGCAGCTGGTTCGCGCGGTCATGGATGACGTTCCCGAACGCAAGAAAGCCGATCCAGCGGCGGTTCGAGAGGAAGTCAGCGCTGCCCTGGTCCTGGGGGCGGCCTTGCCTGACGGCGCTCCCAATGCACTCCGCCTGCGCACCCATCGGTTCATTCGCGGCGGATGGAAGTTCCATCGCTGTGTCGATCCCCACTGCGGCCGGCTCTACCCGAAAGGAGAGCAGCGGTGTGCGTGCGAGAAACCCACCGCGCCTCTGTACATCTGCCGCTCCTGTGGGGCGGACGTGCTGCGCTTCCGAGGAAACCCATCTGATCCATCACAAGAACCGCTATCGCCCAACGAGACCCGAGGCAATGAGGCCGAGTGGATCCTTTACAACCGCAGCCGCCTGGACGCGCTGACTGACGACGATGAAGAATTCTCGATCGACAAGGATCGAGTGATGGGAAAGCGGCCGGTTCTATCCGGATCCTTCGACCCCAAGACGCTGCTCTTCTCCAAGCAGGACAGCGACTATCCGGTAAAATGCGTGCTGGCTCCGGGTCGCGGGACTTGCCTGGTATGTGGGGGCAGGGCTGGTTCGAGAGACGTTCTCACCGCTGTAGCCCTGGGTACGTCAGCCGCGGTGCGCGTGATAGCGGAGAGCGTGCTCGAAGGGCTGGCGGAGGAGCATGCCAAGGAAACGTCCCGAGCCGACACCAAGGAACGGTTGCTCATCTTCGCGGACAGTCGCCAGGATGCGGCCCATCAGGCGCGCTTTATCACCTATGCGGGGCGATATGATCGGATGCGGCGGCGGTTGGTCCAGATCCTGACCGACCGGGGCGAGCTCTCCATCGAGGAGGCGGTGCGGGAATTGATGTCCCGCGGCGTGAAAAGCCACGACAATCCCCTCACCGCACAGCACGATGACGACCGCTATCTCTCCAAGATCGTAAGGGAGAGGGCATCCGCCTGGGAGGAAGCGCCGCTGCTGGACGACATCGCCATCACGGCTGGCTACCGCGCGACGATCCTCAACCTGGGTTTGGTGGGCATTCGGTACGAGAACCTCGGAACGTACCTGGCTGACAAGGGCAGCGCGTTGGCGGACCGGCTTGGTATCACCGTCAAACAGTTGGAGTTCCTGGCTCGGTGCCTGCTCGACGAGATGCGAAGGCGTGGGGCCCTTTCCCGCGGCCTGCTGATGTACAATCCGTCGAGCCCCGACTGCCCGGATGCCTATTCACTGTTCGCCGATTGGGAGCGGAAGTTCCGTTGGCCGACCGGGTATGCCTACGACGCCAAGACGGGTTGCTGCCGGTCATTCATGGACAAGGACGAGCTGCCCCGTGGCATTACCTTGCAGAACTTCTGGCGCAAGCCCAAGGCCGGGGGGCAGGGTCCGGGGATTGAACGTCGGTTCAAGGCACTGCTGGCGCGGATGGGCGGCATCAAGCCGAACGACTCGGAGCTGTTGGAGTCACTCGTGTCTCTGCTCATGCGTGGGCCAGGGTTGATCGTACCGAGCAAGCTGCACGGGGAGCGCAAGTCCGCGGAGCTTCTCCAGGTCAACGCAGACTGCCTCCACCTGGCAATGGTCGAGCCTCGGGAACTCCGCAAGTGCAGCGTGTGCAACGCCAGCATGCCGTGGGTCGAAGTCGGCACCCCTTGTCCGGCGTGCGCGGAGGGTACGCTTCAACCCCCGGATGAAGACTCGAGCCAACCCAACCGGTATGTCCAACGCATTCGGAGCGCCAAGCTCATACCGCTCAAGGCTGGCGAACACACGGCCCAGGTGACCAACGATGACCGCCTGAAGCTGGAGGGAGAGTTCAAGGCACCGGCCAAGGCCTCTCCGGTCAACGTTCTTTGCTGCTCCCCGACCCTGGAAATGGGCATCGACGTTGGGGGACTCGACGCGGTGGTCCTACGCAACGTGCCGCCGCGTCCCGATAACTACGCCCAACGGGGCGGACGAGCGGGGCGGCGGACCAGGGTGGGTATCGTTCTTGGGTTCGCGCGCAATACCCCGCACGACGGCTATTTCTACGACCGACCCGGCGAGATGATATCTGGCGAGGTCCCAGCTCCGGCAATCGGACTTGGCAATCGCGATGTCGCCGTGCGCCATCTCTACGCCATGGTCTTTGGGGCAGCAGAACCCGGGCTATCGGGACGCATGGCCGACTACATCTCGCTGCATGGCCAGATCGATGAGGGGCGGGTCGATGCACTGATCAAAGCACTGGAAGACCGTTTTGACAGCGCAACCAAGCTGGCACTGGCCGCCTGGGACCAGCGAGTCAGGGAGGCCGCTGGGCTTGGTAGCGAAACGACCATCCACGAGGCACTGAAGGCACTTCCGGCCAGGGTGCGCGACGTCTTCGAGCGTGTGTCACTCCAGATCCAGAGTCTCGAAGTCGCGATCAGCAACTGGCAAGCGGTCGGCAAGGGGCAATACCAGGCGGTCAACGCCATGGAGCTCAAGAAACGGCTCCTTGGCATTCGCGACGACGATAGCGATCGAGATGCCGACGACCGCACGACGGGTCATCCCATGCGGCGGTTTGCCGAGTTCGGGATCCTGCCCGGTTACGAGTTCCCGTCAGAGCCCTGCACGGTCCGGCTACTTCGCGACGATTTCGAGGACGAGCCGCTGTCCGTCGAGCGGCGGTTCGGTATTGGACAGTACCAGCCGGATGCGGTCGCGCATGCGCGCGGCCATCGCTGGAAGATCGTCGGCTTGGATCTTTCTTCGCCGTGGAACCCGAAGTCAAAGCAGCCAGACTGGGTCTATGCCGTCTGCAAGAACTGCCAGATGCGCCACGACGCGCAGACCGCCCAGTGCCCCCGCTGCGGTGGGACGAGCGCCATCGCGACAGGTGTGCCCGCATACGCCTTTGGCGGTTTCGTCGCGCGGAGGGACGACTCCCCAGTGTTGGAGGAAGAGGATCGGTATTCGAGGACGGGTGTCGTCGAAGCCTATCCGCAACACGACGGCCAGCCAGTATATCACTACGATCTGCCTACCGGATGGTTTGCCGAACTGCGGCGAAACGAGACCATACAGTGGCTGAATGAAGGGAAAGCCCTATCCGCTTCCCAACGTCATCGGAATGCACCGTTTCTTCACGGTGACCAAGACGGCCAGACACGCGGCTTCTACCTGTGCCCCCAGTGTGGGCGCTGCCTCGATTGGCCCGAGGACGAAGCGGCCACCTCGTCATCCAAGAAGGGCGCGAAGAAGCCCTCCAAGGGCCAGGAGGACCGGTTCGGTCACGCCCCCAGCTGCCCAGAGCTCGGAAAGCAACCGACCGCTTGCGCGATCGTGACGGCCAGTCGAGCCACCACGCTGCGAATCTTCGTCGATCTGCCGCTCAGCTGGGCCGAGGCACAGAGTCGGTATCACGAGTGGGGCTATTCCCTGGGATATGCCCTTCGAACGGGGATGCGGCAGCTCTACATGTTGGACGGGCCGGAGGTCGAATTCAGCCTCGAGCCCGCCTGGCGTGTCGACCAGAACGGCATTCTCCGCCTCCGTGGTGCATTGACGTTTCTGGATCCCGCCCTGGGTGGGAGCGGCTTTCTCGACCGAGCAGCCAGGGAGCTGAACCTGGTGGCGGCCAGGGCAATCGGACATCTGGACCACGCTGACTGTGAATCGGCCTGCTATCGCTGTCTCAAATCCTACAACAACCAGCGCCACCACGAGTCACTGAACTGGCTGCACGTCATGCCCGACCTCGAACAGCTGGCGATGGTCGCCCCAGTCCTCACGTCGCGCGAGGACTACGATCCGTCCCCGTGGCTTTTGGCCTACAAGGCCGGCGTTGGATCACCCCTGGAGCTCAAGTTCCTTCGCCTGTTCGAGAAACATGGCATCGCCGTGGACACCCAGGTGCCCCTGGCCGCCAATGACGGAGAGAAGCCCATATCGGTTGCAGACTTCGTGGTCAAGGGAACCAAGATCGCCATCTACGTCGACGGTGCTGCCTTCCATACTGGTGACCGCCTGCGCCGCGACATGGTTGTCCGCAAAAAGCTCGCCGAAGGGACGGCGGGGTGGCGACCCGTGGCGTTCAGGGCCAGTGACTTGTCGAATGAGGATATGGTCGTCGAGAAGCTCAGGTGACGACCACCCGGTGCGAGCCAATCGCCCGCCGTCGCGGACACCTGTCCGAACCCGGACTGTGGACCCCGTGCAGTCGCGACGGCCGTGATTGCGATGAGCCAACCAACCAGCGCTGGTCTCCCCATTTCTCTGCGGTTCCACGGATCCCGAAGGGTTGGCCCAAGGCTTGCAGTCGAGCTTGCGAGTCTCGACGTACCAGGGGCATGTCCCCCTCGCCAACTGGCCCCATCCGAGGTTGTTCCCATGACCCATCCGAGTGCATTTGATTCCGCTTTGTATGCAAGGATCTCCCGATCGGCACTGCTCCGCGGTGTGACAGCGCTGGCTCTCCTCGCCGGCTTGTCTTCTTCGTTGGTCGCCTGCAGCTCCACGTCGGCGCAGCCCGCGCAGCATGCGTCCAGCCCCAGTGTGACGCCGCAGCAGTCGATCGTGGATCGCTCGGCAGCTGCCCTGGCGCGGCTCCGTCAGGGTCCGAACCGCGCCACCTTCGAGGCCCATCTCCGTCAGGCACGCGGCGTCATGGTCTTCCCTCGCTTGGTCAAGGCATCCTTCCTGATCGGGGGCGAAGGAGGCAACGGAGTGTTGGTGGTCAAGCGCCCCGACGGGACCTGGTCCAACCCGGCCTTCTACTCG
>CAZYKT010000143.1:0-5912 GCA_964648165.1 uncultured Polyangiaceae bacterium | reverse complement strand
GTTGCTCCACAACCATCACCGGGCGACAGATTGCCGTCGTCACAAGACTCCCCCGCATCCCCTATCCCATTGCCGCAGACCACGGTGGGAAGGCAGGGCTCGCCCACCGATGGGCACGAGAAGTTCGGCTCGACGGACCGACACATCCCGTGGCATCCGTCCCCGCTCAGCGTGTTGCCGTCGTCACATACCTCGTCCGCCTCCACATCCAAGATCCCGTTGCCACACAGCCCCTGGTCCGAACCAGACATCCGACACAACCGGCTACACCCGTCACCAGCCGCGCCCACCAGGCTAGCACCTGCGCTGCCCCCACCCTGCCCGCTGCCGCCGGCAAGCACGATGATTCCCCCGCCCTGCCCGCTGCCGCCTGCGAGCACGATGATTGCTCCACCCGTACCTGCGCTGCCCCCACCCAGACCAGTCCCCCCTCGAGACGCACCGCCTTCCCCAACACCGCCCTCTCCAGCAGCCGTGGCCCCACCCTCGGGGCTGCCAGCCGCACCAGCCTCGATCGACACGCCTGCCTCGCCCGAAGTCCCGGCACCACCGCTCGTGGATAGATCCACACACAACGAGCTCCGGCAGTCGAGTCCCTCGTCGCAAGTCTGGTTGCGATAGCAGGAGCACCCCTCGGTGCCTTCGACGCAACGCTTTTCGTCGTCGCTGCTGCAACCAAAACCAACCATCGACCCAAACAGAACCAGAACTGCCGCCACCCGTGAATGCCGCATGATGATCGAGGATATTATCACGATTCAGCGTGACATGGAAGGGGCCCCGACCGCGAGGTTCACGGCGAAACGGGCTTTGGCCTTGGAAGTGCCGCCGGGGCCTCGACCAGCTCGCGCGCCAGGACATAAAGGGGGATCGCCTCGATGTCGGTGGCCAGGCGGAAGCGCTCGCGGCCCGGGTAGACGACGAGTTTGCGAACGGGCTCCAGATCGGCGCAGGCGGCGTGGAAGCCGCGCTGGAGCCGGGGTACGAGGCTGTGCTTGACCTCGATGGCCCAGCGAGCGGCGTTGGGCCACTCGAGCACGAGATCGATCGCTGCTCCGGCCGAGGTCCGATAGAAACAGGCCTGTGCTTCGGACGGCGCGCAGGCCAGCAAGGTCTCGATCACGAACCCTTCGTAGCTCTGACCGACCGCCGGGGGACCGAGGAGGGCCTCGCGGTCGGCAATGTCGAGCAATGAGTGCATGATGCCGCTGTCGCGCAGGTAGATCTTGGGGGATTTGACCAGCCTTTTTTGGATGTTGGTTCGCCAGGGCTGCAGCCGCCGCACGAGCAGGAGATCGACCATTAGAGCGAGGTATCGATGCCGCGACTCCCGACTTGCAAGGTAATGACGGGTCTGCGCCCGGTATGTCCCCATTCGTGAACCCAAAACGGCCGAGCAGCTGGTTCGCGATCTTGGTGAGAAGCGCGTCCTCTGGCTCTCGGGGACTCCCCGGACGGCTCCGCCGGTGGAGCAACAGAGCGTCACATCGGATCGTCGGCTGCGCCGAGCCAGACAGAAATCGTCCAATCCGACCGAACCTGACTGCAGCCTTCGTCTTGGCTGATTGGACCCGGGTTGGTCTTCACAATTCTTCACGCTTGCACCGCTACGCCCGCAAACTTCGGGGTCCATCTTGAGCTCCGAGGCCAGCACCGATGGCGAGTTGCCGCGGTGGCTGTCCGAAGAAGGAGTCCACAAATGGTCGGCATTTTGGTTGGTGTTGGTTTGGTCGTCGCAGGAACGGCGATATTCGTGTGCCATCGGCGAGGGGGCCATCGGTTGGCCCTGGCCTGCGCGTTGCGACGCCTTTCCGCCACGCCGGGGCAGAAGGAGCGTTTGTCCTCGCTGGTGGAACAGACCCATTCGCGACTGGATGGCCCGAAGCAACGCGCCAGCGCGCTGGGCCGTGAACTCGCGGAACTGTGGAGCGCGAACCCTCTTGACGTGCCAAGGCTAGAGGCACTGGAGAGTCGCTTCATCGATACTCTGGTGGAGGGCACCCAGGTGATGAGGGAGGCCCTCACCCAGGCCCACGAAATCCTCGATCCGGCACAGCGGCGCAAGGTCACAGACTGGCTACAACGTCACCACCGGCGTCATCCCTGCTCTTGCGCGGCCCATTGCTAAAAGGAGGCTCCCATGTGGCACTATCATCCCTATCCAGGCCTCGGTTGGGTCGTGTTGGGCCTTCTGGTCACCGTTCTGGGCGTCGTCCACCATTTCTGCCCGAGCTCGCACCATGCAAGGTTCGAGCAGCATGTCGCCAAAGTCTGCGTACAGGCGGCCAAGGAGGTGCAAAAGTAGGGCTCTCGCGCTAGCCTGGTGACGCTCATGGATCCCCGGATCCTCATCGTCGACGACGACCACCGCCTGTTCGCGCTGCTCAGGGACTACCTGGGCGCGCACAGCATGGAGGTCACCCACGCCGAGAGCGGTGCCGTGGCCCTGCAGCGGCTGGCCGCGGAAGAATTCGACGCAGTACTGCTGGACGTCATGATGCCGGGCATGGACGGCCTTTCGGTACTGCGTCGGCTCCGCGAAACCAGCCGCATCCCGGTGGTCATGTTGACCGCGCGGGGCGACGAGACGGACCGCGTGGTGGGACTGGAGCTGGGGGCTGACGACTACTTGCCCAAACCCTTCGGGCCGCGGGAGCTGCTGGCTCGCATCCGGGCGGTACTGCGCCGCACCAACCAAAAAGAAGAGGGGGAGCGGCTGCGCTTCGGGGAGCTGGTGGTGGATGTGGAGGGGCGCTCGGTCAAGCTCCCGAGCGGTGCGGTGGAACTGACCGGGCTCGAGTTCGATCTCTTGGTGGCGCTGATGCGGCGCGCCGGGCGGGTCATCTCCAGGGGCCAGCTCTTCGAGCTGGCCGGGCGGGGTGACACGGTGGTATCCGAGCGCACCGTCGACGTCCATGTCTCCCGGTTGAGAAAGAAGCTGGGCGACGATCCACCCCGACTCATCCGCACCGTGCGCGGGGTGGGCTACATCCTGGCCAAGGAGGAGCCGTGAGACTGTCGCGTCGCCATAATCGCCAGCTGCGGCACCGGATCTTCTTCGCCCTGGGGTTCACCATCTTCGTGGCCGTTGCAGTGGCCGGGCTGGTGCTGCACACAGCCTTCGGACGAACCTCCCCGGAGGTGGTCGGCATGAAGGCATTCGCCAGCGAGCGTTTCGCGGCGGTGTGGGATGATCCGGCCGAGCGCGCCGACTGGGTCAACTCGATCTACAGGCATTTCAAGGTCCGCGTCACCCTGCGCGATGCCCAGGGTGCCGTATTGGTTCAACCCGCTTCGGACTGCAAGGGCTCCAAGAGCCGATTGGATGTGGTCCGCAACGGCCAACGCTTGGGAGTGGTAGAGGCTTGCTACACCGGCGGGAAATGGCCGAAGAGCGCCATCATCGCCCTTGTAACGCTGGTGTTGCTCCTGTGGTTGATGTCTGGCTTCATCGCCAGGAACCTGGTGCGACCGCTGGACGAGCTGGTGAAGGTGGTGGGTGAGATCGGGAACGGCAACCTGGAAGCACGGATGCAGCTCTGCCGCCATGGGCATGGGGGTGAGGTGGGGATGGTGGCTCGTGCCGTCAACCAGATGGCGGAGAAGATCGAGCGCCAGCTCGCCACTCAGCGCGAGCTCTTGGCAGCGGTGTCCCACGAGATCCGTTCGCCCTTGGCCCGGATGCGGGTCCTGGTGGAGCTGGAACGGGAAAATCACGGCGATTCCGAACGCCTGGGCACCCTGGACGCCGAGCTCTCGGAGATGGATTCCCTGGTGGGAAAGCTGTTGGCCCAGTCGAAGCTCGAGTTCCAATCCCTGGAGCTCAGGAACGTGACGGCCGCGGACGTGGCTCGAACCACGCTACAACGAGCCGGCGTGCCCACCGAGCTGCTCATCGACCAATCGGGGGCAGCCCAGGTGCGGATCGACGTGAGTCTCTTCGGTCGTGCCCTGGCCAACGTGGTCGAGAACGCTCAGCGTCACGGCCAGGGCTTGACCGAACTCAGGATCGCCCGTGACAATGACAAGGTGCGCTTCGAGTTCCGGGATCGGGGTCCCGGCTTCGCCAAGGAGCTGATCGACCAGGCTCTTCAGCCCTTCGTTGGCACACCGGGGCACGATGGATTGGGTCTTGGGCTCGCTCTGGTGGAGCGCATCGTGCGCGCGCATCACGGCAAGGTCACGCTCGCCAATACAGCGGAGGGGGGTGCGGTGGTGAGCGTCGAGGTTGCGCGAGGTGAAGAAGCGTGAATGAGACCGCGCGCCGGGCCATATCGACTCACCACCAAGCGGTCTCATTGACCGGCGCTGCTCGTGTCGGTTCCCTTGCCCTCCCGCACCGCCCCGCTTCTTGACCACAGCCGCAGCAATCGTCCCCGTAGCGGTGTCGCCGACGTTCGTCAGGGTGAAGACAACCGGGATCGGTCGTCTCTTCGTGGTACCCCTGGGGAAAGCGTCGTGCTGCAGCAAACGAGGTCAAGCAAGCCTCATGGCTCATCGTGACCGAAGAGTCGTCTGGTTTGCCATCAAGGAGAATGGCTGCTAACGTTGCCGTGGATTTTGTTGCTCGTCGGGTCATGACGTTGCGCCATGGCAGGCAATCCACCCCGGGGTATCTGGTGCGTCGGTCTTTCCTTTCGTTCATGCTGCTCCTTGTCTCACTGCCGGCCTCGGCAGTGGGGTTCCCTGTCGGGACACAGGGCGATGGGGGAGCCGACAGCGAACTGGTGACGATCGTCGTTCGATATGAGGATCGGCGCGTCGTTGCCTGCAGGGAGTCGACGGTACGGTACACGCGTGGCGGCCGCTGCGTGGCGACCTACCAATGGTCCAACAGCAGGGCGACGCTCCGGTTCGAGCCCCTGGCGGATCCGAAGCGCGCCCTATTTGGGGCAGACCATCGCAAACCCCTGGTGGTGACGCTAGACCACGATAGCCGTGCGGTCACGCGGGAGTTGCGGATTGCCCGTGGGCCATGGGCGGTCGAGTGGAAGGAGGGCTCGCGCGTCATTCGAGCCCATGTCGACTCGACAGGAAGCACCCTGCGATTGGCCGCCATACGGGGCCAGTGTCGAAGGGATACGGGGCTGTGCGTCCTGGCGCGCCAACCGGTAGAACGAAGCATCGCCTTTCATGCCCCGTCCGTCGCGCGAGATCGTGGCTGAGGGAACCGGAACCGGATACTCACTCGGGGGGAGCCAAAAGCGTGCCAGAATCCCTGGACGGCGGGGAGGCTTCCACGGTTGGTTCGACCGCGCTTGCCCTGGGGAACAGCGAAAGTTGTTCAGGAGTGCGCGGAACCTCGGGGGTATCGAATTCCGGTGGGGGAGTACGCAGAAAAGCCCCGGGCAAGGCCGTGTTGACCAGAGTGAACACGACCAGCGCCCCCAGCAGGTGGCTAGGTAGGGCATATCGCTCTCGCAGGATGTCTGCGAGCACCAGCGTGAAGACCAACGTGGGTACCAACGAGAAACCAACACGCGTCGCATCCTTCAGGGTCTCGTGCAGGACAGCGTGACGGAACAGAGCAGCAACTACCACGCGCAGCGGGACGACGATGGCCACGAAGAGCAGGCCGAGGAGCACGGAGCGCGGCGTGAAGTAGGATACCTGGAGGTGCAGTCCGGCTTTGAAGAAGTAGAACGGAATGAAGACCGAGGCAGAGAGCTCGCAATGTGAAGTCGCTACAAGAGCTCCGGAACGATGAATAGGCCCACGACGACGGCAGGGTATTGTAGCTCCTGGCTCAGCTTCATTTGAACACCGACCACGTGAACATCCCTGGTCTCACGCGGGAGGGGAGGTCACCCCTGTGCCTATACCGTTTTTCAAAGGGCGTCATCCAGAGGCTTCCCATGCAGCGTTGATCGGTGGTCGTCGGGCCGAGTTTGGGTAACCGGTTTGGTGCACCG
>CAZYKT010000142.1:0-6126 GCA_964648165.1 uncultured Polyangiaceae bacterium | reverse complement strand
TTCATCGATGAGCTCCGACGCACTCACCACTGCGGCGCCCTGCGCGCCACCGACATCGACCGGGAGGTCGTGCTGTTCGGTTGGATCGCCAATCGGCGGGATCACGGCTCCATCATCTTCGTGGATCTGCGGGATCGGGAAGGGCTGACCCAGGTCGTCTTCGATCCGGAGGATGGTCCCGAGGCGCATCGTCTGGCCGAGGGCGTGCGCGGTGAATGGGTGATCGGGATCCGGGGGCGGGTTCGGTCACGCGGCGAGCAGTTCAGCAAGAAGGAAGGGCGGATGGTCAGCGCCGCCAATCCCAATCTGGCCACCGGTGAGATCGAGGTGTTGGCCCTGGAGGCCACCGTGTTCAACCGCGCCGAGACACCGCCCTTCGCCATCGAGGCGCGCACCGACACCCGCGAAGACGTTCGCCTGGAGTACCGGTACCTCGATCTGCGTCGCGAGCCGCTGCAACAGGCGCTCATCATGCGGCACAACATCAACCAGGCGACGCGCAACTACCTGTCGGGGCAGGGTTGCCTGGAGCTGGAAACGCCGTTCTTCTGCAAGTACACCCCGGGCGGGGCGCGCAACTTCCTGGTACCGGCCCGCCTGCATCCCGGAAAATTCTATGCCTTGGCCGAGAGCCCCCAGCTCTTCAAGCAGCTGTTCATGGTGGCGGGCTACGAGCGATACTTCCAGATCGTCCGCTGTTTCCGGGATGAAGACCTGCGATTGGATCGGCAGCCCGAGTTCACGCAGATCGACATCGAGCTGAGCTTCGTCAACCAGAACGACATATTTGCGTTGGTGGAGGGGTTGGTCTTCGCCATCTGGAAGGCAGCCCTGGGGATCGATCTTCACGAGCTGTATCCGGACGGCGCCTTCCCGCGACTGCCCTTCGCCGAATCGATGGAGAAGTACGGCAACGACAAGCCCGACCTTCGCTTCGATCTACCCCACGCCGACTTGACCGATCTGGTCGTGACCCATCGGGGGGGTGGAATCCCATTTTTCCAGTCCATCGCCGAAAAGTTCGAAAAGGGGCTGTACCGCCGCGAATTCCCGGCCGAAATCGTCAAGGCCATGCTGGTGCCGGCCAGCGCCAAACTGGCTCGCTCCGATGGGGACAAGCTGGAGCAGCTAGCCAAGAGCATGGGTGCCGCCGGTCTGGCGCGAGCACGAGTGGCAGCGGACGGCACTTGGCTGCAATCCCCGTTGGCCAAGAACCTCACCAAGGAGTTGCGCGAGGCCATCAACGCCCGTTTGGGGGCCGGCGAGGACGACCTCATCCTGTTCCAGTTTGGCAAGACCGCACTGGTCCACACCGTCCTGGCCAATCTGCGCGGCGCAGTGGCGCGGCGAATGGGCTTGGTGCCGGAGGTCGGACACGGCGACCAGTGGAAGTTCTGCTGGGTGGTCGATCCCCCGTTATTCGAGTGGGACGAGGAGAAGCGCGCCTGGACTCCGGCCCACCATGCCTTCACCCGTCCGCGCGACGAGCATGTGGCGCTCTTGGATTCGGATCCCAGTCAGGTGCTCTGCTATCGATACGATCTCGTCCTCAATGGCTTCGAGATCGGCGGAGGGAGCATTCGGCTTCACGATCCGGACGTGCAGAACAAGGTATTTGCCACGCTCGGGCTGGACCAGGAGAAGGCCCAGGAGAAGTTCGGGTTCCTGCTCTCCGCGCTGCGTTTCGGGGCACCACCCCACGGCGGCATCGCCCTGGGTCTGGATCGGATCTGCATGCTGCTGCGCGGTACCGAGAGCATCCGCGACGTCATCGCCTTCCCCAAGACCCAAAAGGGCACCGATCTGATGAGCGATGCGCCGACCGCCGTGAGCCCTGAGCAGCTGGCCGAGCTGCGGATTGGCCTCGTCCAGGGGTAATGCGCGAACCGAGAAATCCCTTCTGGTCCGGAGGTTTGGTCGACGGGTTGCGGCATTCCCTTGACGTGACTTCGATGGATCCCTCAACATTTTGGGCGATTGGATGACCGCGCGTATCCTGGTCGTCGACGACAGCCCAACCATTCGCAAAGTCGTAGCGTCGATTCTCGAGGGGCATGGGTACGACACGCTGCCGGCCGGGGATGGGCTGGAGGCGTTGTCGGTCCTCGAGGCCGAACCCGTGGATCTGGTGTTGCTCGACTTCGTCATGCCGCGCATGAATGGTTTCCAGCTGTGCCGGGAGATCCGCTCACGACCTCCGCTGGCCTTGACGCCCGTCATCCTGATGAGCGCCAAGGGCGACAAGATCCGTGGGCGCTTCTTGCAGCAGACTGGCGCCATCGATGCCATCACCAAGCCCTTCGACGCCCGAGGGCTCCTAGCGGTGATCGAAGGCTCGCTGAAGAAGCACCTGAGCGGACGCAATGTGTCCTCCGCGCCTCCGCCGCTGATGGATGGAGACTCGGAGGGAAACGAGGATGCCGGACGGCCCAGCCTGGCCGATGCACCGCGGGACACGGAGGCCGCGCAGAAAGAGAGCGCGCGTCAGATCGGTCACGCTCTGTCGCGCCTGGTGGCTCCCAGTTTGGTCACGATGCCGGAGCTGACCAATGGTGCGGGGGATCGGGTTCTGGGCACCCTGGCAGCCAGCATGACCCCAGAGGTGGTCAAAAGCTTGCTTCCCGCGTTTCGCACCTGGGAGGCGACCTTCGATTCGCGTGAGGTGCTGGCGGGCAACCTGAGCGTCGTCTCCATCGCCGAGGTGCTGCAGCTGCTGCAGCTGCAGCGACAGAGTGGGTCGCTGTTCGTTCGAAGCCGCGGCGCCGAGGTGGTGCTGTGCTTGCGCGACGGTGGCCTGGACTTGGCGCGCTCGCGAGGGCTGCGCGACGAGTTTCTGCTGGGCCGCTATCTGGTAGCCGACGGCGCCATCACTCGCGAGACGCTGGAGCTGGTGGTGAAGGGGAATACGGCGCGACGTCCCCTGGGCGAGCGGTTGATGGAGCTGGCGCTGATCACCGAGCACCAGCTGCGACGAGCCCTGGAACGACAGACCTCCGAGCTGGTCTATGAGCTGGTGCGCTGGCAGGTTGGGCGTTTTGCCTTCAACTCCGGGGCCGATCCCGTGGCGACCCAGCTGGGTCTGCAGCTCCCGGTCGGGGCGCTGGTCATGGAGGGATTTCGACGGGTCGACGAGTGGCGCCTGATCGAAGGGACTTTCGACTTCGACGAGGTGCTGTTCCGAGACAACCTGGCCATCGATCGTTTGGGGGAGGGCGACCTGACCGCTCAGGAACGCACTGTCCTTGATGCCATCGATGGGGAGCGGACGGTTCGCGAGATCATCGCCGAGACCGAGGGTAGCTCCTTCGAGCTATCCAAGATCCTCTTCCAGTTCATCCACTCACGGCTGGTGCGCCGGAAGGCGGCCTAGTGTCGAGGGCGGGAATATTGCTGAAGGTTCGGGGGGTGGTTCACTTCCTGCCCGCCTCGGTGGCGACCGCCGTCGTGGGCGAGGTCGAGCTCAGCGAGATCCCGGCCTGCAGGGCGAAGATGACCCTGGTAGCGGGGCAGATCGTGCCGGTATGGACCCTGGATGACGCATCACCCAACATGGTTTTGTGCGAGGTGGGGGGTGAACGGGTGGGCCTTGCGGGGCTTCGCCTGCTGCGAAGTGGTATCTTCGACGAGTCGACCGATCCCGAGGCCTGCGCCGCTCCGGAACTCGACGTCACCTCGTTGATCCGAGCGCTGAAGGCCGAGTGCAAACCCTGATTGCTCGCCTCCTCTCCCGGGGACCCATGACCAATTCCGATGACTCGCCCGCACCGCGTTCGGCGTCCACCGCTGCCCTCGATCCGCTGGTTGGGTCGCGTTGGTTGACGTCACACGGGGAGGCGGTGGTTGCCGACAACGAAGCCATGGAACAGTGCCGTTCGGTTCTGGCCCTGGCGGTCCGTGAACGCTCCCTGTTGGAAGAGATCAGCGATGCTTGCCGTCGCAACCAGAGTCATCTACAGGACACCCGCACCGCCTTGGACCAACTCAAGGATGCCCTGGAGCGAACCCACCTGGTCGTCATCCAGGCGGGATTGGAGGGAGCCCGTCTGGGTGACGCCGCGGGCAAAGCGGTCGTGGTGATGACGGACGATCTCAGGAGCCTGAACCAACGGGGTTTGGACGTGCTCACCGAAGGGCAGAACCTCCTGGAAGTCCTTCGCTCCGGTGACGCCAAACTGGCCGAAACGGTGGACAGGACGAGGGAGCAGCACCATCAGGTGCTCACCGAGCTGCAAGAGGCTCAGTCGAGCCTCGGTCGGAGCCTGCAGGCCCTGAACGAACTGGGCCGCCTCATGGAGCAGGCCACAGGCCTGAATCCCGAACACGCCCGAGCCCTCAAGAAGGTCACCGAGCACGCCCAGGGAATCATGGAGGCCCTGATCCCCCTGGAGTCGAGCGAACAGAAGGCTTGGGCGCGAGCCTCCCTGTTGCCTTGCCTGGAGCCTCTGCTCTGTTGGCTGAACGGTGAAACCAACCCGAACCCCGAGCATTCCGAAAAGGGATGACGACGCCGGAGCTCGACCGCCTGCTGGCATCCGAGATCGAGCGGCACCTCGGGACCGCGGGTGAGGCCGTGCCACCGGTCGAGATGGTCCGGATGGCCACCCATTCCCTCAAGGGCTCGGCAGCGATGGCTGGTCACCATGATCTGGCCTTGGTGGTGACCCAGCTGGATGCCCGTGTGCGGCGGCAGGAGTCGGACGCGGTCCGGGAGGCTGTCGATCTGTTGCGCCAGGTCTCGGCGCGCCTGATTCGGGGCGAGCGTCCCTTCGTGGAGCGATGGCCCACGCCTCCACCCCTGCTGCGGCCCAGCCGAGTGGATCCCCGACTGCTCACGGACTACCGCAACGACCTATCCAACCGCTTGGAGCAGCTCAATCGCGTCCTGGCTGACGAATCCGGGCTCGAAACCACGCTGGAGCAGGCCTACCGGATCATCCATTCCATGAAGGGCACAGCCGGTGCAGCTGGCGATGATACCACCGCCTGGTACTGCCACGAGCTGGAGGCGCGGCTCCGGTCCGCACCGAACATCCCCTTTGCGATGGCCCAGGTTCGGGCCGATTTGGGCCAACATCGGGCCATCCTGCAGCGCTTGGTGGAGGATCCGGACGAGGCCTTCGAGATGCTGCGCTCCCTGGGTGCGGGGCGGTTGGCACGTCGCTCCACGCCGCCACCCATGCGCGCTGTCCATGGTCGGTCGGCGTCGTCGCGTCCCGGAGCGGGTCCGGACGAGCTGGAACTGGATCGCGAAGCCCCCCTTCGCGTTCCGGCGGTCACGCTGGATCATCTCTTCGATCATCTCGAACGCCTGCAGTTGACCTCTCGCGATCTGCTGGAGATTTCCAGCCGCGCCCGCCAGATGGCCCGAGGCCTGTCGGACGTCCGCAGTGAGCTGACGGCAGTGCAGCAGAAGCTCGGACCACCCACCCCGTGGGGTGCCTCCGCCCAGACCCTGGAGCGCCTGGAGGAAGCCAAGACCTGGCTCCAGCAGGCGGTGCGGCAGGTGGATGCCTTCGAGCATAGCGAGCGACGCCGGGGAGAGCTGTTGCGAGCCGAATGGGCCACCATGAGGCGCGATCTGAGTGGCCTGCGGCGAGGGCGGGTGGCTTGGCTGTTCGAGCGCATCGAGCATGCGGTGCACCGCTGGGCGGCCAGCGAGAACAAACAGGTGACGGTCGAGACGTCGGGGGGCGAGCTGACCCTGGACCGCCCGCTGGGTGAACGGATCATCGAGCCCCTGTTGCAGTTGGCGCGAAACGCCATCGGGCATGGCATCGAATCGCCCGAAGAGCGGTTGGGCTCGGGCAAACCACCGCAGGGCACGCTCCGGCTGTCGGCCGTGCGTCACGGGGATCGCATGAGCCTGGTCATGGAAGACGACGGGCGAGGAGTCGATCTGGAACGCGTGCGCCAACTCGCCAGGGAGCGGGGACTGCTCCTTGCGGAGGAGGCAACGAACCTGCGGGATGCCGAGCTCTATGATCTGTTGTTCTTGCCCGGGTTATCCACCCGCGAAACGGCGGACTATCTGGCGGGACGCGGGGTCGGTCTCGACCTTGCCAAGGACGTGATCGAACGCCTGGGAGGGGTCATTCGCCTGGGTGAGCGCCGCGGCGGTGGGTTGCG
>CAZYKT010000141.1:0-6220 GCA_964648165.1 uncultured Polyangiaceae bacterium | reverse complement strand
CGGATGATAGCAGGGAGGGGTCGGGGTGCCTAGACGCACGAAGGAAAGCGAGAACACGACCGCGGAAGGAGATTGAGCAACCAGAAGCCATTGGAGTTGTGACTGAGGTCCGGTATGCTCAACAGCACTGAGCCGGCCGATGGTTCCTCTGCACGACAGGACGGGTGACACCGCGGCAGGATGTTCGAATCCTGACATCAGGCGCCAGCCGAGTTGCTGGCGACCGCGTCCCGGATGCACCGCAACACCCTGGGCAAGTCCCGGACGACCTCTTCCGCCTGGACCCTCAGGACGCGATATCCCCACCGCTGCAGCTTGGTATCCCTGCGGGCATCCAGGGCCTGGCGACGAGAGTGGTAGCCGCCATCCACTTCAACAACGAGCCGGATGGCGGGAGCGAGGAAGTCGACGACGAACGGCCCAAGGACGACCTGCCTGCGGAAGGAGACACCGAGCTTTCCGCCCCGCAGGGCCAGCCAGAGGAGCTGCTCAGAGGAGGTGGGGGAAGAGCGCATGGAGGCAGCACGACCAGAGAGCTCCGCAGCGCGATGAGGGGAAGCAGTGGGTGGAAGGGAAGAGGACATGGTTTGCTCCTCGGCCCGGCGAGGAGCCGGGCGCAGCCCCCCAACGCGCAAGCTCTGTGACAGGCGGAAGAGGCCCCGCACGCCAGCCAGCCTTCGCCTGGCGGAGAGGTTGCGCGGCCAAGCGAAGCCCGGTCCGCAGCCGGGACGAGGGACTGTTCTTGGCTCCCACAGTTGCACCACGCACTCTCGAGCGAGGCCCTGGCCTTTTGCCTGGCGTCACGACAAGAAACAACCGGCCGAAGGCCACCACACAGAATCGTCAAACGACTCCAGCCATCCGCCACTCAGCCCCAATGTGGCGTCTCCCCTGGTGGCTCCCTCTCTGGGAGCCTGGTACCCGACGAGACCCCTGCTGGAACATCGAGCGGAGGTTCTGCCTCAGGCTCTTCAGCTTGCACCAACCTCGCGGTCCCCCCTCAACCTATCACTACGCCATCACCTCTCAGCTTCTCTCCCGCTCGCGCGCAGGGCGGGCCGTAGTAGAGGTGCCAACGAGCCCGAGCACGAGCTTGGGGGAGAACGCGCTGCCGGAGGCGGCAGCGATTCAGAGTGCCGTGCAAGCTCGTGCCCCGCCCGCCGAGGAAGCGCGAGGGGGGGCAGGACCACAGACATATAGAGCACAGGCACCGATTTGGATGGCGTTTGCGCAAGGGGGAACGCCGTTGCCCGGGGTGACGTATTCACCTCCGCCATTGCCCGGTGAGCTCCCCTCCTCCAGCTTCCAGATGCTCCTGGGGGACATGGACATCACGTATGATTCCGTGGGTAACCCCGTCGAGTTGCGTGATTGGCGTGATCCGGAAGAGTGGCCAGCAGGTTCCAAGCCTGTCACGCGCAAGATCGAATACGACGATCTCAATCGCGTCTCGAACCTGACGTACGAATACGCCCCCGGCGACGACGCGGCGAACGACGACGAAGCTTCCGACACCTGGGTCTCCCCGTTCAACCGCGAGATCACCGATCCGACGGGCGACGCGCGCAGAGCCATGCCCGCGCCGCACATCTCCTTCCCCAAGCGCGTCCAGTCCCAGAGCTACAAGTATGACTGGCTAGGCAACATCGTAGAGACGGACGACGACGCGCATGGGTTCTACGACCGGTCGCTGGGTACGGCGACGCACGACAGCAGTCGTCCCTATCGTCTCCAGTCCGCCAACAACACGACGCAGTCCCCCCCGAATGGCACGGGCCAAGCCAGCGTAAAGTACGACGCGGCGGGGAACGTCACGTACGTGACCGTCCTTCGCACGGGGACTTGCCTGCCCGCCACGGGCGGCAATTGCAGCCAGCAATACCGGTACGAATGGGACGAGGTGGGGCATCTCGTAAGAGCAAGGCGCTGGGACAACGTGACCACAGCGCAGCTCGATGCCCCGGCGACGGGGCCAGTAGCGGTCGACTTGCGCTACCGGTACGACGCCAGCGACCAGCGGGTGCTGAAGAGGTCGTACGTATCCACCAACAATTCTCGCACGACGGTGAGCATCTTCGACAGCCTGGAGCTCCGGCGGTCCAACTACACCACATGGCCCACCCAGGACTACGCGCTGACCTCGAGCGGCAACACGGTGCACGAGGTGGCCTATCTGGTCTCCAACGGCGTCCGCCTGGCGCGGCTAGGCCACGAGGCCACAGGAGAGGTCCCGGAGGTCTCGGGCGACCAAGGCCAAGGCGAAACGAACACAGGCGCAACGCTGCACGTCCTGCTCGAGCTCGGCGACCACCTAGGCTCGACCAATCTCGTAGTCGACAAAGCCACCGGCGAACTCGTCGAGGCCGCGACGTATCTGCCCACGGGCTCCCGAGAGAGCGATTACAGACCGGACAGGTGGGATGGATTTAGGGAGGAGTACGGGTTCACGGGGAAGGAAGAGGATGTTGAGGTTGGGCTGATTTACTTCGGGAAACGGTATTTGAATCCGGCACTTGGACGATGGGTTAGTCCGGATCCGCTCGGGGTGCATGTGCCGGGGGAGGCGGACTACAACCTTTACGCTTACGTCTCTGGGGCGCTGCTGAAGAGCGTGGATCCGGTGGGGCTCTATGGAGGTGTGCCGGTGAGTGGCACACAGGTCTACTTCGATCGAGCGGAGGCAGTGGTACAATCAGGTGGGAGAGACCTGCACCTACGAAGGATGGACAAATTTGCTTCGAACAACTACGGCAAGGCGGGGGGTGGGTCCACGATCGGACCCAAAGGGGACTACCGGGCGAGTGTTGGCGCCACTGGACCGATGGCGACAGATATCGTGAAAGACATTGGTGCTGGGGCCCGTGCATTGAAGGACGTTGGAGCCTCGCAGAAGATCGTGTCCGTTGTCGCACATGGGAATGAAAGCGGCATCGGAAGGAGGAGTCCCGGAAACTGGCTCGTGACGAGTGACCTGCAGAGCCTTGTCCGCTACAAGGGTGAAGTGGAGATGTACGAACGATCCCTGGCACGAGCGCAGACTGACACTCAACGGGAGATGGCCGAGACCCACCTGCAGGACCTAGCGGCAGACCCAAGAGCCGAGCAACTGAGCGCATTTCGAGACACGGCCAGGGCGCTCTCCGAGGCAGGCGTCAATACCATCCATCTACAGGCCTGCAACGCGGGTGGAGGTGCCCAACAGGGTGCCACAGGGCAAGTCCAGCTGAAGGAGGGCGTCAATCCCGACTTCAGCAAAGTCCTGGGACAGCTTCTTAGCACGAGTGGACACCAAGTGGAAGTCAAGGGGCATCCGACTCAAGTCACCACGACGCCACCCGACGATCGAGGAACCATTCGCGTCTTCCTCCAGAGTGAGACAGGCACTCGATACAACGAAAGCTCTACCACGCTTCCTGAACCGGGGAACTAATGACGGGCCGTTGGCAGTTTGCCATCCTGGCAGGGCTTCACTCGTGTGGCTGTGTTCCCCAACCCGCGCCGGATACGGCGGAGGGCTCAGTCGTGCCGCCTCCGACTGCGTCTCAAGGTCCCGGAACCGTGCAAGAAATGTCGGGCATAGCGAGTCCAAGAGGAGAGAAAGAGGAACATCTTGCAAGAGAAGATGGGCAAACTCTTCCGATATCAGCGGCCTTGGTCGCACGCGTGACGTCGCCGAACTCGGCGAAAGGCCCAGTATGTCATTGCGACATCTGTGCGAGCCACTGGTCGTTGTGCCCTCGGGAGGAGTCAGTGGGCCAAGCCGCTCAACCTGGCGCTGACTTGGTGGGAGCTCAATCAATGAGGTGCCACCCGTATCACCGGGCTCGCGGCTTCCTTGCGGACGTGACCAACGAAGGGTTCATTACGGTCACTCCGGCATCACAGCCAACAACGAGCACCTTGCTCTTGGAATCAACACGTCAGGGAAAGCGAACATTGATCGCGGAACTCGACCCATCATGTTGCTCGAACGCGGTTGGCTTGGATGGTAGAGTGCTGCTTCTGAGGGAGGACGGTGTCGGGGTGGTATACCCGGGAGCACAAGACTCGCAGCTGCAAATGGTTCGCGGGTCTTTCGACGCTAAGTCACGAATCACGACATTCGGCACTGGCGACGAGTTGTACGTCCTCGAGGAACCGCGAAACACAAGCAGAGTATTGCCGTACCGGCCCGTTCCTGGTGCAAAGACCAAGCTGGAACCGGCAATCACGGAGAGGGTCTGGGTCAATTCGAGCTGGATTCTCAGATCCAGCACCATTGGGTACGTCTGGTTCTGGGACATTTCGAAGCGGGACGGCAGTGCAACCAAAATTCTTGCGTATGGGGAAGTTGGAGCATGTGGTCAACCGCTGATGGGTGACTCGGTTCTCGGTGTGGACAGAGAGACTCAGGAGGTGGTCGTCTTCCCCATCATGACTGGCAACGGGGTGACGAGATTGCCAGGTCCATCACTGACAACTCCCTACTGCGTGGCCGGTGAAAACGGGACCATTGCCGTGACCGGTCTCAAGGACGGTCTGTCTGCCGTGGGTGTCTACCGTGACGGGACGTGGCAGGTTTTGAAGTTTCCGGGACGTCCATCGATATTCGAACCTCAGGTTGTGGATGGAATGGTGATCGTGTCTGCACCAGAGGCAGATATGACGGACCGCCGCGGTCGAGTCACTGCTCGTGGTGCCGGTGCGGTATACGTTCTTGAACAGGAAAGCGGGGCCTGGAAGGTACGCACACGTATTGTCGCCGAAAAGCCTCGAAACAATGGGTTGCTCGGCTACAACGTGCATGTGGATTCGGGGAAGCTGTTTATCAACTACCTCAAGGATAGCCCCCATGTGTCCGAGGAGTACTTCGGGGAGCCCGCAATTTGCGAAGCCCAGCTACCCAAGGCTCGTGGCCGATGACCAATTCGCCCCACAGGATGGCTTGCGCTGAACGAGAGGGGGCCTGGTCTATCCGCCAGCCTGGATGGCTTCCCGGATGCGCTGCACGACATCCGGAAGGGAGTGGGCGACCTCTTCCGCCTGGACCCTCAGGACACCATAGCCCCAGCGCCGGAGCTTCTCATCCCTGCGGGCATCCTGGGCCTGGCGACGAGAGTGGTAGCCGCCGTCCACTTCCACCACGAGCCGGATGGCGGGAGCGAGGAAGTCGACGACGAACGGCCCAAGGACGACCTGCCTGCGGAAAGAGACACCGAGCCTTCCGCGCCGCAAGGCCAGCCAGAGGAGCTGCTCAGAGGAAGTGGGGGAGCAGCGCATGGAGGCAGCTCGACCAGAGAGCTCCGCAGCGCGGTGAGGGGATGCAATGGGTGGACGGGAAGAGGACATGGTTTGCTCCTCGGCCCGGCGAGGAGCCGGGCACAGCCCCCGAACGCGCAAGCTCTGTGACAGGCGGAAGACGCCCCAGTTGCCAACCCGTCTTCGCCTGGCGGAGAGGTTGCGCGGCCAAGCGGAGCCCGGACCGCAGCCGGGGCGAGCGAGGTGTCCGCCTTCCCGATGTTCCGCCGCCCGGTGCTCAAGAGCGGCATGCGGACTTGGTTCCGGCCGTCACCACCAGAACCAACCGGCCGAAGGCCACCACACAGAATCGCCAAACAACTCCCACTACCCGTCATTCGGCTCCAATGTGGCGTCTCCCGTGGTGGCTCCCTCTCTGGGAGCCCAGTACCCGACGAGACCCCTGTTGGAACATCGAGCGGAGGTTCTGCCTCAGGCTCTTCAGCTTGCACCAACCTCGCGGTCCTCCCCCAACCCATCAACACGCCATCACCCCCCAGCTTCTCTCCCGCTCGCGCGCAGGGCGGGCCGTAGTAGAGGTGCCAACGAGCCCGAGCACGAGCTTGGGGGAGAACGCGCTGCCGGAGGCGGCAGCGATTCAGAGTGCCGTGCAAGCTCGTGCCCCGCCCGCCGAGGAAGCGCGAGGGGGGGCAGGACCACAGACTTACAGGGCTCAGGCACCAATTTGGATGGCGTTTGCGCAAGGGGGGACGCCGTTGCCGGGGGTTACGTATTCACCTCCGCCATTGCCCGGTGAGCTCCCATCGAGCAGCTTCCAAATGCTGCTCGGGGACATGGACATAACGTATGACTCGGTGGGGAATCCCATCGAGCTCAGGGATTGGCGTGATCCCACCGAGTGGCCCGCGGGTTCCAAGCCGGTCACGCGCAAGATCGAATACGACGATCTCAATCGCGTCTCGAACCTGACGTACGAATACGC
>CAZYKT010000140.1:0-6287 GCA_964648165.1 uncultured Polyangiaceae bacterium | reverse complement strand
CCTTGGCTTGCACCCGCAGCCACGGCTCCTGACGCTCCACCCTGGGTCTCTGCAACACCGCCACCGGCGTCCGCTCCACCTTGCTCTTCTACCCCTGCAGCATCCACGTCACTCGAGCCCGCCTCAGCCGACGCGCCGCCCCCCGCCTGAGCCATCACCTCTTCGATGTTCAACGTCGAGCGTGCCCCGCAGTTGCCGAGGGCCGCGGATAGAGCCACCGCGAGGAGCCTGCTGCCTGGGAGGATTCGGCGCACCGATGTCACCGCACGGTGGCTCCCCAGCATCGCACCCGCAGATCGTCGCGTTGGATGGCACAGGTGGTGGATTCGTCGGCTGACACGGCCAGGTACGTCCCCTGTGGCGGTGACGCCTGGCCAAAGTCGTTCAAACCCCAACAGGAAAGCGTCCCATCCGTGCGGATCCCACAGCTGTGCAGGTGACCTGCCGCGATGCTGGTGAACGTACCAGAGGGCGGCGTCGACTCGCCGTCATCATCGTTGCCCCAGCAGGCTACGGTGCTGTCTTGCCGGATCGCGCAGCTGTGGTTGCCACCCGCCGCCAGATCGATGTACGTCCCCTCCGGTGGAGACTGCAGATCAAAGTTGTTGGCTCCCCAGCAGGCCAGCGTCCCATCGCTGTGAATCCCGCAGCTGTGATAGTAGCCCAGGGCAACGGCGGTGAACGTTCCCTCGGGAGGTGACGACTGGCCGTAGTCATCCAATCCCCAGCAGGCCAGCGTCCCATCGCTGTGAATCCCGCAGCTGTGGTAGAGACCCGCTGCGACGTCGGTGAACGTCCCTTCCGGGGCAGACGCCCTGCCGTCGTCGTTCACCCCCCAGCAGGCCAGGGTCCCATCCTCGCGGAGCCCGCAGCCGTGGACGTAGCCCACGGCGATTTTCGTGAACGGCCCCGAGGGCATTGACCACTGTCCGGCATAACCCCAGCAGGTGATGGTCTGATCCGTACGGAGCCCGCAGCTGTAATAGCCACTGGCGACTTGGGTGAATGTTCCCTCCGGGGGAAATGACTGACCGTAGTTTTCCGTGCCCCAACAGGCGACCGCTCCGTCTGTCCGGAGCCCGCAACTCTGGTAGCCGTTGACGGCAATGCTGGTAAACGTCCCTTCCGGTGGAGACAACCGGGTGGGATAGTCCGAGCCCCAGCACGCCAGGGTTCCATCCGTTCGGATGCCACAGCTGTGGATGTCGCCCCCTGCGATCCCGATGAACGTCCCGTCCGGGGGTGATGCCTGCCCGTTGCTGTCGTCGCCCCAGCAGGCCACTGTTCCGTCGGAGCGAATCCCGCAGTTGGTTCGGCCACGTGCCGCGAGGGCCGTGAACGTCCCCTCCGGTGGCAACGTCTGGCCGGCATAGTCCAAGCCCCAACAGACGATCGTCTCGTCCGCACGGAGCCCGCAGCTGTGGTAATCGCCCCCCGCGATCCCGGTGAACGTCCCGTCCGGCGGCGATGCCTGCCCGTTGCCGTCCTCGCCCCAGCAGGCCAGGGTTGTGTCGGTACGGATGCCACAGCTGTGGGAACTGCCCCCCGCGATCTCGACGAACGTCCCTTCCGGTGGCGACGCCTGACCTGAGCCGTTCGAGCCCCAACAGGCGACGGTTTCGTCAGTGCGAAGCCCACAGCTGTGGGCGTTGCCCGCCGCAAGCCTGACGAACGTACCTCCCGGTGGCAACGCCTCACCGAAGTGGTTCTCGCCCCAGCAGGCAATGGTTTGGTCGTCACGAATCACGCAGGCATGGGCCCGGCCTACGGCAATCGCCGTCGAACGGATTTCGCAGCGGCTCCCAAAGAACCCCGCCCGGCAGCTGCAGATGGCCTGTCCCAGGTGCGTGAGACATTCGCTCCCGTTCTGACAGGGATCGGGCTCGCAGAGGCTCGACGCTCCAGCCATGCCCGCCGCTCCACCGTCCGTACCGCCCTCACCGGCCGCGCCCGCTCGGTCACCAGCCGTTCCGCCTTCACCAGCTGCGCCCCCCTGCTCTGCCGTTCCGCCTTGGCTTGCCCCCGCAGTCACGGAGCCTGACGTTCCCGCTTGCGCTCCGGAGGCGCCGCCATCCGACACGCCACCAGACTCGCCAACCTCTCCTGCGCCTCCCGAACCAATCCGCCCACCCTGACCCGTGCCGCCGCTGCCGACACGCCCACCGCCCGGTGCCCCAGCCGTGGCTCCACCGGTATGCACCCCACCTTGCTGGACCTGTCCTGCAACATCTCCCCCGCTCGAGCCCGCCTCACCCGACGCGCCTCCCCCCGCCTGCGTCATCACCTCTTCGATGTTCAACGTCGAGCGTGCCCCGCAGCCGCTGAAGATGACACACAACGCCACCCCGGAGAGCCACCATCGCGAAGACAACGTTCTTTGGGACATCGCCAACCGTCGTTGGAGCGTACCCGGGTCCCCGGTCGGTGACAATG
Organism: uncultured Polyangiaceae bacterium; assembly: GCA_964648165.1. Lineage (GTDB taxonomy): Bacteria > Myxococcota_A > Polyangia > Polyangiales > Polyangiaceae > FEN-1139. Next base: position 3,854 of record CAZYKT010000140.1, on the reverse strand, counting down.
AGGGCGTGAAGAAGGGGCCAATCAAGCCCCGGAAAACGGCCTGGTCACCCCACGGCCATCACCGCACGTAAGAGCCCCAGCAGCGCACTCGCAGGCTCTCGCGTTGGATGGCGCAGCTGTCGTAGCCACCTGCCGCGACGCTGATGAATGTCCCGCTCGGTGATGGCATCTGGTAGCTGCTCCCTTCCCCCCAACAGGTCACGGTGCCGTCGTCGCGGATGCCACAGCCGTGGCGATCCCCTGCGGCAGTGCTGATGAACGTCCCTTCCGGGGTGAACGAGGGGTTGTCGTTCAGATAGCCCCAACACGCGACGGTTCCGTCCACACGAATCCCGCAACTGAACTTGGTTCCGGCCGCAATGCTGGTGAACGTTCCCTCCGGTGCAGAAGACTGCCCATCGTCGTTTCTGCCCCAACACGCGGCGGTTCCGTCGGTGCGAAGGCCACAGCTGTGCTCGCCTCCAGCCGCTATGTCCGTGAAGGTCCCCTCGGGTGGAGATGACTGGCCATCTTCGTTTCGGCCCCAGCAGATGATGGCCCCTTCAGCGCGGATGCCACACGTGTGAAAGATCCCTGCTGCGATCCTGATCCAGGTCCCCTCGGGTGGAGACGACTGGCCATCTTCGTTCCAACCCCAGCAGACGATGGTCCCGTCCATGCGGATCCCGCAGCTGTGGGATCCAGCTGCCGTGATGGCGGCGTACGCTCCCTGCGGCGGGGACGACAGCTGGTACGTATCGTCACCCCAACAGGTGACGGTCCCATCCGTACGGATCCCGCAACTGTGATGGAGTCCCATCGCAACATGAGCCAATGTTCCCTCCGATGGGGAGGTCGCACTGCTTTCATTCCGCCCCCAGCACACGACGGCTCCGTCCGTCTGGATGCCGCAGGTGTGCGATTCCCCTACCGCAATAGCCGTGAATTCCCCCGGCGGGGGGGACGACTGGTCGTAGTAGTTCCAACCCCAGCAGCTGAGGGTCCCGTCCGTGCGAATCCCGCAGCTATTGTAGAGCCCTGCCGCGATGCCGATGAACGTCCCACCCGGAGGGGACGCCTGGCCGTCGTTGTTCCTGCCCCAGCAGGCGACGCTCCCGTCCGGACGAATCCCGCAGTTGTGTTCTCCTCCAGCCGCAATGGCGTCGAACACCTCACCCAGCGGCGGCGACGACTGACCATAGCCGTTCCGGCCCCAACAGGCGACGCTCCCGTCGCTGCGGATCCCGCAACTGTGGTGGTCGCCCGTCGCGATGCCGATGAACGTCCCCCGTGGGGGCGACAACGAACCGGAGTCCTCGCTGCCCCAGCACACAACGGTCCCGTCCGCACGAATCGCACAGCTGTGCTCGCCTCCGGCGGCCACGTCAGTGAACGTCCCATCCAGCGGTGGTGATTCGTCGACGCGACCCCAACAAGCGAGAGTGCCGTTGGTACGGATCGCACAGCTACGGGATTTTCCCGTCGCGATGTCCGTGTACGTCCCTGCCGGCGGCGAAGACTGACCGGCGTCGTCCAATCCCCAGCAGCTCACCGTCCCATTGCCGTGGAGCGCACAAGTATTCAATGCGCCAGCGCCCAGCATGGTGGTGCGCACTTCGCAGCGAGCCCCGGAGAAACCCGCACGGCAGCTGCACAAGGGACGTTCCTCGTACCAGATACACTCGCCCTCGTTCCGACAGGGATCCGGGTCGCAGGAGCTCGGTGCTCCGGCATTGCCGAGCTCCTCTCCACCTTGTGCCTCTTGCCCTCCCAGGGGATATCCACTCGCACCCGACGCGCCACCCCCTGCTTGGGACGCGGCCCCCAGAGCACTCAACCCCGAGCGTCCCCCGCAACCGCTGGTGACGACACACAACGCCACCAAGAACAACCCCCACACCCGCCGGCACCAGAAGGGAACTATGATCCCCATGACCACCCTTTGCGGAGAATACGCACCTTGTGGCTCTGGTCTACCATACCGGCCGCGAAGCACCGGACGTTATTCATCGCACCATGAAGCCCCAGCAGCGCACCTGTAGATCGTCGCGCTGGATCGCGCAACTGGTCGATCCACCCGCCGTGATGGCGGTAAACGTCCCCGCCGGGGGGGAAGCCTGACCGTAGCCGTCGTCACCCCAGCAGGCGATGGTCCCGTCCACCAGGATCCCACAGCCGTGGTCGCGTCCCAGCGCGATCGCGCTGAACGTCCCCGCCGGGGGTGTCGATTTACGGTTGTCATCCGAGCCCCAACAACTGACGGTTCCCAGCGTGTCGATGGCGCAGCTGTGATCGATACCCGCTGCGACGGCCGTGAAACTCCCCTCGGGAGGCGTCGACTGGCCGGAGTCGTTCAAGCCCCAGCAGGTCAGCGTTCCGTCCGTTTCGATACCGCAGCTGTGCGAGCCGCCCGCCGCGACGGCAGTGAACGTTCCCGCGGGAGGCGTCGACTGACCGGAGTCATCCAAGCCCCAACAGGCGAGGGTTTCGTCGCTACGGATCCCGCAGCTGTGGAACTGCCCCACCGAGATGCCGGTGAATGTCCCCTCGGGAGGCATCGACTGACCGGAGTCGTCCTGTCCCCAACAGGCCACGGTACCATCCGCCCGCAGACCGCAGCTGTGATAGGGGCCGACCGCGACAGTGGAGTACGTCCCCTCGGGAGGTGTCGACTTGCCGTCGTCGTCCCGTCCCCAACAATCGACGGTCCCCTCCGGGCCCAACCCACAGCTGTGTTGGCCGCCCGTCGCGATGCCGGTGTACGTCGCCGCGGGAGGCGATGCCTGGCCGGAGTCGTCCTGACCCCAGCAGGCGATGGTCCCCTCCGTCCGCAGACCGCAGCCGTGGAACTGACCCAGCGCGATGGCGTCGAATGTCCCCTCGGGGGGCGGTTGGCTCTGGTCCTCCCAGCCCCAGCAGGCGACGCTGCCGTCCGTGCGGATCCCGCAAGACCGGCACAGTCCCGCTGAGAGGCTGGTGAACACCCCCTCGGGAGGCGTCGACTGTCCCTCATCGGAGCTACCCCAACAGGTGACGGTGCCGTCCGTCCGGATGCCGCAGCTGTGCTGGTCGCCAGCTGCGATGCTGACGAACGTCTCCGGCGGCGGTGACGACTGCCCTTGGCCGTCCCAGCCCCAGCAGGCGACGGTGCCATCCGTGCGGATGCCGCAGCTGTGGGATTGCCCGGCCGCGATCTGGATGAACGTCCCCTCCGGAGCAGCAGACTGGCCGTAGTCATCCGTGCCCCAACAGGTGACGGTGCCATCCGTGCGGATGCCACAGCTGTGGTATTGCCCGGCTGCGATCCCGACGAACGTCCCCTCCGGAGCAGAAGACTGGCCATGGTTGTCCCAGCCCCAGCAGGTGACGGTGCCATCCGTGCGGATGCCGCAGCTATGGCGGATGCCGGCCGCAATGTCGATGAAAGTTCCCGCCGGCGGCACCGACTGGCCCTCGCCGTTCTCGCCCCAACAGGCCAGGGTTCCGTCGCTGCGAATCACGCAGCTGTGCGCTCCGCCAGAGGCAATCGCCTTCGTGCCGACCTCGCAACGGCTCCCGGAGAACCCGGCACGGCAGCTGCAGATGGCGTGCCCCTCACCCAACAGGCACTCACTTTCGTTCTGACAGGGCTCGGGATCACAGGAGCTGGGCGCTCCAGCTACGCCCGGGGCGCCAGCTTCGCCTGCCGTCCCCGAAGCAGCGCCTGCCTGGCTTGCACCCGCAGCGACGGATCCTGACGCGCCGGCTTCGGCACCCGCAACACCGCCACTCGGCGCCGCGCCGGCCACTCCGGCGCCACCCGAGCTGGCACCCGCCGGCATCGCTCCACCATCGCCTCTACCACCGGTTCCGCCCCCGCCCGTCGCTGCGCCGCC
>CAZYKT010000139.1:0-6351 GCA_964648165.1 uncultured Polyangiaceae bacterium | reverse complement strand
CGTCCTCGTCGTCCTCGTCGTCCTCGTCGTCCTCGTCGTCCTCGTCGTCCTCGTCCTCGTCGTCCTCGTCCTCGTCCTCGTCCTCGTCCTCGTCCTCGTCCTCGTCCTCGTCCTCGTCTGCCTCATCCATGGCCTCGTAGAAGCGATCGACCAGGGCCTCGTAGGCAGGGCTGTTGCACCAGGCATCGACCGCCTTTTCGGTGTCAAGCTTCTTGGTTTGGACCTTGCCGCCCGAGACGGTGAACTCGAGGCCGACATCGTCGGGTCCACCGTCGATGAAAGTTACCACGGCACCCTTGCCCTCACCGCCCGCCTCGGCGACGTTGCGCAGGGTCGTCTTCTTGAGGAGCTCCACCACTTCCTGGTAGCTGTTCCGCTCGAAGACGCGACGGTGGTGCAGATGCTGTCCTTTGTAGATCCAGTCCATCCACCCCGTGGGATCCTCGGCGATTTCCTGGGAGGACGATTCGCAGGGCTGCTCCTTCTTCTTCAGAGCGGAGAGCTTCGCCTTGGGGATCTCGAAATCGCCGATGAATACCCAGTTGTGTGACATACCTAGGCGGATAGATGAAAAGGGGACAAAGTGTCAAGGTCGTCCAGCCGCTTGGTTCGGCGGCCGAGATGCGGCACCCTAGTCGTTTGTCGGCTGACAGGCGAAGTCGAACTTCAGACGGCGGCTGCCGCCGTTGGGGAGAAAGGAATAGCCTTCTCTGTTGTACGAGATGATGGCCACCACATCCTTTGACACACCCTGGGCTGCTGCCAGCTTCCACAGTGCAGCCAGGGAGCACTTGGGGGGCGGGGCTAAACGTTCCGCCCCAGACGCCTTGCCTTTTGGCTCTCTGCCCATTCCCAGGTGCCGCCCGGACTTGGAACTGCCCGAGGTACTCCGGCTACCGATCAGCCGCGGGCTGATGATGGTCAGATTGACCAGGATAGGGTCACCCACTCGAAATCCGCTCCCGGGTGCCAGGGGGCCCTGCGACTCGACATCGCCGGGGACATCGGTGGTGTTTTTCAGGGCGCAGCCGGCCCAACACACCGTGGCCATCAGAAACCAAGGACGTTTTTTCATGGTGCGAGCCCGTTCACTGAGGCTTCTTGCCAGGTGGGTTGGTGGCGGGGGGAGGCACGACCGGTGTTGCAGCGGGAACGGGAATTTGCTGCCGGAGCTCGAGGGTGTTGCTGGTGCCGTCAGCCGAGAAGGTGGCCCGGCAGGACTGCACGTCCACGAGGCCCGTGCAGAACTGATCGACCATCGTCTGGCACAGCGCTTGATCGGCGGCATACCAGGATTTGCCCTGGTGCTCGCCCGCGGTCTGCACCACCTGGGCGCGGCAGTTGTGGGGGGCCGTGACCGAGAGAGCGGGCACCTCGTCCTCGGGTGCCACCCTGGCGCAGAGGTCAGCCAAGGGGGCGGCCTCGTAGGCGAAGAAGGTGTTCTCGAACTCCATCTGATTCAGGAGCCGATAGGACGTGCCGCCATGAGCTCGGAACAACTCACCCGCTGACACGGACGCGTCCGCGTCCACGCGCTGCAGGTACGAGGAGTGTCCAGAGCCCCACATCATGCTGGCCACGTACCACTCCCCACAGGCAGGGCTGGGCTCTCCAGCCAGACAACATCCGGAATCTGCGGCGTAGTGCGAATTGGCGACGGAGTAGCCAAGATAGCGGGTGACATGGACGTCATACGCGATGTGAGTGACACCACTCACACCCGCTTGGGCCCCCACTGGGCCCGGGGGCGTTGCCTTGACCCCACCCTCGGCCTGTTTGGTCAGCATTACCTTGAGGTGTTGACTGGTCTCCGTGAAGACTGGTGTACCCTCGAGGACCTTGCGCAGCGGATCGACGCCGATGCGCTGGGGGATCATGGTGTGTCCCAGAAGTCCCTCTGGGGAACGGGTGGTCCAGGTCATGAACACCACGTCGCCCAGACCCAGATCGGCGTCCGGATCGGGCAGGACCGGTACGCTGCCGGGCGAGCAACCGAGGCTCAACCCACAGCCAAGAATACCTAGACCACGACGCATGCCAGACAGCCAACCACAGTTGACTGCCCTTTGCTACGGTTTGCTGGTTGCGGAAACCGACAGGGAGCGAAGCAACTCTCCGGACGCGTCGGCCAAGGTAAGCCAGGCCCGCTCTCGATCCACCTCGGCGCGCCTCACCCGCAACCGGGCCTGGCGCAGGGAATCCTGAACGATTTCCACTGCCAGTGAGGTGGATGCACCCAGGGCGAAGCGCTGTCGTTCCAGTACGACCTGGCGTTCGGCAACCCCGGCTGTCAAGCGGGCCGCGTTCAAGCGTTCCTCCGCAGTCACGAACTCGATCTGCTGGCGCCGAATCGAGCTTTCCAGGTTGCGCTTGGCTGCCGCCAGCTCGGCCTCGGCGATCGCCACGTCGTGGGACGCCCGGGCGCGGGCTGCCGACCATTGCCTGGAATCGAGCGGGGTCTGATAGGTCAGTCCTGCATACACGCTGACCGCGGAGAACTCCCCCACCTGTCGCAACGCGGGGGATACCCGAGAGGCGCCCAGACCGCTCAGCTGGGCCCAGCCGGTCAGATCGAGTCGAGAACGGTACTCCTCGCCCGCTGTCTTCTGCTGCTCCCGGGCCAGCCGCACCCGCTCGTTGAGCTCTTGCAGGCTCGGGTTCTCGGCCATGGCGCGGGAAAGGGCGGACTGTGTAGTATCGGTGGCCCGCTGGCTGGGCCCGGCCTCCGCCGCCAGCCAGCCTTCGACCCCATCGTTTTGCCCCACCAACGCAGCGACGGTCAGGGCCTGCTGCTTCACCGTGGCCTTCGCCACCAACAACGATTCGGTGAGCGAGGCGATCTGGGTCTCGAACTGCAGCGCCTCTGCCGGGGGCAAGGCGCCCTGAGCGACGCGCGCCAGGGCGTCCTTCTGCTGCTCCTTGGCCAATTCCAGCGCGGCCTCGTTGATTTCGACGGCGCGACTCGCGTACCAGAGCTCCCAGTAGGCGGCGAGAGCGTCGCGCAAGAGCTCGCTGGTCTGCCGGTCGTAGGCACGTTCAGATTGGGTCTTGCTGATGCGCAGGGCCCGCAGATTGGCCTCGTTGGCCTCACGACCGTACCCCTTGAGAAGGGATTGATTGACGGTGGCTCGCAGGGACGTCTGATATCCGACCCCGGATTGGTTAGTCCCGGCTACCGCCGTCGTGGGGCGACTCGAGTCGAAGCGTTCCCCCTCGGCACGGAGGGTCACTGAGGTACCAGTGACGAAGGAGCGCTCCAGCTGGGCCCCCAGCAGCATCGAATCCCGGGTGGACACCAGAACGTCATTGCCCTGTCCCAGGGATGGGGTCTGCGAACGGGTGTATCCGGCGTCCGCCTCGAAAATGGTCTCGCCCAATCGTCCCTGCTCGCCCTGGATTGCCTGTTCGGCCCGCGCCATCCCGAGGGCCGCGGCTCGACGGGAATCGTTGCGTTCCAACAGCGTGCGCGTCACCCAATCCGGGGTCAGTACCCGTGTGGGAGTTGGTTCGGCAGCCGCGACAATCATCGACGTCGAAGAGATGGCCAGCAAAAGACCCAGACTTCTACCCCAGTTGCTCCTATTCATGACGCAAGGCCTCGATCGGGTTGAGACCGGCCGCTTTGCGCGCCGGCAAGAAACCAAACAGGACCCCTACCAGGGCCGAGAAGGCGAAGGCGGCGAACACGATCCCGGGCGACAGCACGTAGGGCAATTCCATCAACCGGGTTGCCACGTAGGACAGACCCAGTCCGAAGCCGATACCCAACACGCCGCCCAGCGTGGAGAGCACCACGGCTTCGACCAGGAATTGCAGCAGAACGTCGCGGGCCAGGGCGCCGATGGCCAGTCGGGTACCGATCTCGCGGGTTCGCTCGGTGACGCTGACCAACATGATGTTCATGATGCCGATCCCGCCCACCAGAAGGCTGACCGCGGCGATGCCCCCCAACAGGCTGGTCATGGCGGCGGTCACGCTGCTCATGGTCGCGGCGATCTCGGCCAGATCGCGCACCTGGAAGTCGGCCTCCGCGCCCGGAGCGATCCGGCGCCGTTCCATCAGGAGTTCCTCGATTCGCCCCTTGACGGTGGCGGTGGGGAGTCCGTCGGTGACCTGGGCGAAGATGCTGGTCACGTTGGTGGTTCCGGCGATTCTTCGCTGCACGGTGCGCAAGGGCAACAGGACCAGATCGTCCTGGTCGGGTCCCATGGCAGCTCCGCCCTTGGCCACCAGGAGTCCCTGAACCTGGCAGGAAATGCGGCCCACGCGGATCCGTTCTCCCAGCCCACCGGTTGCGCCGAAGAGGCCCTTGCGGACCGTCTCGCCCAGGATGCACACGTTGCTTCCCGAGGAGAGCTCACTGGAAGTGAAATTTCGTCCACCCGCCAGCTTGTATCCCCGGATAGAAAGGTATTCCTCCTCCACACCGGTCACGCTCGTCGGCCAGTTCTGGTTGCCGTAGATGGCGCTGGCCGAGCTGCTGACCGCGCCCGAGACCCCGGATAGTCCGCGGATCTGCTGGCGGATCGCCATGACGTCCGCTTCCTCGAAGGGCGTGGCTGCGGTTCGGGGCCCTCCGCGGCGGTCGGCACCGGGCATGATGGTCAGCAGGTTCTGACCCAAAGCGCCCACGTCGCCCTGAACCTTGGCGGTTGCTCCGTTACCGATGGTGACCATGCCGATCACCGCGCCCACTCCAATGACGACGCCCAGCATGGTCAGAAAGGATCGCAGGGCGTTGCGTCGGATGGCGCGCAGGGCCATCAGCAGTGTCTGCAGCATCATGGCGAATGGCCCTCCACGATCCGCCCATCGCGGAAGACGATGGTCCGCTGAGCGTAGGCGGCGATGTCCGGCTCGTGGGTCACCATGGCAATGGTGATGCCGCGGGTCCGGTTGAGCTCGCAGATGAGCCCCATCAGCTCGTCGCTTCGTGCCGAATCCAGGTTACCGGTGGGCTCGTCGGCGAGCAGAAGCGGTGGATCGGTGACCAGGGCTCGAGCGATGGCCACCCGTTGCTGCTGCCCCCCCGAGAGCTCACTACTCGTGTGCCGATAGCGATTGGCCAGCCCCACCAGGGTCAACGCCTCCATGGCCCGTCGGTGTCGCTCGGCCTTGGGCACCTTGCGATAGACAAGGGGCAGCTCCACGTTCTCGAGCGCGCTGGTTCGTGTCAAGAGGTTGAATCCCTGGAAGATGAAACCGATATAGTGGCGCCGCAAGAGGGCTCGTTGATTGGCGCTGAGTCCACCGACCTCCACGTCGCAGAACCGATAGGAACCACCGGTCGGTACATCCAGGCACCCCAGACAGTTCAGACAGGTGGACTTGCCCGAGCCGCTGGCTCCCATGATGCTGATGAACTCCCCGGACCGGAGCACCAGATCGACGCCATCGAGTGCCCGCACTTCGGACTCGCCTCTACCATAGACCTTGGTGAGCCCCCGAAGCTCCACCACGGGCTGCCCTGGCTGCAGCGCGATTCTGGAAACCGACTCAGCCACGGGGGGTACTCGCCGCTTGATTGACGATGACCTCTGTGCCGGGTTCGAGTCCACCGCCGGTCACGGCCGTGTGGGTGCCATCCGTGGCGCCAATCTCGACCCGGACGCGCTCCGGCGTCTTGTTCTTGAGGATCCAGACCGCGTGGGCGGCCTTCGGCACCGCCCCCGGTGCCCCGCCATTGGCGGAAGCGGCCGGCGCGCGCGGCCTGCTCCCGGACATTCGCGGTGGCCGTCCTGAGAACAATCGCGCTATCGAGACCCCGCTGCTGGCCGAGCCTGCCCCCGCGGCCGCCGGCGTGAAGCGCAAGGCGGCATTGGGAACCAACAGGACGTCCTTCTGGTCGTTGACCATGATCGTGGCCGTCGCGGTCATACCGGGGCGCAACAGGCCCTCTGGGTTTTTGACCGAGAGCCGCGTTTCGTACGTGACCACGTTGTTGGTCGTGGTCGCCATGTTCTTGACCGCCAATACCGTCGATTCGAAGACGCGATTTGGATAGGCATCGACGGTGAAGCTCGCGTTCTGTCCGGGTTGCACCTGACCCACGTCCGCCTCGTCCACCTTGACGTCGAGGCGCAGCTCGGAGAGATCCGCCGCTAGTGTGAAGAGTACTGGGGTCTGTAGGCCGGAGGTCACGGTCTGTCCCGGTTCCACCGCGCGATCCAGCACGATCCCGTCGATGGGCGAGACGATCACGGCTTTTGACAGGTTGGTCGCGGCCACGTCCAGGGCCGCGCGGGCCGAGGTGATCTGTGCGGCGGAGCTTGCCACCGAAGCCTTGGCACGTTCCATCTCCGCCTGGATCGATTCCAACTCCTGCTGCGAGCTCAGGCCGGCGTCGAACAT
>CAZYKT010000138.1:0-6579 GCA_964648165.1 uncultured Polyangiaceae bacterium | reverse complement strand
TTGCAGAGACCCAGGGTGGAGCGTCAGGAGCCGTGGCTGCGGGTGCAAGCCAAGGTGGAGCGGCAGAGCAGGGGGGCGCAGCTGGTGAAGGCGGAGCGGCAGGTGACCGAGCGGGTGCAGCGGGCATGGCTGGAGCGTCGAGCCTCTGCGAGCCCGATCCCTGTCAGAACGGGAGCGAATGTCTCTCGCACTTGGGACAGGCCATCTGCAGCTGCCGGGCGGGGTTCTTCGGGAGCCGCTGCGAAATCCGTTCGACGGCGATAGCCGGTTCATTCCATACCTGTGTGATTCGTGAGGACGGAGCCGTCGTCTGCTGGGGCTTGAACGACTTCGGTCAGGCGTTACCACCAGCGGGGACGTTCGTCCGGATTGCAACGGGCAATCGGCACAGCTGCGGGATCCGTGCCGATGCCACCCTTGCCTGCTGGGGCTTCAACGATTTCGGTCAGGCGTCACCACCACAGGGTACGTTCGTCGAGATCGCAGCGGGGTATTCCCACAGTTGCGGCATCCGGACAGACGGAACCGTCGCCTGCTGGGGCGACGACAGCAACGGTCAGGCATCACCCCCGGAGGGGACATTCATCGGGATCGCGGCGGGGGATTCCCATAGCTGCGGGATCCGGACCGATGGGACGTTGGCCTGCTGGGGATGGAATATCGTCGGCCAGACGTCAGCACCGAAGGGTACGTTCACCGCCATCGCGGCAGGTGGCTACCACAGTTGCGGCATCCGCTCGGACGGCACCGTTGCCTGCTGGGGCGACGACAGCGGCGGGCAGGCATCGCCTCCGGAGGGGACGTTTGTCGGGATCGCGGCGGGCGAAGCCCACAGTTGCGGGCTCCGCACCGATGGGACCATCGCCTGCTGGGGCTGGGACTACCCCGCCCCATTGTCTCCCTCGGAAGGGACATTCACCAGTATCACCGTGGGTGGCTACGTGAGTTGCGGGCTCCGGAGGGACGGAGCCATCGCCTGCTGGGGTCGGAGTGGCTACGGTCGGTCCTTTCCCCCGGAGGGGACATTCACTGCGATATCCAGTGGCAACGACAGCTGTGGGATCCGCACCGATCAGACGATCGCCTGTTGGGGTTCGGACGCGGGACAGTTGTCACCGCCCGCGGGGCTGTACGAGCGTATCGCGGTGGGCTATACCCTCGGCTGCGGGCTCCGTACCGATGCGACGCTGTCCTGCTGGAGCGAAGCCGGCAACGGGCAACCAGTGCCCCCGGAGGGGACGTTCACCCGCGTCGCCGCCGGGCTCTACCACGGCTGTGGGCTCCGCACCGACGGGACGCTGGCCTGTTGGGGCCTGGACGAATACGGCCAGGCGTCACCCCCCGAGGGAACGTTCACTGCTGTCGCCCTGGGCTACTACCACAGCTGCGGGATTCGCACCGATGGGACCCTCTCTTGCTGGGGATCCAGCAACTACGATCTTCTGTCGCCCCCGGAGGGGACGTACATCGATCTGGCAGCGGGCGGCAACCACAGCTGTGCGATCCGTGACGACAGCACTGTCGCCTGCTGGGGCAACGATGATGACGGCGAGTCGACCCCGCCTTCATTTGCGTTCACCAGCATCGCGGCAGGTCACCTGCACAGCTGCGGGATTCGCACGGATGGGACACTCTTCTGTTGGGGTTTGAACGACTTTGGCGAAGCGTCACCGCCACAGGGGACGTACCTGGCCGTGTCAGCCGGAGAATCCACCACCTGTGCCATCCAGCGTAATGACCTGAGGGTGCGATGCTGGGGAGCGTACGCGAGGTGAAGAACCGGTGTGCCCGCCCCGTTCCGTCGCCCAAACGAGCTAAAAATCCGGCTCCCTCTGGGGAAACGCCAATCCCGCGTTCGCGAGCCCCATGACGATGTTTCGAGCGAGGACTCAGGGGAGTGGTTCGAACCAATTCTCGATGCTGAGCCCCGGGACGCGTGTCATGTGCTCGGTGTTGGCCGTAACCAAGATGGCACCATTGGCCAGGGCATGTGCAGCGATAGCAGCGTCGAAGTCTTCGATGCGCTTTCCCTTGCGCTCCAGCTGCGCCTTGATGGAGCCATAGTGCTCGGTGACATCGTGGGTCCACGGGACACTTCCCAGTTCGTTGAAGACAGCGTCATAGCGTGACCTGAGCGAGATCTTTCGTTTCGAGTTGGGGAGCATCTCGATGCCGTATGCGATCTCCGCATAGACCGGCTCGGGGACTCCCAGGTTCTTCTTCCCGACAGCGTGCATGCGGCGCAGGACCCTTGGTTCGCCGTTCATGGCCGCCGAAACCGCGTTCATATCGAGAACGTACTTCAAAACCGCCTCGCGGGCTTGGAGCGGCGCCCCTTTCGGATTGCGACGAGCATTTCGCCAATGGCCTTGTTCGTCTCAGCATCGGGCGCGAGTCTCTCGAAGAAGCCCGCCGACCACTCAGACGCGTCGACCTCCTTCTGGAGCGCCCTGATCACGAACTGATTCCGACTCATTCGCAGCGCCTTCGCCTTTCGGTCGACAGCCTGGAGTAGCGCTTGGGGTAGGTGAACACTGGTCGGCATGACTATAAATCCGACTATACGGACCCTGCCGCGAGTTGCCAAGTGCTCCCGCACGAATCCCCGCCAATCGCGGGCATCCTGGGCACCGGCCAACTCCGCCATGAACCCAGCGGACCTGCCAGTTGCGAAGTCGCGTCCGCTCACTGGTCTTCGCCGAAGACCTCCAATTCACCCACGTCGAACGTGTCCACGTCGGGGGGAACCATGCGGTGGGTGGCGATGACACCGCTCGTACCGCGGGGCTCCAACCCATGCACGGCGATCCAGCCGCGGCGCATCACCGAAGCCGTGAATTCGCCGCGCCGATTGGCGCGGACGCGCTGGTCCCCCACCCGCACCCAGCCGGAGAATATCTCGACCGGTTTCCAGCCGTTCGGCGTATCAATCCCGACGTGCTCGGCGGCGATCCGCCCCTTGACGCGCAGCGCTCGATCGGGTTCGGTGAACCGTGCCATGGTCAATGGGACGCCGCTCGCCACGGGATCCTGCTGTTCCAGATTCAGCTCATCGCACAGCTCGACGCCGTAGTCGCCGAGCAGGCGGCCCTCTTTGGTGTAGACGCGCAGCACCTGGTCACACTCGCAGGAGTACACGCGGTCGTTCTTGACCCACAGGACGGTGGGGTTTTCGGTGCCGATGCTGGTCACGCACTGGGCGACGCTGCCGCGCCACAGGAGCCGTCCCGAGGGCAACTCGTAGGTGGCGATTCGATTGGCGGAGCCGTACGCGGCCTTGCCCGCCGGGACCTCGAGATACAGCCGATCCTGGTCCAGGAATACCCCGGTGCCCGAGCCATCCAGCGGATCAATCGGGAGCTCGAGGTTCGTTACCAGCTGGCCCGTCTTGTCCTCTATCACCCGGTATCCGAGCGAGGTTTGGCAGCGCTCGGGCCATTCACACTCCGGTGGTTCGTCGCTGAGAACCCAATATCGTCCATCCTGGCGGGTGCTGCGCAGGCCGACCGGCTCTTTTAGCAACAGCTTCCAGCGCTCGGCACCCGAGCGTGCATCGAGGGCCAACAGCTGCCGGGGTTTGCCCCAGCCCTGGACGAGTACGGTCGGGCCGAATCGCACAAGTTCGTACACCTGCCCGAGCTTCTTTTCCCACTCGACCCTGCCGCTCGAGAGGTTCACGGACAGAAGGGAGTGGCTGCCCTTGTTTGATGAATGTAAGAGGAGACGGTCCGACTCGTCGTCGAGCTCGAGGCGCATCGCCCACTCCGGGAAGCCACGCCGCCACCGAGCCTTTCCGGTGCGAGGGTCCAGTACATCCAGCTGCTCGACCGCCGTCCCCTCCCGCTCGGGACCGCGACCATGAGTCCATCTCACCAAGAGATGGCGGCCCTTGTGCTCGACGCCAAACTCGTGGTCGCAGGATTTCCCGGGGTACTCCCAGGCCACGGTGCCGTCTGCCACGCGCAGGGCAACCAACGAACAGCCCAGCAAATGCCGCTCCTTGGAGAGGAGCCGGAGGTTCAAGAACACCAGCTCGTCGCTCTGCAGCGCCGACTCGACGCCGAACAGGGCGTCGGCTGGGCGCCGGTATCCCCATATCCGCTGAAGCGTCAGCGGATCATAGGCGCCAATTTCGTTGGGGCAGTCGTCCTGGTACAACGGCAGGCGCATCAGCCAGGAGAACTCGTGATCCTTGGTGGGCCAGTGCCACTGCGCTCGTGGCGCGAGCTCGCGGAGGATCCCCTCGGCCGGTCCGCGCAGGAGTACCCGAGTCTCGAAGCTCTCACTCTTTCGTACCTCGACGCCCATTTTGAACCGAGTAAGCTCGTAGGCTCCCGGGGAGTAGTCGAGGGGCAGGGCAACCGTCTCCGGCGTCGGATCCTGCAGGGTAACCGCGGAGCAATGGGGTGGCTCGGGGACCTTGGCGCTCGCGACCACCCGAGGTGCCAAGGTGGGGCGGGGGCTCGATGGCTGCTCCTTGGCCCGAGGCTGGCAGCCGAGGACCGTCGCGACAGCCCCGATGAGGCACAGGGCCGTCCGGGAGCAGGGAGGCATGGGGTGCTCAGTCTATCGCAAATCGGTAGCTCGCGAATCCCCTGCCGGCAGAGCTCCGGAATCCCGAGCCAGCCCCGTTGGACCGTGAAGGGCATCGGGATCGGCAGAGACTCCCCCAAACACCGGCCTTCCCGCACCAACCACCCCGAAGGGTCTACTGTCCCGGTGCAAGCGGGTCCATTCCGTGGGAGAATCTGGGCGTGGATTCTCCCTTTGATCAAGACCGGCTCGATCGAGCAAAACTCCGCGTATCGTTGCCCGTTGAGCTCGTACCGAGTCGTTCCCCCAAGCCCAATCTGTATGCGAACCTGAGCCCCCTTCAGCGGTTCACCCAAATGTCCGAGCTGTGTCGTGCCCAGTGGGAGGCCTCGGGTCGCGTCATCACGCATCTTCCGCGATCGGAATGGCCCGGCGAGGTCTTCGAGATCGGACGTGAGTAGACCAGGCCTCAACCAGGACTTCTGCGACCTTTTGGTCCTGCTTTCGGACGAAGGGGTACGCTTTGTGTTGGTTGGTGGTTGGGCGTTGGCTCTGCACGGCCACGGCAGAGGCACCGATGACATGGACGTGTTCGTGCAGCCCACACCAGAGAACGCTGCTCGCATCTATCGCGCGCTGGCAGCGTTCGGGGCCCCCATCGCGGCCCACGGCATCACCGAGGAGCTCTTCGCTCGTGAGGGTTACGGCTATCGCATCGGTGCGAAACCGAACCTGATAGAGATCTTGACGCGGGTCGACGGCGTGACCTTCGACGAGGCCTATCAAGACCATCGTTGTTTCGAACTCGAGGGGCGACCGATCCCCTACATAGGGCGCGCTGCGCTGTTGCGAAACAAGCTGGCCGCAGGCCGAGCCAAGGATCTGGCCGACGTCGAGTGGCTGCGTGAGCACCCGGAGAGTGATTAGCCCTTCCCGGCCTCGGCGGTCACGGCAGCTCGACGTCGCGGTACACTACCGAATTGGCGTTGCCGCGGTAGGGGCCGCCGGAGATGACGAAGACACGGCCGTTGGAGAGGGGCACCACCGCTCGGGAGTAACCGCGGTTGATGGGCACGGTGACCTCGGTGAAGCCCGAGCTCATGTCGTTGTCCTTGTCGCCCCGAGACCGCAGCATCGGGCACGGCATTTGACCCGGCCCCGGTTCCGAGGGTTGGTGGCGACCAATCCCCTGTCACGCACCCGAGCACGGTTTGTGGGCGCACGTTGGCCCGCCTTCGCTCTCAATCCACCAGCTCGTCGGCGCTGCCCATTGGGCTGGCTCCCATTCTGCGGTCACCGCTAACCCAACGGATCACCGTTGCGGTCACTGTCCCTGTTCAACTCTGCTTCGAGGGTCATCCGGGCTGTGCGTACGATCCCCGCCTCAGCCTGGGTCAGTTGGAGGAACTGGAACGCAGCACGTTCCTCGTCCAGTCCAAAGGCTCGCAACTGAGGGTTGAACCAAGACATCGTGTTGATGAGGCTGCGTGCAAGCCAGCTATTCGACAAATGGGCCGTCGGGGCTGGGTGCGGCAAAAACTCCATGAGCTCCTTGCGCTGAGCCCCGCTTGGCTTGCCCCCATGCGACACCACCACGACGCGAAGACGCGACACATCCGGTTGCGCCAGCGTGTCACGCAAATACCTTCTCCACTCCAGGTCGCTCGGATCGGACGGGCCATGCACCGCCACCGCGAGACGCCCTTCGAACTTCCACACCAACGCCGACATCACTTCACGGTTGTCGATCGTGACTTGTCTGTCAAGCAAGCCCCAAAATCCCGCTTGCCCATGGGGCGGGCGGCATCGTGAGTGGCTGTGAGGGGTCTCGTTTTCGCTTGGTCTCGGGAGGGCCGAGCATACGGATTCGATTCCCACAGGCCAGGTGTGCGCGGAATACTGCTCCGTCTCGTTCGTTCTCGACGACCATGATCGTCTGCAGTGTGTCCAACACGCTGCGCCTCGCCAACCCTCCGTGGTCACGCCGGACAGACCATTGGCTCCGACCCCCAGACCAGCTCAGCTGGCAAGGCCCGCCCCGACCAC
>CAZYKT010000137.1:0-6626 GCA_964648165.1 uncultured Polyangiaceae bacterium | reverse complement strand
ATTGCTCCGGCCATGGCACATGTGACCTGGGAACATGTGAGTGCAGCAGTGGATATTCAGGCAGTGCTTGTGACTCCTGCGCTACGGGGTACATCGGTTACCCAGATTGTGTGCTGAACTGCCCCATAGGGTTCTGCAACGGTCATGGAAGCTGCCTGAACAACGCGTGCACGTGCGATCCGGGCTTTGCGACCGCACGGTGCAATTCCTGCGACGCAGGGTATGTCGACTATCCCTCGTGTGCGCTGTGTGAGCCGGACTGGTCGTGCCAATGGTCGCCGTGCTCGGCGGGATCCGAGGTTGCTTCCGGGTGTGTAGACCTCAACTCATGTGGGTCATCATCAGACCTCCCGACCACACGATCTTGTCCCACGCGCACCCGCATTCGGCGACTCTATGCCAGCAATGGGTACGGGTGCGGTAACCCGAGCGCAGACTGGGATCACTGCCCTTCTGTGAACGGAACAACCTGCCTTGTGGGCCAGAACAGTTCTTGGTCGTACACCGCCGATGCTGGCGACAATGTTGAGTTTTGGGTGTTCCCACTGGGTGCTTTCGACGACGGAAACCCAGACATCGTGTCCTCCTGGGAGTATTCACTCGTTCGTCTTGATGCCTGCTATAGCGCCTCAACCACGCGACATCTGCTTGAGCCAACGGATCGGCTGAAGGCAATCGGTGTTGAGCAGAACGTATCAGATCAGGCTATCGGTACCAGCGGATGGACCTGCCAGAAGGTCGGGTACGTCCACACCGGCGCAATCGTGACGGACGACACCTTCATGACAGGCGTATACCGAAACGAAGCGTCCGACAGCAAGAGCACGACCTTCTACCAGCGAACCAGCGGGACGGATGCAAGTTGTAGCATCACTGGGGCTCTTGCCTGGTATGCATGGGGATCCTCCTAGGCACAGACCGTTCAGTCCCGGAGCAAGGGGACGCTCAGGCTACCTCACGCTTGCGGCCGCACGCAACATGTCTGCGGTCAGAGATGCGCAGTTGTGCCGGATGACGATCGTCGTAGGTTTGCCTCCTCTGGAGATTTCGACCGCAATCGCCTCCTCGGCGCACACTCCGCTGCTCACGTCAACAACGGCAGCAGTCTTGCCGTTGAGCGTCATCGACTCGAGGATCTTGCCCGGACTTGGTCCGTCCGCTGACGGTGCAAAGTGGCGCGCAAGTGTCTCATTGTGAAGAACTTCAACGGTATACTGGCGCACGACCGAGCACGATTGCCCAAGTTCAGAACGACCAAACGAGAACCAGTCACCGCCGTCACGTTCGAACCACGGGATCTGCTTTCCCAGAACGTACCAGTTGGGGGACCACGGGTACTTGATTGAGACACCATTTGACATCGTCGCGGTCTTCCATTCGGGCACCGCGGACATGTTCAACGACAATTTGGTGAGGTAGCAACCATCATTCCGAACCTGGGCGTCGTGCACAAGACGCTGGAGGTCGTCGGAACTGACGACTGCGGCTTTCGTCGAGATTGGCAGCAAGAGCACTGCCATGACGAAGAGCGCTTGAACATTGGGTGAAATCATATTGGATGATGTGAGTGGATTATTCTCCAACTAAGGGTACAGTGTCCGCAGGGATCGAACAAGGGCGCGCCAAGTCGTTGGTTCATCTGTCGTCCAAGGTCACTTGTGCGACGGTCGGAGGCAGCATCGGGGCAAATGCCGTCGTCCATCATACGACCAGTCCCCGGGGGAAGAGACAATGACAGCCAAGCCATCCATCAAGCAGCGCGCCGTGACCGGCGCGCTTTCGGTTCCATCAAGGGCGTGCACGCCGCCCGCACACAGGAGCTGTACTCGGGTAGTGCCGCGCATCGTCGTCGTTCTGGCTGTGCCGACGCTGTTCGGGTGCATGCCCCCGCGGCCACCGCCGCAGCCACCCGCGCCATACGTGCCACAGTATTCATACAAGACCACGGCGCCGGCTTCGGCGCCCGTCGATGTCACTGTCGCCATCGTCAACCCCGTGGTGAAAGGAAGGGTCCAGGAACCCGACGGGGCGGAAATGCTGAAGGCTCTGCCGACGGCCATCGCGGATTTGGTGACGGCCAAGGGGATGAAATACCGGGGTCCCTTCGACCAACTGGACACCCTGACCTTCCCCGACAAGAAGGGTTCCGACCTCGCCCTGTATGCCGAGGTGGAAGTGGACGCGGGATGGACTCCGGCGAATTCCCGGCAAGAGCAAAGCACCAACTACCTCACCAGCTCCGTGAGCTTCACTCAGGTGTGCGACATCGCGATCAAGACCAAGGGTCGCGTGAGCTTCGTCGTGGTCGAACCCATGACGGGCGAGTCCCTCTGGCGGAAGACGGTTCAGATCCCGGAGTCGACCAAGACCGTGGCACCGGTCAAGGGGACGATGTGTCTGACGAGTCCCGTACTCGGAATTGAGAAGACCGATCCGAACCAGGAAACCGAGGTCAACAATACGTACCGCAAGGAGTTGGAGGCGGTCTTCCAAGCCACGATGAAAGGCATCGATGCCTACATGAACGCCGAGGAGTTCGGCGTCTTGAAGGGTCAGTCGCAGGAGCTGCGCGAGAAGAAGGTGTATTGAATCAGCGCCAACGGAGCACATCCGCGACGGGCGATGTCGCACTCCGTTGTGTGGCTGCCACGGAACGTGGCGGGACGTCTCGCGTCTTCGGCAATTCGCTGTACGGTGTCCTGCACTCTGGGGTTGTTGGTCGAATGAAGGTTGGTGGAACATGACAAGTATCAGCTTCTTTGTGTCCGCGGTGGTCCTGGCGGCCGTCACAGCCGTGACTGGTGGTTGTAGCAGGGACGACAGCGGTGGCGGTGGTGGTGGCGGCGCAGGTGGCAACGACAACGACGGGGCAGCTCAGTGTCTGCCCCCGGACTCGGACTGCGATGCGGAGGTGGACTTCTGTTGTTCCGTCGAACCGGGAGCCTCCGACCATAAATGCTGGGACGGCACGTGCGCAACCTGCGGCGTTTTCGGTGACAGCTGCGATGGTGACGATCGGAAGGACAATACCTGCTGCACCGGCAGATGCCTGAACGGAAGGTGTTGCGCCGACGTTAGGCAGTCCTGCAACTCCGTCTCGGACTGTTGTGGCCAGCAGTGGCGATGCGAGTCGACGTGTTGCCTGCCGTCTGGTGAAACAACGGCGTGGGGCCTGGAGTGCTGCAGCGGAAAGGCTCTAGACGTCTACATCGACTACGATACGCATGAGCAATTTACGTACGACGGCCCCAACAGGTATTACGCCTTTGGAAGGTGCACCTGAGCGCGATGGGGCAACGTGGAGATAGTACCTATGAACACTCGTATCACGATCATTAGCCGCGGACGTCAGTGGTCAGTGGTGGCCCTCCTCGCGGTCGTTGCCTCAGCTTGTGGGGACGACACGAACCTCGGGCAGATCTGCGACTCCAGCAAGGACTGCTCGGACGGGCTGACCTGCCGCGGTACTTGGCCATACGAAGGGCAGTGCACGAAGGGCTGCAAGTCACGCTCGGATTGCGAGGACCTGGCATCAGGGGCAATTTGCGACACGACCAACGTCAACGGCAGCTTCTGCGCCCTCGAATGCGCCAAGAGCGCAGACTGCCCGGACGATACGACGTGTCGAACCGTGGAGTCCTGGTCACGAACGAACCTGATCGCCCGATACCACGTCTGTGACCGGTAGCGACCTGAGCGGGTATGCCGAACATGCAGCGGACTTGATTCGGTCCGCTTCCGATCGTTGGAGAGGCGCTGCCGATCCCGATCAGAACTCCTCCCCGTTCGTCCAGCGTTGGAACTCCATCATGTTGAAGGTATGGATGAGCTTGTCGTCTACTGGCGGACAGCGATCGCATCGGTGGTCATTGGAGGCCGGCACATCCCGTCGGTGACGCGGCGCTGGGAAAGGGCCAGGGACTGTGTTCCCCGCGACCCGGGCGGCTCGGAATTGCAGCGTGTTTGCCAGCTGCCGCCTGGTCCCAAACGACTGATTGACCGAACGGGTCGGGTGCCACGACTTTTCGGGTGAGGCGGCGCGTTCCCTTGCCAGAGCTCTATCCAGCTGGCGGACCTAATCCGATATACTTCTAGGGGCCTCGGGTAGTTGACCAGCAGGGTGGCCTTGACGCAGGCTGCTGGGCCTGCCTATACTTCATCTAGGCTATGGAAGTCATGCGACGGCAGGACAACCGGAGGTGCGACTCAGTCGCCGGGTCCATAGTGGGTAGCTCGGTCCTCCCTGACGCTGCCACGCGAGCTGGCCCCGCGATTGAATGCGTCGCCAGCTCTACTAAGAATCCCACGCGTCGCGTGGGATTCGCTAAATAGTCCGACCCACTAGACTACTGGACCCGCTGGATGCAACCAATCTGTGGTCGTCTTGTACGACCTTTTTGGCGGCGAGTCTGAAGGTAGGTAGTGGGTCGTTGCTTTGTTGACCAGGCGGGTCGATGTTTGCCTCTGCCGGCTGCACAGGCAAGGTCGGCCGGAAGCAACCTTCTGAAGGGCTGAGGAGCCGACCAGTCATGCTGACTGTGTCACGGCACCATTGCGAATGGGCGGAATACAAGCCGGACCACCGGCAGGCTAACATCTGCCATCCGCCGCAATGACGAAAGACAGCCACCCGACCCCGTACCAACTCCTTTCGCGCTGCGTCTCTTTCCGAGAAAGGCGCATATTCTCGCTGCCACGCCGAGACAAGGAGGAGACATGACCCCCAACATAGACGTTGAGCAGCGTTCCCCGGGCCCCGCCGATGCGACGCAAGCAGTGGCGGAGCGCATCACAGAGATCGTAGCGGCAGCCGACCGCCCAATTCTCGGCAGTGACATCGGACAGATTCTGAGCCGGGAGTTTCCTGGTATCCGAATGCGAGTGGACTTCGGTGGGTTACGTGCGTTCATCGAGCGCTACTGCAGCGTTGAAGTCCGGTGGCACCAGAAGCACGGATTGGACGACCTCTATATTCACCAAGCGCATGCCGCGCTACCCAGCCCACAGCCATCACCGATTCAACCAAACCTCTGGCGTGCATTTTCCAATCCCAACTCGCAGTCAAACGTGGTCGTTCACACAGATGGTGCATGCACAGTTGTCCCACGGGACAGCCCGATCCCGGAGGGGGGCATCCTCATCGATGGCCTCACTGCGACCGACTATCAAGCTATGGCGTCCGATTTCCTCGGCGACGCGGACCCCGCGACACGGTCACTGCTGGAGCCAACCCTAACTGCGGCACCATTTTGGCCAGCATGGTCAACGGCGCTTCGACACGCCGGTGCAGAGACGATGTCGCGATGGTCTGCATTTCGCCACAAGTGCGTCATGACTGAATGGACAACCCGCCTCAAAAAGGCAGGCCTTGACGACGGCGGTATTGTCGATTGGTCTGCCCAAATGGAACGTTCTTCAAGGATTGTCCGTACGCGTTCACGGGGCACTGCGAAAGGTTCTGTCGCCAAGAGCGCGTCGAACTTGCGCCGAGCCGTAGTGCAAACCATCGAAAGGATGAGCGATGATGAGTTGCGGAGACTTTGGCTACCTGTCGGTTTTGTGTTTGACTCAATGGACTGACCCCTGCTCATGCCGTTGCGGTTGCTCGTACTTGTCCCCAAAGACTGCGTCGACGAGGTGTCGCGCCGGGTCGATGCGCTGAGTGGGCTCGCGTGGCGCGGCGACCACTCCATCATCATTCCGTATTTGCCCGACACCTGCCTCGGTAACTCGAGAGGTCTCACTGCACTGGCAAGACAAGTCATCAAGGACCGCGCTGATTCCACGGTTCCCCGAGTTGTCGTGCTCTCTCTCGTCGGGAAGATCGCACCGGAAAGACTGCCCAGCTCCGTGGCGCTGGTGCAACATGTGAGTGCCAAGGTCACCCTTTTACGGAGGTCGCTGCCGGAAGCGCTCGGAATTCTCGATCTCGATTGGTTCGCTTCGGTCAGCGCACGGCTTCGCGCCGCATGGCAGCACGCAGACGTCGATCAGGAGAGAGTCACAGCATGGCTTCGACAGTTTGAAGCCCTAGGCAATCGCTGGATCGGTGAATGCCTGCTGAAACAACTCGATCTTTGGTCACCTCACAGAATTGCGACCGCCCTTGGTTTGGATCGTGTTTCGTCGCGTCATGACAGCAGTCATCACGTCTGTGTAAACCGTCGGGTCGGAGGAAAGAGCGCAGATGCAATCGCGAACCTCGCCCGCAAGCGCCTCGGAACTCCCACAATCAACGACCTCTCATCTTCTCTTGAGGATCCAGAGTGTGAGTCAGTGCTCTTTCTTGAAGATTGCCTACTCACCGGCACAGAGATGACGAGAGCTTTGCGCGAGATTCTGGGCGAGCCACCCACGAGGCAACCCAAGTCACGCCCCGTGGAGCATCCAGAGCGACTGAAGGGCAAGAGTGTGACATTCCGTTTTGCTGTGATTGCGAATTGGGGCGCCACCGCACTTGCCCGTGTGCTTGAGGACGCCAGTCTCGATCAAATGTACTCCATTGACAGGGGGAACACCTGCACACGTATCGAGTTGCTTTCCGCAGCAGGCCTAGAAGCCTGCAAGGCAGGTACGTTGCTTGCAAAGGAAGATCACAGCCTTGTCGACGAAAGTCACGTAATAAG
>CAZYKT010000136.1:0-6908 GCA_964648165.1 uncultured Polyangiaceae bacterium | reverse complement strand
TTAAGTGAGCGGTTCCTGCTGGAGGGAGAGCAAACCGAAATGCCGAGCGCATCCTCTCCAGAACAGCAGATGCAGGTGATTCCAGCGACAGGAAGTATGCAGTGCAGCCTTGCATGCTCACGCAATGCGCAGCAATCTGCATGCACAGTGTGGTCTTTCCGCTTCCCGGCCCTCCACGGAGCAGTACGGTCGTCCCTGCAGGTAGCCCGCTTCCTCCGAGCATCTCGTCGAGCTTCCGATTCCCAGTGTTCAGGTACACCATAGCTCCCTCTCCTCGTATGATGTGGCGAAGTATGACTGGATCGACCCTGGAATGGAAGAGACAGGCTGCGCAGGTGCCGTTGCCGAGTCGCGGTGTGGCGTTGGCGGCCCCAGTCGTGACAAAAGTGAACGGTTCCATCGGGTTTGATCACGTCTCGGGAGGACCCTTCTGGCGGAGCGCATCGTGATGCATCGGGCTGGCCGTGATGGAAACCAGCGGGCACCGCATTCGCCTGCCGAATCTGCCTTGGGCTGGATCTGCCGAACGTGGG
The DNA here is from genome assembly GCA_964648165.1 of uncultured Polyangiaceae bacterium. Taxonomy (GTDB): domain Bacteria; phylum Myxococcota_A; class Polyangia; order Polyangiales; family Polyangiaceae; genus FEN-1139. The sequence continues at coordinate 6,375 of CAZYKT010000136.1, read as the reverse complement.
GCCGATGAGGTATTGTGAGTCGCGGCAGCACTTCGCCGCGAGCTGTAGAGCAATGGCGTGCGGGTACTCAAGCATGACTGCGCGAGTTCAATCTGTGCCGCCGGGCAGGCAGCGTTTTCGTCCAAGCCCTGCGAAGACGGGTGCCAGAGTTGCGCCATCGGGAGAGTGAGAAGAGCAGGACCATCGGGACGCTACGGGCGTCCCTGCATTGGTCACTCCATCTCAGAACTCGGCGTGTCCATCCAATTTCGATTTCCCCAACGCCGTTCACGCCCCCCTTGCCTCCCCCGTCCGTCCATGTCTCAATTGACGCATGGGTGCTTTTCGTAGCTTCGGATATCTGGGCTTCCTGGTGTTGGCAGTTGGTTGTGGAGGCAAGTCGGATGGTTCCGGCGATTCCACGGCGGGGGGCGGTGCGGACGTTGCGGGCTCGGGGGGTGAAAGCAACGGCGGTGGTACGGCAGGGGAGGGTGGTGCCGAACCAGGAGGAACCATGGGTGCGGCCGGTGCCGAGCAGGGGGGTGGCGCGGCTGGCCAGGGTGGCACTCAATGCTATTCGCCCACCGAGAACCTGGATCTCGCCTACGATCCGGCCATCCTGGGTTGTACTTGTATCGATGGGGATTCGGTGTGCATCTCGAGCGTCGCGCTCATCTGTGAGTCGTCACGATGGCAGGCGGTGGAGGATGGGCCCTGCATGCCCATAGAGCGGGAATGCGAGGACCGGGTCGAGACCATCTATCAGTGCCTGAACTGGTTCTCCGAGTGCGTACAAGAGGATGCCGGATATTTCTGTGGCTACGGGCGCAAGACCAACATGTGTTCGGCTGGTTACTTCGTGCCCAGTGCAGGTGATTGCTGGATGGACGACGCCTTCTGCCAAGAGCTCACCGACGGCAGCTACTGCACCGGGGTGAGCTCGACCACCTGCCCCGAGGGTTGGGAGGGATCGCCGTACTGCCAATATCCCTTGCTGACATCGGACGAATGCATGGCTCTGCACGGTTTGGTGGCAGGGGATCCAGGTGACGGATCATTGCTGGCGACGGGTTGTGAAGATGGCCTGACGACCTATGCCCGGGTCTCGGGTTGCGAAGAGGGTTGCCTGTGCTGCCTGGGTTCCTACATCGGGCCGTGAGAGCCGAGGCGCCTTGGGTTTCGAGCGTTGAGCGCCCACCACGCGGCCAAGTTCAGTGGTCGAAAGGACTCTCAGCCATCCCGCAAAGGGGGAGGCTCAGTAGTCGCCATCACAGCCGTACTCGATGGTTTGACCCGCATAGCAGGAAAAGCGTTCTGTTGACAGGCTGTCGAGCCAATCCTGATCCGCGTGATGCAGGCCGCATGTCATGTCCACGACTCTACCCTCGCTGTCGATCGTCACGGTCCCCTGGGTGTCTACAGGATACCCGAAGGTCGACACCGGTCTGCATAGTCCAAAGGGGTGGTCGCAGTTCACCGCCACCCAAAGCACGTTGCGCGGGCAGGAATCCATTGGGCCGGCACTTCCAGCCCCGGCGCCCGAACCCGCAGTTCCCCCCTCTTCAGTCGCGCCTCCCTGAGCAGGATAGTCGCCAACGCCACCCACAGATTCTGAACCCCCGACGCCTGACGTCCCTACACCACCCGAGACGGAGCCGCCCCCAGCGCTCTCGGTTCCTCCGGAACCACCATCCTCCGGAACCGCTGCATCCTGCAGCTCTCCTCCGCACCCAAGGACCATGGGCAGAACCGCCTGCCAGACGCGGAAACGTCCGAAACCCCGGGGTATTTGGCACAGCTTCTGTTTGGCCACGGCGAGATCCCTGGTCGGTCGCCCCAACCCGTCAGCAATCCGAAGTCGACCATTTTTCGCGGTCGATGTCCACGGATGCACGATCACCCTGGGGCCGAACCTGTCTAGCCCGCCAAGAGCGCCGGAGCGGCTGATAAGAGACACTCATGTCGGAGACCACTTTCCGGGACGCGCAACGTTCGCGACGTGCATCGTCACTGTCATCCCCGTCGTCTCCTGGCGGCCGCCGAGATTCACTCTGGGTCGTCTCGGCCTTGCCTCCCCCCTGCGCCCATGTCTCAATTGACGCATGGGTGCCTTAGATCGTTTCTTGGTTCTGGGCTTTTTGGCGTTGTGGGTGGGCTGTGGAGGGGAGGAGGAGGGCTCCGGCGACTCCACGGCGGGGGAGGGGGGTGCTGAAACGGGCGGTGCCGCGGGGGGCGGCGCGGTTGGACAGAGCGGCACGGAGTGCTTCTCCCCCACCCAGAACCTGGATCGCGCCTACGACGGGGATATCCCGGGCTGCTCTTGTGCCGACGGGTACTCCGTGTGCATCTCGAGTGTCGCGCTCATCTGTGAGTCGGAAGAGTGGCAGGCTGTTGAAGACGGCCCCTGCATGCCCATGCAGCGGGAATGCGACGATAGGCTCGAGACCGTCGCACAGTGCCTGAACTGGTTCTCCGAGTGCGTACAAGATGACGCCGGATATTTCTGTGGCTACGGGCGCAAGACCAACACCTGCTTGGATGGAAACTTCGTGCCCGATTCGGGGTCCTGCTACTTGGATGATGCGTTCTGCACCGAGCTCTCGGACGGCAGCTACTGCACCGGGGTGAGCGCGGCGACCTGCCCCGCGGGTTGGGAAGAAGCGCCCGATACCTTGGCTTGCGACGAGACCAACGCGGGGTGGTGCCACTCGATCTCCGAGTCACTCGATTGCATGGCGCCGTTCGTCAGCCGGGACGAGTGCCTCGACGTGGGTGGGTTGGTGGAAGGCGATCCCGGTGACGGGTCGTTGATGGCAACGGGATGCGAGGAGGGCATGAGGACCTATGCCCTCCTGGACGACTGCGAAGAGGGTTGCTTGTGTTGCCTGGACGCCAACGGCGGGCCGTGAGGTCCGAGGTGCCTGACCCGATTGGATTGCGGCCGCGTTCGCAACGGGGTCCCTTGCCTCCCCTCTGCATCCATGTCTCAATTGACGCATGGGTGCTCTTCGTCATTGCGGCTATCTAGGCTTTCTGATGTTGGCAGTTGGCTGTGGAGGAGAATCGGAGGGTTCCGGCGATTCCACGGCGGGGGGCGGCGCTGAGGTGGCGGGCGAGAGCTCGGGGGGTGAAAGCGACGGGGGTGCCACGGCAGGAGAGGGTGGCTCCGAGCAAGGCGGAGCCGAAGCAGGTGGCGCTGCGGAGCAGGGCGGTGCCGAAACAGGTGGCGTTGCCGAAGGCGGCGTCGCAGAAGGTGGCTCGACAGGTGAAGGTGGCGCCCAGCAAGGTGGCGCCCAGCAAGGTGGTGCCCAGCAAGGTGGTGCCCAGCAAGGTGGTGCCCCGCAAGGTGGCGCCCAGCAGGGCGGAGCAGCCGGACAGGGGGGGACGGAATGCTTCTCACCTACCGAGAACCTGGATCGCGCCTACGATGGGGAAATCCCCGGATGCACCTGCGTCAATGGTGATTCCGTCTGCATCTCGAGCGTCGCGCTCATCTGTTCCTCCGTGCAATGGCAAGCGGTGGAAGATGGGCCCTGCATGCCCACGGGGCGGGAATGCAACGACCGGTTCGAGACCGTCTCACAGTGCCTGAACTGGTTCTCTGAATGCGTGGAAGATGACGCCGGATATTTCTGTGGCTACGGGCGCAAGACCGACACCTGCTCCAATGGCAACTTCGTGCCCGGCACGGACTACTGCTTGGTGGATGACGCCTTCTGCCAGGAGCTCAGCGACGGCAGCTACTGCACCGGGGTGTCTCCCGCGCAATGCGCATCGGGCTGGGAAGTGGCGCCCGACGGCGTGGACTGCGACGAGACCAACGCTGGCTGGTGCTATTGGGAATCCGACTCGCTAAGTTGCGTCCTGCCTTTCATCAGCCGGGACGAGTGCGTCAACACCGGTGGCCTGGTGGCGAGCGATCCGGGTGACGGCTCGTTGATGGCAACGGGTTGCGAGGATGGCTTGGCGACCATTGGCCGCCTCGACGATTGCGAAGAGGGTTGCCTGTGCTGCCTGGATCCCTACATCGGGCCCTGAGGCTGGCGTCCCGGGGGAGAATCCGTCTTGGCTGGTCGGCCCACCGAGAGGCGCGAGGTCTCGAGGTTCCATCGCTTTTGCCTCTTCGGCCTGGGTTTGGGCCGGCGCAGCCGACGGCAGGGGGCCGAGCGCACAACCGACCTGAGAGCGGAACCGTCATCCATCTGGGCGTGAAGCGGCGTTTTTGGTACGAGGCGGAGCCAGACGCGACCTTCCTCTCGGCGAATTCGTCAGCAAGCCGAGCCAGCTTTGGTTACATTCGGCTCTCGTCGAGGACTCGATAGGCGAACCCATGGCCCGGACGACCAAGACCAACAGAACTGCCACGCTCGAAGATGTCACCCGGCGCTGCAGCGTGGGCGTCGCCGCCCGAGCCTCGACGTTGGAAGAAGGGTTGGGTCACGCGCAGAAGGCCAAGGGGCAAGTGGCCGACGCGGAGCAGCAGGTGATGACAGGGTTGGCATCCCTGCAGGCAGTCAAGCCCATCTTCTCCGGGACCACCGAGTACATGCTGACCTGCGAGCGCCTGCTGACCGAGGTGGTGGGGGCGCTGGAGACCGACGTTCAGGAGCTGCGCTCCATCCAGACCGCGCTGTCCGGGTTGGAGGAGCCAACCTCTCGGATCCTCCAGGGGCTCTTGGCCTACTCGGTGGAAGCCATCCACTCGCGGATCCGCAGTCGCATGAACAAGCTGGGCGGTGACCTCTCGGAGGCGGCCCTGCCGCACCCCGCGGTGAATCTGGCTCCGGCGGCGAGCCCGGTCCGGCGTCGCTCGGATAGCCTTCCGCCCCGGGAATTCGTGCCGAGCGAGATCGAGGAGGGGTTGTCCATGGACAGCCTGGTTCAGGCAGGCCTGGACAACTTCGAGCGTGCGGGGGCCCACTTGGAAGCCTGTTTCGAGTCCCTGGGTCAGGCGCAGGCCAGCTGTTCCCAGGCGGTTCGTTCCCTGGGCGCATTGAACGAGAAGTATCGGGTGCTGGAGCGGATGGAATCGGGGGCGACCTCTCCGGAGATCAACGACGCGGTGATCCAGGTTCAGGAGTTGGCTCAGGAGGTCGATCTGCAGGTCATTCGTCTGGAGCGAGTGGCGGCGGCACCGGATCGTGCCCGTGGTCCCCTGTTGGCGGTGTTCGAGAACATGGGTCGCTTGCTGATGAACGGGGTGGTGGCGGAGGGGACCCCCAGCGAATCCCGCGACGTCTCGGCCAAGGAGATCCTGCAGCAGGCGCTGCAGGGCAACCTGGACGCTCTGGGCGAGTTCTCCGTTCAAGCCGACGATCCTCAATGGCAGGCCATGGCGGATGCTCTGTACCAGGCCGCTCGCACCGAGGAGCTGGGTGTTGCCCTGCGGGCGGTGGAGGGCCTGCGCAAAATGGCCTTGGGCTCTGGGGATTCCCGCACCGATGCGGGTGACAATCTGCTCAGTCTCTCGAATTCGCCGTCCGCCCCCGAGGCGGTCCGCTCGGCGGCCAACGCCGCCTTGTTCGATCTGACTGATGGCTCGGGCGAGTCCCCATGACTCCTCCCCGTGTACCGGGCGATACCATGGGATCGGACGGTGACAGCGACCGCAGGAAGTGGGGGTACAAGCGCCAGCAGTTCGACGCGGTGATCAGCACCACGCGCTTCAAAGGGGCGGTCCAGGGGTTGATTGCCGGTCGGGTCGAGGTCGAGACGCTGCTGAACATCCTGGAGGAGCTCAACGGGTCCCAGCCGCAGGCTCGCTACATGGCCGAGGTGTTGGCGCTCAAGCAGGAAGCGGAGCAGCTGGGAACGGCCATCTACTCGCGCCGCGTCGCGGATTTCCTCCTGCAGGGTTCGCGACGGATCCCATTTTTGCGCGGGGGGTTAGGCAGTCAGCTGGCGGTGTTGCTGGCCTCAGCGGCGGACAATCCGGTCTATCTCGACGCAGCCGACGCGGCGGTGGGCAGGCTGCTTGGCGATCTGGATCACCCGCTCAAGCCCGAGATGCGCAGCTACCTGCGGGCGCTGACCGACAAGATTGACGCAGCCCGGCGTCTGCAGCAGGCCCGGGACTTCATGGTCTCACTGGCTTCGGTGCGTCCCCCGCCCTCGGGGGAGATGGCCGCGGCCCCGCCGAGGGCAGCCGAGCCGATGCAGCCGGCGCTCCAGGCGCCGCCGATGGCAGCCGAGCCGATGCAGCCGGTGTTGCAGGCGCCGCCGATGGAGGCGGAGCCGATGCAGCCGGCGCTCCAGGTGCCGCCGATGGCAGCCGAGCCGATGCAGCCGGTGTTGCAGGCGCCGGCGATGGCAGCCGAGCCGATGCAGCCGGTGTTGCAGGCGCCGCCGATGGCAGCCGAGCCGATGCAGCCGGTGTTGCAGGCGCCGGCGATGGCA
>CAZYKT010000135.1:2510-7183 GCA_964648165.1 uncultured Polyangiaceae bacterium | reverse complement strand
TTTGGTAGAATTGCCGCAGCTTTTATATTTCTAATTTTTAACTCTTAATTCGCATAAATCAGGCAATAATCATTTTATAACCCACGCCATGCACCGTAAGGATGATTTTCGGGTTGTTGGAGTCGGCTTCAATTTTCTGCCGCAGTTTCAAAACAAAATTGTCAACCGTGCGGGTGGTAATTTCATAGTTAATGCCCCATACCTTACTCATCAGATCGTCGCGGTCTACCGTTTTTCCTGCATTTGAGTACAGGTAATGCAGTATTTCAAATTCCTTGTGCGACATGCGCACCTCCCCGTTACCGTCAGATGCTGTGTAATTTTTGAAATTCACCCGCATATTGCCAATCTGAATGTCTTCATCATCATGTGCCTCTGCGCTGGTGTCGGGCGATCGCCGCAGAATGGCCTTGATGCGTGCCAGCAATTCACGCAGGCTGAATGGCTTGGTGATGTAATCGTCGGCCCCCAACTCAAGCCCAAGCACTTTGTCGATTTCCTCTCCCTTGGCCGTCAGTAAAATGATTGGGGTATTCACTCCCTTTTTTCGTGCTGTTTTGCAGATGTCAAACCCCGAAACTTCAGGGAGCATCACATCCAGTAAAATGAGGTCATATTTCCCGCCGGTCACCTTTTCCAGGCCTGTTTTTCCTTCCATGGCGGTGTCCACTTCATATCCCTCAAATTCCAGGTTGTCTTTCAACCCTGATATCATGTTCAGTTCGTCTTCAACAATCAATATCTTTTTCATAATCCTTCAGGTTGCTTAATCGGAAATAAAAGCCGGAACAACGAACCCGAACCCGGTGTGCTTTTCACGTAAATCTCACCCCGGTGGGCATCCATAATATGTTTTACAATGGCCAGTCCCAGGCCCGAGCCTTTCACGCGGTGGGCCAGGTTTTTTTCGGTTACCCGGAAAAACTTGTCGAAAATGTACTTCTGATCCTTTTCCGAAATACCGATGCCATGGTCTTCCACCTCCAGGTACATGAAGTGTCCGTCGGTACCCGTTCTTATAGCAATGTTTTTCTGATCATCACTGTATTTCATGGCATTGTCAATCAGGTTTACCAGTGCATCGGCAATGGCTTCGCGGTCTGCCATAAGCATAGGCAGGTCGGGGTCAGGTTCGTAGCTGAATGTAAAACCCTTGTTCTCTAATGTGTAACGAAAAGAAGCAATGGATTTTTCAACTGTTTCGTTCAGACCGGTATGGGTTATATTATACTTCCGTTTGTTGTTCTCAATCTGCGAGAAGCTCAGTATTCGGTTCACCATGGCCGACAGGCGGGAGGTCTCGTTCAGGATCACCGTGTAGTATTCCTGGATCTTTTCGGCACTTTTCACCCTGCCCATCTCCAGGGTTTCAATATACATGCTGATCAGCGCCAATGGGGTGCGAATCTCATGTGAAACGCTCGATACGAAATCGCTTTTCAGCTGAGAGAGTTCTACCTGTTTCCGGATATTTCGGAATATGAGCCATGCGCCTGCCAGCAAAATGAGGTCCATGATCAGGATCAGAATGAGGTTTTCTCTCGACCGCTCCCTGGCAAGATCTGCAATGGTAATGTCTTTGAGCTCAATGCCCATCAGGTAGTTTTTTAGAAGCCAGAAAGGCCTTTTGTATTCTATATTTCCCGGATTCAACTTTTTGTTCGAAGAATAGAACGGCTGATTTTCCCCGGCCCGGAAGGCAACAATATGGAACTTGTCACGGGCAACTTCCTGTATTTTCGGGTCGAGCAACTGGCTGATGAATTTGTCGGGATCCAGCACCATCACATTGATCACATCCTGATCGGCCACTCGGGTTAAGAAAGCAATTTTCTGTATCTGCTGATCCGTGCTGTCAAGCGTTTCAATCTTGCGGTAGCCGCCTCTCAGGTATGTTTGCAACCGCCTGATGCGGTCGTGGTTGTCCTTTAACAATGCCGTTATTTTCTGAAGTGTCAGGCTGTCGCCGTTTAACGGAGTAACTGACAACTGCAATTCCATTGCTGTATTGAACTGAAACAGGTTGGTTATTGAAGCATTTTCCTCCATCAGCCGGTTCAGTCTTATTTTTGATTCTGTGTCCGGGTTGTTGCAAATATTTTCAATCCGGCTTGCCAGGTTGCTCATGATGTCGTCTGAGTACTGGTTGATCGAGAAGAGTATTGCTTCAAGCTGGTTGGTGTAGATTTCCTGGATTACTTTTTCATTCTTCCGCTGGTTGCCCAGTTCAAAAACCGAAAATATCACCACCGGCAGCACAATAATTGCCGCAATCAAAATGCCGATCTTTCTCAGGGATGAATGCATGAGGCGATTTAATCTTTATGTGATGTTATAAATCAACACATTTCAAGCTACTCGTCATACTTCGACAGGCTCTGTATGACTACGAGGGTCACACTGAGCCTGCCTACCGGAGCGATAGCGCAGGCAGGCTTGTCGAAGTGCGACTTACGGTATCTGCTATTTATCATACTCCGACAGGTTCTGCAAGACACTTTTTAAATATAATCAAAATTTCAATGTTTCACGCTGCCTGTGACAAAAAGGAAAGGAGCAAGTCCTCCAACCGCTCCTTTCACGTAACCAATAAAAAGGGGACCCTAAAACTTTTAATGTCCCAAAAGGAGAGCAGACGTCCTAATTTCCGCTTCTCTTTATCTTACGCCAGTATTCAATGTACTGGGTTTGGGTAATAATGCCAACCGGCCCTTCATATATGCCGCCTTCGCCACCGGTATCGAGCACCCTTACAGCAATGGTATTTTTCTGTCCTTTTTTCAGCAGGCTTGCCGGGAAGTAATATCCCCTGAATGCCTTGTAATGCTGGTCGGAATTGGCACGCTGTCCTGATTTCGACGGGAAGGTGCCTGTTTCACCTACAAAAGTGCCGTTGATATAAACCTGGTCAATATCGTCAATCTTACCCAGGAGCACCACCATGGTCTTGTCGGTGACGTTTCCCTGGTAAACAAATGTTTTGCGGTACCAGGCGTAGCCGTCGTAATCGCGGTAACCCTGGTCTTCCCATTTGGCCGGAACAAAGAGGTTGTCCCATTGGCTGTCGTTATATTCAGCTTCCTTACGTGCCAGGTCATCTCCGGTTTTGAATTTCCACTGCGACTGTAAGTTTGCTTCCAGGTTAACTGCGGCTTTTCCGCCATACAGTCCCACTTCACCGCTCACAATGCCCCCTGCCTGTTGCGAATCGTATACCTTCACCGTAATCAGGTTCAATCCGTCGAAGTTGATGTATTGCTCGGGGATGTAATAGGTGCGGTTGGCGTTATAGGCAGTCACGTAATTAGGCGGAAAGCTGCCGGTGGAGCCAATCTTATACCCGTTCAGATAAACGGCGTCCACATCGTCGATATATCCCATTTTCAGGTAAAGCATGCGGCCCTTGTACGATGCAGGAATCGTGATTCTTTTTCTGTAAAACGCATAGCCGTTGTATCCGTTAAACCCCTGGTCTTCCCACGAAGCCGGAACCCTGATGGTTTCCCAGTTGCTGTCGTCGTACTTCGGTGATATCCATTCGTCGCTGATCCCTATTGAAAAAGACCAGCTGCCCCGCAGGCTCATGAGCAGTGTCAGATTATCGTAAAAGTTGTTACTTTTTCCTGTCTGATGCATCAGGCAAATCATTGCCAGCACTGCCAAAGCCCTCTTCCCTATATGTGTTGCTGTTGAAATCATGACATTACATTTTTATTCCCAATCCACAAATACTTCATCGAAAACGAAATCCCAGAAGCTCCGGCTTTCATAATGCCTGTTGCGGTATTTCTTCATGTTCGGTTCCGACATGATGCCCACCGGTCCCTGGTAAATGCCTCCTGTTTCATGACTGTCATAAACCCTCACGGCAAGCGTGTTGATGCCGTCGCGGTTCAGCAGACCGTCTTTTATTTTATAAATCCTGCGTGCATTGTATTCCCCTCCCGACCTTCTGTATTCGCCGTCTTTTCTGAGGTCATACACACTGCCTATGTATTTGCCGTTCAGGTACACATCGTCAATATCGTCAATCTTGCCCAGAACAAGGTATAGGTCATCTTCGCTCAGGTTTTTGGGTAACCTGAAATTAACGCGGTACCAGGCATAGCCGTCGTAGTCGTCGTATCCCTGACTTTCCCATGATGACGGTACATGCACCCTTTTCCAGTTGTCGTCTTTGAAACCAGGCTCACGCCATACCTTGTCGTCACCGGTATGGAATTTCCACCTGCCGTTCAGGTTCACATCAAGCAGCTCCACATCGGCATCAAAATAAATACCGGTAGATCCGCTCACAAGCCCGCCTTCCTGGTACGAGTCGTATACCCTTACCGCAACCACATTCTCGGCATCTTTCAGCAGGTAACCGGCGGGAATCACATACTTCCGCGTGCGGTTGTATGCCGATACATATTTCGGAGGAAACTGCCCGCTTTTGCCCAGCAGTTTGCCGTTCAGGTATACTTCGTCGGCATCGTCAATGCGACCCAGTACTAAATACAATACCGTGTTGTTGGGAACATTATCAATCCGAAAGGTCTTACGGTACCAGGCATATCCGTTGTAGTCGTTATAACCCTGATCTTCCCACTTTCTGGAAACGGCAATCTGGTCCCAGTCGCTGTCGTCAAAAGAGGGACTGGCCCAGGCAGGATCATCGCCTATCGAAAACT
>CAZYKT010000135.1:0-2500 GCA_964648165.1 uncultured Polyangiaceae bacterium | reverse complement strand
GTATTTCCGCATATTTTCTGCTCGGCAAGAAAGTCCAAAGCTTACCACCAGCAGTATCAAGGTCAGTTTTAATGTATAATTTGTTTTCATAGAATGGTTATAAAATGATGATGAGATTGGCTGAGTTTTTGCCGGGCAGGGTCAAGGCTGCCCCGGTGGAGTTCTGTTGCATTTGTGCCGACTGAACACCCGGTTTGCCGGAAATTATTTCGTTCATTTCAGCATCCTGGGTTCCTGCGGATATCGTTGTTTCTGCTGCACCTTTGCCTGAACCGGTATGCGAGAGGGAGTCATTGAGCACAGGTGAGCCCATCAGCATCAGGGTAATCAGAAATGTAATCACAATAATTGGTTTCATGATGTTTGTTTTTTGCATTCGTTAAATTCCTATCCGAATACGCTTACAAAAATACGGGGGTGTCAGATAACCGCTGTCACAGGCGGGTAAATAATTGTCACGAATTGTCACGGGATTGTAAAATTTGGTGAGTTGTCTTTCGGGCGGAGCTCCGAAACCCTTTCTTGCAGATTATTTCTCGCAGCCCTGCCTTCCGGCAGGTAGGCTTTCAGGGCATAAACCTACACAACTATTTGAGCCCTGTAAGGGCGTAAGCAATTGATTAATTCCTTAGCTTGACAGCTATGGGCACAGCCTGAGCCAAACCGAGAGTAAAAAGTAATAAACGGGTTCCTCAAACACTGATCACCTTACCTGCTTCCAACTGCATGGTAAGAATATCAGCCATGGTGCCCACGTGCCCGGCTTTGATGCTGTCAAGCAGTCCGAAATAATTCAAACAGGTTTTACACACCACCAGCTTCACACCCCGTAATTCCAATTCCGATAATGATTCCAGTACAGGTGAACCTGCACACACCAGCTTTACCCCTTCTCCATAAAAAAGCAGCACCGCAGGCACTTTGTTTTCTTCACACAACAGGCTAAGGTAATTCTTTACAAGTGTCTGACTCAGGTCTTCGGGCGCAGTACCCATACCATTGCGGGTGAATACGATAACGGTTGATTTCATTCGTGTTGAATCTTAATCTTTGTAGTAAAAAGCAATTTGTTTCTAAGGATTAAATTACATAAACCCGGTTACAAGTTTAATCCTATTTTTGTAAATCAATCATGATCCCCATGATCAAAAACATTTTTATTTGTCTTGTCAAATAGTTTCACGCCATGGCCCAGTGGAATCCGTGGCACGGCTGCCACAAAATCAGCCCCGGCTGTCAGAACTGCTATGTCTACCGTATCGATTCGGGCTTTGAGAAGGATGCGTCGGTCATTACCAAAACGGCAAACTTCAACCTGCCCCTGAAGCGAAAGCGCAACGGCACCTGGAAACTGCAGTCGGGCCAAACCGTGTACACCTGTTTTTCATCCGACTTCTTCCTCGACGAGGCCGACGAATGGCGCCAGGAAGCCTGGCAGATGATCCGCCACCGGAGCGATCTCGATTTTTTCATCATTACCAAAAGAATCCACCGGTTTACCATAAACCTGCCCGACGACTGGGGCGAAGGCTATCCCAATGTAACCATCTATTCCACCTGCGAAAACCAGGACCGGGCCGACTTCCGCCTGCCCATCCTGCTCGATCTTCCGATCAGGCATAAGGGCATTGCCTGTGAGCCACTGCTGGAACCAATCGACCTGTCACGATGGCTGCATCCTTCCATTGAGCTGGTTGTTACGGGCGGCGAGTCGGGCAACATCGCCCGAGAATGTCATTACAACTGGGTGCTCGATATCCGCAAACAGTGCATTCAAAACAAGGTGCCCTTTCATTTCAAGCAAACAGGTGCCCGTTTTGTGAAAGACGGCAAACTCTACCAGGTGAAAAGGCAGTACCAGCACTCCCAGGCCGCCAAAGCGGCCATTGATTATTTTTATGTACATTAGAGTTTTTATTGAATCTAATTGAGTATAGATTAAATCTTTATAAATAAATCAATTGAATTAATAATTAGATTTAAATATAGACTAACAGTAAGTCGCACTTCGACAGGCTCAGTGTGACTGGAGTTGTCATACAGAGCTTGTCGAAGTATGACGAGTAGCATTTAATGTCAGGAATAATTATCTAAAAAATTTCTCGCATTTGTGTATGCTTTATTTAATAAATTCATCACTTTCAACGCTATTGGCTTTTGAATACATATTAATTAAATAAAACTTGTTCTATGAAAATCATTTCCCTGCTGTTGATGGTCACCCTCATCATGTGGTCCGGTTGCGCCCCCCGTTTTGTGGCTCCGAATATTACCATGTATATGAATACCCCTGAAAATATCGGGAAACGGGTTACCGCTGACCTGCTCTCGCGAACTGAATTCATGATGTACAACACGCCCGAGGTGAAAGCCGTTCACTACGCCGAAGCCTGTGCGGCCTTTGGGGCGGTGAAGCTGGCCGGACTTATGAAAGACAAGGAAACACTGAAAAAGCTGATTCAGCGCTACGACCGGGTGACAGCCGAAAGCATACCGAACA
>CAZYKT010000134.1:0-7210 GCA_964648165.1 uncultured Polyangiaceae bacterium | reverse complement strand
GGGGGGAGCCGCAGATTTTCCGGAACGGATCGCAGCAGAATTTCCGGAACCATCATCAGTTCCACTACTACTGTTCGAACGAGGGTCTGCCGCGATAGCGGGTCTTTCGTCTCCCGGACCAACCGCTCCAGCCCTTGATGCTGTGACGGCTCGTGCCGATGTGGATCCAAGGGCATGGCCTGCGCAAATGCAAACGCCCGAACGAACAGGCACCGTTCGCGCAAGTCCCGGCTCAGATCAATGGCCAGTTGGATCCAGGATCTCCGGCAATCATCCAGATGCTCCACTTCGAACCGACGGACAATATGCTCATCGAGATGGAGTAGCTCGTCATCCACGAAGCGGTAGGGTATCGAGGCCGGGTGAGCTCCAGTTGCCTGCCGCAGTGCCTGGAGAACAACCGTGACCATCGCTTCAGCCGCCCTCACCTTTTGGTGCCGGTAGATCTTGTCGAAGAGCAACGTCCGCCCGAGCATTAGCTCGTCGAGTGTTCGACCACCTGAAAGGGCTACACCGGTCACCTTGTATGACGGCCGTTGGTCTACTCCCTTCGCAATGTCAGCAGGAAGATTGTCGGCACCGACCTCGACAGCTCGGACCTTGCTCACCAGGCGTGCCATGTCGGTAACCACCGGCACACCGGCCATGTGAGCATCTCGGGTCATGTAATCGAGTTTGTCTGCATCGAAGGGACCGGAGATGAGCTCATTTAGCAGCGGTATGTCGTGGCAGATTGGCTGCCCCACGATCGCTTTCTGGGCCTGCTCAATTGCGTTGGAGGGCAGGTGATGCTCGGGAACGAGTCTCCTCGACTTCTCAACAAGTTCGCGGAACGCGGGACTACCCAGGAGGAAATGCGTGGCGATCTCGCTGAGTCTCGGGCGCTCCAGGCCTTGCTCGTCAGCGAAGCTCATCTCCACGGCGTGGACATCATCGTCTCCTCGAACAGCGGCCTCAGAGACGTGGGACATCACGCCGTGGCCCAAATCGTGGCACAACGCGGCGAAGCGCATCAGCAGGAGCCATGAGCGATCGATGGCCTCCTTGGAACTGGACGCATTGATAGCGTCGATGAGGGACTGAACCTGGTGCATCGTCCCGATGCTGTGGTCAAGTCGCGTATGGACTGCGCCGGGATAGACGAAATGAGCAACGCCAAGCTGCCGGATATGCCGAAGTCTCTGAAAGAGCGGGGCGTCGATGAGTAGGATCTCGAACGAATGGAGCGCGATGGTCTGCCAGATAGGGTCGTTGATCTCCTTGCGTGCTGGCGGGTGGGTGCGTCGATCCAAACGCTCAAGGTATGGGCGGAGCTCCTCTTCCGCGAATTGCTCCATGAACGAGCGGAAACAAAACTGCTTCGGTTCCCGATTTGGCCGCCTGCCATCCGCATACGCGAGAGGCCGCTGCTCCATGATTACGCGTAGGTTGTCAGGAACTTCTCAGCAAGAGCCCCAAACAACACTTCGCCCCCCGGCAGGCCTTGCAGGAAGGCCTTGGCGTCGCACGGGCCAATCTTGAGCCTAATGTCCTGGTACTCAGGATTGTCGAAGCTGATCAACTCTCGTTGAGCTGCACTTGCCAACGCATCCCTGACAGTCTGCGAATCTCCGTGGATAGGGTGCAACCGGACGCGAAATCGAACGTCAATTTCGTCGTTCTCGGCTCTGGCCAGGAGCTCACGTGTAACCTGCTCGATAGCTTGGTCAAAACGCTCCCCACGCAGGGTGAGAACACGATGCCCCTTCATTGCCAAGGCGGCAAAGAGCCCCGTGAAGAAATCGTCGGAGGTCAGTCGCTGCGCCATAGCCGTAACCATTGTCGACCATAGTACGACCACGGTTGCATGGAAAGCTCCGTATTCAGTGAGTCCGTTGGTCTTGTGAATGCAACTGGCCATGGAGCCGGGTATCGGGCCCCAAAGTTGCAGGAGAAATCAGACTTCCGGTCGAGAGGCGTCAACCTGTTGGTCTGTGAACAGGGATCGCCTCCTCAGGGTGCGCGACCCCCAGACGGCCAGCCAAGAGGGGAGCTTGGTTGCTGGTGCGTTGGGCCAGTTCGTCCGCATCACCTTTCACTCCAGTCCGCGAACGTCTCACCTCCGCAATTCCCCCGCCCTCTCCCACTCGCACCAGCCGTCCCCACCGTCCGCCCCCTCCGTATCCTAGTCAAACTAGCCCCCACGCGTCCGGGCCACCGGCGTTCCCTAGTCCGACTAGCAATCCTTCACTGGGGGGTACCGAGGTTCGCTAGTTGGACTAGCGGATTTCGGTGGGAGGGACCGATTTTGCTAGTTGGACTAGCAGGGAGCCGCAGCGCGACCCGCGCCGTGGGTGGATGCGCCTGCGAGGGCGTTGGCCGGGCATTGCCGTCGGGGCGACGCGCCCGGCTGGCCGTTGGCGCGGCTGGCGCTTGGCTTGGTGGCGGGGGTGCGCGCGAGGAGCCCCCGCCGCGGCCCGCGGGGCCTATCCGTCGATCATCGCCCATCGTTCCACGCGGTAGGCGGCGAACTCGTCCTCGGGGTCGAGGTGGAGGATGCGCATCACGTCGCGCAGGTAGCGGCGCTGGTCGGTGGTGGACCAGGTAGGGCCGAAGAGGCGGGACCATTGGGTGCGGAGCTTGGGGGGCCATTGGGACGAGCAGGTCCGGGTCGCCAGGCAGAGCAGGGCCGCACGGAACATGGCCCGCTCCCGGTTCCGCGAGATCTGGCTGACAATGAGCTTCCCGGTTTTCTGGAGCGATTCCGATTGGGCGACGACGTCGGGCGGGAAGGGCAGAGATTGACCGGTCGGGATGAGATCGGGGGCTGCTTCGAGCAGGTCCAGGAAGTGACTGACGCGGATTATCGTGGATTCGCCGCTGCGCGCCACCGCGCGGTATAGGACGTTGTTGAGTTCTCGGATGTTGCCCGGCCAGGTGTGGGTGGTGAGCAGCGTCACGGATTGCTCGGAGAGTCGCGCGCCGGGTTTGATCTTCTGCAAGAGCTCGCGCAAAAAGGCCGGGAATGTCTTCGGGGCGTTGCCGCAGGGCTGGCACCCTGACCGTGGCCTGGGTGAGGCGGAAGAATAGATCTTCGCGGAAGCTCCCCTTGGCACAGAGCGCCTGCACGTCGCGACTGGTAGCGGCCAGGACGCGCACGTTGACCGGCTGTTCGTGATCGGCACCCACGGGTCGCACGCGGCGGGCTTCCAGTGCTCGGAGCAGGGCCAGCTGGACGGAAAGGGGGGCGTCGCCGATCTCGTCAAGGAACAGCGTGCCGCCCTCCGCGGCAACGAAAGCCCCGACCCGGTTGGAGTCCGCACCGGTGAAAGCGCCCTTCTTGTGACCGAAGAGCTCGCTGGCGATGAGATTCTCGGGGATGGCCGAGCAATGAACGGGAAGGAAAGGTCCGGCGTGTCGCGGCGAGGTCTCGTGGATGATTTTGGCGAGATGCTCCTTGCCGGTACCCGTCTCGCCCAACAGGAGGATGGTCAGCTCCTTCTTGGCGACGGGTAGCAGATCGCTCAGGATCCGGGCGAAGGCTGGATTTCGGGTCTCGGCGCGACCCAGGCGGGTTGCGGGCAGGCCCGGCACCGCGGGGAGCGCCGTGGGGGCGGATGGAGCGGTTGAAGGCGTCTTTGACGTCGAAACCGCGCGTAGTCCGAGCTGCGTCAGCCAGTGCCCGGTGTCGCTCTCGCTGACCAGGATCCGGACCAGGCCGTCCTTGTCGGAATGGATCAAGCCGAGACGAGGCTGGGTCCCGTCGAGCAGGACCGGGACCAGGGCCGAAGGACGCTCCAAACGCTCGAGGATTGCCTTGCCGCTGTGAGCCAGTTCCTCCGGGGAGACCAGGCTATCGAGCTCGGGTAGTAGGAGTTTCGGTTCGCGACCCGAAAGGGGCAAGAAAGGCAGCTGGCTCGGCTCCGGGGGGCTCCAATCCGCGTCGGGGAGCCGGAACGAGACACAGAGTTTGACCTGGTCGGCCAAGATCAATGACGGATCGATTGTTGCGGTGGGCGCTACGTCCACTGCGCCGCGACCAACCAGAAGGACGAAGGGCGCATCGATATCGGCGTCCTGACCCGGGCGGATCCATTCGGGCCTGGGCAGGCGCATCAGATGGTGGATCGGATTGGGCTGACTCGGATCCGTCTCGCGCACCAGGGCCAAGCCAGAATCCTCGGCAACGACCAGGTGCATGGGCAAGCCGAGCTCACGCGGGGCGAGCTTCCAGGGGCGATCTACGGGGTTGAGCAGCTCCTGCAGGGCCTCGAACAGGATCCCGGGGATGGCCAGGACCGGATACGCCGATTGGGGGGGTGCGCTAAGCTCGAACCGACCGCCACCCAGGGACCGCAGCGGCTCCTCACACCAGGAGCCTGTTCCGGGGAGGGTCTGCACATCCTCTCCGCCCTGGAGCATCGCTCCCCCATCTGGGACCAGGATCTTGACGCAGCTCGTTCCGCCTTGGGCGCCGGGGTCTCTCTGGTCCTGCGCCTCTTGGGTCGGGATCCGGATCCAACCCGGAGCCGCGAGCATGTCCTGCTCTCCGTCCTGGCCGAGCGGCGTCTGCAGACGCAACAGGGCCTGGAGCTCGGCAACCTGCTCGAGGATCTGCTCTATCCCCCGCTGGACCGAATCGGCGCACTCTCGGTGAACAACTTCTTGTCCACGCGAGACCGCCGTTCCCTGGCGGCCGGACTGAACACGCTTCTGGCCTCACCGAGCTTCGCCGCCTGGCGGCAAGGCGCGTCGCTGGACGTGCGAAGCTGGCTCACACCCCAAGGGGGTCGCACCCCCGGCGTCATCGTCAGTGTGGCCCACCTGGACGACGAGGAGCGCTCGCTGGTCCTGGGCGTCCTTCTGGAGGAGATCCTGGCCTACACCCGCTCGTTGCCCGGCTCGCGAAAGCTCCGAGCCCTGGTCATCTTCGACGAGGCCTACGGCTTCCTCCCCCCGCACCCGGCCAATCCCCCCACCAAGCGCCCCATCGTGTCCCTGATGAAACAGGGGCGCGCCTTCGGCGTGGGCGTGGTGGTGGCCACGCAGAACCCGATGGATCTGGACTATCGGGTCCTGTCCAACGCCGGCTTCTGGTGCGTGGGGCGCCTGCAAACCGACGCGGATCGGGCTCGCCTCGTCGACGGCCTCTCCAACGCCGGCGGCAACGACCCGCTGTGTCCCCAGGAGCTGACCCGCTGCATCAAGCGCCTCTCGTCGCGCTGGTTCCTGGTGCGCGACGTCCACAACAACCCCTCGACGTTCCTCCTGCAACCCCGCCACGCCATGTCGTTTTTGCGTGGCCCCATGACCCAAAACGAAATCAAGAAAGCCCTCGGAGACAGCGCGGTCCGCGACGCTGCCTGAAAGGAATACTCCCATGACATTCGGCATCCTAGGAAACATCCTGGGTGTGACGGTGGGCTTCATCGCCGTCATGCTCCTTCTAAGCCTGGTGGTGACAGGCCTGACCTCCGCCGCCAAGTCCCTGATGCGCCTGCCCGCCCGCTCGGCGCGCGCAGGCCTGGTCCAACACCTGAACCTCGATCTGGGCCTCGACCAACCCCAAGCCCGAGAACTGGCCTGGCAACACCTGGGTGACTTCGCCGACCATCAACGGTCCCAGCCGCTCCTTGTCGCGCTCCTCCGCCTGCTCCTGGGCCCGCGCCGGGAGCTCGTCGATCCCAAGGCCCTCACCGAGCTCTTGAAAGACCAAACCCCGCCCTGCGACCTCGCCCAACCCGTCTCGGCAGAGTCCCTGGCAAACCGCGCCAGCGACAATCTGACGCTGACCATGCGTTGGCTCTCGGTGGCCGCCGCCCTCCTGGTAGCGGGAGGCTTCCAGGTGAACGCCACCGAGCTGCTGGGCGATCTCACAATCGACACAACGCTGCGCGCCAAGACGGTGGAACTTGCCACGGAGCTGGCCAAGCGGGACCCGCCGAACGATCCCTTGCAATCGACGAGCCCCGACCGGATCTCGACCCAGCTTCTGGCCCAGAAGAAGCTCATCGAGCTCACCGATGGCAAGCTCGGCCGGATTGACATCCAGTTCTGGGGCAAGGGCTGGGCCTACTACACGAAACCGCTCCCATCCCCCTCCGGCCAGACACGCTTCCCCTTCTCCCATCTCTTCGGCGTGCTGACCACAACGCTGCTCATCAGCTTCGGAGCCCCCTTCTGGTACCAACAGCTCAAAAAGCTGGGCGCCCTGAAGAGCAGCCTATTGTCCCCCACCAGGACAGAAATGGAGGGCAAGGCGTCATGACCCTGGTACTGCCCTGGTCCGTCCCCTTCGACGAAAACGAGGCCCGCGCCATGGCCCGCGATCTCTGCGAATACGCCTGCAACGGCAGCCGCGGACGACCGGAACTTGGCGATCCCGTCTATGACAGTGTGACCGAAGGGCGCGACCAGGGCAGTCCCTATTCCAGCTGTGCCGATCTGGCCTTCTGGATGCTCTACCGCCTGGGCGTGCGGCTCCCGTTCATCAACCGACAGGAGCACAAGGGTTGGAAGCCGGGCGTGAACGTCTCCCGCCTTGCCTATTGCCCGTATGCACGGACCCCCACGGCCGAAACGCGGTTCGGCTCCGGCGACATCCTTGTCGTCTGGGCCCGCAAGGACACGAGAGACGCCCATGTCTGCGTCGTGATTCAAGATCTACGAGTGGAGTTCGGCGAGGAGGCATTGGAGACGGCTAATTATGGGTCGCCGGGAGGGGCATTGCGGATCAGTCGAGTGACGTACGTCGAGAGCAACGACGGCTCATCGGATGCCGAACCGGAAGACACGTCTGAAACTCTGTGTGTTCGGGACGAGGGGGCTCCCGTGCATGAGCGCTACAAGGGCCGCAGTGACATCAAGGAGAATCTTTCCGACGGTGTTTCGGTGCAAGTCACGCCCAAGCGTAAGAACTGGCGCCACGTAGCCTATGTCTCCGACGGTAGCCCCGAGGTGGGGTGGATTATCGACTCCTATCTGGAGTCCTGCCAACACTCAACCGAAAAGTCCGAATCGACTGTCTCGTCCGGGACCACCCGCAAACGCGACTCCACCTTGGCAATTGCGACGTTCAACATCCAGAATTTCGGAAAGACAAAGCTGGGCCGAGACAACGTCGTTCGCCAACTCGTCGATGTGGTGCACCAATACCCGTTGGTGGCGGTTCAGGAGCTGAGCCTCGATTTCGCGCACCCCGGGGAAAGGGGTAGCGATAGTGGCGTCAGAC
>CAZYKT010000133.1:0-7315 GCA_964648165.1 uncultured Polyangiaceae bacterium | reverse complement strand
CTTAAAAGCCAGTGACACCTGCCGTCGCGACTTGTCCGCCGCTCTCTTCGACGCGCCCGTTATTGGGCTCAATGACGCAATGGAGTTTTTCCTACGCACGTATGTCGACTCATCCGCTCCTGATGGTCCTCCTGCGCCAATTCTCGTTGTGATCGATTCTCTCAATGTGTTCGTGGACCTCCTCTCCGAAAAGCGCCCCGATGCCAGTCTGCGCGCCATTGTTCACAGCATCTGCAAGACGATCCAAGCAACGCTGGAGGGGGCCGTGGTTCTTATTACCGGAGAGTACGGAACCGGGGCGTCTTCTGAGCGATCCGCTGTCTCAGAAAGCTTCATGTGCGACACAGAAATCGTCCTTACTAGGGAGGAAGTACCAGTGAAGCTCAGCACCACCGGACAGCCTCACAGCGAGATGCGCTCCTTCTGTCGGGTTGCAAAATCACGCACTGGCCGAAGCCAGGCTCGGCGCTGCTGTTATGACATTGTACCACATCATGGCGTGATCCTTTATGACACGTACCCTGGGGATGGGAGGCTCCTGCTCTTTCAAGAGAATGAGCCGCAGCGCGCGGCTGTCGATGAGTTCATCCAGAAGGACGTCCCGCTACTGTTTCCTACCCTGAACTGCGACACATTTGGGCGTTCACGACTTGCCCACGTTCTTGCCAACCAGAGGCGGTACCAGAACATTCCTCGTCGAACCGATATGTGCCTCGCAAGTTTTGATACCTATTGGGTCAAGTGGCTTGTGGAGCTGCAGCAGCGAACGTGGATCTGGAACGAGATGCGAAGGCTTTTTGGCTCCGAACCGGGGCTCTCTCCACGCGTCGTGGGCAAGCTCCACCGTCATGTGCTTGAGAGTCAGGCCTCCTTCGCAACGAGCTGCCCGCAAGATATCGCCGATCTTGATATTGGTACTTTGAACACCGTTGAGAGCAACGTTCGGGACTATCTGGTTTCGGAGGATGGTCAACAAGGTCTGTTCGTTCCTCTCCCGAAGGCCGAGCTGCGCCTTTTTGGGGAGCGGCGTTCCGAAGTGGTGGATGCGCTGAAGCTGTCGCCCTATGAAATGCCAGATGGCAAGAACTACCGTTCGCTTCCGTACAATGCGAACGTAGGAATGCTGGTGTGCCGGATGGACGTGTTCCGCCGGAATGAGGAATGCCTGACGGTTGAGGCCATCCGCGATGAGCTCCTTCGTGTTCAGGATGAGATTCGGGATCGACTGAGGCAGGCTGGCCTGGAGCCCGATCGCTCAACTCTTGCAACCAGGGAAGAGCTGAATGAGCTGGCAGGACAGCTTCTCGAGAGCAAGCATCCCCAGACCTGGGAGGAGGTAGTAGCCCTGTGTCGCCTATGTCAAACGCAGGTGGTTCTTGAAACGCAGTTCGATGACACCATCCTGGTGACGCTTCTGGAATTGGTCTGGGCACATGGCGGAACGTTCTGCGTCAAGCCCGACTACTGCGTCGCGAATTGGAAGGAAAACGAGCGTGCAATCGTGGCCGCCTACTTGCTTCTCAACTACATGTACGAGTGTCGAGTCCTTCCTCGAGATTCCACTGTGGAGGTTGAACCCTTTGGGCGACGATATGGGAAGGGCGCTTCGCCCGATTGGATGTTCGCTCGGCATTGGCATTCCACGCTCGTTGACCTGCTCACTGCGCGCAAGCCTTCAGGAGACGACGGACGGCGGCCCTTCTTGTGGGAGCAGGATGGTGCAGATCTGGACGTCATCCCCGTACCCTCTACCCTCGGGGTGTGGTTGGAGGCCAAGCGGCGGGGCGCGAAGCCCCAGCATGTTTCCTGTCTCGGCGAGTGGCACTACGTTGTCCTCGAAGGAACGGAGAATCGGACACTGGGTATCGACCTCATCAACTGGCTTGTCGGAAGTCAGGCTATCTATGACTGGGCGTTTAGTGGAGCTCTTGTGCCGACGGCGGCAGAATTCTATGCGCTCTATGGCGACGCGCGCTGCTTCAACTTCACCGATCGTCCGACCACAATGGTTCCTGATCTGACCTTCAGCGCTCTCTTGGAGGAGTTTCTCAAAGGCTCTCGCTCTCGGTCGGAGATCTTCGACTTTCGTCACTGTAAGCGCGAGCTACATGGTCTACTGGAGGTAGTCAGGTGTTCGCAGTCGACCCCAAAGAAACTCCGCGAACACGTAGAGAGAATCAGGACTGGTATCGAAGCCCTCGCGGACAGCCCTCTGCTGTCTGGGTAGCTGCAGAAAGGGTTTCATGAGCCCATCGAAGCGTCCTTGTGACAATCTGGTCGCTGCCTCGCGTCACCACGACACAACTAGGATTGGCGCGGTTGCTCTGAGTTTCGTCCTGGCTGGCATACTGGGAATCATATCCTGCCAGACTGGAGCCTCAGCGCTCGTGCTCGTGTGGGCGCTGTCGGCGGGCGTTCTCGGCGCGGCGCTTGGCTTTCTCTTTGGGGTTCCAAGAGCGGTAGCCACGGTCAGGGATCACCGAGCCGTCGGTGGCACCGATGCACCTCCCGTGACTGGACTGGACATCAACACCAACTTGGAGCAGGTATCCGACTGGGTCACGAAGATCGTGTTGGGAATCGGACTGGTCGAACTTACCCGAGTTCCGTCAGCGATAGTCCGTCTTGCACACTGGGCCACGGCGGGAACGTTCGCAGCTGCTGCAGCGGAAAGGGTTCTCGTTGCAGCCCTTCTCTATTTTGGGGCAACTGGCTTCTTGGTCGGATACCTGATTACTCGGATTCACTTGTCAGCAGCATTTCGTCGCGCGGACCGGAAAACGCGTGACATACAGTTTGGAAGCTTCCGGACTTCCCGGGACGTTATCGACCAGAGTGCGGCGCTCATTGCTCCGACAAGCGTGAGAGCTGACCCTGGCAGCGCACCTCCCGACGACCGGAGCTCAGTTTACGACCGGGAGGCCTGGTGGGTGGAGGCCCGCTACGAGGACCACGGACTGGTCCTCGCTCTTCTCAAAAGGAAAGGCTATGCTGTCAAGCCTTTCAGAGATTTCGACGATGCCTGCGCGGAACTCAATCACAGCGGAGGTGGAGCCGGGATACTCCTTGTTCTGGTCCCGGGCACGGTCGATCTGGCTCCGGAGAAGAGGCTGCTCGATCTTGCGACAGAGAAACGCATTCCCGCCCTGGTCCTGTCTAAACCTGGAACGTGCACTCAGGTTGCGGAAATTCTTGGCCCTTCAGCGAGAGTAACCGCAGATGTGCGGGTCATCCTGTCCGAATTCCTCTAGTTGCTGTCCCTGGCTGCACAGATCCGCGTGAGTATCGTGCGGACGTCTGAGCGGGTGACGTCGGGACCGCAACGGTGGCCGCCTCGATTCTGATGGTCCCCTCACTTTTCGCCCTTCCCCTTGCTCGCCTCACTGAACTGCGACCAGCCGGAAGCCCAGGCCGCTCCCACGACTGTGCGGCCTGGTCACATCGCGGTGCGCCGGGCGGCTGTACCGCGCCCGGTTGGCCCAGCTCCCACCCCGGGTGATCCGGTGCTGGCTCCTGTCAGTCACGGTGCCAGCGTCATCACAGCGCGTCTCGGTCCATTCCCAGACGTTCCCCGCCAAGTCCAGATGCCCATAGGGGCCCGCACCCGACGGATACACACCGACGGGTGTCGGGTGGCCGACATTCGGCCTCCAGGCCTCGTCAGCGAAGTTCGCTCGCTCCCGGTTCGCCTCGTCTCCACCCCAGGGGTGGTCGCCCTGCGGTGACGTGGCTGCCTTCTGCCACTCCTCATCACGCGGCAGCCTAGTCTCTTGCCCGTATTGGTCGCTTCTCCACCGGCAGTATGCCTCTGCTTCGAACCAAGAAACCATTACCACCGGGCGATTGGGGTGCTGCAGCTGTTGCTCCCATTCGCCAGGTGCCACCCATTCGTTCTTGCTACGCGCCGCCCACCCCTCCGCGCTCCACCACTTGAATTCCTCGTATCCCCTGGCGTCGACGAAGGCCTTGTACTCCTCGACCGTCACGGGGTACTTGCCGAGTTTGATTCCGGTTCCTGGCACGGGGAGGAAATTGTCGACGCCTGACGCGAAGCGGGGATCCCCGGCGCGGCCCAGGGCGTCAGCCACCTCGATGCGCGTCTCGATCGGAACCTGCTTCGCGCCCTCGATGGTGAAGATGGCCATGGAACGGTCGAGGGCCATCTTCAGGGTGGATTGCACCTCGGGAGGTGCGACGTACTCGTAGACGCCGAGGGGCAAGAGCAGCCGTGAAAGCAGCGCTGCGAGACGTGCCTGGTTGGGCAAGGCCTCGTCGGTTCCGTACTTCGCTACGATCTTCCGGAACAGGCCGTGTACCGCCTCGATGCCTGGTCCGTCGTAGAGACACCCTGGAAGCACGTCGATGGTTTCGCGCCACTGAGCGTCTTCCAGATGGGGGAGCACGTGTTCGGTCCACCAAGTCTCGTCCACCACCAACTGCCAGCTCAGATAGAGGGCGGCCAGGTACTCCTGAAAGGTCAGGTGCCAGAAGCGCAGCTGGCGACCTGGTAGTTGCTGCACGATCCCGCTCATCTCGCACTCGAACTCGAGCCAGCGCTCCGCGATGCGACCGAGCACGTCGCTGGGGGACTTGGGGAATTGCTGGACAAGCTCGGGGGCCATGAGCTTCGCCGCTTCTCCGAAGCTCACCGTGCTGCGCTTGCCTTGCTCGGTGGTCAACATGCGGAAAGCCAGACGGGCGAAGGTCTGCCGGGCGAACTCGTCGCTGTAGCCCTGATTTTTGCGCTGCTCGCTCCGCGCGCGCAGGAGCCACTCGATGACGGCTTGATTGAGGCGGGAACGGCCCTCGGGGAGCCTGCCCTCGTTGAAATGAACCACACAGAGGCAGGTCAGCATGACCGGGTTCTCTGCGAGGCTGCGGACGGCCACGTTGGCGAGGATGGCACCAGTCAGGTCACGGCAGTGCTGCTCGACCAGGCTTTGGGCACCGCCGCTGTCCTGGATTTCGCGCAGACCCTTGACCCAGCGCTCCACGAACTGGGAAATCTCTTTTCTGCCGAAGGGCTCGATCGACACGCCGGCGAAGCCCATCGCGGCGAAGGCTTCGGTGTCGATGGGGCGGCTGCTGACGATCAGGCGGCTCGGCCAATGGTCCTTGGCGTCGCGCAGGATCTGGAAGAGGCGCTTCCTGAGCTCTGGATCGGAGACCTCGTCCACGCCATCCAATAGGAGGCAGGCCCTGCCGGTCTCTAGGAGCTCTCCCCAGGCTCGTCGATCGACCTTGTCCTGGCCGTCGCAGCAGAGCTGCTCGATGAACTCCGTGAGCAGCGCTCGGTCGAGGCGACCCTTGGCTTCGTCAAGCCCAGAAACCAGCTGGGAAGCGCGGAGGAAGATGGGGATAACAGCGGGACCGTTCTCGTCGAGGCCCAGGTTTTCCTCGCTCTGGCGCTTTCCATTTGCGGTGGGGATGCCCAGGGCGTCGCGGGCCAACAGGGACGCCACCAGACGAAGGAACGTGGTCTTGCCTGCGCCGGGCTGACCCTCAATCAAGAGATGTTGATGGAGGGGAAAGACCGCGCAAAGGGTAACGAGTTCGTCACCCGGGGCATGAAGCCCCCGCTCGCTGCCACGTCGGGTTCGAAGCGGGGTGTAGAGCTCCTCGATGGGATAGCTGAGGGCGTTCTTACCGTGACCGCGGCCAGTGCCGATGCCCTGGATCTCGATGCTGCGGGTTTGGGCGTACAGGGAGCGCAGATAGGCGCGTAGCGGCCTTGCGGACGGATCGATCCGCTCCGCGGCATGGCCCTGCGGGGGCATCGCGAGATACGAGAAGAGGTCGCCCAGCAGCGCGAAGTCACCGATATCGATGGGCTCGATCCCGCGCTGGCGGAGCAGATTGATCCTGGATTTCGTGATCCCGGCGTCGATCAGGAAATGCCGCGGGGCCTCGCCCTGGGGCGCGAAGACCGCCTGCCACTCTAGCAACAGATCGAGGATATCGGGATCGGAGAGGGAATAACCGACGAAAAAGAGATGTCGGTGACCGATGAGCTGCCGCATGCCCTCTCGCCACGCCGGGCTGCCATGCGAAAGGTCCCGATAGCCCACCTCGCTCAGGACGCAGGTATTGGGTCTGTCCGCATCGCCATGGATCATCAGGACCAAGGGGGGCGAGCTGGGGGCGATGTCGCTGAAGGCGCCGTCGTCCAAGGGTCCATAGATCCGAGGAACCTCGGAGAGGCGCTGGGAGAGGGCGTTCTTCAGCCAAGGGTCGTAGTTGGTGGTCACGTAGTGGGCAACTGGGAGCTTCACCAGCTGGTCGTAGATCTCGGGGCGCTCGAGTTTCGGACGCTGGTAGCAATCCTGGACCTTCGCGATGACGCGGCGGCGGCCGACGGCGGGGTGTTCTTCGAGATAGCTGGCGGCCTCCAGGAATTTTTCCTTGTCGAGCTGCTCGCGGAGCTCGCCTCGCTCCGCCTCAGGTAGCTCGTCGATGAGCGACGAGAGCAGGGCGCGCCAGGAGGGAAGGCCCTGGGACAGGCCCGAACCCACCACGGGCAGGACCGCATTCTCGTGGTCCCAGAGCAGCCTCCGCAGAGGCTGAAGCTTCTCGACCAGGGGCTGTCCCAGGGCCTCGACCGGGGTGGGCGAGACAGTGGGCAATCGCGTATGCGAGCGGATGGACCAGAAGTCCGGCGCGTGCTCGGTCAGGAGCGCCTCCAGCTTCGGGCCCAGCATCAGGCACAGGGGTCGCCCCAGTCGCTCGGTCAAGCCGTTACGGCGCTCGTTGATTATCCGAAACAGAACGCGCCAGAACGGATCGTCCGATGTGGCCGGCTCCGCCAAGGTGACGAAGAGGAGTTCCTCGCTGGCTCGTGAAAGCCCATCGAGCTTTTCCCATGCTTGTTCGACGGCGCGCATGAAGCCCACCTCGGTCTCGGTGGGCTCGAAGCGGTGGGAAAGGGTGAGACTCGTCGCTCTCAACGAGGCCTGGCTGATCTCAGAGGCGCGCTCCGCGACAAGGCTCGGCAGTACCCGGGTCAAGCCGAAACAGGGCGTTACGACCAGGGATAGGGCGAAGCCGGAGGCCAACGCCAGGCCTTGGCAGAGTCGCTCGATCTCCGGATCGGCAAGGAGCGCCGCGCGGGTGGAGTCGGTCGAACCTGGCGAAGCTTCCGGCATCCGGGTTCCCTCGAGGTGGTCAGGAGACGGACGCGGTTCGTGCGGCCAAACGTCGTGCAATGGCGTCGGCAACACCCTCGACGACACGCACCGCCGGGTGAAGGTCGAACCACTCCGACTCGTTGAGGTATCTCAAGACAGCGTTGTTCGTCAACATGCGATCCGCGGAATGC
>CAZYKT010000132.1:0-7318 GCA_964648165.1 uncultured Polyangiaceae bacterium | reverse complement strand
TCCCCATGCTGAGCTATCTGCGCGTCCAGGGTCTGGCTCTGCTCGATGACGTGAGCATCGAGCTCGACCCCCGGCTCAACGTTCTGACGGGTGAGACGGGAGCCGGAAAATCGATCATCGTCGACGCTCTGGCTCTGGCGCGGGGAGCACGGTCTCGTTCGGACTGGATCCGGTCCGGCGACGACGCGTTGGTGGTCGATGCCCAGTTCGAACTCCAGGCGAACCTCCAGGTCGTATTGCGCGAACTGCTCGAGCGGCATGGTCTGGCCGAAACCGATCTGACCGAGCCGGTTGTCGTCCGTCGAGTCTCCCCCCGCTCCGGCAAGGGACGGTGCTTCGTCAACGGACAGCTGGCCACCCGAGAGGCCCTACTGAGCGTGGGCGAGGTTCTCATCGACATCTGCAGCCAACATGAGCACCATTCCTTGGCCGAAGTGGGAAGGCATCTGGAGGTACTGGACGGCTTCGCCAGGCTGGATGGTCCGCTCCGCGATTATCAGCAGACCTTCGCTGAATACCGAAGCGCCGTGAACCATCGGGAACGTCTGGCCCGACGGGTGTCTGGCGCCGCCCAACAAGCCGAGTACCTGGCCTTCCAGATCGACGAGATCGAGCGCGTGTCTCCCCAACCGGGAGAGCTCGAAATGCTCAAGAAACGCCTCGCCCTGCTGCGTGATCAGCATCGCTGGGCCACGTTCTGCGCCGAGGCCTTGGAGATACTCCACGAATCGGAGGACTCCGTCCTGACTCGTCTGAGTCGCCTGCTGGACCAGGCCTCGCGCGGCGCCGAGAGCTCGCCAGCCTTGTCCTGTTTCGCCGAGCAGATGGCCACCGCGCGAGCCGCCAGTGAGGAAGCCCTGAGTTGGCTCAGGCGGTTCGAAGCAGACCTGGAGCTGGAACCAGGAGCCCTGGAACAGACCGAGGAGCGGGTCCATGAGCTCTCTCGGCTCGACCGCCGGCACCCGACAGGGCTTGGGGATCTCGCTTCGTACCTGGAGGGGCTTCGCGCGGAGCTGACGGTGCTTCGTAACATCGAGGAGGAACTCGCGACCGCCGAGACCTCTTTGACCGTCGTGCGGGAGGCCTGCCAAGCCAAGGCCAGAGTCCTGCATGAGGCTCGCGCCCAGGCCACTCGGCGTTTGGACGAATCGGTCCAGGCCGAGCTCAAGGCGCTTCATCTTCCACTCGCCAGGTTTCACGCTCAACTCACGCCTCTGGATCGAGCCGATCCAGGGCCTCGCGGCAGCGACAAGGTGGAGTTCCTGTTCTCCGCCAATCCGGGGGAGCCGCCGGCACCACTCAATCGAGTCGCCTCGGGAGGCGAGCTGTCTCGTGTGTTGCTGGCCATTCGGGGTTCACTGACCGAAACCGGTGGGGTGGCAACCTATGTCTTCGACGAGGTCGATTCGGGCGTCGGGGGCGCCGTGGCGGGCGCCATCGGTCAGCGCCTGGCCCGAGCCGCTCGCAACCACCAGGTCCTCTGCATCACCCACCTGCCCCAGCTTGCTGCCTTCGCTGATGCCCATTTCCGAGTGGAGAAGGAGGTTCGCGACGGACGAACCACGACCCGTGTGCTGCGCTTGAACGAGGAACAACGCATCGACGAGTTGGCGCGCATGCTTGCCGGAGCGCAGATTACTGAGACTGCACGCCAGCACGCACGCCAGTTGGTCGAGGAAGCACAGAGCAGCAACTCGATTCAGCCGCCCTCGGCCTGTGCGACCAGACGCAGAAGGCGCGCATAGGTGATAACGCCGGTTGCCGCGGTGCTCACCCGGCCCCTTGGATCGACGACGATCAAGGTGGGGAGCTCACGCACCCCCAGCCGTTGGCCCAAAGAACCGTCCGAGTCAGAGGCGATCGTGTAGCTGGGGCGGGTCTTGGCAAGATGAGCCACCACCACCGCGGGGTCTTCCCCGACGTTAACCCCGACCAGGGTCGCCGATCCGTGATGGGCCCTTGCCCACCGATCCAGGATCGGTTGCTGCTCACGACAGGATGCACACCACGTGGCCCAGAACTCCAGAATCAGCACCCGCCCGCGATAGGCAGAAAGTAGAATCCTGTCGGTTGTAGCCTCGGTGGATACCTCGGACAGGGACACCTCGGGCAAGGTCCCGCCCAGCGTCTGTGGAGCCTTGGTGCCCAGTCGCGGCAGCCCCCACAGGCCCCCGGCAACACTGCTGGCCACCAGGATTGCACCCCACACCCAACCGGAGCGTAACAGTCCGCCAGGACGCATTCCTGAGGGTGTCACGGATCGGCACCCGGCTCGGACCCTGGATCCGGCTCCGGTGTCGGCCAGACCCCCCGCGACACCGGGATGGCGATCGATGCGGTGGAAGGACTGGAACGAGGCGGCTGAGACGCATCCGGTTTGGGAAGATCGATACGGATTCGGGTGCCACCACCCTGCGGCGACTCCACCAAGATCGTTCCCTCGTGCTCGACGACAATCTTCTTGACGATGGCCAGGCCCAGGCCAGTCCCCGTTTTCTTCGTGGTGACGTAGGGGTCGAATATGACCTGCCGGAGGTCCTCCGCAATTCCGGGACCGTTGTCCTGTACGTCGATGACCCAGCTGCTGATGGCGTCTCTCAAACGGATCGTGATCCGTCCCGGCTTGATGTTCGCCAGCGTGATGGCCTGAACGGCATTGCGTACCAAGTTGACGATGGCTCGAGTCAGCATCTGCGCGTCGAACCGGGCCGGTGCCGCCCCTTCGGGGCTCTCCACCTGAATACGCAGGTCCCGTTGAGGCTCGGCAGTCCCAGACGGCGTGTGCTCCAGCTCTCCCGACTCCTCGTCGAGGAGCTCGAAATGCCGTTGCTGGGCGCGGAAGAACTCGGCCAGGTCCGCCAGCTGCAACTGAGCCTGGGGCATTCGAGCGAAATCCGAGAACTCGGAGACCAGACGGCGCAACGTTTCGACCTCGTCCTGGACAATCCCCAGGGTTTCGTCGACGAGCTGACGAAATGCCGGTACGTCGGGACAGCGCCGGTGGACCTCCTGAACCGCCAAAAGGATTGGGGTCAGGGGGTTCTTGATCTCGTGGGCCAGTCGGCGGGCCATTTCCTGCCAGGCTCCAATGCGCTGCAGGTACTCGATCCGGGCTCGACTGCTCTCGATCTCGCCCACCATGCGGTTGAAGGCCCTGGCCAGATCCGTGATCTCATCGCGTCCTGCCTCCGGCACGCGAACGCTGAAATCGCCCTCCCCCACCCTTTTGAGGGCCGTCGCCGTGGTCAGCAGTCGAACCGTGGGACCCCGCGCCACCCACAGTCCGACACCGGCCGCAACCAGGACGGTCAGAGCCAGCAACACCGCGAAGGAAGACACGTAGGCTCGTTCGTCCTGGACGCGTCGCTGTTCGATGCGACGGTAGGATTCGACGAACTGACCCATGCTGGCGAGCTCATCGAGACGCGCCCGGTCGGTGGCGAACAACAGACGCACGGTGAGACTGGCGGGGGCTTCGCTCTCCAGCGGCCTCATCAACTCCAATTGCTTCTCACGCGCCCGATCGACGGGGCGGCCTCGGTTGGCACTGGCCAGTACGTGTCCTTGGTCGTCCTCGACGCTCAACTCCACCAGAGCCGGGTATTCACCGATGATCTGGACCAGCTCTTCCCGAATGGTCGTCTCATGGTGGGCCTTGACGGCCCGCTTGAGGCTGTCTCGACAGGCAATCGCATCCGCCGCGTGACGCATGGACGCCTTGATGGCCGAGGCGAGTTCCTGATAGAGCCCGAGGCTCTGATCGAGGCGAGCGCCAATCTCTGGGACGTAGAAGCGCTCCGCAGTCCGACGCACGATGTTGCCGGCCAGCACCGTGGCCGCCAAGAGGGGCAGAATGGCCGAGGCAGCAATGGCCAGTGCCAATCTCCAGCGAATACGCCCCAGCAGGGCCATGGGGACCATGTTGCGCTGGTCGGCGGTTCTCGTCAATTCTTGCAATTCTGGGAAAGACGCGCAATTTTGCAGAGTACCATGCCGGCCATCGACTCCGAGCCGAGCGGACTGCTCGGGTTTCTCTCCGCCTCACCGAGCCCTTACCATGCGGTCGCCGAGGTTGCGCGCCGCTTGCGAGCCGCTGGGTTCTGCGAACTCGACGAGCGGGAACGGTTCTCTCCCGACGTGGCGCGCGCCTTCGTGGTGCGTGGAGGCAGCAGCTTGGTGGCCTTCCACCTGGGCCGAGACCCCTTGGCCGAGACCGGCGCTCTGATGGTTGGCGCCCACACCGATTCCCCGGGGCTTCGGCTCAAGCCCAATCAGCCCCAGGGTTCGGCGGGGTTTGTGCAGCTGGCCGTGGAGCCCTACGGTGGAGCTCTCTGGTACACGTGGCTGGACCGGGATCTGATCGTGGCCGGGAGGCTCGTCAGCAAGTCAGGCAGGGCGCTGCTGGTCCGCACCGCCACGCCGGTCGCGACGATCCCGAGTCTTGCCATTCACCTGCAACGCGAGGTCAATAACCAGGGCCTGCGAATCAACCCCCAGTCGCATCTGTCACCCATCTTGGCCCATGCCAGCCATGACGATACGAGCGGTCCCCTGGCTGCACTGCTCGGGGCCTTCACCTTCCCGGCGGACATGCCTGCTCTGGGACCCGAGGATCTTGCAGGGTGGGATTTGGCCTTGGTCGATGCCGCCCCTCCGGGTCTTGTGGGGAGCCGGGGGGAGTTCGTTAGCAGTCGTGGCCTTGACAATCTCTTCAGCGTACACGCGGCACTGTCCGCATTCCTCAGGGCGGGCGCCCCCACCGGTCCTGCCCGATTCCTGGTGCTGCACGATCACGAGGAGGTGGGGAGCCGCTCGGCGCTGGGAGCCCGATCCTCCTTCCTATCCGATGTCGTGGCCCGTTTGTGCACTGCCACGTCCCCTGACGATCCCGAGGCACGCGCACGAATGCTGGCACGCACCATGTTCTGGTCGGCCGACATGGCGCACGGCGTCCATCCCAACCATCCCGAGCAGCATGATCCGGGTCACCGTCCCCAGCTGGGCAAGGGACCTGCCGTCAAGATCAACGTCAACCAATCCTATGCCACGGATGGGATGAGCTTGGCCGCGTTCGATGCCGCCTGTCAGGCCGCAGGGGTGACTCCGCAGCGCTTCAGCTCACGCAACGATCTGACGTGCGGAAGCACCCTGGGCCCCATCACCGCTGCCCGCCTGGGGGTTCGCACCGTCGATGCGGGAGCCCCCATGCTGGCCATGCACTCCGCCCGAGAGCTGGCCGCGGTGGAGGACATCCTGTCCACCGAGGCAGTCATGCTGAGCTGGTTTCGGCTGGACCGTGTACCATCCCCTCGGGACTAGAACGGCTATCACGCCTTCATCCATGGCTCCGGGAATGGATCGGGCTCGACTCCCGACTGTCAACCACCAAGGCGCGCCCATCCCCACACCATCAAGCTGGCGACTGCGCCCAGCAGGAGCAGACTTGTCACAATCAACAAGCCGAGCGACGGCCCACGCAGGGGTAGCCGCGACATGTCTTCGTCGGAGCCTGGCACCGGGCGGCTCCCGCCTGCCCAAGCCGTTTTCCACACGCAGTAAAGAAGTAAGAGACCAACCGCCCCACCCCATCCCCAGATAACCCGCCAGTGGTGCTGGAGCTCTCTTGCCCAGGTTCGTTCCGCCGCCCGCCGTCCGTCCAGGAGTACCGGGAAGTGGAGGGAGACCGTGGGCTCGGCCTGGCGTGGGTCCAGGACACGAGGCCATGCCACACTGGCTTCGCCGTCCAGCTCTGGGTCGGGACCCACCAATAGCCAACTGCCGCCCTCGGCACGAGCGACTGACGGAACGACCTCGCCCTGCCAGAGTCCGCCGGGAGTCCGTCGAAGCCCTTCGGTGCCGAGCTTGGTGGGACCGTTCGCGTCGAACTCCAGGTAGTAGACCCGGTCGCGAGCCACCAAACTCTTGAGCAACCACCGATCCTTTTGCCATTCAGCCAGGATCCCTGCCATCTGAGTGCGCAACCGCCCACTGTAGCCCGAGGACTGACCGGCAGGCTCGGTGACATGAACCGTAATGGCTCCCGATGGATCGAGGGCCGTGGCCCTGATGATCGGTGTCGCACCAAGTAAGATCTTGAGCTGACTGGTGGGTTCGTCGCCGAAACGCAGTGAATCACTCTCCAGCTCGGCGGCCATCGGTGCGCCCCCTGCACCGTCGGGGCCAACTCCGATCAGCAGCCGCCCAGGGATCCCCACCAACAACAGGCCGTCCAGCGGCACCACACGGATCGACCCAGAGCCCTCGGACCGTCCCCAAGCCAAGGGGAGCCTCGGCACCACGCGCCAGGGTTCCACCCGGGATCGGTCGAGCCGGCCTTCGGCGAGCACCCGCTCACCTTGGCGCACTCGGATGGACTCGACGGGCGCCGCCAAGGCCTTTACCACGGTGGCCGCGAAGCCCTCCTGGTCGATGAGCAGGCGCTCGGCGCGCTGGTTCCCCGAACCGTCGGTGACCGTCAGCTCCAGCGGGGTCGGCTCCTCGAGGGACTGGACCCGGGCCATCGCGGTTCGAATCTTCACCCTGACCAGGAAAGGAGTCCGACCTTCCACTGGTCCGCCCGAAACCACGGCCCATCGCGGAGCAAGCTCGGGCGCTGGGCTCCCCAACCCTATGGCCAAACCAAAACCCAGAAACAGCAGCAGCAGCGCCCACCAGGACAGCTGGGAACGGCCGAGCCCGGAACGAGCCGGGAGTCTGAACCCCTTTCTCACTGCGCTTTGTCCGATACCAATCCTGGTTCCAACGGTACACTGTGTCCTGCCCGCTCAGCGGGAGAATTCGAGGTCGAGCGTGTCAGAACCAACCTCAGAGCGGCACCAGTCGTCGCCCAGCCAAAGCCCCGAGCCGAGCCACCCCAAGGGCCTCGTCGAACGTCGTTTCGAACCTGCCTCCACCAGACCGAGCGTGGTCACATGGGTCGTGGGCAGCCTGGGTGCACTGGCCTTGGGGGCCGGAACATATGCTCAGTGGGTTGCTGCCGATCCACCGAGCTACGGACCTCATCTGCTCGCGGGTGGGGTTGCAGGGCTTGGTTACGGTCTGTTCAAGCTCTTCGCCGGGCGGCCCCGGATCTTGGTCGGTGATGCCGGGGTGGCTCTGGAGGGGAGCGGGGACATCTCGCGCCTGCTGTGGTGCGACATCAAGAAGATCACCTGGGAGGAGCCGTCGCTAATCCTGGAGGGCAGGTCCCGCTCCTTGAGGATCCATCGCGTCGAAGTCCGCGCAATTGGGCAGATCCTCAAGGAAGCCGGTCAGCGCCTGCCCCAATTGGTCGGGCTGTCCGAAGCCGAGCTGAACG
>CAZYKT010000131.1:0-7334 GCA_964648165.1 uncultured Polyangiaceae bacterium | reverse complement strand
CTCAGAACGAAGTGATACGTGACCGCCGCCAATGAGCCGCAGCCGGATGCGACCACCAACCACTCGCGGCTGCCGGCGATCCGGTCCAAGACGGACCCTCGAACCGGTTCAGTACCCGACGAAGCGGTCTCTACACTGGCTTCTCGAGGCCGATTGTGTTGGCATGCCGCGCCTGGACCGCGCGCTGACCACGATTCTTGATGACATGAACGATGGGGAGCAGAACCGCCACGATGAGCAGCAGATGGATGAATCCGTCCAGCGTAAAGGACGTCACTACGGCCAACCCCCAGAGTAGCAAAAGGCAGAGTCCGACAATCGACAGCATGCTATTACCTCTTTTTCGTTGTGCGTTGGCTTTTCGTGCGTGGGAAGACAACAGTACCCGACGCCTGTCGAAGGTCAGAGCCGGGCGGCGCGTCCTCATCGATGACGTCCATGGTCGACTCCCCTGGCGTGGCCCGACGGTGGCGGGCGGGAGTCCCCCTGGAGTTGGACAAGGGTCCGATCTCTTTCAACATGTCGAAGTAGTGGGTCAGAAGGGCGCGGTGCATCACGTGCCCGACGTTCCTATCCGAGCCAGTCCGTTGGACAGGATCCACGGAGCCGCGCAGACCCGCGATGATCCCCTGCAATTGGTCGGTCCCCCGGGGGTCCAATGGTTTTCTGCCGCCAGCATCGCCTGGGGTTGGTTTGGAGTCTGGGACAGGAAGGGCTGGGGCAGCTCCAGTTGCCGGGACGGCCGTGTCGAGGAACGGAACCCTTCTGTGGATCCCTAACCCGGCCCTGCGTGAGAAACGCCCGTGGCGCCGAAGCACGACCTTGGTGGGTGCTTGCGCTGCTAGCAACGCTAGGATCGCAATCACAGCGAGCGCAATCGTGCTCGCTCCAAGGACGAGTAGTTCCTGTGACATGGTTCGTTCTTTGCTCGCGCCGAACGGTCGGGTAGATGCGCCCTCACCGGGTGTGGCGCGCTCGACCCTCCACCGTCAAACCGTTGCAGTTTCCGGACCACCATGGCGAGGCGGGCGAATTCAACTACTTACATGGAGACGGCCATGCCTGGACGGTGCTGCTCAATCAGAATGGACTGGAAACCCAATCAAGCTGAAGGGGACGGCTTGCGAACCGGAGCATCCCAGTCGGTCCTTTGCCCTACCTGTCGGGAATGCCGAATTCAGGCGCCCTTCCCCGATGGTGTCCCGAAACTTGATCGATGCAGAGTGCTCGTTCAAGCGAGGGTTCTGGAGACGTTTGCTCAGTTTGCTGGTGGACGGCCCAGTTGGGCCAACTGGGCCGCACTGCGCATCTCCGTGAGGGCTAGCAGGAACGAGAGCGTCGATTCGGCACCCTGATTCTCGTTCGCGCGATCGGCATGTAAACCGTCGCGGCAGGCTCCTGATGCAGCGTCGTAGAGCGATTCTCGAAGTTGGTTCTGCCCCAGAAACCAGTTGAAGGCACGCCGTGCCTCTTGTTCCCAGTGATTGTCGTGGGTTACCCGATGAGCAGCCAAACAGGCCGAGACCATTGCGCAGGCCTCGACGGGCTGCTGATCGAAGGTGGCCATCTCCCCGCCGCGCTCGTAGAAGCCGTTCGAGCCGATGGGAGCGAAGTACCCGTCCTCGGTTGATGAACGCTGGACATCGCAAAGCCACTGGAGTGATCGCAGTCCCGCGGCTTTCATCTCGTTACGTTCCATCCGCACTCCGGACACGAGCAGCGCCTGGGAAAGGCGGGCGTTGCAGTAGGTTGCCCGATCCTCGAACCACGGCCACGTCGAGCTACTCGTTCGCCGGAAGAGCTCGAGGAGGCGCTCGGCCAGTTGCTGGCGAACTGATCGGACCCGACTCTCGCCGTGGAAAGCGCGGAGGGATTCGTCGATGCCGAGCAGCGCGTAGGCCCACGCGCGCGGGCTCGTGAAGTCCTCCACCTTGGTCAGTGCAGGGTGGAAGAGGGACTCAGCGAGTCCGCGGCGCCCCAGATCGTCCGAGTGACCGATCACGGAGCCGAGGCCCCACAGGGCGCGCCCGTGGCTGTCCTCCGAGCCGCACTCATCGAGCCATTGGCGGGAATAGGACATGAGATTCCTGAACCGCCCACTCTTGGCGTCGAACGCGTGGCTCACGAAGGCCAGATACCGGGACGCGAGTCGGCGCACGGTCTTGATGTCTTCCGTACCCGCTTCTTCCAGAAGCGTCATCAGCAGCAGCGCCCGTGCGTTGTCGTCGACACAATACCCTTCCTCGTAGCGGGGAACACTGAAACCGGCATGCTGTAGAATCCCAGTCCGATCACTCAAAATGCCCAAGTGTTCGAGGTTGGTCTCGGGCAGCTCAAGCGGCCGTTCCGCAAGCGTCTTGGCTCGAAATGTCGAACGAAGTCGCTCAGCATGTGCTTCCCGCGCCTGCTCGAAGCTCCGAACGTAGCGGCGTGCCACCTCAGGCCAGAGCATGCTACGACCATACGCGGCACCGCGCGCGCGGAGTGCTGCGCACTTCCCCTCATCTCCCAGCAAGTCAATGACTGCGCGTGCAATCGCGTGGGGATCATTCTTCGGCCAGGGCACCAGGAGCCCCCTCCCATCGCCGAGGAGCTCGCAGGCGTAAGAGTAGGGGGTGGAGATCACAGCCTTCCCGGAACCGACAGCGTAGGCAAGCGTTCCCGAGGTCGTCTGTTCTGGCTTGAGATACGGCGTGATGTAGATGTCGGCGGCCGAGAGGAACTCGGTCAGTTCGTCTTGGCTGACGAAACGGTTGTGGAAGATCATGTTGCCAGCTACTCCCAGCCTTTGGGCGCGATTCTCCAGCATGACCCGGTAGGTTTCACCGTGACGTTCCTTCACGTGCGGATGAGTAGCTCCGAGTACGACGTAGATCGTTTCGGGGTAGCGCCGCAGGATCGCCGGCAACGCGTCAATGACGTGCTCGATTCCCTTGTCTGGCGATAGGAGCCCGAAGGTGAGGATCACCGACTTGCCCTCCACTCCGAGTCGGGCCTTGCTTCGCTTGGCATTGGGAAGAATCGGAATGCCGTGGGGAATGACATCGATCTTCTCTCCCGACACCTGGTAGACTTCTCGGAGAATCGAGGCCCCTCGATGGCTCATGACGACCAGCCGTTCGGAGAGCTGGGTGAGCTCATCCATGGCAAAGCGCTGCATCGGATTGGGCTCAGCCAGGATGGTGTGGAGCGTCGTTACGATTGGCATGCGCAAATCGCGAAGCAACGCCAGGACGTGGCTGCCGGCCTTGCCCCCGAAAATCCCGAACTCGTGTTGAACTGACACGACATCGACGGGACTGACATTGAGCAGTTCTGCCGCGCGGCGATAGGAGCCGATGTCGGTCGCAGCAATCTCGTACCGAACCCGCGCCGGGTACACATGACGGTGTCCGACGTCGTTCATCGCCAGCACGAAGCACTCCAGCTGGGAGAACTCGTTGGATAGCGCCTGACTCAGATCGGTAGTGAACGTCGCGATCCCGCACTGGCGTGGCAGATGATTGCCGAGAATCGCGATCTTGTGTAACCCGAGGGACTGCCCCACCGGAACGAAGAGTTCCAGGGCCTGGACATCGGTCAACTCGCGAGTTCGCCGACTGGTGGAACGTCCGGCTACGGGAGGTCCGGTGCCCCGACTACCAATCTCTGTCGTCTGTGCGATTGACTCGCTTCCCCAGTCTTCGTCGTTGTCCATGGAATGTTCGCCTTGGGCTCACTCTCGGAGAGCCGCTTGTCTTCCGGCCTTGACCCGTTTCCGTGCCTCGCGGAAGGCCAGTACGACCGCCAGGATGATTAGCAGGTGAATGAAGCCGCCCATCGAGTGAGAAGAGAGGACTCCGACCCCCCACAACACGGCCAAGATGACGGCGATGATCGATTGCATTGCTGTTCCTCAGGCGGACGGGCTGTTCTTGGTGTGTGCTACAGCAGCTTTCGGGCCAGCCGGGAAACCCGGAAAATGGGCCAGCTTATCCGTCGCCAGGGGTAGCGGAGGGCGGGCTGATTCAATCACAATGACTCACCCCAGCCTTCATTTTGAAGGAGAGACGAGGTTCACGGAAACGGACGATCCCTACCATTAGGACCTTCTGGAACTCTCACGTCACGTCGGTGGAATGCCCATCGTCGAAGATGAACGTCAGTCTCCAGGCCTACGTGGGAAGAAGGGCTGCCTTCGTCCAGCAGTAGCCGCAGATGGTGGCCGCACGCATACCCCTATTTCCACATTTCGGACAGATTCGGGTTTCGGGTTCTGGACCCAACGCCAACTCTCCCACCAGTGCGGCGAAGGAGTCTCTCAGTGTCGACACATCGGCCTTTGCCACCACTGCCGGATCGAGCTCCGCAATCTTCTGGATCTCTGACTCGACGGCGGCAATCAGTTCGCGTTTCTTGGTATGTTGCATGACACTTCGTCTTTCTTTGGACAGATTTTCCGCTTAGGCAAGGACCAGCGCCATTCCGAGCCGTCGACAGCAAAGGATGTGTCACATCCGCGCGGATGTGCTGGAAGGCATCAGTTCACCGTTTTCAGACAGCCAATGCAGCAACTCTCTGACACTGCCGGTTGCCAAGGCGATGCAGGTGTCGGCTGCACCGTAATAGAGAAGGAGCGTGTCGCCATCGTCACCAATGGTGTACCCGCAGGGGAAAGCCACGTGGGCCACGTCACCCGAGAGCTCGTACGGTGCCTCGGGGCCGAAGATCCAAGAATCACTCCGAGCCAGACACTGCTCGGGCTCGTCTCGCGCCAACAACGCGGCACCTAGGCGGTAGATACGCCCACTCGCGGTTTGCCGAACACCATGGTAGAGCATCAACCACCCCTTCACGGTCTCGATCAACGGTGGTGACAATCCCACCTTGTTTGCGTCCCACCAGGCACCCTTGCGTGCCGGGAGGATGAGCCGGTGACTACCCCAGTTGCGCAGGTCGGGGGAGAACGAAATCCAGATGTGGCCACCGGTGTCGCTTACCGGTCGGTGGATCAGCGCAAATTCTCCCCTAATGCGACGCGGCAACAGCGCAGCATCTTTGTCATCTGGTTGCATCACCAGCCCACAGCGTTCGAAAGTCCGAAAATCCTTGGTGAGCGCAAGAGCCACTCCGGGCCCGCCTTTCGTGAACGCCGTATAGGCAATGGCGTACTTTCCCAACTCGGGCAGATACGTGATGCGAGGATCCTCGATTCCCCAGATTTCCTCGGTGGCGTTGCCTTCCATAGTGGGTGCCGAGTCGATGACCCATCCATCGATACCATTCTTCGATCGGGCCGCACAGAAATGGGACAGTCCTCGGCGGTCCTCGACTCGACAGAGCAACAACGTCGAGCCATCGGGCAGGCGAGTGGCACCAGGGTTGAAGACGGAATGTACTGGATAGGGCCAATCCGTCGCTGTCAGAATGGGATTGGCCGGGGAGCGCCGGAACAATGCTGAATAGCCGGAATGAGGAGTCATCGCGCTTTCCTGATGTCGTCGAAAAATGGCGTACGCGAAAGGGTGACGCACTCCGCCGCGTAGAGAAACATGGCTGCGGACCAGGTCTGCCAGTCTTGCCCGCCAGGCCTGCCATCCTGGGCCTTGAACCACTCGTTGAATCCGTATGGTACCGAGGCAGAACGTGCCGGTCGGACGAGCTCCGTGAGTGCCAATAGTTTCCTTTCGGCCAGCTGGAGGCGTTCCGCAGCGACCAGTGCTGCCACGTAAAAACCGCAAACGAAGGGCCACACCCCTCCGTTGTGGTACTCACCCGGAGGGTTGTACTGAGCATACCGCGGACGCCATTCGGAATCCGAGGGGCAGATGTAGGGGAGCAGGCAGGGGGGCAGATCGTTGACCAGGAGGTTCTTTCGTCTCAGTGACGAGCATTCCCTCTCGACCCACGCCACCGTTTCCCGGCTTCGGCGTGGCGACGCTATTCCCTCCAGGATGGCCAGAGAATTCCCGAGGAGATCGAAGCGCTCGCTGTGGTGGAGCTTGTATGCCCACAAAGCGAAGTAGGGTCTCTCTGGGACGCTCAGGCCCTCGTGGATGAAAGGGTGACGGCTACGTGTTTCGACATCGAAATGGTTAATCTGACTTTTCAGCGTTTTGGCGCGCTCGTCGAGGGAATAGAGCCTCAGGCAGGCATACACCAGCGTGTTCACGAAAAGTCCGCAGCCCTCGACCCACTGTTCGTCCCGCCAGTCGCTGGTGGGCTGCTGCGCCACCATCACGGTATCGTCCGGACTCTGGTACGCCATCCACGTCAGTGCCAGACGCGCCGCCTTTTCGAGAAAAGCAGGCTTGTTGGTGGTGTGGCGATACAAGGCCAAGGACAACAGAAACAGTGGCGTGGTGTCGCTCGCGCCTCGGTCCGCAGGAACGTCCACTAGCGAAGGTATGTGGCCTAGGGGGCTTTGGTTCTTGGCCAGGGTCCGGAGGACCCGACCGAGCGAAGCGATGAGCTTGCTGTCACGCGAAACCAAGATGCCAAGCGAAGCGATGAGGAGATCACGCGTGTACGGCTCCGGGTACCCCCACCCTGCGGTTCTCGGCAGGTTTCCTCTGCCGTTCTCTGCATTGTGAAGGAGTACGTCGAGCGCTGCTTCCCGTGCCTGGGCCACCCTGTTTCGAGACGAGGCGATCATGGCATCCGCTCCATGAATCCAGCCCTGTTGGTGCTGGGTGGTTTGTGGGTCCAGTTCGTCACTGTATCCCCAGTTTCGAGTGAAGGATCTGGATCAACTGCTGGGCAACCACCAGGTAGTCGTACTTCTGCACTGCGCGTTTCCGACCGGCTTCTCCCATTCGTGTCCGCAACTCCGAGTCGTTGAGCAGGGTGTGGAGATGCTCAGCGATGTCCTTGACGCTGGCTCGGTAGTCGACCACTCGCGGTGCGGCGAATTTCACTCGATGCCCAGGTTCGAACCCTCCCTCTGGACCCACGATAGTCTCGGTCACCGAGATCGTCTGGGCCACACCAGCCAGGAGGGCTGTTTCGCCGTGAACCAAGGTATCCAGCATGGCCATGGCCTCGATACCGATCACCGGCTTTCCGCACGCGCCCGCTTCCACCTGCGGCATCCCGAACCCTTCCAGACGAGACGGCGCCGCGTAGACATCACAGGCAGAAAGGACGTAGGGCATGAAGTCTCGGGAGGCGCGTCCTGATGAAAAGATGACTTTCTTGGCGAGGCCCAGGGACTGTGCGAGCTGAGCGTCCGTTGAGTTCTGAAGGTCGGTGCGCGGCTGTGACCACACTTTGCACACGTACCGCCAGTCCGGCACCTGGTCCCTCAGGGAAGCGAGTGCTTCCATGACCTCACGAGCGCCCTTGGAGGCTGCATC
>CAZYKT010000130.1:0-7382 GCA_964648165.1 uncultured Polyangiaceae bacterium | reverse complement strand
GGACCGTCCCCGACAAAAGGATCGATATGGAAACTGAACATGACCGCGACCATGGGCATGGTCATCACCAGCCCGTCATCATCATTGTGAACGGTCGAGACCGTGAGTTCACGGGCTCGGAAATCTCATTCGACCAGTTGGTCCAACTCGCCGACCTCGGCCCACCGGGCGAGAACATCGTGTTCACCGTCACGTACAAGCGGGGCCATGGAAACAAGCCCGAGGGGACGATGGTTCAAGGAGACGTTGTCCGAGTGAAAGAGAGGATGATCTTCAATGTCACACGGACTGATAAGTCGTAGTGCGGATCTCCAACGCCTGGTCGACAACGGGTACGAGGTCGAGATACGCTCGGGTCACCTGCTGGTTCACAACGTGCCCTACGTCAACACGGCGAGAGAAGTGAGGCTGGGAACGTTGGTCTCGATGCTTGCCGTAGCGGGCGACGTGGCGAGATACTCTGGGGACCACGTCGTCCATTTCATTGGCGAACAGCCGTGCAACCGAGACGGAACAATCATAACGGGGATCGCCCACCAGCAGCAGGCCCTTACCCTGGACGGAGGTCTCGCCGTTGATCGGTCCTTTTCAAACAAGCCGTCAGGTGGCTATCCCGACTACCACGCCAAGATGACGAGATATGCCGACATCATCTCTGCTCCGGCGCAGTCGCTCTCTCCGGGAGTGACAGCAAAAACCTTCGCTCCGGTTCCCCTGGAGGAAGACGAGTCGGTGTTCACCTACCTAGACACCGCGTCCACCCGGGCAGGTATCAAGGCTGTGGTGTCAAAGCTTGCGTCCGAGAGGGTAGGGATCATCGGGCTTGGTGGAACTGGGGCATATGTGCTCGACTTCGTGGCAAAGACACCTGTGGCAGAGATACATCTATTCGATGGTGATCGCTTCGTGAATCACAATGCGTTCAGAGCACCGGGAGCCCCATCCATTGAGGAGCTGCGCTTGAGAACCAACAAAGCTGTCTACTTCCGCGACACGTATTCACGGATGCGACGGCGCGTCATCGCTCACGAAGGCT
The DNA here is from genome assembly GCA_964648165.1 of uncultured Polyangiaceae bacterium. Classification (GTDB taxonomy): domain Bacteria; phylum Myxococcota_A; class Polyangia; order Polyangiales; family Polyangiaceae; genus FEN-1139. Next base: position 6,346 of record CAZYKT010000130.1, on the reverse strand, counting down.
ACCTTGTAGAAGCCGGTCTCGACGAATTGGCCGGCCTCAGCTTCGTCTTCGTTTGCATCGACAGACCGAGTGCAAAGGTTCCAATCTTCCGGAAGCTCGAGGAACTCGGTGCGTCCTTTGTCGACACCGGGATGGGGATTGACGTCGTCAACGAACAGCTGCGCGGCATCGTGCGCATTACTACGAGCACTCCGTCAAGACGAGAACACCTCGCGCGACGCGTTTCATGCGCAGACGGGCCGGACGATGCCTACCACACAAACATTCAGGTAGCGGAACTCAACGCTCTGAATGCCGCACTCGCTGTGGTCAAGTGGAAAAAGCTTCGAGGAGTTTACCTGGACTTGGAGGAGGAGCACGACAGTACATACACGATCGACTGCAATATGGTGACCAGTGACGAGAAGCCATGACTCGATTCACGAAGATGGGCCACCTCTTCGTAGAGCGTATACCGGAACGCCTTGAAGAGGGGATCATCTACGTCGCTGCCGACGTTGGCACGGTCGTGCACAGATGCTGCTGCGGTTGTGGTAGCGAGGTTGTGACGCCTCTGGGACCAACCGACTGGTTGCTCACATACGATGGCCAATCGATATCACTGTCCCCGTCGATCGGTAATTGGGCCCAGCCGTGCCGATCGCACTACTGGATCAAAAGGAATCAAGTAGTGTGGGCACGATCGTGGTCGCAGGAGGAAGTGGACACAGGTCGACGTCGTGATCGGCTTAACAAGGAACGGCAGTTCTCCAATTCGAGAAGGCAGGAAGTGGCCGACAGTGATCGCAACGACGTCAACGTGCAGGAATTCATTCCTGCCTTTGCCCCTCGCACGTACTGGTTCGTTCGACTGTGGCAAACGTTGCGTCAATGGGTGAAAGGCCATTGAGCTCACGACGAAACGGGAGGAGTCTCGCACTACGGCACCAATCTCGGTCCGAGAAGCATCACATCCACCACCGTTTCGCTGCCTGAAACCTCCGGGGCTGCGAAGAACCACTGCAGTGCATCTGCCTCCGAGACCAAGTCGCTTCGGAGGAACGTTGAGACCTGTCGACCGATTCCATCAACGTAGCCTCGAGTCACGGTGCTGGTGTGTAACAGGTCGAGGACGACCAGAAGCCTCCAGACGCTCGGGCGATCCGGCTCTGATAGGAGGCGTGTCAACACAGCAGCCACGTTGAGATCCTGCCAAGTGACGAAGCCAATTCGAATCTCGCTCGATCCGCCTCGGGACACGAGAATCTGCGCTGGCCGAGCGCGAAAAGCGTCGCAGGCGCTCTCCGACTGCGGGCCGACTGTGGCGTCGAGGTGTTGTTGTAGACGCCGCACTAGCACTTGAGTCTCGACGAGGCTGTACGTCCCCCGATGTCGCGCGAGTATCCTCCCAAACTGACGAATGCTAGCAACAACGTCAACGCGTTGCTTCGACGACAACGCCAGATTGGTCCCGGCATCATCTGGTCGTCCACTGTCTCCCTCGGGCGCGCCCTCCATAGCCTCGCGTACGGCCTCGGGCTCGCCTGATGATGAAACGGGCACGCCCATCATGACGGACGTGCGAGCAACATCCCTCGGGAACAAGAAGTAGTGCACCCATCGGAACGTCGTACTGTCGGTTGCGACCTTCAATCCCCCACACAGCGCACCGCGAAGCAGGTTCTGCATCATGGGTTTGGTATGGGCAACGATCTCTCCCCCTGGCGCACCCGATCGAATCTCGAAGGTCAGATTCTCCTGGAAGAGTCCAGAACCGGCAATGAGGATTCCAGAAGTCGAATTCCGCCTAGGTGTGGCACCACGACAAGCCTCTCGTTGAGACACGCACTGAGTCGAATCAGGCAGACAGACCCAGAGGTCGCGACCGCCTGAACACATCTGCCGGATAGTCTCGGCTGAAGCCGTCGGAGCGATACCGCGCAAATGAAATTCCCAGCCATCCTCTTTGCGCAGCGGGACATTCGGTCCGGGAAGACAGGTTATGTTGGAGGCACATTTCGTAGCATGGTCGGCGCAGGCGGAGCCGCCAATACACGGCGTGTCGCACGTCGACGAGAAAAGCCAATCCCCGAACCGCACGGCTCGGCGAGCAGGAACAGGTACAGCATTATCGATGCTAGGCGTCGAGGTGAGGACAGTAGGATTGTCGGTATTGCACTTCCGTGCGGCAACAACAATCAACACACATACCGCACCCAAGGTAGCGAACGCCAAGAATGTGGAGGTCGTCGTGGGGCCGGAGGAGTCAGAATCTCCGCGATTGTCCCTTCGGGACTTGGCATCGACGTTAGTCGCCACCGTCGCAGCCTGTGGACTCTTGGTTCCCGTCACGGATGACGCGACTTCTCGGGCTTCAGCTGCCCGTCGTCGGGCACCTTCCGCAGCCGCCTGTGCCTCCCTGCGAAGAGAGGCCTCTTGGATCTTCTGAGCATCAGCTTCACGCCTTCTCGCTTCAGTCTCGCGCCTGTTTGCTGCCTCAGTTGCTGCGCGCGCCTCGGTTTCCCTCCGGGTTGCCTCCTGTTCAGCGCGTCGTGCCGCGTCCTCGCGTCTCCGTGCCTCCTGAAGGGCACGGCTCTCCCTTTTCTCAAGGTCACGGTCGCGCAAGCCGATGGGATTCAGCAGGTGTTCTGGCGCTCCGGATCGCCTCGCGGCTGCACGCAGATCTTCGGCAATGCGGAACAACACGAACGTGGTCCGCGTGGCAGCACCCTGCTCCAGTCCCAATCCCTCGTGAGCGGCACTTGCTCGCATCCGGATACCAGTGACGGCCTCAGATGCCAGCTCACTACGAATCCAACCGGATGCCTTGGCAACTCGTAACTTTGTTGGTCGGCTCAGGCGACACAGCGGAGGTCGGGCATCGCCGCCGACGGTTGGGGCACAACTGGCAAGCTCGCGTACGGCCTCGGGGACGCACTCAACGTCGAACTCGGCGTGCCTGGCAAGAGCATTGAGCGCAAAGTCGCAATAGGCCGTCGCAAAGAGCGGACCGATTGTCCGTTCCTCGTCCACCGAGGACCGGGAGGCTGCAGATGCGAATCGCTCCGCCTCCTCGAAGGCAAACACATGTGCAGCCGGGGAGGGGCTTTCCGTGCGGCTTAACCATGCGTTCACCGCATCGTTCCAAGCCACCATGCACGGTAGCGGCAGCTGATGGTACTCAAAATCCGCGAAACCAAATTCACGTACCGCGTCGACTGTGACCTGAAGTGACGGGACAGTTGCGTCATCAGCAAGAAGATTTCTTGCCCGGCGCCCATTGTGGACATCTTCTTGCCGTGAGCATCTGCCATCTTCCTTCGCCGCATCAATCCTGTCCGCAAAGCCCTTGACGCAAGTGTAGTGCTTGGCATAAGTAGACTCAATCAGTGTGCTTGCCCGCAAGAGAAGCACCGCTCGCTGGAGAAGCGATGTTTCGACGTCACCTGGCCATGGCACCAATAAGGCGTGCCAAGCGGCAACCACATCGTACTGGCCCGCAGGGGAGTTGCTAGCCACTGCCCGCGGCTCCCAGGATTGGTCCGTTCTTCCGTTGCGGGCTGTCGGCCCGACGCAGGGAGCGGATCCCCTCAAGGTATTCGAATTCCTCAGGGGTCATAGCTATGACGTTACGGACCTGACGTTTGAATACCTTAGAATAGCTCGCGAGCTGCTTCCGGATCTGTTCAAGAACATCTTTGTCGTGATCACCGAGGTCCGGATGTTCGCGTATGAAATAAAACAGTTTCTCATAGGCACTCCCGGCATGTCCATCGATGCAGTCATAGAAGCCATTTAGCAAGATCATGACAGACTCCTCTTGGCCCTCCACGGCTGACAGCTCAGGCCTACCCGCAGGAGACTCGAAAGTATTGGGCATATTATAAGCGCTATAGTTATGAGTCCCATCGTACCGAACACGCGTGGTAATGACAAGACTGGCCGCCACCGCCGGTATTCGGTGGTGGCCAGGTGGAGGCTGCGGAGATGAAGTCAGCCCTTGTCACGTTCTGCGCCTTGGATGGGGACCCGTACAACCGAATGCGTCTCACCGGGGAGTACATCGAATCGGACCACGACGATCCATCACATTGGGGTCCGACCCTCAGGACCCTTGCGCACCCGCGATCACCATTCTTGGGCAAGATCTCAGACGTCTACTACCTCTGCCATCCAGCAAGGTCGGGTGGCAGCAGGAGGAAGGGTGCATCAGCCCAGGACATAGCACCGGAAATGCTGCGTGCCTTGGAACGCCATATTCCATCAGAGTGTCGTCCGCAGTTTCACGCTGTTCGCCTTGCGGCTGTTGGTCCTCCGAATGACCATTCAGAGCTTTTCGACATCGTAGTCCACGAGCTGCGAGCAATTCGTGCCCGTCACATTGGTACCGAGGTGGTACTTCAGCTTGGTGCAGGCACCGCACCGATGCATGCCGCACTGCTGATGGCCGGGTCCGTGGGTGTTATCGACGGGCCGATACGCATCGTGCAAGCCGAACGCGGCCAGGGGACGCGGAGTCGCCCGGATCGGCCCACCACGGAGGTCACTCTAACGCTCGACACGGTCCTGCGCGTCGCACGACGCACCGTGGCAAGGGGTGTAGGCGCTGACGAGGCGCCCACCATCTCGCTTGACCAGGCGCGGAGTGAGCAACTGCGCGCGGCGCTTGCCGAGGCGTATCGGGCGGCGCAGGTGCCGTTCCCAGTGCTGTTGCGCGGGGAACGGGGCGTCGGCAAGTCGACCATCGCGCAGCTCATTCGGGCCGCAGGCCCTTATCGGAAGGCAAGTCTGGACAAGGCGTGGCCCTCGGTGGCTTGTGGCCAGTTTACCGATCCGGACCGACTCACCATCGAGCTTTGCGGTTCGGTGAAGGGGGCGTTCACTGGTGCCCAGGATCGCTGGGGTCTGTTGAAGCAGGCCAACGGCGACACGCTGTTTCTGGACGAAATACAGGACCTGGATCCAAGGAGTCAGCGCGCGATTATTCGGGTAATCGAGTCGGGCAGTTACTACCGGCTCGGAGAAGACAAGCCTAGCCATTCACGTTTCCGCCTGATCTGCGGCACGAACCAGCCGAATCGGGTGCTCCTGACGCGTTTGGGACTCGACTTCTACGATCGCATCAGGGATATCGAGATTTGGCTTCCTCCATTGCGCGAATGTCGAGAGGACCTGTCGTGGATGTGGCGTGAGGCCTGGTCCCGGATTGCCTGCCAGTGCAACTTGGAACCGCAAGTGCTCTCGGACGAAAGCAACAATCGCCTTATCCAAGGCCTGCGAGAACATCCGCTTCCGGGCAACTGGAGAGACCTACGGAGGATTGCGGTCAAGGTTGCGCTGGTGCTCCGTGACGGAGGCAACCTGAGAAGTGTGCCGATGTCCAAGCTGCTCCCACCCGCGGACGTCGACAACGAAACCGCCTGCCCGCACGGGGCCACGGCACCGGCCAGACTGGCCAACAAGAGGGACGCCACCCACTACCAGCGACTTGAGGCGATTCTTGGATCGGGGCTTTCGTCCTTCTGGCGACGTTGTGCATCGGAACCTCCGGCCGTCGTGCTGCAGGAACTCCTTGGGGACCGTCATCGGGCAAAACGTGCCATGATGTTCATCAGGCGAGTACATTCGGGGCAGTGGCGTGCCATGGCAACACACGTCGAGTGAGCGCTCAGAGAGCGCGCAATGAGCGCTCTCCAACGTTCTAGACAGCCAAGAAAGGCCGCCAAATCGTCCGTGACGGGCGTGGCACGGGCCTTGCGACACGGGAGAGCGAAAGCGCCTCGGAGAGGACGACACCGAGGTCGGGTGAGGTGTGCCATGAGCCGATTTGCGTTTGAACGAGAAACGACGACGAACAACGACGACACGATCGCACACACCGAACGTTTCATGGCATCAGCAGCTGATGCTCTGGCTTCCGCCGATCTTGCCGAGGGATGGAACGCGGCAATGGAGTATGCGCAGGCCCAGCGTCTGACCGCCCGGGAGATGACACGGATCCTGGCAATTCTTCAGAAGCAGCACAGGGTTACCGCGTCGCTGGTGAGATCATGGTGCGCGGATGGGGCTCAGGCACTTGGCGAAGCAGGCGACCTAGAGGGACCAAGCGACTGCCTGACCAACCGTTCCCTCCAAGCTCATGCAACGGGTACGTCCTGGAGATACCGCGACGTCATCCGTGACCTTTGTACGTGGGTGGACCGGTTTAATTCGGCCTTCTTCAGTAGTCGACTGCCACCACCTGTCCTCTCCGTAGAGCGGATGCGTTTGGGAATGGCCGGAAGCTACCAGTGCGATCGAGACGGAATGGGATTGCGCCACAGGATCACGTTGAACGCCATCTATCTTGATCGCGGCGAGAACGCGA
>CAZYKT010000129.1:0-7586 GCA_964648165.1 uncultured Polyangiaceae bacterium | reverse complement strand
CGTTCTCGCTTCTTACGGTAGTGACGGTGGTGGTCATCGCAGCAGTGGTGAGCGGCGGGACGAGCGCGGCAGTACAGTACGCGACGACGGGGCACGTCGAGTGGGGCTGGAAGGGAGTGGCAGGAGCGGCTCTGGCTGGAGGGATAGGCGCTTTGACCGGCGTAGGAGCGGGGGCACTGGGAGCAGGCCTGGGATTCGGGCTATACAGTTCAGCGGCCTTCGGAGGCGCGATGGGAGGCGCAGCCGGCGGAGCTGCAGGCACCAGACTTGCGGGCGGCAGCTGGAACGAAGCCGGCAAGAATGCGTTGATCGGCGGGGTGAGCGGCGCAGTAGGAGGCTCGGTAGGCGTCTTCGCCGGCACGACCAGCTCCAACGGTTGGACCGCCTTCGGAGGGGGTCTCGCAGGAACGGGCACAGGCACAGCCAGCGGGATCGGATTTGGGTGGGGAGCATTCGGGGAAGACCCGACCTGGAGCAGCGTGGGGGCGGCGTTCGGGGGGGCGGCGTTGGGAGCCATTGCGAGCACGGCGTTGAGTACGGGGGTGCAGGATGTGACGGAGAGGAGTACGGAAGGGACGGCGGGGACCGACACCCGAGGACTGCCGCGCTACGACGACGGAAAAGGTGGAGCATCGAGCACCGGGCTCGGTGGATCGGAGGGTGCATCGGCCGGCCCGAACAAGGCAGCCAGTCCGGGGATTCTGTTGCAAGACAACGGAGACGGCACCTACCGAGTCAGCGAAGTCTTCATGGAAAGCGTCGGGAACGAGTTTCGAAAGACGTTTGGCATCGATCCGTCCACGGTGCGAGTTAAGTTTGGCTGGGCCTATGGAAGTCCAGCGTTTGCGTACAAGAACACAATCACAATCGATCCGAGCAAAGGTTGGAACGGATGGGACCCTGTGGCACAGGGAGAGCTACTGGTTCATGAGCTGACCCATTCCGCGCAGTTCGCGCGAGGAGGCGCCCAGACAGTTATGACACGCAGGGCGCTAGAGGAAGCGCAGATCTGGAGGGATACTTACGAGCCATCATCCGACTTGAGCCGCATCACCAATCTCAGAACTCTGAACGTTCTGGATCGCCGATTCACCATCGAGTCGATCGCGACACACGTAGAAAGATCGATGTCACCGAGCAGCAACGCTGCATACACTGTGAGGCGGCGGTGAATCCGAGTGCGGCCACAAAGATCGTTGCTGCCATTGTGGCGGCGATAGTCATTGTCATTGGCGTCCTATGGTGGGCGACTGTCCATGAACCGAGCTACGATGTAACAGTCTCGTCGACGTCCGGCACCATTTCCGTTAGTTGGTCGGGATGCGGCAGCAAACGTCCCGGCAACGTGTATGGGATACTGATCATCCCGGCGGACGGCGACAGGAGTCTCAGTTGTAGACTTCGTCCTGTGGGTCAGTCGCAGCACTGGACACCACTGCCGGGACGGTGGTTTTATGGATCAGTTCCGGCTGGATATGTCCTGGATGGTACCTGCCCCGCGCTCGACCACAATCGGAAGCTGCGTGCGCGAGTTGGTGGTCGAATTGGCGGAGAAGTCGTCTTCCGGTTGGGGGCGGGAGGCAGTATCGACATCGACGAGACGTCGTGCAACTGGTTGGACCGACTGCTGTGACGCATTCGGGTGAACAATCTGTCAACCGCAGCGAAGTCGCACATTGATGATGAGGGAAGCTCGCTCGCCTGCCCCCCAACACTCCGCACTAAGCCGCGGGGCGCGCCAGGGTTGAGGTGACTGGAGGAGACGGCGCGGACCGTCGGCTTCAGTGCGCGGTTGGGGCGCGGCACGGAGTGCCGGCGCCAGAAGCGATGGTCACGGCCGCGGCAATACAGTGAGGGCCACGATGGCCTTCCGGATTCGCCCGATTGCTTCCGGCAAGTCCTTCTCGACCAGTTCCGCTTGGAGGTGCAGGACGGTGAAGCCAAGCCGCTGGAGCTTGGCGTCCCTCTTGGCATCCAACCGGTGACGCTGCTGGTGGTAACCTCCGTCAACCTCCAGGATGAGCCGGACCTCGGAGGCCAGGAAGTCGGCAACGAAGTTGCCGGCAACAGGGACCTGCCTGCGGAAGGAGACGCCCAGTGTGCCGGCCCGGATATGGGACCAGATGAGGGTTTCGGACCAGGTGGGCGACCGCCGGAACGCGAGGGCACGGCTGGCGACGAGCTGCTTGCGATGAGGGGACTGATGGAGACGACGGGATGACACGATGGACTCCTTCTGCCCGGTGAGAGGCCGGACGGAGCCCCAGCGCGCAAGCTCTGTGACAGGCGCGAGATTCAGAAGGGACGGTTTGGACGGCGACTGGCAAAGAGGTTGCGCGACCAGCGGAGCCGGCTCGAAGCCGGGCAGAAGGGAGCGGTGATGCCAGGGATCCATCAACGATGGCGACCACGCTGCCAAGGCTCCGACGCCACCAGTGGTCCATGGAGGAGAAAACCCACCGCGAGACGAAGGCTCGCACCATAGCGACTCGTTCACGCCGGAAAGCCCTGTATCTCTAGCTGAACAGGTGGTAGCCTACCTGAGCGCTTGGGGTTCGCCGTGGGCCTTCCAGTGAGCGTGCCGTGCCTCGGGGATTCTGTCGGAGAGGGATTAGGAGGAACCATGCAGATCGTGAGTCTTCGTCGGTTGGTCGCTGCACCCTTAACGCTGGCGGTGGTGGCATTGAGCTGCTCGGAGAGTGGAGGCGATGGGTCCGCATGCCAGCCCGGATCTCTTCGATGTGAATGCAGTGCCGACGGCACCTGCGACAATGGGTTGAGTTGTCTGTCGGACGTCTGTGTCGACGCCGGCATAGGCGGTTCTGAAAGCACAGCTGGCGGGACCAACGGGCAACCGAGCTCAGGCGGAGAAGTGGGAGATGCAGGTGGAGACGAGGTGTCGGGTCGAGGCTCCGTCGAGGCTGGAGGCAGTTCAGACTCAGGTGGTGGGGGTGAAACGGACGATGCGGGAGGGGAATCGGGAGAGCCCGGCACAGGCTCGGTTGGGGGTAGAGGTGGAGAGGTTGCTGGTGCTCCTGCCGGCGGACAGCTGACAGAGGGCGGCGGAGCTGGAACCACAGGAGGTGTTCGCCCCGTCGGCGGTAGTGACGGCTTAGGGGGAGAGCACCCTTCCGAAGGGGGGAGTCCTGGCGCTGGCGGAAACGCGAGTGGTGGCCGCGGTGGGAATGCAGGGCAATCAGCGCAGGCGGGGGCGGACTCTGTTGGCGGAGCCAACCCTGCTCAAGGCGGCGGGCCAACCGTCGGCGGAGCCGCTGGGGCCGGGGGTGAGGCACCTTGCCTCGCAGGTGTGACCAGACGATGCGCAGAAGGCGGTCTGTATGGGGCGTGTGCCGGCGGGGTCCAAACGTGCCTTGCCGACCACACGTGGACACCCTGCCCCATCGCCCCGGCGGCTTCCGATACTTGCGTTGAAGGAAACGACGACAACTGCGACGGAGTCCGCAACGGACGCTGCGAGTGTATCGTTGGGAGTGTTCGCCCGTGTTCCCAGAGTGGCGACCTGGGGAACTGTGCGGACGGCCAGGAGACCTGTAGTGATGACGGAACCTGGGGCCCCTGCAGCATACAGCCCGCGGAGACAGACGCATGCACCCCGGGCGACGATGCCGACTGTGACGGTGCGCCAAACGAAGGCTGTTCCTGTGTCGAGGGAGACGAGCAGGTGTGTGGGGAATCCGTGGACCTCGGCATCTGCCAGCGCGGAATCAGCCGATGTGTCGACGGGGCATGGACCATCTGTGAGGGGGTGGTCTTTCCCGAGACCCGTTCGTGCATGTCGAGTGATGACAACAACTGCGATGGGGTCCCTGACAATACACTGGACGCGCAATGCCAGTGCGCACCCGGGGAAACGCGCGGGTGCGGGTTCCACGACGAAGACGGAACCGGTACCTGCAAAACGGGCGTTGAGACCTGTGCCGCCTGGGGAGACGGTTCGCGAAGCTCGTGGCCAGGGACATGCGTCGGATCAGTAGGGCCACAGTTCGATATCTGTGACGGCAAACTCGATGAGGACTGCGACGGGATAATGGACACAGATTGCCCGTGTCCGGGCACTGGTGGCCCGAATATGGCGAGAATGCCAGACAACTACTGCATCGACAGAACCGAGGTAACTCGGAGCCATTACGCTGCCTGGTTGGCTGGAAATCCGTCCATCAGTGAGCAAGGGGCCGGTTGCGAAGGAAATACCAGCTTCTTGCCGAATGTGGAGTGCATGGCATCGGATGCCGTCTGCGCGACAGACTGCGATGAGCATCCCCAGGTGTGTGTGGACTGGTGTGACGCGAGCGCCTATTGCCAGGCGGTGGGCAAGCGACTTTGCGGGGCAATTCCAGAGAGTGGACAGTATGGCGCCTGTCGAAACGACCAGTGGTGTAATGCCTGCTCTTCGGGCGGCGAATTCAGCTATGCGTTTGGCGAAGACGGTGAAGCCACATGGTGCAACTGGGTTTACTCTTGGGGGAATCCGGAAGATGCGACAACTGTACCGGTAGGTAGTCTGCCTAGATGCCACTCACCCGCCTACAACTACGGTGGCGTCCATGATCTCGCTGGGAATGTCTCTGAGTGGCTGGATGAATGTTCAAGTCAAAGCAACCAATGCACGATCGCAGGCGACTCTTTCAATAGCGAAAACCGCATGTGTAGCCAGAGTGGGCTCCTCGACAAGACTGGGAGTGACCCTGCCGTCGGATTCCGCTGTTGTGCCCCCTAGTCAAGCGTTGAGGTCTGACGTGCAGACTTGAGTGTCGACGGCTCGACGCCACAAGGTGCAAAGACCAAGGCCTCGTTGTTCGCCATCCTCCAGGACAAAATCCCTGGAATCCCTCACCGCCCAGGTGGCAACTTCCCGCAGACTCCCGGGGCACTCGATGGAAACCTCGACGCACAGAGTGGACTTCCCCCTGCTGCCCGGAGCGCGGAGCGCGAGGACAGCATTGGGGGAAGTCGGGCGGGGCGGAGGGGCCCGCGTGCATCACCGGGTTCGATACCGCCGTACTCGATGCCCCGAGCACGCACGGATGCGGGGCAGGACCAGGGGAGCCTTCGGACAAGACCCGACCTGGAGCAGCGTGGGGGCGGCGTTCGGGGGGGCGGCTCTCGGAGCTATCGCGAGCACGGCGTTGAGTACGGGGGTGCAGGAGGTGACGGAGAGGAATACGGAGGGGGAGGCGAGTACGCAGAGCTCCGGAAGGACCCGGTTCCAAGGTGGCAACCCTCCAGGCTATCGCACAGCAGGGGAGGCCGCGTTCACGGCTCTGGAGAGAATCGTACCAAAATCGGTTGCCGAGAACACGGAGTATGGCGGACTGATCTACAGGCAGGGCGGTCGGTACTTTGCGACTGAGGCGGTTTCGGGAACCGAGGGTAACGTCAACGTCTGGGAGGCGCAGTCAATGGTTCCCGAGGGAGCGACGATCGTGGGGGACTACCATACGCATCCAGGGACAGTCGAAGGGTACAGTCAACATGAGTGGTTCCGAAACGGCGAGACGTTTTCGGGGACAGACGAACCCTACATGCACAGCGACTCAAGAGCGCTGGTCTCAAATAGTGTCCGAGAGCAGAGTGACTACTGGGAGGCAAAGGGTGATCTGGCTCGCCGGGGCGTTGACGCGAAAGTGTTCACTTCATTCCTGTCAACTCCGTCAGGTAGGTTCGGCATTTACAACGTCAAGGCCGACAGGATCTTCTACTTCAGCCCGACTCCGCGACTGCTCGCACCAGGCAGAGCAGTTCCGATCGGATCCTATGCGTACCATTGACGAGGGTCCCTACATGAGTGAACGGGTGAAAGCCTACGGTGCAACGTTGTTCACCGGTGTGCTGTTGTTGGTGAGCGCCTGTGGAGCAAGTTCGCCCACGAAAGCGGTCGATCCCAGTGCCAAGAACGACGCGGCGGCTGTCCAGCGGGTTGAAGACGACCCGCCTGGTGGGAGGCGAGACACAAAAAGGTCTTGTCGGATCGGATCGATTGACCCGACTCTACGCCGAGTTGACCTCAACCAGCTCGCCAAGGCGCCAGAACAGTTCGTCGGAACGGACCTCATAACCGAAGGCGGGGTGCTGGACATGTACGAGATCAGTGCCCTCGTTGACAGAGACACCAGAGGCACGGTGTTTACGACCTGGGATTCGCGTGGAATAGTCCCGTGCCGGGGGAAGAAGGTGACCGCTCAGGGGCACTTCAGAGAAGCGAGGCCAGGCAGTCGATACCAATTCGTGTTGGATGTAGAGGCGCTCACCGAAGTCCGTCCGTGAGACTGGTGCGTTGGGGATGACGACCCGCAACCAATGCAACAGGGCGGTCGCAAGCCAAGAACGCCTGGTCATCGCCCGGCGGTGATGGCTACGGTCCCGCGCACGGGCTACGGGACCCGAAGGCCGGCGCTGTCAAACTGGTTGTTGGTTGCCACGCCACCGGATATTTCTCCGAAGGATGGTCCTTTCTGGGCGGTTGGTTGTGGTGGGATTCGCTTTGGCCGTTACCGACCATTGGGGCTGCGTGCAGTAGGCCCGTTTTCGTTTGTGACTCACCTGTCTGGCCAACACCCCGCACTAAGCTGCGGGGCGCGCGAGGGTTGAGGTGACTGGACGCGACGGCGCGGACCGTCGGCTTCAGTGCGCGGTTGGGGCGCGGCACGGAAGTGCCGGCGCCGATCCAAACAAACTAGCCAGCTCGTCTGCGGGTCTGCAACCACTTCTCGAGCGACGATTGGGACTCTGCGGATGCTCTTCCCGCCAGCAAGCTCTCGACGCTGATATCCTCATCAAGGTTCACCCAATGAATTCCTTCGCCCCGACCGACCAGTCGCCAGTTGGACCTGTCGGCGGGCGTTCCGTGGGCGAGGCGCGGATACCATGCAAGGGGAACCGACACGGTTCGACCATCGACAAGGTCAACGGTCAGCGTGTCATCTGTGACGACGACTTGCGCCGCCTGCGCGGGTCGGAATTCAGTTGCCAAAGTATGCCTCCCACGACGTCAACAAGATTTCCAGGTTCTCTTCAACTATACCCTGCAGCCGACCAATTTCCACTCGATTGAAACCGTCGCTTTCCTGCAATCGCGCCGGCCGAAGCCAGAACTTCGCGGTGTGTTGGTCGCGTTCGACGTGAACATGGGGCGGTTCGGTACCATCGCCAGAGTAGAAATAGAAGCGGTACGGGCCGCTGCGCAAGACCGTCGGCATGTAGACGATACCTTACCCCTGCCGCGCGCGCGCCGCTACAGGCATCGTGCGCGCACGATTGAGGCCTGTGACCACCGAAGGACTCATCCTGCTACGAGTTCGGCGACGATTCGGCTTCCCGCCAAGGCTCCGTCGCCACGAGTGGTCCATGGAGGAGAAAACCCACCGCGAGACGAAGGCTCGCACCACACAGACTCGCACCCCCACGGAATCCCTGGAAACCCTGACCGTCCAAGTGGTAATCTGCCTCATCTCCCGGGGCACCCGATGGAAACCTCGACTTACAGAGTGGACTTCCCCCTGCTGCCCGGAGCGCGGAGCGCGAGGACAGCATTGGGGGAAGTCGGGCGGGGCGCAGGGGCCCGCGAG
>CAZYKT010000128.1:0-7819 GCA_964648165.1 uncultured Polyangiaceae bacterium | reverse complement strand
TTCAAAAGACCCCGCCGCCCGGATCGCCCGATGGTGCGCGAACTTCAGGCTTATGGGATCTCCTTGGGCTCGGCGGCTCCGTGGTCGCCACCACGGCTCTTGGGTCGGTCTTCCAGTGGGGCGATCTGGTTTGCTACGCCCTGGGAGCCCTGCTCGCGTGGTTCATCGATACGCGTACATCGCTCTTCGCGAAGGCCCCGCCGTCACTCGAGCGGAGTCCCGAATAGGGGGGCACGCTGGACCACGCGAAAGGGCTTGGCCGGCCTGGCCCCCCACTTGTATACGATGCGCGCGACACTGACCCAAGCAATCCAACAGCCTCGGAAAGAACAGACGACACTCCACCCAACAACCATTTGACGGCCCGAACTCACAACCAAGGAGAACCCCCGTGACCAAACCATCACGTTTCCTCTTTGTTGCCGCTGTCGCGCTCCTCACCCTGTTCCACCAGGCTTGCGGCAAAGGGCCGGACCTCGACGTCCTTCCCGAAAAGGCCTTCATCGTCGATGTCAGGACGCCTGAGGAATACCAAAGCGAACACTTTCCCGGGGCGGTCAACATTCCCCTGGACCAAGTGGCAAACAGGCTGTCCGACTTTGGCGACAAGAACGCCGAAGTCATCGTCTACTGCAAAGGGGGCGTTCGAAGCAACCAGGCCAAAAAGCTTCTGCTCGAAAAAGGCTTCAAGAACGTCAAGAACGGCGGAGGTCTCAGGGACATGCTGCAAATGCTTGCCAAAGCCAAGCCAGCAAGCAGAACAAACTGAAACCTGGGCTACTGGTCTTCTTCGATTTCCTTTGCCAACGTTTCGGCCTCGGCCCCCTGGTTGCTCTTATCTAGCCGATGGGAATGGCATCCGTGCTCTTGGTCACGGTCCCGCTGCCGGTCCGAACCAGAACCTTCACCCTTGTCCGTGTCAGGACCCGGTAGCAGAATCATGTTCATGAGGTCAAGGCTGCGCTCGTCGGTGTTTGCGGTTCAAAAGAGGCTTCTTTCTCTGGTTTTGGTCGTCGCAGTGACGAGCCTTGGCGGCTGCGGTCGCACGACGCTCGACGAGCTCGTGGGGGAGTCGGGCGTTGGGGGAAACGACGGAGCGGGTGAAGGAGGCTCGGCGGGCCTCGCTGGTGCTGGTACGGAGAACGGCGGAGAGTGGACCGAAGAGGGTGGAACCACTGGTCGTGGCGGTACACCGGGGATTGGTGGTCGCCTCTCGTTCGGTGGCGCGTTGGGTCAGGGTGGAGTCGTGTCAAGGGGCGGTGCACCGGGGACGGGAGGAAGCGTCTCGGAGGGTGGTATAGCGCCTGGCGGTTCCTCGAGCGGCGGAGCCGAGGCTGGTGGTGCAGAGCTTGGCGGGCTTGGTCCTGGCGGTGCATCTCAGGGTGGAGTCGCAGGAGACGATGCCGGAGCGGCAGGATCCGTGACTGCGGGTGAAGGACAAGGCGGAAGTACGGCAGGCACCAGTGGCTTGTCCGGCGAGGGCGGGATCGCAGGCACCGCTGGAGCCTCGGGCAGCGCGGTAGGAGGTCAGGGCGGCGGGGCAGGTGCTGCAGGCACGGCAGGAACAGCCGGTTCCGGCAACCTCTGTGACCCCAATCCCTGCCAAAATGGCGGAACTTGCCTTGTGCACTGGGGCCACGCCATCTGCGACTGTGACGCGGGGTTGTTCGGCGACCGCTGCGAGATCGAGACGATTGCCGTCTCAGCGGGCGGTTACCACAGCTGCGCGCTCCGCAGCGACGGCACGCTGACCTGCTGGGGCTATAACGGTTACGGCGAATCCACGCCACCCGAGGGGACGTTCACCGCCGTTGCAGCGGGCTGGTACCACAGCTGCGCGCTCCGCAGCGACAGCACGCTGGCGTGCTGGGGCTACAACGAGTGGGGTGAATCCACGCCACCCGAGGGGACATTCACCGCCGTTGCGTCGGGCTCGTACCACAGCTGCGCGCTCCGCAGTGACAGCACGCTGACCTGCTGGGGCTATGACAGTTACGGCGAATACACGCCGCCGGAGGGGACGTTCACCGCCGTCGGGGCGGGCAACTACCACGGCTGCGGCATTCGGTCTGACGGTACACTGGCCTGCTGGGGAATCGACGAATACGGTCAGGCCTCGCCGCCCGAGGGAACCTTCACCGCCATCGCGGCAGGCTATTACCACAGCTGCGGCATTCGGTCTGACGGTACACTGGCGTGTTGGGGCTTGGACAGCTCCGGCCAATCTGCGCCGCCCGAGGGGACGTTCAGCGCCGTCTCGGCAGGCAACTACCACAGCTGCGGCATTCGGTCTGACAGCACACTGGCCTGCTGGGGAGACGACTACCACGGCCAGTCCACCCCACCCGAGGGAACGTTCAGCGCCGTCTCGGCAGGCAACTACCACAGCTGTGCGCTCCGCATCGACGGTACGCTGACCTGCTGGGGCAGCAACGAGTACGGTCGGTCCACGCCGGCCCAGGGAACGTTCAGCGCCGTCGCGACGGGTGGCTCCCACAGCTGCGGTGTTCGTACGAACAGCACGCTGACCTGCTGGGGCTATGACGGTTACGGCGAATCCACGCCACCCGAGGGAACGTTCACCGCCGTCGCGGCAGGCGACTACCACAGTTGCGCGCTCCACACTGACGGCACCCTGGCCTGCTGGGGCTACGACAACGAAGGCCAGTCCACGCCACCCGAGGGGACGTTCACCGCCGTCGCGGCTGGCTCGTACCACGACTGTGCGCTCCGCGAGGACGGAACACTGGCCTGCTGGGGTGACAACGGGTACGGCCAGGCAACCCCGCCAGAAGGGACGTTCACCGCCGTCGCGGCAGGCTATTACCATAGCTGCGCGCTCCACACTGACGGTACGCTGACCTGCTGGGGAGACGACGACGGCCAATCCACGCCACCCGAGGGGACATTCACCACCGTTGCGGCCGGCTACTACCATGGCTGTGGCATTCGCGCCGACGGCACGCTGGCCTGCTGGGGCAGCAACGACTACGGTGAGGCCTCGCCGCCGGCGGGGACGTTCACCGCCGTCTCGGCAGGCGACTACCACAGTTGCGCGCTCCACACCGACGGCACGCTGGCCTGCTGGGGCGCCAACGACTACGGCCAGTCGACGCCACCCGAGGGGACGTTCATCGCCGTCTCGGCGAGCACGTCCCATACCTGCGCCATCGGCACCGGTGACCTTCGCGTACGTTGCTGGGGCAGCCAGGTCAGGTGACGCAATCGCAACGACGAGCCATCCGAACCGACATTTCCAGCGTCCGTGAACGAGACCACCTCGTGGATTGGGCGCTGCAAACTGTCAGAGCCTTGGCGCTTGGAAGCTGTCGCGCCGTCGGATCATGACCTCCATTGCAGGGTCGTTGGCATTGAGCCTGACCCTGTTGCTGGCGACGAAACAGAGCCATGCAGGAGGACCCAACTCATCTGAACACCGGTTAAAGTGACGCTGGGCGCTGGTGACGCCCTCGATCAACGCTGGTGACTATCCCGCTCCCTTGACGAAGTGTCCGCCCCCGTGGGACCGTCGACCAATGAGGCGACGAACCATCGGCACGACACAGCTCGGGTTGGGGGGTGCGGTCCTTTGGCTGCTTTTCGCGTGTGGGAGCAGCGGGGGTGACGGGAGCACCTCGGCGGGTGGCGATGGTGGCGGCGCGGGCGCTGGCAGTCCGGGCCGAGGGGGGAGCACGGCGGTGGCGGGGAGTCCAGGGGATGCCCTGAGTGATCGGCATCCGGACGACGAAGGGCTCGACGACGAGCCGACCGTCCTGTTCCATGACGACTTCGAAGGCGGCTGGGGCAAGTGGAGCTCGCCCACCCAAGACACCCAAACCCTTCATCTGGAAGAGGATCCCGAGATGGCTCACGCCGGCGCGGGCTATCTGCGCTCCACCGTGACAGCCGACGATCTCGAAGCAGAGACGTATATCTCCTCGAGCACCCGGGCAGATCTCCCCGAGCGCGTGAACCAGCTCTACCTTCGCTACCACGTTCGCTTCGTGGGGCTTGCCCCGAATCCCCACCATTGGGTGCGAGTCGCCGCGGGCACCGAGGATTTCTCGTCGAGTGGGCTCGCCAACACCGTCCCCCCCGGGGACCAGGGCTACTGGTTCGACTTCGACGCCAACGCGGACGACGCCTTCAACTTCTACGTCTACTGGTACAAGATGAGGTCCGGTCGGTGCAACGACGGCACCGCCGTTCCGGGTTGCGCCGGAGATCAGGGGAGCACCTACCACTACGGCAACATCTTTCGCCCACCGGAGCAGGAGGCGTTTCCCCGGGACGAGTGGTTCTGTGTGGAGCTGATGGCCAAGGGGAACACGGTCGGGGACAGCGACGGAGAGCTCGCTTTTTTCATCAACAATCGGCTGGTGGGGGAATACCAACCCGGGACCCCCGAGGGAACCTGGCTGCGCGACTCGTTCCACACCGGAGGCTGCAGCTTCTCCGCCTGCACTCCGCCCGAGCCCTTCGAGGGCTTCGATTTCCGCTCGGACAGCGACGTCCTCTTGAAGCAGGTCTTCCTCGACGCCTACTACGAGCTCGGTTCCTTCACGAACAAGAAGGCCGAGCTCGAGGAGCGGGGGCTCACCGTCTTGGATGTTCAGACCATCCTCTACGACGACGTGGTGGTCGCCACCGAGCGAATCGGCTGCCAGGTTACCCGATAGCCCCCGCCTCCCTTCGACCGTGATTCGGTGAGCCGCATCTCCGCGTGATCGTCGCGGCCGTTCGCTACTCCAACGACCAGCCCTCCAGCCAGGGCCAGCCCAGGCGGCCGCCGCGAACGCGAAGCACGACGCGTCTCTCTTCGCTGGCGGCCAAATACTCAGCTTCGCTCACTTCAAGCGGCCCCGGCCATGGGCGGTCGGCACGCCGGTGTTCGAGGTGAAGCAAGCGTCGGGTGCCGTTCTTGCTCGAGCGTACCTCCTTGCGCACGATCCGTACGTGGCGGAAGGCAGCCTGGCTGCGGTCGAGCTTGCCATTGAGAACCAGGGCACCACCGCCGATCACGGCAGGGATTCCGAGCGACAGGGGGATGACCGTGAGAAGAACGGTCCTCAGCCCTCCGGGCCGACCGCGGCTGAGCAGGAACACCCCAACCCCGAGAAGTGCCGCAATCGGCAGGCCCAGACCGAACCCCAGCCCCAGCGCACTGTGCTGCTCCGGCTCGAAAGAAGACATGCCGAAAAAGACGAGCACCAAGCCCCCGACCAGACTGACGAAGCCAACAAGCGGGCCAAGGCGGTCGACTACGCGTTCCTCCCCCCACTTCGGACCGTCCTCAAAAATGGGTAGGGCGCTGCTCAGTGTCGCGAGCAGCGGCAGCAGCGGTTCAATGTGTTCGTGGAGCGAGCCGCTTGGCGCGCAGCCTACGCACAGCTCCACGCGTCCGCGGACAGCGTCCAGCTTGACCTCTGGCACGGTCTGCAGCAGCTGCAGCACCGCCGCTCGCGCGGCCGGAGCCGACAGTGCTGCGCGGACCACTTCGTGCGGCGCGGCGCCTTCGACGGCCACAGCACGTGCGAAGAGCGTCTCGTCAACCACGACCGGGCTGTCCAAGCCGAGCCTCTCGCCGGCTGCGTCGACCGTGTTCCGAGCCCGGAGCAGAATCGTCGGGCGTCCTGCGACGCGAGCTCGCCCGTCGCTGCGACAGGCGCCGGCTGCTCCCGCCGGGGACGCCAGCGAGACAGCGATGGTAGCGACCTGCCGTCCGTGACGCCCCTCAAATGGCTTCACCTCAAAAGCCAACCCCGCGCGTTCGACAGCCACTTTCAACTCATTTTGCACCGAGCCGCCGAGCGCCGCAGCGAGCCCCGCCGCCATCCGAGCCTTGACCTCCTCTTGAGTCACCACCGGCATGCCTGCCTCCTTGGGCCCCGACCTCGATTACATGCGTCTCCATCGCGATACCACAGCCCTGCCCAGCCACAGGCGTCGGACAGCCCCGAGTCACACACGGCGCGCATCAGGTGGACACTCTGGTCACAGGCCAATTTGCCTGCCTCCACTCGTTCGGCCGGGTCGCGCCCCGGCCTCCCGACCTCCTCCAAAGGCATGCTCGCCGCCGCTGACGCGCCGGCTGCGCGTGCCTGGAAGGAGGTGAGGGGGCGGGACCATCCCAATCAGTGCTGGCGCGAGAGTGGCGGGCTTTTGGAGCCCATCGGGCTGCGACGTGGCACTTGCGGATGCAGGATGTCAGGAGAGTTAGCTACCCGTTGCGGCTGTTCCAGATTTCGAACACTGCGGGCCCATGTCACCCGCCATTGTGGCGGCATTCTGGCCGTTCTGGGCATCGGCGCCGAGCGGTGCCATACTTGAGGCATGCCCGTAGCTGAGAAGCTCGACCCCGTGACTCTCGCGTTGATGAACGCTCCGGTATCCGATGAACCGGAAACCGACGACGAGCATCGCGCGGTTGAAGCCGCCCGCAAATCATTGCGTGCGGGTGAAGGAACCATCTCACTCGAGGACCTAGCGAAGGAAACGGGCGTCGAGTTGTGAACTGGACAGTCCAGTTCTCGAAGCCAGCGAGCAAGGAGTTCGCGCGGCTGGATCTCCCAACGCGAACGAAGATCCTGAAGAGCGTGCATCGTTTTTCGACCGAGGGGCAAGGCGACATTGAAACCATCAAGCCGTTCTGCGGTGAATATCGGCTCCGCGTAGGCGACTGGCGTGTTCGGTTTGCACTTGACCATGCTCGTCGCGAGATGGTCGTTCTTCACGTCCTGAACCGCCGTGAGGCCTACCGCGACTGAAGTTGCCTGGGAACGCTCGTCGGGAAGCGTTGCGTTGCCTTGGTGCACGACCCGGGTTCTGGCGATTCGGAGCCCTGTCCTGGCTACACCAGCGCTCCGCCGCAGAAGGTCGAGAAGCCTTGCCTTCGACCGCACGATCAGGGGCCTGCGCGTGTTCCCGTCGATTGTCGTGCGACGGTGATGCACTGCGCCCGTGGCGCTCCCTGTTGAACCACAGCACACGGGCGGCCGACTCCCGTCAGCTCCACGACGTCTGGTTCCAACCGCTGTTCGTGTTGTTCATGGTCGATGTGAACAGCAAGCGGGTGGTGTTCGTTGGCGTGACGCGCACACCGACGGAGGAATGGACAGCGCAGCGGTTGAGGGAGGTAACACCTTTCGGAAACGGGCCGCGCGGGACGAATTTCTCGCCAGCGCTCATTGCGGTATCGCCGACCGAGGCGCTTGTGGCCGCCGAAGTCGACACGATAGTGAACCTGTTCACCATCGATGGCTCGACGTTGAGCTCGGGCCGGGCGTTGATGACGGATCCTTACTGGGGTGGGGACACCGATATACGGGCCCTTCTGCAACGGCAGACTGGGTTCCGATGGCAGGATGAACGCTGGGTGTGGTTCACGGAGGCTCGCCGCAACGTACTGGCGGTGATCCATGTGCTCAAGGTTTCGGATGGTTGCGAATACGTGACGGCGACGAGACCGGCGGGCTAGGGAGCCCGCCGGTATGTAAGGGGCCTTGTGCCCTGCGGGAAAGGGAAGCAAGATGAGAACGTCAACGCTGATGGGTGTGGGTGCCGTGGGGGTGATGGGACCTTTGGGCCCGTTTCTGCCAAGGTCTCGCAATGACGGTGGCGTGTCGAGCGATGGGGGCCGCTCTTCGCGGGGCGCGCGTGTAACCATGCGACATTGCAGCCGTAGAGAGGGTCTTTGAGCGTCGCTGCCAAATTGCCTTTCAGGGCCCAACGTTTGAGCGTAGGGTTCGTAATAGGGTCATGGATCGGGTTGGTATCTGGCCGTGTTGGTGGATTGCGGGCTTGCTCGCCTGTTCGGGGG
>CAZYKT010000127.1:0-8402 GCA_964648165.1 uncultured Polyangiaceae bacterium | reverse complement strand
CACCGTCGATCTGGAATGCGCAGTGCCCGATGGTGGCCACGTGTACTGTAGCTGGCACAATGATGACGAGGAGGCGACCACGTGCATTGCCCGTTACAGTGCCCCTGGCTTCTTGGTTGGCCTGGGTGAAGCGTGCGACACGAGTTGCGTTACGGAGAACGGTGGGTGCGATCGCGAGTTCTCGTCCGAGGATGGGACACCTGTGGCCGTGTGCAATGGCTCAGATGGCCTATATTGTGGGGAAGGGGGGAAATGCGAAGCGAAGCTGGCGATGGGTGACACCTGTGACGACACCATCGAATGCCCCCTGGGAGCATTCTGCGACGACTATGACTGTGTGCCGTTGGTTCCGCTCGGCGAGCACCGCAGCCGACGCAACACCTGCGTGGCGGGTTCCTTCTGCGACGCAGACGTGTGGACCTGTTTGGCAGTCAAGCCCGATGGAGAAGCGTGCCAAGATTATCGAGAATGCGCCAGTGGACAATGCAGGGGAGCTTCGTCGAGTGACTCCATCGGGACTTGTGGTGCCAGGACGCTGGCTGACGTGTGTGCAAGCTATTCCCAGTAGGGCCTCATGACCGCTGGGACCGTTCGCGTCACCGCGAAGACGGATGAGCCATGGAGCGTTGGGTCATAGTCGAGATACGACCTGGTACGCCGTTAACGCCCACGGGCTGGGCAGGCCGCGAGCGGGAATCGTCCTGCTCGCTCGGTCGTTCTACGGAGAGTGCGACATCTCGCCTTCATCGCTCTGGCACTGGCGGGTTTCTGCGTTTCACGAACTGCATCGGCTACCCCGTCGCTGTGTTCGAAGGTGCGTTTGGAGCTTCGACAGCTCAAGGCGGCTCTCGAGTTCTACTCGATAGAGCGCGGGGAGTATCCGTCGACTTCCGAAGGACTACGGCGCCTCGAGTCGACTGGGTTCCTCGATCCCCTTGGCTCTAACGATCCGTGGGGCAGACCCTACGCGTACGAACGCACGCCGTCAGGTATTGTCCTTCTGACGCTTGGACCTGACGCCATTCGCGGAACGAAGGATGATCTCGAGGCGTCCGAGATTGATCGGGGATGTCCGGCCTGGAGCAGGCCGGCACCTCGGGGTAGGATCCTGATCGCAGCCATTGTGGCGGCTCTGTGTATTGGCAGTGTTGCGTGGGGAATTGGACGATTGCTCCACCGTGCAGAGACCATGGGACGATCTCCCGCCCGCCGCTCAGCTGCAATACTCAGACCAAGCAGCCCCCAGACTCTGTCGGGAACTTTCGGGAGTTCCTGCGGTCAGAGCCGGTTATGAAGGCGCGCTGGTTGCTCGCTTGTGCCGGTCCTCCTTTGGCGTGCAGTGCCGGTCCCCAAGCACAGTGCCCCGCCCTGGGCGCGGCAAGAGGGCCGTTTGTGAGCAACGCGCCACAGAGGACCGCAGAACAGCCGGTCCCCCACCGATGTACGCTGGGCCATCAGTACGAAAAGGAGCTCTCCCCCACGAACTCCCGCAGAATCGAGGTGGGAGGAATGCGGTCGGGATACAGCGCCACGAAGCGGTCGACCAAGCCAATCAGGCGATAGGCGGTGGCCCACGCTGGGTGCGCTCGTGACACCTCCAGCAGATAGCGCTCCGCGTAGACCTTGAGCACCGCCAACTCGTAGATGAGCGAGGAGTCGAAGATGGCGTCGGCATGGTGCTGGAAGGGGAAGATATGCTTGCGTTCGCCGCGACGCACGCTGCCCCATCGGGTGATTGTGTCTTCCGCGCTGTAGCCCCGGCTGTGGCGATCCCGCACGATACGCCGAATCAGGCGCACGTCCGAGGCATGAACCCGGGTCACTCGATCGAAGGGCAGCTGCGACAACGGACACACGAAGACGCGAAATACCGAATTTGCGCCCACCTGGGCCAACAGCTCGGGATTGAGGCCGTGGATGCCCTCCAGTAGAAGGACGCTCTTGTGATCGAGATGCATCAGCGGCCCGCCCGTCGCGTCACTCCGCCCGGTCTTGAAGTCGTAGCGCGCCGTCCGAACCGACTCCCCTGCCAACAGACGGGCAAGGTGGTCCTGCAGCAGAGCAAGCCGCAAGGCTCCCAGGGCCTCGAAATCGAGCTGGCCCTTGTCGTCGGCGGGGGTCTGATCCCTATCGCAATAATAGTCGTCCAGAGAGATGGCCAGGGGATTGATCCCCAACACCTGTAGTTGCACACTGAGGCGCTTGATGAACGTGGTCTTGCCGGAGCTGCTGGGGCCGGCGATGCAAACGACGCGGGCGGCCCGACCTCGACCGTGGACCTCGTCGGCGATACGGCTGATGCGCTTCTCGTGGAACCCTTCGCTGACGTTGATGAGCTCCCCGACGTGACCCGTGATACAGGCGCGGTTGAAAGCCCCGACACTGCGGCTGTCCAGCATCTCCAACCAGCGCTCCTGCTGCTGCGTCATGGACAGGGTCTGGCGGGAGACGGCCAAGGCCTCCTCGTTGGAGACGTCGCGTAGGCCGGCCATGGCGGGCAGCAACGGCTCCGCGTTCTCCATGGTCGCCACCGAACCAGACAGCTCGAGCAGGGGTGCATCCGTGCGCTCATGTCCGTTGGTGCGTTGCCCGCCGAACAAGAGTAAGAGCCCCCCTCGATCGGCCAGAACCCGGAAACCACCCACCAGACCCGTGTGGGGTAGAAGGGGAGAGCGCACCAGAGCGTGCAGCTGGCCATAGGAAGACAACGGCACGATGGGATCCCTCCAGGTCGCCAACAGATCGACCGTATCCTCCCAACCCATCCGCCGGAAATGCTCCATGGCCTCGGTGACCCCCACCCAGGTTTCGACCAAGGGATGGTTCTGTGCCACCAGGTTGCGCATCGTCTCGTCCAGGCGAGCCGCCAACACCTCCACCTGCTGGCGCCAGCCAAGGCCTATCAACACACGACGCCCAAAACCAACCGAATGCGCCAAGCGAACGTCCGCTTCGGGGGCCACCTGCTGCGCCGCCTCCAATAAAAGCAACGCCTGACTGCCGCGATGGATTCGCTGACCCTCCGGCGTGTCCAGGGTAATGGGCTCGACGTCGGTGTCCCAGGTGGCGCAGGCAGTCAGCGAGACGGGACGGCGGCCCAGCACGGCCGCCACGACCGGAACGCCGTTGACCTCCCGGGGAAGGGTCGAAAGCAGAGGCGTTCCGGAGGGTACCCGGAGACTCTCGTTGCCCCAGCGCAGGGTCACTTCGGCGGGACGAGGAACCAGGGGATGTTCAGCGATGACGGGCGACGCCCCGGCCGCCACCGGACGCATCGTGCAACGGGGTTCGGTCATGGTCAGGGAAACAACAACGGGCCAGGCCGGCGGTCAAGCACGGCCCCCCGGCCATCCCTATCGGCCTATCGGCCAGCACATCGAACCCCTTGTCTTCTGGCCCGGGAATCCCTTGTTGAGACAAGACCAGACTCCGTGCTAGGAGCCGCCTCGAGCGTGTGTGCGGCAATCCGCAAGAACGCTCGCTGTTACCGGCACCTCGCTTCGAGGTGATCCGCCGCAAGGAGCTCGACCCTTGAAACGTACCAGAGCATCCCTTCTATCGATCCCATCCCTGTTCGCCTGTCTTTTGACGCTGTTGCTCCCTTCTCTGGCCTTGGCCGAGGGACATGGCGGCGGAGAAGCCAGTTTGGTCTTGCCCGACCTCGCCAGCGTAACGATCCTCGGATTTTCCGGCCGTTCGCTGCTGATGATGGGTTTGGCCGTCGCAGCCCTCGGCACCGTGTTCGGACTCCTGGTCATGTCCCAGGTCAAGAACCTGCCCGTCCACAAGTCGATGCGCGAGGTTTCCGAGCTCATCTACGAAACCTGCAAGACCTATCTGATCCAGCAGGGCAAGTTCCTGATCGCTCTGGAGATCCTGATCGGCTCCATCATCGCCGTCTACTATGCCGTGGTGCAACAGCTGGCGGCCGACCGAGTCATCATCATCCTGGCCTTCAGCATGCTTGGCATCGCGGGAAGCTACGGAGTGGCCTGGTTCGGGATCCGTATCAACACCTTCGCCAATTCCCGGACCGCCTTCGCCAGCCTGACCGGCAAGGCCCACCCGGTGTACGCGATTCCGCTGCGCTCCGGCATGAGCATCGGTATGCTGCTGATCAGCATCGAGCTGGTCATGATGCTGGCCATCTTGCTGTTCGTGCCCGGTGACTACGCGGGCCCCTGCTTCATCGGCTTCGCCATCGGTGAGTCCCTGGGCGCCTCGGCCCTGCGTATCGCAGGTGGCATCTTCACCAAGATTGCCGACATCGGGTCGGATCTGATGAAGATCGTCTTCAAGATCAAGGAAGACGACGCGCGTAACCCCGGCGTTATCGCCGACTGCACCGGCGACAACGCGGGTGACTCGGTCGGTCCCAGCGCGGACGGTTTCGAGACCTACGGCGTGACGGGCGTGGCCCTCATCTCCTTCATCCTGCTGGCCGTTCCGGACACCAGCACCCAGGTCCTGTTGCTGGTCTGGATCTTCATGATGCGTGTCATGATGGTGCTTGCCAGCTTGGGCTCCTACCTGGTCAACGAGGTCATCCAGAAGAATGCTCTGGGGGACAAGACCAAGGTGAACTTCGAGAAGCCCCTGACCGTCCTGGTGTGGCTCACCTCGATCGTTTCCATCTGCCTGACCTTCGTGGTGTCTCGCGTGATGATCCCAGAGCTGGGTGGCGGCAACATGTGGTGGCAGCTATCGCTCATCATCAGCTGCGGTACCCTGGCCGGGGCGCTGATCCCGGAGGTCGTCAAGATCTTCACCTCCACCACCTCCAAGCATGTCCGCGAGGTGGTCAATGCCTCCCGTGAGGGTGGAGCCTCCTTGAACGTCTTGGCCGGTTTGTGTGCCGGCAACTTCAGCGCCTTCTGGCTGGGCGGCGTGTTTCTGGCTCTGATGGGCACCGCTTTCGCAACCAGCACCTGGTTCCCCGAGGACATGATGTTGGCTCCCGCCGTGTTCGCCTTCGGTCTGGTGGCCTTCGGCTTCCTGGGGATGGGCCCGGTAACTATCGCCGTGGATTCCTACGGTCCGGTCACCGACAACGCCCAGTCGGTGTTCGAACTCTCCACCATCACGGAGATCGAAAACATCGAGGAGGAGATCGAGAAGGAGTTCAAGATCAAGCCCGATTTCGAGAAGTCCAAGGATCTCTTGGAAGAGAACGACGGAGCCGGGAACACCTTCAAGGCGACGGCCAAGCCGGTGCTGATCGGCACCGCCGTGGTCGGCGCGACCACCATGATCTTCTCCATCATCATGCTGCTAACCAACGGCCTGGAGCAGGAGCTCATGGCTAACCTCAGCATCCTGCATCCGCCGTTCTTGCTGGGGCTGATTGCCGGAGGTGCGGTCATCTTCTGGTTCACCGGAGCGGCCAACCAGGCCGTATCGGCCGGCGCTTACCAGGCAGTCGAGTTCATCAAGAAGAACATCAAGCTGGAGGGGGCCGTCAAGGCATCCATCGAAGACAGCAAGAAGGTGGTGGAGATCTGCACGCGCTTCGCACAGAAGGGCATGACCAACATCTTCATCACCATCTTCACTGGCACGCTGGCCTTTGCCTGTCTGGACTCCTTCTTCTTCATTGGGTACCTCATCTCGTTGGCCATTTTCGGTCTTTACCAGGCCCTGTTCCTGGCCAACGCGGGTGGCGCCTGGGACAACGCCAAGAAGATCGTCGAGACCGAGCTCAAGGAGCGCGGAACCGAGCTCCACGCCGCGGCGGTGGTGGGTGACACGGTGGGTGATCCCTTCAAGGACACCTCGTCGGTTTCCATGAACCCGGTGATCAAGTTCACCACCTTGTTCGGTCTGTTGGCGGTGGAGCTGGCCGAGGGGCTTCCGGATGTCCGGATGTACCTGGCGGCTCCCTTCCTGGCCGTGATGCTGGTTTTCGTGTGGCGCTCGTTCTACACGATGCGCATCATGCCCATGAAGAGAACCGAAGAGTAGCCGCAGACATCGACGGTTCGAGACGACCCAGTGGGCATTGGCCCGCTGGGTCGTTTCCGTTGGGGGGTTCCGTTGGGAGGGATCAGAAAGGCGGGGCCTGCTCTCCGATTTGCCCCGCCTAGTACTCGCTTGCCCAATCGGGAGCCGAATACGGCGCGTTCGGGCAATCGTGGTATCTTTTGCGGATGCGCACCCGGTTGTCGGTTCTCCTCTTTGGGCTTGCGACGCTGCCTTTCGCCTGTGATCCGGGGAGCTCGGAATCTGGGGGACCGGATGGATCACAGAACACCGGTGGGGCGGAGCCGGCCGAGCTCCCGGCGCTGCTCAAGGTCCCTCGCGAGCCCCCGGGAGAAGTGAACCTGGAGCCGCCGGCAGCCGGTGAACTCGATGCCGCCGAGCAGAACCGGGCGCTTGGACGGGGGATCAATCTGGGCAACGCCTTGGATGGTCCGAGCGAGGGAGCCTGGGGCGTAACGCTCGCCGCCTACATGTTCGAGGTAATCGCCCAATCAGGCTTCGATTCGATTCGATTGCCGGTGCGGTGGCCCGCCCACGCCGACCCAGAGACGCCCTATACCATCGATGAGTCCTTCTTCGAACGGGTGGACTGGGCCGTGGCCCATGCCTTGACCCGAAATCTGCGGGTCGTCCTGAACATCCACCACTATGACAACCAAGAGACCACCAGCGATGGGGGGATCTACTCGCACCCCCAACAGGAGCACGACCGCTTCCTGGCGCTATGGAGGCAGATCGCCGAACACTACGCCGAATACCCCAAAGAGCTTTACTTCGAGATCCTGAACGAGCCACGCGGGGCCCTGGACTCCGTGTGGAATGACTATCAGAACGAAGCCATCCAGCTTGTCCGCGAGTCGAACCCGGGGCGAACGCTGATCGTCGGCGGCGGCGAATACAACAAGTGGTACACCCTCGAACCGCTAACGTTCCCGGTGGACGAGCGCAACCTCATCGCGACATTCCACTATTACAACCCCTACTGCTTCACCCTGCAGCAGAACGCCACCTGGGACCAGGGCTGCGGCTCCGGGCCTGCCGGTGACTGGCCGGTTCTGTATCCCAATACCGATCCCGAGCCCGAGACGACCCGGGCCGAGCAGCTCGCCCGACTCAAGGAGGATCTGGATGGTGCCGCGGCGTGGTCCGAGGGTTCCGGGATCCCCCTTTACATGGGTGAGTTCGGAGTGGATCGCGCCGTGGCAACCGAGGCACGAGTCGCGTGGACCGAAGCCCTGGCCCGCGGTGCCGAGGAACGCTCCATGTCCTGGGCCTACTGGGAATTCTGTTCCGGCATGGGCGCCTTCCTCCCCTCCACGCTGAACTGGTCCGCTCCGCTGATCGAGGCCCTGATCCCGGACTACGATCCCCCGGCCATCCTGACCACCGAGGACGCGGCCGAGTGAGCCCGCCTCGGAGTCCGGGTCTCCCGCGTCGCCGCCCTGAACCGTCCTGAACCGACGGCCGCAGCGGCGAGGATTCGCTGGGGGCCCGGCTCGGTTCTCGTGGCTCGGCGCCCGTGCTAGGGGTGGGCCAACAGCATGCGCTACTCGAACGCCCTCGTCCCCACCTTGAAAGAGGCCCCAGCCGACGCCAGCAGCATCAGCCACGTTCTTTTGCAGCGGGCTGGCTTCGTGCGCCGTGTCGGCGCCGGAATCTACAGCTTCCTCCCGCTCGGGATGCGCGTCCTTTCCCGCATCGCCAACATCATCCGCACCGAGATGGACCAGGCGGGAGCTCAGGAGCTGCTGTTGCCCGCGCTGCTGCCCGCCGATCTGTTCCGTGAGACCGGGCGGTGGGACCTATTCGGCGACACCCTGTTGCGTCTGAAGGATCGCAAGGGCGGTGACTATCACCTGGGCCCAACCCACGAGGAGATCATCACCGATCTGGCCCGCCACGAGGTCAAGAGCTACCGGGACCTTCCCCTCAACCTCTATCAGATCCAAACCAAGTTCCGGGACGAGCCTCGTCCCCGGGGCGGCCTTCTACGCTGCCGCGAGTTCATCATGAAGGATGCCTATTCCTTCGACGTCGATGAAGAGGCGGCCCGCCGCAGCTATGAACGGATGCGGCAGGCGTACGTGAGCATCTTCGACCGGTTGGGTCTAACCTACCGGATGGTGCGCGCCGACTCCGGAGCCATGGGAGGCTCGGGCAGTGCCGAGTTCCAGGTCCTGGTGCAGAGCGGAGAAGACATCATCGCCGTATGCACCGACTGTGCATTCGCAGCCAACCTGGAGGTGGCCAGCTCTCCGGTCGCAGAGCCCGCCCGACCAGGACCCGAGATCCCCAAGGCGTCGACGGTGTCCACTCCCAACCAGCGGACCATTGCCGAGGTGTCCGAGTTCCTCAAGGTGCCCGAACGTCGCTTCCTCAAGAGCCTGTTGGCCGTGGCACCCACCGAGAAGGGTTCAGAAACC
>CAZYKT010000126.1:0-8709 GCA_964648165.1 uncultured Polyangiaceae bacterium | reverse complement strand
GTCCTCGGTGACGCCGCACGAGTGCGGCAAGGCCCTGATGCGTGCAGTCGCTACGGGTGCGCGTGCATGACGTCCGATGGCTACGATTTCCCTGGCTCAATACGCCTCGCCAACCAGCTCACCTCCTGCTCGTTTGTGCACCAAAAGGTCGCTGGACCGCTATATCCCTGCCTGGTACGCAAACACCGTTCCATGCTGGCCCCTTCGTCCGTCGCTTGGCAGACAACTCGGGGGTAACTTCCGTGCGCGCCTCCTCGGCTCACTCGCGTCTCAGGTGCCCACCAACCAATACGGACGGCGACGGCGACCCATCTTCCACTGCCGGAACTTCCTTTGTAGTCGGGTAGGCCGGCGGAGTTGCCTCCGCCGGCCCCCCACAGATCCGGACGTGCAGAATTCCCGCATCCGGCTCTTCGGGAGCAGGGTTTGCTACGTGGCGTATCGGTGCACGATGCGTGGCTGCGGGAGCGGAAGACGCTTCAGCAGGTTCACCATCTGCGTCCAGTTGATGCGGCTCCGTTGCGAGCGACGGGACAGCCACTTGCGCCAGATCCGTCTCACTTCGTAGAAAAGCCGAGCTAGCGCTTTGGAGTTCGGTGTCACTCCAAAATAGGCGTAGTGCCCATTCAGCTTCCATACGAGCGCGCGATGTTGCACCCGGACATCATCGTGGCGGTGCGTACGGCACCACTCGGTGATGTGGCGTAGCGTGCGACTGAAGCGGTCCTTCGCCGTCTTCCTCATCACGACCGAGTTTCCCTTGCGGGAGACGCCCCAGTAGTGCGTGAAGCCGAGGAAGTCGAAGATCCCCGGGGCTTGCCGACTCAGACCGCCACGACCGGGCCGGTTGAATGGAACCAGTCGTGTCTTGTCGCGGTGCAGGGTGAGGCCATATCTGCCGAGTTGCGTCGGCAGCATGTTCATCACCCGGTTGGCGTCACCTTCCCGTGCGAAGACGAAGACGAGGTCGTCCGCATATCGCACCAGTCTTGCCACCCCGCGAAGGAGCGGTTGGACTTGATGCGCGAACCACTTGTCCAGTACCTCGTGCAGGTAGATGTTCGCCAAGAGTGGTGAGATGACACCACCCTGCGGCGTACCCGCTTCGGGGTGCGAGAGGACCAGGCCCTCCAGCACCCCCGCTTTCAGCCACTTGCCTATCAGGCGCAGAATCACGCCGTCACGTACCCGTTGACCAAGTATCTGCCGGAGTTGTCCGTGGTCCAGGGTGTCGAAGAACTTCCTGATGTCGACCTCCAGGACCCATCCGCCACCGATACCCATCACTGCCTCCCGGATGGCTTGGCACGCCTGGTGCGCTGAGCGACCGGGCCGGAAGCCGTACGAGAAGTCGCAAAACTCCTGCTCGTATACAGCCTCCAGCACCATGGCTACAGCGCGCTGCAGGACCTTATCCTCGAAGGTTGGGATGCCAATGGGTCTCGTTTGCGACCCATCGCCCTTCGGAATGTGGACCCGCCGCACGGGAGGTGCTCGGTACGTCCCCGACTTCGCGCGGTCCAGGAGCGTCCGGAGGTTTTCCTCCAGGTGCTCCGCATATTGTTCCGCGCTCTGTCGGTCGACGCCCCTCGCTCCAGTCTTCCGCGTCCGGCGATGTGCTTCGCGCAACCAGTCAATATCTATGTGGTGGGCAAGCGTTGTCAGGGGCCTCCCCGGCATCGCCTTGGCCATTGTCGCTATCCGTTCGAGTTTCGTTGAGACGGTTGGTGAGCTCAAGGTCTCTCCCATCGTTCCTCCTTACGGTTCCATGCTCCCGGTGCCGCCCTTTGCTCTGCGGGGTCCCTTCGGGTCGGTTCCCCCGCTTCCTCGCTCCTACAGCGGCACTCCGACTTCTCTTCGCCCCACTGCACTCGCTTGTCTCGCGCAGCGGTTCCCGGTCGTTTCCTCCCGGAAGCGTCGAGATCTCCGAGGTTCCTGGGCAACCCCTGTGTACGTGCCCTGGCCTTTGACCCCGGTGGAGCCAGAGCGTCGAGGTCCCGGGCTGGCTGCCCTGCGTCTTGGCGCTCCGGTGTTGCCTTCCGACTATGTAACGCCGTCGGCCTCCACGTGTCTAAACCTCTCGGGGCTCGATCCCACGGCCCGCACACCCGCTGTCTACGCTTCACGAACGCCCTCGCGGACGCCCATGCAAGACTCGCTTCCGGCTGGTGACCTCCGCCTTGGCCGGTCGGGACTTCCACCCGCGGGTTGCTGTCCGAAGTTTCAGGTCACTACCTCCTTCCTCTTCGACCAGGCTTCGCCTGGCGCACTACATAATGGTTATGGCAACCAGCAACCCCCTTCCCGTGGCTGGCCTCCAGCGACCCCCTTGCGACCACCGGTCGCGGTTCCCGACGTGCACCCCAGAGTCGTGGTTGCGCCGCGCCAAACAACCTTTTCCTCGGAGGAGGCCCGACCCTCGGCCAGTGGCCCACGGTTCGGAAATGAGCCCTCGGGAACGGATTGCGTGCTCACCCAACAGCCCGTGTTATGAGCTGGTTCGTGGCGTTTCGCGTCGTAGAACCCCAGGGGCCCCGTATTCCGGTGATCGTCGAGATCCCACACGCCAGCCTGAGACTCGACCCGATCGCTGCTGCTCTGTTAACCGCGCCGATTCGTGCGATGGTTCAGGATGCCGATCTGTTCGTGGACGAGCTATTTGAACAGGCGCCCGCGCTGGGAGCGACCCTGCTGGTGGCCGAGATCAGCCGCTACGTCTGCGATCTGAACCGGTCCCCAACCGACGTGGACAGCCTCAGTGTGATGGGTGCCACTGGAACGGCGGCCCCTCACGGCCTCGTCTGGCGTTTGACCACCGGGAGCCAGACGGCGCTGCAGGCCCCCATCCCTCGCACCGAATATGAACGACGCATCATTACGTACCACGAGCCCTATCATCGAACACTGACCGAGCTCGTGGGGACCATACGGAATGAATTCGGTTTCGCCATCCTGCTCTGCGCGCACTCAATGCCCAGTCAGGGTCGCTCGCCGACCTCCGACGCGGTGAGCCGTCGCGCCGACGTGGTGCCCGGTTCTCGGGGAGGCACCACCACCAACGAGAGGGTCCTCGGCGTTCCGGAGCGGCTGGCGAGAGACTACGGCCTGACCTTGCGGCACGATGACCCCTATCGCGGCGGCTACTCGACGGGTCGGTTGGGCCAACCCAACACCGGCCAACATGCCCTGCAGATCGAGCTGTCCCGGGCCACGTACATGGATGAGACCTCGCTCATGCCCCATGCCGGGTTCGACCGGATGAAGGGGTTCTGTGGGGAGCTGGTTTCGGCCCTGGGCTCTTTGCGTCTTCGCTGACCAGTGGAGACGACCGGCTCACTGGCTGAACCAATCTCACTTGCCGGGCGGTGGGCCATGAGCTAGGTTCCGCCCCGCGAAAATGGCAAAGAGCGAGCTCACCGGCAAGCGCCGAATGCGCGGTAATTGCGTCTCCCACTCCAACATCAAGACGATCCGTTGGCAGAACGTCAATGTGCAGCGTCGTCGCCTGTGGGTGCCGGAGCTCGACAAGTTCGTTTCGGTTCGGCTGACGACCAGGGAGTTGCGGACCATCGACAAGGTCGGGTTCTTCAACTTCATCAAGCAGAACCCGTACAAGGCCGTCTAGGCGCTGCGGGTCGTCACCGCTTTCAATGTGCGCTCTCAGGCTTTGTGGGCCTGGGCGATGCGTGTCAGACGGTCGCGAGCGATGCGCAGGGGGGCGTCGTCCAGGAGTTGTCTCGAGAGTCGAGCGTTGAGCGGGCTGGCTGCCAGTTCG
Organism: uncultured Polyangiaceae bacterium; assembly: GCA_964648165.1. Lineage (GTDB taxonomy): Bacteria > Myxococcota_A > Polyangia > Polyangiales > Polyangiaceae > FEN-1139. The sequence goes on along the minus strand of CAZYKT010000126.1, from coordinate 4,934 downwards.
ACGGGAGCACCGGATTCGAATCGAATTGCCAACGGCATCGGTGAGGGCAAGCGGCTGCCCGGAGCAACTCGCGTCACCCCACGCCGAACCGGTTGAGCACGGCGCGGCGCCACCAGCTCTAGATCGGGAAGGAAGATCCCCGGGGCGGCGCGAGAGAAGCAACTGGCGGCAAAAACCCCCTGTTGGTCCACCGCACCAACCACGATGCAAGACTCATCGCCTTTTGCGTCACCGAGCGTATCGTCAGACGCCCAGGGGGCCTCGATCCAGTCGCTCGCATCGGCGCGAGGAACGGCGGCCCGGTCAAGGCCATCGGGAACGCTCTTGAGATCAGAGGAGGTCAGCAGACCACCCTCGCTGGAGCCAGCCACCTGCAGCAGGATCCGCACGATCCCGGGTTCGGCAAAGGCCAGGGCACCAAGCCCTTTGACGCTGGTCAGTAGCGCCGCGCGCCGCTCTGCGCCGGCTCGTTGGGCCTGCGCGATGCCCACAGTGACCGCCGCCCCGAGGAAACGCCTACCGTCGTAGATTTCGGCCAGGGTTGCCGCAGACGCGGCTCCGGGAACGGCAAAGTAGGCAGCCTCCGGGATCGCCTCCTCGGGCAAGAATCCCCGTGGTCTGCGTCTCCCCAAGCCAGGCTGGCGTAGCCGTCCATCGAAGGCGCGGGCTCCCGATACGACACCGGCAACCAACACGCCCAAGGGGCCCAACAGAACGTCATCGTAGGCCCCGGCGCACGCAAAGAAACCAGCCATCACCGCCGATACTGCCGACTCCCCGTTCAGGAGTCGGTCCTCAGCGGCCAGCTGGGCTACCGAGTCGTTAGAGAGTGCTGCATGGCGCTTGGAGCTCATTCGTCCTCAGCGTCCTCGTCGTCCTCAGCGTCCTCGTCGTCCTCAGCGTCCTCGTCGTCCTCGTCGTCCTCAGCGTCCTCAGCGTCCTCGTCGTCCTCAGCGTCCTCGTCGTCCGAAGACCAGGCGAATTCCGTGACCCCGCCCGAACCCTCGGACAACTGAGCACCAAACAGGGTGGATAGCGTCTGGAACGTCCGCTGCGCCCCTTCTCCCTCTATCACCACGTATGCTTCGTCGAAGGCAGCCAAGTGCTCCGCCATCTTCTCCGCGTGACCCAAACCAAGGCGCCGGGCCGCACCCAGCGCAGGAACGCGCACGTACGCAGATCCCGAGCCGAAGAGCGGATAGCGGGAGGCATCACGGATCCAGTGCACGTTGGCCTCGGTCGCCAGCGGTAGGATCTCCTCCGGCTCCCAGATCCCGCGCGGCTCCCAACCAACCCGCCGCCCACGCGCGGTGAGGTCCTGGAAAAGTCGCTGCAAGCGACTCCGATTGCGCGTCGTGGGGTGGACCGTCGCCGGAGTCTGGATGACCACCCACGCGGCGTCCAGGGACTCGGCCGCAGCCATGCCCAACTCCAGGACCGCGGCAGAGTCGGTTGCCAACTCACCGACCGCCCGTCCCAGGCGAACCGAGAACACGAAGGAACTCGGCACCGCCTGGCGCCAGCGAGTCAGGATGGGGAGCCGCGGACAGCGCCCTGGCTCCGCCCAGAGTTCCAGAAGATTGTAGCGCGTCGCGTAGCGACTGATCGACCCTAGGAGACTGGCTCGGCCAACGTGAAGCCTCATCGTGATACGGCCTTGGTAGATGCCGGCATGGCCGGAGTCAAGGTCGTCGCCGTTTCCCGGCTATCGACCCTCGGATTGAAGTCGAACCATTGTGTCGGCCAGCGATGCAGAAACCCCTCCAGGCAGTCGGCAACTCGCTGGGCGACCACCGAGACCTCCTCTGCCCCCGCCCGGCGAGGCACCCGCAGAAGCGGCCCCCCGACGATCTCGCAGTCCAGAAAGGCGCGGCGCGCGACGAACACCGGGACCAGGGGCACTCCCGCCACCTCAGCGAGCCGAAAGGGGCCAAGGGGCAACCGAAACGACCTTTTGAACAGCTGGACCGCAGTCGACTGAACTCCGGGTGGCAATCGGTCGATCTGGATGGCCACGATCCCGCCAGCGCGCAGATGCGCCAGGAGCGCGAGCGACTGGAGCGGATCCGAGCTGGTGCGTACGACCTTCAGGCCCGACTGCCGACGCTGCCCGTCTTGGAGATCAACAGCTCGCGGATCCGTCTCGGGACCCATCACCAACAGGACCTCTCGATTCCACTCGTTGCAGAGACGCGCTGCCGCCACGTCCCAGGCCCCGCTGTGGGCGGTCACCAGAACGAACCCCCGTTTCGAGGTGAGAAGCTGGCGGAGCTCCTCCGAGAGGCTGACCGCGCCGTTCACCGCGGGCAGGTCGGGACGCCCCAGAGCCAGGGATTCGGCTAAGCAGTGCGCATAGTTGACGAACGTCTGCGCCACGTCGCGTTGCTCGCGCAAGAAAGGTCGCCGGCCCAGAGGCATCCTCAAGTTGGTCCTCACCGCAGCTCGACTCTCGCCCAGCAGCGCCCAGCACAAAAGGCCGATGAACGTTGGGCTGTGCTTGACCCACAACGCAGGGCCACGTCGCGCGCCCAGCTGGGCCAGGTAGCGCCAGCCGTAGCGCCGATGCCCCAGCCCCAGAGGCTTTGGATTCGACGCTGGTGGACTCACCGGAGAACCTACCATCCCTAGCCGTCCTCGCCTCGACCACCAAACAGTCGATCCAACAGAATGGCCACCGCCGCCCGAACACTGAGGTGGTTGTGGCCATCCGCGCGCAGGGAACGGATGGGGGCCAGACACAGATCGGCCCGCTCGTGCACGACCGGGGCCAAACCCCAACCCGTTCCGAAGAGCAGCATCAGTGGCGAAGTGCCCTCAGACACCCGCTTGCGGGCGGGCCCGTGCTCGAGTGGGTGCGCCGCTTCGCCGGCGCTGGTGGTCCAGACCTCGACCCGGTCGCCCCTGCCGAAATCGGCCAACGCTTGATCCAGATCGGTAACGACCGAAATGAGCTGCATGGGAATGACACGATCCGGAATGCGACGTCCCCCGGAACCGGTCAGCCAGTGATCCACCACTTGCTCCACCAGTAACCGCTGCGCCGCAATCGGATGAACCACGTAATATCGTTCAAGTCCGTAACAGCAGGCGCTCCGCGCTATGTCGTGTAGATCCAGATTGGTGATGGCACTGCTGACCACGTCGCCCTTCCGATCAAGGACCGGATGGTGTAAGAGCGCCAGACTGATTCGCCTCACGGCAGTCCGTGTCGACCCGTTGGCTCTGCCAGGTCGGGTCGTTGGGCAAGCGTGCGTTCCCGAGAGCGTTCTTTGCGCCAGTTCTCGATTCGTTGGTGGTCCCCGGAACGCAGGATCTCGGGCACCGAGAGCTCCCGGTAACACAGGGGTCGCGTGTATTGCGGGTACTCCAGCCACCCACCGCGGTGGTCGCTGAAAGACTCGTCGGTCGGAGAATCGGGGTTACCGAGCACTCCCGGGATCAGCCTGATGCAGGTTTCCATCAACGCCATCGCGGCGACCTCCCCCCCTGCCAGCACGAAGTCACCGATGGAGATCTGTTCATCCACGAAATGCCGCACGCGTTCGTCGAATCCCTCGTAGCGCCCACAGACCAGGAGCAGCCCGTCTCGCCCCACAAGCTCCTTGGCCAGGGATTGATCGAATCGCCGCCCCTGAGGTGTCAGAAGAACGCGACAGGCCCGTGCTGGTCCGTCCATGTGACGCTCGGCCTCTTCGATGGCATCCACCACGCAGTCCACGCGCAGGACCATCCCCGCCCCCCCTCCGTACGGGGCGTCGTCCACACTGCGGTGCTTTCCCAGGCCGTGCTCGCGCAGCGACTCCAGATGAACCTTCACCCGGCCGTCGACCTGAGCGCGATGGATAACACTGGTGCGCAGGAAAGGGCCCAGCAGCTCCGGGAAGAGACACACCACACCCATGGGGAAGGCTGTCTTGGCATTCAACGGAGCAGCCCCCCCAGATCGGATAGATGGATGCAGCCGGTGCTGGTGTCGACTCCGCCGATCCATTGGTCGACCCAGGGCTGTTCGATGTGGGACCCATCCTCACCCTGGATGATCAGCGCGTCGACACTTGGGTAGATGCGGACCTCGACCACCCTACCCAGAAGCTCGCCGTCGGGGCCCATCACCGTCATCCCCACGCAGTCGGCCAGATAGATCTCGTCGTCGCTTGCCGCGGGCAACTCACTGCGCTCCACCGCGATGCGACCACCCACCAGCGCCTGGGCAGCATCCCGATTGGTTGTGCCCTCGAACCGCAGCAGATACCCACGATCGTGGCGCCGAATGGCGGCGATGACATGCCTCTGCCTGCCCCCGTCCGGCATGATCACCACCACGGTGGGCTGCCCGAGGAGCAGCTCACTCTGCTCCCAGTGCGGCAGTACACCAATTTCCCCCGCCAGACCGTGGGGACGAACGATGCGGGCCACTTCCAGTAGCTCCACGGCCCAAGCTCTCGGTGGCAGTTCAGTCGATGATGTCGAGGTGCACACGCCGGCCGGCTTTCTGAGCCGCCGCACTGAGCAACATGCGAATCGACTGGGCGGTCTTGCCATCCTTGCCGATGATCTTGCCAACGTCTCCGTCGGCCACCCGCAACTCGACAACGCTGTGGTTGCCTTCCTCGATCTCCCGCACGTCGACACCATCTGGTTCGTCGACGAGCGCCCGTGCGATGGTGGCAATGAGCTCCTTCACGGTTGGGTCCTCGACTTTCGCAGGGTCAGCACAAAGAATCGTAGTCGGTTCAGCTCGCTTCACCGGCCAGCGTCTTGATGAGCCGAGACACGGTCGCAGAAGGGAGAGCCCCCTTCGACGCCCAGTAGCCGTATCGTTCCTTGTCCAGCCGAAGCTGCCCCTCAGCAACTCGAGGATCGAAGGTGCCGATGTGCTCGATGAAGCGACCGTCCCGCGAATTCCGCTGGTCCGAAACGACGATGCGATAAAA
>CAZYKT010000125.1:0-9137 GCA_964648165.1 uncultured Polyangiaceae bacterium | reverse complement strand
GCAGGGGGGTGTCTCCTTGCCCACCGGACTCGTGTATACGCTCTGACAGGTTAAGTCGGCAATGATCCCGAGTTCGTCGCACTCTCCGAACGGACAGGCGGTCCCCAAGCAGGACCGAGGACTCCCCGAGGGTTCCGCACCGGGTTCGGGACAGGACCCACCGGCTGCGCTGTTTCCTCCCGCCTCCCTGGCCCCGCCCATCGCTTCACCGCTCCCGCCCATCGCTTCACCGCTCCCGCCCATCGCTTCACCGCTCCCGCCCACGCCACCACCCGCACCGCCCGTCGCCGCCTCCCCTGCGCTGCCCGCCGACGAATCGTCCGACGAATCGCTCCCCCCGCATGAGATCCAAACGCCAGAGGCGAGCAGACACAGGACCAATGAACCGAAGGTTCGGGACGATGCCCTCCGAAGAACTGTCATCGCAGCAACTCCTTCGCGACCCTCGGTCGGCGGCCACGCAAGCATCATGCCGAACTCAATTCGGCAATGGTCGGCGGGATAGTTTCACGGGGCTCGCCGAGTGACCATGACTGTCGCGTCATGGTGGAGCCACGTTGCCCTGAGTGGCTCCAGCGTGTCCTGTTGGTTGGTGCGGCGCAAGAACGGAGCCACGCTCAGCCTGCGCGGGTCAACCGCGCCTGACCGGACCAAATCGGGCGAAGTCGACTTCTCCGACCAGAACGTCAGTCGTTCTCGTGGTGCTCCGTCTCATCTGTTCCCCGGATTTGTCGGCACTTCCCTTCGGCCATCGGAGTGCAGAGCGAAGCGCCCCTGCTCGACCCCGTGGACTGGATCGGGGCGTTGCCATGGCCAGCCTCCGAACTCGGTTCGTTGGTAGTCCCGTATGGTTTGCACGATCTCTTCCCGACTGTTCATGACAAAGGGCCCATGCTGCACCACCGGTTCACCGATGGGGCGACCTTGAAGCAGGAGGATCTCCACTTCATCGTCCCCGGCGTGAAGCGTCAGGGCCACGTCGGGCCGCACCTCGACCAGGTGCGACGGCGGGATCTCGCGGGTCCCGATGCGCAAGGAAGAACCCTTGAAGAAGTAGAGAGTGCGGTTCGTTCCTAGGCGTGCCGACGGCACAGTGAAGGTTGCCCGAGGCTCCATCTGCAGCGTCCAGATCGCCACGTCCGAGTCAACCTGGGACGCCCAGGAGTCAGGAGGCGGCTCAGGCGGCGCGATGCCATCGAATGTTCCCGCCACCACGGTGACGCATGTCTTCTTGCCGGCGACGTCCAGCACGTCGCGCCTGGGAACTTGCTCGTCCCAGATCATCTTGAAGTGGGGTGCGACCAGCTTGCTCCGCGCCGGCAGGTTCAGCCAAATCTGGAACAGCTCGGTTCGATTGGGGTGCTCGGAATCGAGCAGGGAAAACATCTCCGCGTGCTGGATACCGCCGCCCGCCGTCATCCATTGCACGTCGCCCCGACTGTAGCGTCCGGCGGCCCCCATCGAATCAGAGTGGTCGACGGTTCCGTTTCGGACCACGGTCACTGTCTCGAAGCCACGATGGGGGTGGCGCGGAAACCCGGGAACGGTCAAGCCGTGATACATCCGGAACCCGTCCTTGACCACGAAGTCTTGTCCCAGGTTCCGGCCCTGAAGCGACACCCGGGGCCCAAGGTCCGCGTTGCCTGGCGGATAGTGATCGTCGTGGTGTACACAGAACAAGAACGGGTCCCGAGTCGCGTAGGGAAAGGTTAGCGGTGCCACGCGCTCGACGGCAGACGCTGAGTCGAATTGTTCTTCGGACATGGTGACGGGTTCCTCGTTCGATCGATCGGGTTTCGTTAACGGAGGTTAGCACTGCCGCGGCTCGCGAGTTTCTTGGGGCCTTACCGCGGGAATCAGCTCGAGCTCGTCACCTCGAACGGCCGCGACGTCTCCTGGCTCGAGAGGCGCGACCCGGATGTAGCGCCGGCCCTGTATCGCACCGAACTTCGCTGGGCGACTCAACCGGGGCTGACTGGATCACAGAACGCGAACAGGATCTCTTCGCTGTCCGACACCATGACCCTGTACGAGCCCACGCAGATATTGCTGCAAGCCCGTTCGCCGTCGCCAGGGTATTCACAATACGGGGAGCATCGGTACGTCCCTTGCTGCTCGACCACGCCGATGCAACCCATACCGGGCGCGCAATCCGAGGCGTCGCTGCAAGGCTGTCCCTCAGCCAACGTGCCGGCGATGGAACAGACGGCACCGGTTTGCGCGTATCCGTAGCAGCCGTACCCCTCACCACAGTCCTGTGTCACGGGTTGGCACAGATCCCATTGAGCGGGCTCGTCCAGCCCCACGACGCCGCCGGTCGGCCCGAGGTTGGTATCCAGGGTGGCGCGGCCACCTGTCATGTCCGAGAAGCTGAGCCATCCCTGTTCGACCTCTCTCTCTGCCCCCAGTACCTCGGACATGACCGTCGCCGCCTGCAGGACCTCCTCCGAGGCCGGCTCGGCGCTGACCACCACGAACGCCCCCGTGAAATGGCGCTCGCTCTCGGGGACCAGTGCCCGCTGGCCGTGACGTGCCACGATGTCCTGAAACGCGATCTCGGAGGTCCCATCGGCGTCCACGACGACCGTGTTGGCTTCGTTATCGATTGAGTCCTTGTCGAGGAGCGCGTTCTCCAACACGGTGAATCGCTCTGGTACCTCCGCAGCCGGGAGCAAGCCCATCAGGTAGAGCTCCAACGGACCGAAGGGGGCTCGCAGCCCCCCGTTGTCGTTCGGCCAGAACCGGCTGGTCTGATAGCGGAAATGACCGTCCGCCTCGGGGGTGCAGTTGGGGGGAACCTCACCCGCCGGATTGGTGCAGCGCAGGGTTGCTGCATCGAACCCACCCAGGATCCCGTGCACGCTGGTCATGCCCCAGTGGAGATCATAGTCCTTTTCGGCGTCATGACCGAAGCCCAGGCTTGGATCAAGGTAGTTGGCCCAGGTATGCATCAGCTCGTGACCGATGGGGGGCATGACGTCAGGGCCATTGTACTGGACCCCGGCCACCAACTTCAGCCGTTGAAGGTTCCCGTAGTCGGGGCACACGTACGGGTAATCAATCCCGGTGCCGATGGTAGCGGCGAACCGGGCTCTCCAACTCCGCCCAACCGTTGTGCTTCCATTGTCATGGTCCGCCACCATGACCAGAAAGTCGTAGTCGTCACCGAAAAGGCTATAGAACCGGCGAACCGTCAGATCCAGTTTCTCGTCTTCGCCGGACAGGCACCGGTCGAGCTCCGCGGCCAGATCCTCACCAACCAGGTTCACGACGCGGCCATAGCGGCGGCTTCCATCCGGAAAGGTCTCGACACCTCCCCCACCCGACGGACCGCCCGCCTGTGCTGTGGAACCCGCTTGACCTGAGGCGCCCCCATCGTCCCCACTACCATCCGAGCCATTACCTCCACCGCAACCACCGAACGCAACGGCCGCCACCAGCAGCGCAAGGTGGATGCCGCCTTTTGGTCCGTTACACACCCAGGTCTGCATACTCAAAAGCTCCTACTGGATTCCAGCAACCAAACCGCGTGCGCTTCGTTCACCGTCATTGCCGCGCCGTCACCGCGCGGTCGCGTTCCGTGCACTTCGGCTTCGCAATTTACCACAAGTCACCGCCGCATGCCGTTCGTGCCCTCACTGAACAGAGACCACATTATCGGCCATTTTCCTCCCGGCGAGTCCTCGTGATGTCTTGTGCTGTTGGTCTTGGTCGGCGTAGGTACGAACAACGAAGGGACTGATTGTGCGCCCTGGCTTCGGCGGCGCGGGTCAGATCCCCAATAACGACCCAGGCGTCAGTTCGTCCCTGGTATGCCAGGAACACTCAAGACCGTGCTTAAAGCATTCTCCCTCGTCAAACTCGGAACAGTCCACGCGCTTCGGGTCGCCATCACAGGCTACGTCCCAGTAGCAGTACTCGCTGGTTGCACAGGCTTCAGGGCTCTCGATGGAAAGACACCCCACCTGGACTCCAAGGTACCTTTCTCGACATCCGACCTCTTCGATCCACACGCAGCCATGTCTACTCTGCTCACACTCCTGCTGCGTTGTCGCTACACAGTCGCTCTCGATGCACGCCGGCCGGGCGCTGCAACCCGGGATGAGGACACAGTCTGCGGGGTTGGGCTGGTAGCAGATCTCGGCAGCCAGGACCTCATCCTGGTTTTCACAGAAGTCCTCGCTGCTGCCGCAGGCGAGCAGCGTGGCTGCCATGAGGACTATGGCCAGCCACGCTGACATCGCTACGTCCTTCTGGTCAGACACGTTCATCGGCTACGGCATTGGGTTCGGAACACACCTCTGACCGCTGCAATTCCAAGACGGGCCGCAGTCCGCACTGGTTCGGCAGGGATCGTCACCCTCGCATGGTTGGCAGACCTGAGCCTCACAGTTCGCACAGTAGCATCCGTCATCCTCGATGCAAGGGCCACCTGGCCATTGGCGGTCGGAGCATACGCCGCCACCACAGTATGTGGACTGGCACTCGCTGTCGTCACCGCAACCGCCGCCAACGGGGACAGGACCGCAGATCCCCGTCCCGGGCGGCTCGGTTGGGATGCACATTCCACCCTTGCAGTCCGCATCGTTGTGACAACCGTCGGGCCAGTCACACTTTCCGCACACGCCGTCCTGGCAGGGATCACACCGGCAGATGTCACCGGGCTCGCAGGCCTCGCCGGGTTCCTTCGGTGGTGCGTTCGTGCACACGCCGTTGATGCATTGCAGCCCTGAGGCGCAATGCTCGTCAAGCAGACAAGGCTGCCCCTCCTGACAGGCCTCACACAGCTGGTCCTTGCAGGACAAGCAACGGCAGTCTGTGTGGCTGTCACACGAAGCACCTGGCCACTCTGGCTCGGAGCAGACGCCATTCTCACAGTAGAGGGATACGCATTGAGTGTCCTCCGAGCATTGAGCCCCGTTTGGAAGCGGCCCACAGACGGGGTGAGCATAGCTGGGACTTTCGATGCAATCGCCACTCTCGCAGTCCTCGTCCTCGTCGCATTCCATGAGTGCGCCACATTGGTCGCAGATGTTATTCGTGCAGGACGCGCAGGAACAGTCGTCGTCTTGCTCGCATGGGTCATCCGGGTCTCCGACCAGGGTGCAGACGCCTCCCACACAGTGCAACGTGTCACAGTCCGAATTCTCGAGACACGGATCACCCTCCTGACAGGTCTGGCAAGCGTGGTCCTCGCAGTTTTCTGACAGGCACTGTTCATCCAGCGCGCAGTAGTCCCCGGGCTGGCCGTCGGAGCCAACGGTACTGGGGAAGGACGAGGTCCGTGACTACCTGCTGTTGGGGGTGGAGAAGCGAAAGTGGGCAGCATCGACGTACAACGTGCACGCCACTGCGCTCAGGTTCCTGTACTCGTACACGCTGGAACGGCCAGAGGAGGTAGCTTGGATTGGGCCGATGCGGGTGACGCACCGGCTGCCGGCAATCTTGAGCTCCGAGGAAGTCGAACGATTGCTGGAAGCTCTCGGCTCACTGCGGATGCAGGCCATCGTCATGACGGCATACGGGGCTGGGCTGCATGTCAGCGAGGTGCTCAACCTCCGAGTCGAGGACGTTGACAGCCGACGGATGGTGATCCACGTCCAGCACGGCAAGGGCGACCGCGATCGCTACACGATGCTGCCCAAGCGCCTGCTGGAGACCCTGAGGGCGTACTGGAAACAGAAGCGGCCACCGGGTCCGGAGTTGTTTCCGGGACGAATGCCGGGCAGATTGCTGCAGAGAGCGACGGTCAACAAGGCGCTGAAAGAGGCGGCCCAACGCGCTGGGATCAACAAGCGCGTTCGCCCGCATTCACTGAGGCATGCCTTTGCCAACCATCTGCTCGAGGCAGGCACGGATCTGCGGACGCTGCAGGTCTTGCTGGGCCACGCCTCGATCACGACCACGCCGCGCTACGCACAGGTCAGCCCGGTGATGATCCGCAAGACCACAGGCCCGGTGGATCGACTGCGCAGGACGGTGCTCCCGAAGGCCGCCAAGGTGCCACCCCGATATCGTCGCGCCGGCTAACGGCACATGTGCGACCACGGCCGCTGCGGTGACTCGTCCGGGTCAGCATACCAGGTCGCGCGAACTCGTCACGCTCGAGGGCACGACCTTCCTCGGTCGCTGGCTCTCTCACATCCTACCCCGGGGCTTCACCAAGATCCGCCACTACGGCCTCATGTCGGCCAGCCATGCGACGACTCGGCTGGAGATGGCTCGCCGTCTGCTGGCGAGCAGGACCCAACCGGGCACCGCTGCACCGACGACGTCCCACACCAAGTCCACGCCGAGCCTGCGGACCGCCAGGTGGCGCGAGGTCATCCTCAGACTCACCGGGATCAACCTCGGAACCTGCCCTTCGTGGTGTGCTCAGCCACCACCCCAACCTTCGGCGTGGCCCGCTCGGACGGGTTTGCCCGGCGGCCACCCGCCACTTTGCGCATAGCGACCGGCCAACTCGTCGCGTCTGCCGCTCCACCGGCTCCGCCCAATCCGACGATTGCCGAACCGCGCCGACCGAGCATCGGCTCTGTGCCATCCGGCTGGGGCGCGCTCCCGCAATCGCCCTACTCCTTATGCAAACCGTTTCTGCCTCACTGGATCGCCAGACCACACAAAAAGGTTTGGACGGCCTGGCCTCCAGAGGCAAATGGGCCAGTAGCGCACCGAGGGAGGCTACCACGCCCTCCCGTTCGAGGGCTCGAGCGTTATGCCAAAAAGGCCGGTAATTGGAGAGAGTGCCAAGATAGACGCCTGTCCATTGGTTTCGCCTATCGCACCACCCCCCCCCAGCACCGCATCCTGAGGTCGGACGCTCCGATGGCACAGACGAATTGAGTACCGGCTGAAATGTCGACGAAGGTCCCCTCGGGAACCTGGGTGATTCCCTGTGTCTCGCCCCCCACGCAAGAGATCGATTGGTCGGTAAGGAGCCCGCAAATCGCGTCGTCGCTCAAAGTGAGCTTCTCAAATGCCCCTTCCAAAGAGAAGTCGAGGCTTGTCCCGTCTTCCCTCCAGCAGATGGGCGTCTCGTCGGGACGGATCCCGCAAGCCCAATAGCGGCCGACGGTAATGGAGCTCAGGGCTTCGTCGATAGGTGTCATCTGGTATCCGTCATCGGAACCCCAACAGACTGGCACCCCATCCACCTGGAGGGCACAGCTGCAGTAATACCCCGATGCAATCGCGGTGAACTCCCCCTCGGGTGGTTCGGTCCGACCGTTGCCCGCATCGCCCCAACAGGCCAAGGTCTGGTCGGAATGAATCCCGCAGGCGTAGCGGTAATTGGCGGAGAGCCCGATGAAGGTCCCCTCTGGGGGTGAAGGCTGGGGGTACTGCTCACTACCCCAGCAGCTCAACGTACCATCCAGGCGAATGCCGCAAGTGTGGTCGTAGCCCCCGGCAATCGCGCTGAACGCTCCCTCGGGAGGCGGAACCTTGCCACTCGAGAAATGCCCCCAGCAATCAACCGTTTGATCGGGGCGGAGCCCGCAAGCGTGGTAGAGACCCGCAGCAAGGCTTGCGTAGAGCCCTTCCGGCGGTGACGCCTTGCCCTGATCGTCATCGCCCCAGCAAACGAGCTCTCCGTCCGTCCGAAGCCCGCAACTGTGGTAGACGCCGGTGCCGATCGCACTGAAGCTCCCCTCGGGGGGCGTTGCTTCACCAGTACCCCCACCACCCCAGCAAGTGAGCGTACCGTCCTCGCCGATCCCGCAAGCGTGAGAGTAACCAACGGACATCGCCTCGTAGATCCCCTCGGAGGGAAGATCTATCGTGGGCCAACCACCCCAACAGACGGGAGTGCCATCGGTCCGAATGCCGCAGCGGTTGCCGCGGCCCTCGGAGATCTGGCTGAAAGGCCCTTCCGGAAGCGTGCTTGGGTCGTCGTCTTCCGAGCCCCAACAGGTGAGCGTTCCATCCTCCCGGATCCCGCAGCTATGGCGGTACCCAGCAGCGATCGCGACGAACGCCCCTTCGGGAAGTGTCGTCGTGACCGAAGCGTAAGCGCCCCAACAGTCCACCGTCGCGTCTTCGCGGATCCCGCAGGTATGCTCGTAGCCGGCCGAGATCGCCAAGAAGACTCCATCGGGCGGTGACGCCCGAGCATGCTCATCATCCCCCCAGCAGGCGACCGTACCGTCCATTCGGAGCCCGCAGGTGTGATGCTCGCCTGCCGTGATCGCCTTGAACGCCCCCTCGGGCGCCAGGGATTGCCCTTCGCCGTTGGCCCCCCAGCAATAGACCGTGTCATCCGAGCGAATCACACAGTTGTGCCAGCCTCCCACCGCCAGAGCCTTGGTGGTGAGCTCACAGTAGTCACCGAAGAATCCCGCTCGACATCCGCAGATGGCTCGCCCCAGGTGCTCCAGGCATTCGCCATCGTGTTGACAAGGGTTGGGGTCGCAAGAGGTTGGTGTGCCTCCGCTCCCTCCGGCCCCACCACCTGAAGCTCCTCCGATGCCCCCCGCCCCTGCCACGCCGCCGTTTCCCGAAGCTCCACCAAGCCCGCCTGCCACTCCCCCTTGATTCGGCAAACCGCCTTGGCCTTGCCCACCCATTTCCGTTCCGCCTTGGCCGGCACCCGCAATCACGGATCCTGCCGTTCCACCGTTGCCTCCCGCCGTTCCGCCGTTGCTTCCCGCTGTGCCGCCGCTTGGCACGCCACCGCTCTGAATCCCACCGCTCCCGCCAGGCCCGAAGCCACCCTCACCGAATCCGCCCGATGAGTTGCCGCCCAGTGGCACACCGCCGGCACCGGCCTGGGTGATGACACCACCAACCCCGGTCCCCCCCTCGCCACCCTGAGCGCGCCCTCCGATCCCGGTCCAGCCGCCCTCCCCGCGACCTCCCGTAGTTGCGCCGCCCAGACCTTCATCGAGCTCGGAGCCTCCCTTGGCTTGACCTCCCGCGAGCCCGGCTCCACCGAGGCTTTCCCCGCCTGGGGTGCCTGCCGCACCGGCCGAATCCTCGCCAACAAGCAGGCTCGAGCGACTGCCGCAACCCGGCATCGTGCCAAGGGTCAGCGGCAGGGCGATCCAGAAAAGGAAATCTTTCATGATTGAAGCGACGTCCTTTCGGAAAGTTACCCCAAATCGCACTCGGATGTGCCCTTCCTCAAGGCAACCCAAGCG
>CAZYKT010000124.1:0-9222 GCA_964648165.1 uncultured Polyangiaceae bacterium | reverse complement strand
TCAAGGGTGCGGAGCGGAGTTCTCAGCGGGTGCGTGTGCTAAGGCAGCTCGATACGTTGACTGCCCTTGTCCCAGTGGTCTACGAAGCGGATCGTGGACTCTGTGCGCATTACGCTCAGCAGTCGATGGCCCTCAAGATGCACGGGACGCCCATCGGTGCCAACGACCTTTGGATCGCGTGCCACGCGCTCTCCCTGGATGCGACCCTGGTCAGCCACAATGTTCGCGAATTCGAGCGGATTGCAGGGCTGAGGCTGGAAGACTGGGCAAGCTGAGTAGCCGTGGTTACGTCGCACCAACCACCCGAGCCGATGCCTCGAACCGCTCGCCAACGCTCGGCCCCACGTTGCCGACCGAGCCTCAGCGGTGAAAGATTCGAGCCCAGAGCCCGAGCTTTGCCAGGATGCAATAGGAGAGCTTCATGAACCACACCCCCACGCGGTAGAGGAGGTTCTTGGGCGGAAACATGACGTAATCCACGTAGCTGGCGGCCTTCAGGTTGATGAAGCCCCACGCAATGTAGACTTCCTCCGCGCGATCGATCGATTCCACCGTCGACTGCGAGATGTTCTTCCAGGGGACGATGTCCGCGAACCGGGTGTTGGTGTCGCCCACCACCGAGTATTGTGGCCATTTACCGGCATGGCACTGCTCCACCGTCATGCCTATCATCCGCGACGCGTGCGCGTCCAGACCGGCGCGTTTGAAGATCTCGATGTCGACAGCCGCCGGCTCGGTGCCCCCGAAGAGCATCCGGAGCGGCTGCGGGTGGGCGATCTTGTAGCCCTGGAAATCATCCGATGCGACCCAGGCGTCGACCAGTGCGAAATGGACGGGAAGGTTTCGCAGCGAACGCGCCGTGACGTCGAATACCTCCTGTTTCATGTGGTACTGGCGGATTTTCCCGGGGGAAGGGAAGCAGCCGTACACGTTCTTGATGCTCAGCGTCAAATAATCGTGCTCGTGCGTCTTGGCCTTGGCGAAGGTGATGCGGAAGTCAGCGTCCTTCCAGGTCTTGCCCACCACGTCCCGCCACTGGCACAGGCGACCCTTGGCGTCGGTGTAGGCATAAGAGTAGGGCATCGTCTCGAGAGTGAGGTCGGCGATGCGGAACCGCCCATTCGGACGGTAGCCGACCTGGTTCGCGATGAAGGCCACGTCCTGGTTGCGCAGCATCTTGGAGACGTCTGTGCGCGCCTCGCAGATCGCGACGTTGGTGAAACCCAGGCCGATGATGTGGTCGATGAGGTGTTCGACGAGCCTCCGGTCGGTGACGATGGCCTTCCAGTGCTTCTGATGGACGAAGACCATGATGTTGGGTTTGATGACGACTTGGAAGTCCGCCTTCGCCTTGTTCGACTTCAGGTGCGCGGCCAACAGCACGTCGTCGAAACCCGTCAGGGCGAGGAGTTGGTCGAGGCCTGGGAGCTTTTCGCCCCCGTGAACGACTCCGACCGTTGAGTGGTTGTGCGTGCTGCCGTTGGTGGTGTCCATGTCATCTCCCCGCTTCGATCAATATTGCGACGTCATCTCCTCGAGTCAGACCGTTGACGACTCGAATCGAGCCATCACTTGTTGCCTCGCGCCCGCAATGCACCGACCTGCCCCGGAGGATGTCGGCTTGGTTGGGTATCCCCGAACGCTCCCGGCGCTGGCTGGTCAGGCAAATCATTGGCATCGGCATCGCTCCGGCCTGGATCGTCATCGGCGGTGGGCGCCGCGGTCGCGCCCGCATCGTTCGTCCGGACATCACCCAAGCGGCGCAACAGATGAGTGTTGCCGATCCGTTCCAGGATCTGGCAGCACTCGGCGCCGAGCGCCGTGGCGCGATCTGCATCGCCGTCGGCTGAGGCGACCTCGCAACAGTAGTGGGCGCAGAGCGCCTGCTCCAACGGATCCTCGAGGACACGCGCAATCGAAAGGGCTTTGGTCAACACCGTCGCGGCCTCGGCACAATGGCCTTGGAGCAATGCGGCGCGACCCAAAAGGCGCAGTGCCACGATGCGGTGCAAGTCGTGCGGCAGCGGCGTGTCGCGGTTTCGCTCCTCGATGGGGAGCGCGAGGGCTCGCACCTTCTCGAAATCACCGAGCTCCAAGCAAAGCTCGGCCAGGGCCAGCAGGATCCAGTCGCGCAGTTCGAGGCAGCCGACGTCCTCGGCGTTGACGAGTACCAGCGCTTCTTCGAAACAGGTCCGCGCATCCCCCAGCTGTTCCCAGGCGTGCAGAGCGCGACCACGGAGCCAAAGGCCCATCGCCAGCAGTGTGGGGTTGTCACGATCGCGGGCACTGCGGATGACGTCGTCGGCGATATCCTGCGCCTGGCTGGTGTAGCCGGCATCGAGATAGGCCAGGCCAACCCAAACCGGACACTTGCCCCCGACGAAGGACACCTCGGAGAGACCAGCCTTCTCGACGAAGGCCTGCCAGGTGGCGCAGGTGTTGGCCAGATTCCCGCTGCGATAGGCGGCAAAAACGGCAAGTTCCATGCGCCACTCTTCGAGGATAGCGACGGGATGGGCCCGGACGTACTCTTCGTAGCGCCCCCACCAAACGGAATCGCGGATGTGGCCTCGGAAGATGTCATTGGAGGTGAGGATCACCAGGGCCCCCGCGGTGCCTTGCACGCGGTCGGTCTCGGCGATCGGGGTCCGATGATCATGGGCAAACAGGTAGAGGGCGCGCTCCGCCGCCGCCACCGACTCCTGGAAACGGCTCAGGTAGGTCAGTGGTTCGGCTCGCGCGATCAGATAGGCCGTCCACACCAGGCGGCGTTTCGAGTACATGAAGGGACGCAGGAGTTCGGCGGCGGCGACTGCCTTGCGCGGCCGACCCGAGTACGAGTACGAGACGCACAGGTGGCAGGCTGCGACGAAGGAATCAAGCAGGTGCTGTTGAGCCGAGCGCCACGGGTGGCGACGCAGCCGCACCACGTTCCATAGACAAGACACCGCCATCGCCACCAATACGGCGATCGTCGAGCCCATCACCCGGTACAGCCAAGGAACGGCCCAGAGGATTCCGTGCCGGAGGTGAAGACGAAAGGCCCGCTCCAGAAACGGCGCGGCATCGTCTCGGTAGAATCCCATCTGGCCAATGCGCTCGATGAGTCTGACCTCGAGTGCACGCCGGCGGTTGGCTGGCGCCGCATCCAGGAGCTCCAGAGCGCGACGGTAAGCCTCGCTGGCGTCGATGCGCGCAAACCGCTCGTACAGGACATCCCCGGCACGCACCAGGTATTCGAGTCCCTTTTCGCGCTGCCCGCCCGCAGCGTAGTGATATCCCAGCTGGGCCGCCAGATCCCCCCGGTCGGCGCCCGCCGTCCGTTCGAGTGCTTCTGCCAGGCGGCCATGCAAACGTCGGCGTTCTTCGGGCACCATCTCCTGAACCACGACCTCGCGAATCCGGGGATGATGCACCTGCAGGCGCGAATCCTGGACGTCCACGAGCTCGGAGCGTCTGAGCTCGTCCAGTGTGTCCAGAAACGTCTCTTCACCCAGCTCGACCAGGGTGCGAGCCAGTCGGAGATCGATGCTGCCTCGGGCGACCGTTACCACGCGGACCACCGCGAGGGATGCTGCGGTCAACCCGGCTACCCGTTGTTGCAGGGCTTCGGATAGCGTTCGCGGAAGCTCGAGGCTAGCGAGCGTTTCGGGCATCCAAACCGACGTCCGTCTGTGGCGAATCATGCCCTGAGCCGCCATCCTTCGCAGGATTTCGAGGACGAAATAGACGTTGCCCCCGCTCAGGTGGGTTATCTCGGCAACCAGGGCAGGGCTGGGCGTGACCGGACCGAGGGTCCGTGTCATGAGGTCCTGGATCTGTTGGCTCGCCATTTCTCCGACCGACAGACGTCGGCTGCGGGACAGAACACGCTGCAATGCCGGGATCAGTGCCTCACCGGAACGAACCGTTCCCAGAAGCACCAGGGCACTCTGGGGACAGCTGGCAAGTACCGCGCTCAGCGCCTCCAGGCTCGCGGCATCGGCCATGTGCATGTCGTCAATCGCGAGGACGGTGGCGTGCAAGATGGTGAGCCCCTGCAGAAAACTCGCCAGTGCCGCATGAAATGAACGCTGGGCGTCCGCCGGATCCAGGACGAGCCCGTCGGCTCGTGTGCCGTGGGCATGACTAGCCGCCACGAGCACGTCTTGACCACCGAGTCTTGCCACGAGATCCGCAGCACCCGGCACGTGAAGGAGCGGATGCAACAGCTCTTCCAATACGGCGTAGGGGCCAGCACCGAAGCCGCGACCTGCCGCTCGACTCACCAGAGTCCCATGCAAGCCAGCTTCAAGCAATGCTTCGTCGAGCAGGCGTGTCTTCCCCACCCCCGCTGGGCCCGAGATCACGACCGAAACCGCTTCGGTCGTGCCCTTCTGGAGAAGCGCGCGCAACTCGCCGAGTTCGCGGTTCCTTCCAGCCAGGGCGGGTGCTCGCAAGTACACGGCCAGATCGGGTTCGAAGTCCGTGTGGGCGAATTGGCTCAATCGGGCCAACACTTCCATGGCGGTCGCGGGACGGTTGGCGGGCTCCGGCGCCACGAGCTCCGTAATCAGCCGGGCAAGCGCCGCTGGTGCGTCGGGGCGAAGCTCACGCAACTCCGGAGTCGGTCGCTTTTTGGCGTCCAGGAGCCGCACCCCGCTGGTGCCATCGAACGGCAGGCAGCCAGTGGTGATCTCGTATCCCAACACGCCCAGCGCGTAGAGATCACCACTGAAGTCCGCCGGAGCGCCGAGCCATAGCTCTGGTGCCAGATAGGGCAGCGTACCGGCATGCGGTAGATGGCCGCCTCCACGCTGCATGGTGAGGCCGCAGTCCATCAACTTGGTCTGGATGGGTGCCCCATCTTGCGCTGGAAGTATGCGCACATTGGCTGGCTTGATGTCGCGGTGAACGTAACCTCGCGCATGCATGAACGCGAGAACTTCGGTCACGGAGCTGAGGACCTGCAATACCTCCGCCATGGACAAGCGCTGTGCCGTCGATAGATCCGCCCCCGCCAGCAGCTCCATGGTGAAGAATGGTGCTCCGGACTCGAGGAGACCGTAGTCGTAGACCTCCACCAACCGGGGATGCCTGAGCTTTGACATCGACCGAAACTCATGCTGCAACGAAAGACTGCCGCACGGATCGGGGTCCGCCAAGTGCAGCACCTTGAGTGCTACCTCACGCTCCATCAAGCTATCGTACGCGCGGTACACGATGCTCATGCCCCCGCGCCCGAGTTCCGCTCTCACCTGGTAGCGCGCCGCCACGACGTCGCCGATGGCGATCCCAATTGGCTGGTCGTAAATCACCGAGTCCACAGGGGTCTTTCCCATGAGATTACTCGATCCAGGCCATGCCGACGTGCCCAGATGACCCAGGCCAAAAAAAGCTGCCCAAAGCACCCGGGAAATGCCGACCCGGAACAGGGCGGGTCCTCAACGATCTCGGGCGGATCCGGGGACGCGGGAGGGGCGACCTTGACACGAGGATCTGGCAGCATGTATCCCTGACCAGGATCCGTGCGATGGGTCAGAAGTGAGGGCGGGAAGATGGCGCAAATAACAGGCCAAGTGCAAGAAGGGGTCCTTCGCTCTGCGCAGCCCACCGATCCCCTGGCCCATCCGACCATCCTGACCCTGGCGCGGTTGGTGCTGGCCGCCGTGCGAAGGTTCATCGTCGAACGACCTGGGCAGATCATTGCCTCGACCTTCATCCTGCTCATGGCGTGGGGCTATCATGGCAGTCTGGATCTGCTTGGTTGGGCATGGTCGGGCTGGGCTGGACCGGGAAAGGGAGTGGGTACTCGAGCACGCATCATCCCCCAGGTCCCCTGGGATCAGGAGCTCATCTCCTTTTTGGCCGGCTTCGTCCTGGTCGTCGTGGTGCCGATGGCCATCATCAAGTTCCGCTTTCGCCAGCCGATGTCGGCGTATGGGCTGGGCCTGCCGAAAAAGGGAAGACGGCTGCTGGCCCTGTGGACCTTCATCATTCTCATCGCCGTCAGCCTCCCGTTCTTCTGGGTGGGGACGCGCGACGCGTCGATGCGTCAGGAATACCCGTTCTTTCGAACCTTCTCCGGCGTCCCCCAGTTCCTTTGGTACGAGCTCACCTATCTTCCGTTCTTCGTCGCGATCGAGTTCGTCTTTCGCGGGTATCTGCTGTTTGGTTTGTCCGGCGTAGCGGACGAGGAGGTGTCCGATCCAAAAGGGGGCGCGCCGGGCCCGTTCTATTTCAGCAGCTATGGGCTTCTCATCCCCATGCTGTCATACACCGCGTGGCACCTGGGTAAGCCGGTACTGGAGCTGTGGGGTACGCTGGTCTGGGGGCTGGCTGCCGGCACCGCGGCTTACGCGGTCCGTTCGATCTGGCCGGTCGTTATCGCGCACTGGCTCCTCAACGTGTTCCTGGACGCGACGATCCTCGGCATCATTTGAGCCACCGAGGCGCTCATTGCAGAGGGAAATGCCGCGAGTGGGATTGATGGGCCTCGCGGCAATTACGCCGCCCAGAACAAGAGAATCGATGTGAACGGACCCCTGGAGCAGGCGGGAATCGCTCACCTACACCCACCGACACAGAGATGCTCTTGTCGTCGTGCTTCGGCCGGTCTCCATCAGTTCCTGGTTCCGCCGCGATCTGCCCTCGCCCAATCTCGAACGGTTACTGGTTCCGCTGCGCAATGGGCGGATGGTATATTGGCTGCCATCAACGCAAGGGAGATGGGGCCATGAGACACCTCGCAATCCGTTCCGTGGTGGCCTCCTGTTGGCTGTTGGCACTGGGTCTTGCTGGTGGCTGCTCGTCGGACGAGAAGAGCGACCAGGGATCGAGCGGTCGAGCTGGCGACGCCACGAGCGCGGGCAGCGATTCCGGGGGCGATGGTTCGGGCGGTGTTGCGGGGACCGAAGCCGCGGGCGCCGAACAACGGGGTGGAACGGAGAGCGACGGCGGTGCACCTCCAGGGCGAGGCGGTTCCCAGCCGGAGAACGGCGGCACCGAGGAGTGGGGCGGGGCCAATCCTGGGCTCGGGGGTGAGCCTTCGCGGGGTGGAGCCGAGCCTTCTACCGGAGGGGCCGTGGAAGATGGGGGAGCTCAATCCTCGGGTGGCAGTGGGGCAGGACAGGCGGGAGAGGTCACGTCGGCGGGTGGAGTCGCAGAGAATGGTGGCTCGGGGAGCGGCGGGATGGAGCTTGCCGGAAGCGCCGGGGTGGCCGTCCCGGACGGGCTGCTCGATCCCGGCAGTAGCACGGTCTGGAACCCGGGGATCCTTTCCGACGAACCCACGGGCGAGCCGCTCGGTCCCGACAACCTTCCGGTACGAACCGAGATCTGCCAGACGGTGGCCCCCGAGGATGCGGCGGAGCTCCAGTCGATCCTCGACGCTTGCCCAAGGGAGACCGTGGTGGAGCTGCAGAGCGGGACCTATGAGCTCGATTCCACGCTCTACGTTCCAAGCGGAGTAGTGCTGCGGGGTCAAGGCTCGACAGGCGATCAGGCGACCGTCCTCGTCCTCGCCGAGGGCGCGGGTGGACCCACCCTGGCCATCGGCCCCGTCGATCTCTTCGATCAAACCTGCTACTCGAACACCGGCTACGCCGATGCCATCGCGAACCTCCTCGCGGACGCCGAGAAAGGGCAGAACCAGCTGCGCATCGCGCCCAACAACACCGATTTCGAGGCGGGCGATTTTGCCCTGCTCGACGAGCTCAATGACGATTCCATCGTCCAACCGGGTGATTCGGACGGGGCCTTCTCGCGCAATGCCGCGCGGGTTCTGAGCCAACGGGTCGAGATCACGGCGGTCGATCGAACCACCGGCACCATCACGCTGGATGGCCCTTTGCACTGGACGTTCAAGACTTCCCAGCAGGCGCAGCTCACCCGCGCCGATTACCCAGTCACGCAGTGGGCAGGGATCGAGCATGTGTGGGTGCAGGGGGGCCAGGGCCTGGGGGAGTATCTGGGGCGCAAGGCGGGCGGGATCGACGTCTCCAACGCCGCTCACTGTTGGGTCAAGGACGTGCAGACCGACGGCACCCTGACCGGGATGCACGTCGCCCTGACCGGTACTTATCGCACGGTGGTGCGCGATAGCCATTTCCACAACTCGGCCCAGTATGGCTTCGGCCAGGACAACTACGGGATCGTTGTCCGCTGCGGGGCCTCGGATAACCTGGTGGAGAACAACATCGCCCGTTACATGAACAAGCCCATCCTGTTCAATAACTCGGGGGGCGGCAACGTGGTCGGGTACAACTACGCGGACAACGAGTGGTCGCTCGACTCGAGTGCCGGGGATCAGTTCCAGGAAGCTAGCATCGACATCCACTGCACTTTCCCCCACATGGAGCTGGTCGAAGGCAACTTTGCGCCCCACATCGCCGCCTCCATCACCCATGGCAACGCGGGCTATCTGACCTATTTCCGCAACTACGCATCCAGTCAGCAAGCCCCCGATCCCATCGTCTGGAGCCTGCCTTCCCTGCCGCAGACCGGCAACGTCACTTCCATGCAGTTCGACGTGGGGGATCACCACATGACGGCTATCGGCAACGTGCTCGGAAGCACCACGGACGCGTCGCTGGGTGTTCCAACCTCGCTCGACACCGCCGACGTCTCCCAGACCTACATGAGCTACGACGGCGGGAGCCCGTCCATCTTCTCGCTGGGTCCCCAGGACGACATCTCCGTCACCACCCTGCGGGTGCATGGCAATTTCGACACGGTCAACGGCCAGGTCATGTGGAACGCCGAGATCTCCACCCGGGAGCTTCCCGCTTCGCTCTATTACGGCTCGCGACCTGCGTGGTGGCCGAGCGACCAGCCCTGGCCCTGGGTTGGCCCCGATCTCGAGCCAATGGTCGGCACGCTGCCCGCCCAGGAGATCTCGGCCGGGTTCGACTACGACACGCCCAACAACCCGGAATGCTCGCCGAATCTGGACAACTACAGTTGTCCGTAGGGCACAGCGCGTTTCGTCCGTTGCCTGGAGGGTCGCGTCGGAAGGTCTCTTGTGGGCCCCCTGCTACCCTGACCAAATTCGCGACCAATCCAAATATGGTCGGACTGGCGGGTTGACCAATTTGTGGATTGATACTGGGCTCGCTGGGTGCGAGGCAGTCGCAACCGCCCCACTCTTGCTCGCAGCACTGCGCGCAACCCGCTGGGTCGGGTTCTCGGCATTCGCGTGTCGGCGCGGGTTGCTTTGCGCCGCAGCCCACGAGCAGTACCGTC
>CAZYKT010000123.1:0-9406 GCA_964648165.1 uncultured Polyangiaceae bacterium | reverse complement strand
GGCCCGGAACCGACTGTTGCCCTCGTGGGCTCCGGTGTGTCGATTTGGTCCCCTACCGACTTGCCATCGGGTCAGCAATTCACATCAGGAGTCTACGATGCGCTTTTTAAATCGGCCGCACCAGCGCTGGAAGCTGCCGACGAGGACTGGCTTCGACAATGGTTTGTGTCTGGGGACGTGCGTCTAGACCTTTCGCCTTTACCGTTTGAAGTCCTTCTTGAGCGCTCACCAAATCCCGAAGCAGTTGGAAGGCTCATAGGAGAACTCTACTCGTCGTCGACTGCCAACCCAGTACACACGGCCCTGGCCAAACTGGTCACGAACGGCACGGTGCATTCGATAGTAACGACGAACTACGATCTCGCTCTTGACTCTGCCATTGGTACGTTGCTCGCCAAAGTTGTGCGAGAGGGAGATTCCTCTCCAAGTCTATCTCGAGCCTACTTCAAGATTCACGGAACAGCAGGCTCCTCAGACATCGACACGCTAGTATTTCGTCTGAGTTCGGAGGGAATGCTACCCCAATGGAAACGGGAGCTACTCTGCAAACTCGTTCAAGGAAGAGTCCTGCTCATCCTGGGGTACTCGGGCGTTGACTTCGACATATGTCCGGAACTTGTGCGCTGCGACCCAAAGGCAGTCGTTTGGAACTTCTATTCGCGCAACGATATCGAGCGATCTCCAGGGCTACGTCGCATGCGAGACGCGGGTGTGAGAACAACTGTGTTGGTCGGCGACATGAAATGCCTCCTGGGTCAACTCGGCGCGGGCGCATCAGCGTCACTGTCTCGGCGGGCTTTCGACATCGCCACGGAGCTCCGAAAGATTCTTGATATGGACGCCCTGCTACTCTGGCGAAGCCAGGTCCTCAACTCAATGGGCTTCGCACGACTCGCAATCGAAGCCGCTGCTGCCGTAGGCAGCAGCGGCAGCTGGGCGTTCGGGGCGGCTCGGTCACATGCTCAAGGCCTCTTTCACGCCGGGAAGTACAGAGCGAGTTCAAACGCCTTCCACAAAGCCAGCAACGCGGCTTCAGATGATCACTCGCGTCGCCTCTGCATTCTGGACGCGGCGGACGCCGCGCGCTGCAACGGACGGCTTCACGCTGCACGGGCATTGGTAGAGAAAGCCGTCAAGGGCCTGGACGCGCACTCCACGTCTGGCAGAACCATACTCGGACGAGCGGACCTGAAGCTCGTACTGATTGAACGCGAAGCGTTCTTCATGTCGGGAAAGCGACTCATCCCTGGCTCCCAGCGCGAGCTAACGAATCGGCTACGGCCCCTTGTTGTCCGATGCGCGCGCGCGGCCATTGAAGATGGGCGGTGGTTTGACTTCCAGCAGGCAGCCTTGTGGGCTGGTCGATTGGGAATCGCAATCTCGGATCTCGAAAGTGCTCAGGCATTTGCTCCCCCACCGGTCAATGCTGGCTACAAGCACCTATCCTATCCCGTGGCTGTGGCCATGGATCTGACCGACAAGGTCTCCAGAGGCTCGATCACCTATGACGTTCTAGAGCCATTTCTGGAGCTCATGCAGCTATTTGGATGCCATCCCCAAATCTGGAAAGTGGCTCGCGTCCTGTTGGCTCGGGGCCACGGAAGGCTGCTCTCAAGGCGGGGGCGAATAATGCTGCGGAGTTTCCTCGCGTGTGAGTACACACCCTGTATGCGTGCTGCGTGGATCCTGCGAGGAGCGTAGACCACGTCTCCGGGTCTGCCCAACGGGTGCGGGCTAACCCGCGGCCCAAACAATACCACCACAACCCTTCTTCGCGGAAGACAGGCGCGCACCGTACAATTGATGCGAAGCCACGGTGCGCGCCAGCCACAACCTTCCACCAAGGAAAGCCGGCGGGTTCAGCCCGGAGTTAGGCTTGCCCTTCGTGTTGCGTTCGAGACACGGCATGGCAGCTACACCTGACTAGCGTCTTGCCTTCCAAATCGACGGATGCCTCCGACCGTGGAAGATTGCAACTACGACAATCGCCTCAGGATCTTCGCGAAAATAGACACTGTGGGGAAAACCCAACACTCTGGCCCACTGCACCATCTGGTGTGCGTAGGCAAATTGACGGGAATTGTCTTGAATCCGCGCCAGGGTGTCGCGAATGGCCGACAGGAACTTGTCGCCCAACCCAACTCTTCGCGGCAGATAGAATGCGTACGCCTCGCTGACGTCGACCTCGGCCTCCTCGATGAGGATTAGCGGCTTCATTGCCCGCGCAGACGTGATTCGATTTCGGGCCACGGACGCCCCGAAACACCATCGCGTTCAAGGCGATCAAGTCGCGATTGAAGCTCGCCCTGTTGCTCGGGGGTCAACGTGATGTCGTTGTCGCCAAGACTGTCCCATAGCTCGCCGATCAGCTCAAGCTTCTCGTCTGGACTCAGCTGGGATAGATCGAGTGCTGGGCGGGCCATGGATTCAATTGTGCCTCGAGTTGGCGTGGCTTGCCAGAATGAATGACTGCGCGGCTAAAGAACCAGGTCGTGGGGGCGGGGCCGCCAGCATGATCAGTCTGTCGTGTGCAGATGCGAGCACCTTGCTCCTCTCCGGAGCCCCCTCGGAGATCTGAAGTGGGTGTCGGTATTGCCTGCTGGCTGGGGTTAGCCTAACGGCTGCGGCTTGAGCCGCGAAGGCCGGCGTCAACCCTAAGGCACGAATTGTCGATCCAATCGCGGTAAAACGCAACAGCTTGCGCGGCAGGCCTTCGACGGATCCAAGCCGGAGTTATCCAGCTCTTCGTCTGTTCCGTCGTGCGTAGGCCGCAGGGAGCTCGTCACCAGCAACAGGCTTCGCTCGCGGAACGCGAGACAGCGCAGCAGTAAACTTTGCCTTGGAAGCCCGCTTTGCTCGCTCCGCTAGGTACTTTTCGGTCATCAATGCGGCGAGCTTCTCCGCAGCGGCAGAGCTGATGAGCTGATTGATGGAGACGCCCTCCTTCTGGGCGAGTTCAGCTAGCTTGCGGTGAAGTGATTCGGGGAGTCGTAGGCTGAGCGTTGCCATTCAGGAGCTCCTAAGGTGGTGGACGAGAAACTCGCCCGGTGAGAGAACTCGAACTCCGAACTTCACGACGGCGTCGAAGTCTCTTACGTTGTGGGTAACAATTGCTTGCGCCTGGCTAGCCACTGCGACTTCAGCCACCATGTCGTCGTTCGGGTCACGAAGTAACGGCCGCCAGAGAAAGAATACCTGTTGCTGAACCGCGACTAGACAGAGGTAATCGAGCAACGCGGTGACATCGGCGCGGTGCCGCGGCGGATGAGTGTGGCGCAACAAGACGGCCTCGTACTCCACGACAAGCGGAACGGACAGCGCGATCGTAAATGACTCGTCGCGAAGCTCCTCGAGGAGCGCAAAGGACGCCCCGGCTCGCGACCGCCAGGCCGCGACCAGTACCGAGGTATCAAGAACGACGAGCATCGTCGAATGGTATCATAGGCGATACCACAACGCTAGTTGCTGGCCACTTTTCCCATCGATCGAGGCATCTTGAGGAAGGGCAGCGAGCTCGGTGCCCGTCTCCGCCACCGAGAATACGGTGCGGGCACAGGCGGATTGAATTCGAATCTCCGTGTCGAGCGGGAGTTGTTCGAGTTGTTCGAGGTGTTCGGGGAGACAACAGATACGTTCGTAAAGATCAGCGCTGTAATTCAAGAGTTGTCGTTGGCTTTCACATGGCATGCGCCTCAAGTCTGGATAACGGCTCACGCTTCAGCTGCAGCCGCGTCAGTTTCCGCGGCAACGTCACCAGCATGCCAGACCGGCGCCAGGAGTACAATTGTCGCGAGCGCGAGCGAGCCACGAGTGGCGCCGAGCCACAGCCTCACAGAAATCTTGGCTGCCAGCTGCAAGCGTGAGTTATGCGGCACTCCATGGTGATGGTTTGCGCCGTATCGTATCGACTCCCGTCCATCTACGTCCCAAGCGTGGAGTTGATTCGGCGAAACAGCCCCTCGAAGCGGCTTACGGTCTTGTCGCTTAACTTCTCAAGGAAAGCGCTACGGTCTCGCAGGAGCACGTCGGCGGGGCGACCGTGATCGAAACGCACCACGCCTTCCAGTCGCGCGATGCGAGCCACGATCGGATCGGTGCCCTTGAGATCCTTCACAGCGATGGTCTTGCTGAACGCCTTGTTGTAGAGCACAAGATACTCTTGCTCCTCGAAGAAATCCTCAATATCGGCCGTCGGTCGCTCCAGGACGTTCCCGATCAGAATAATACGTTGCTTCTGCAAGTAGCCGTCCGCCGCCATGCGTTCGAGCTTCTGATGCCCTTCCTTGCGTGAGTCAACAAGCACTGTAACCTTCAGGTGATTGCCAAGCAACGCCACAAATGTAGGAATTAGATCAGCGCCACCGACTGGCACGATGCTCCACCTCGGATCAAGACACTCGCGGCCTTTCGACCCGACGAAATCGGAGAGTACCTTGAGGTAAGCATAGTCGGACGTGCCCTCGACTACAACATTGTGCTCGGCGACAAATAGATGCTGCACGAGGTCGTAGCCGAGCGCCCCCTGAAGCGGAAAGAGTGTGTCGCGATCGCGCGTGAGAACGTCGCCCGTCAAGACTGAACCGTGCGTCTTACCGCGATCCTCGACGAGTCGGACGTTTTCAAGTTTCCCAGGCTGAACCATAAACGGCGAATGTGTTGTGTAGATCACCTGGCAGCGTTTTGTGAGGCGCTCCTCGATGAATCGCAGAAAGTCGGCTTGCGCCTTCGCATGTAAGCCGACAGCAGGTTCATCGAGAAGGATGACAACGGGTGGATCCTGTCGTTCATATTCGGAAAACGCTGCCAGGAATGAGAAGAACCATTGGAACCCGGCTGAATGATCCGTGAACGGTAGCGTCAGCGAATGGCGGTTATCGCGAATGCGCAGCTTCATTTCATCCAAGACTGCGTGCGTTCCGTTCGGTTTGGCTTCGCTTCGCATCGTGATATCAGGTTCGACGCGCAGATCGGGATTTTGGGTCCAGTAGCTATTGACATCATCCGTGAGGACGTTCGCAACGTTCTCCAACTCACGCTTGCGACGTTCGTAGTCAGGGTTCAGCATGTACTCGTTCTCTGTCCCGCCGAGGCGCAACAACGCCCGCGCGGTAGCCTCACCGTCGGCTAGCTTGTCGCCTTTGAGCACTTGATCAATCTTCACAGTGTACGGCAGCTTGCTGTAGTCTGCGAAGTAGAAGAATTTCGGAACACGTTCCAGCGCAATCGCCCAGAGCGCACCACCATAGGTGCCACTCTTGCCAAGAAGCGTCTTGAGTGTAGCCAGAGCGTTAGTGAGCGGAGTGTGCGTTGCTGGGACGTCCTTGCTGTCGGCGATATCCTTTGTCAGCCTGTCCTTCAGCGCTTCGAAGGTCGCGATTTCCTTGTAGTCTTGGGTTGATAGAGTATCCTCTTTCGCGACGAAGTTCGCTACAGCCTGGGATTCATTGCTGCCGCTGAGCCATTGGAATCCGTTCTTGTACGTCTTCGAAAGAGTGAGAGTAGCTCCTGCGGCAACGACGCCAGTGCCGAACTTAGCCTCCACCACTGCGACGTCGGCTGGCTGCCACTCCAAATGGATTTCGATCGGCTCCACCGCATCCAAGTCATTTCCATCGAGCCGGTGTCGTTTCTCTAGCCAAGCTGGGTAATGGTCCGGCACGGAGAAGCTCGGGTCAGACCGCGCTGGATTTAGGCGCCATAAAGCTTGGAGGAACGCCGTCTTGCCGGACTCGTTCTTGCCAACTAGGCACGTTACCTTGTCTTCAATCCTCACTTCGGTGGAGTCGAGGATATTGCGAAACATTCGAACTCGAACTGTCCTGAGCTTCATCGGTTCTCCTGGCGCTCCTGCCTAGTTTCTCTTCTAGCATGCCGCACGCCGCTTTGACGAGAGTCATGCGTGAAATCACGGCCTGCCCGCATAACGGCTGTGGTTTCACCTGCAGCCGCGTCAGACTCGCAGGCACGCTTCACGATGCCACAGCAAGTGGCAGGAGCACAATCGTCGCGCGCAGTGGCGCGCCACTCCTGCCACTGACCATGACCTTCCCAGATGGAAGGCTGCCAGGTGCAAACCAGAGTTGGGCAGCGCTTGCCCTAGCGGCAACCGCACACGGTCTTCTCACCATCACACACCATCCTGGCATTGCAATTGCCTTTGCTATCGCAACTTCTTTCAAGGTGACAACCGTCCGGAACACTCCAGCATCCCCAATGTTGCCCAGGAGGGCAAAAACCGGGAGATGGATAGGGCACAGTTGTGCGAATCCAAACTTGCTCTGGGGGACAGCTGCCAGCTCGCCCGTCCTTCGCGCTGGTTAGAGTCAAGACAAGAATACCTAGTATCGCGATTCTAGACATACCTCTTCCCCTTTCCCGATGGTCCTCGGATACCACGCGATAGTATGCTCGCACGAGACAGGCTGCGTCAACCGGGAATTGCGCGACCTTTGCCACACTGCGTCGCGTCCAATTGGGTGAATCGTCGCTGCCCGTCATCATAGCGACTGACCGCGGTTGCATTCGCTCGAAACAATCTCTCGGTTCGAGTACCCTAGCAAAGCAATGTGCAGCACCAAAGTATTTATCAGCCACAGTTCGAAGGACAGAACGATTGTGCAGGCTTTGGTTGCGTGTCTTGAGAGCTGCCTCCAAATTCCAGATGGTGCAATTCGCTGCACAGCCGTCGAGGGCTATCGTCTAGATGTCGGAGCCGACTCCGACGACAGCCTCAGGCAGGGGGTCGAGGCGTGCACGGCAGTAATTGGTGTCCTAACTCGTCAGAGTCTTGCCTCTGGCTACGTCATTATGGAGCTCGGCGCCGCATGGGGATTGAAGAAGGCGACGTATCCACTAGTTGCAGACGATGTCGAGTTTGCGAGCATCCCAGATCCGATTCGCCGAAAGCATGCAGCACGCATCTCCAACGTTGGAGACGTGACTGGTTTGGTCAAAGCTATCGAAAACACATGTGGCTTCGCCGCTAGGAATGACGAGAAGCGAGCGGCAGCAATCAATGAGCTTGTAAGATGCTCACAACTCGAGATCCCAACGCGTTCTTCCGTTATCCTGGGTGCGTTCCGAAGGTATCGGATCACAATTGGGGGATTGGGCGCGGTTGGCCTGCTTCTTGCTATCGTCCTGCCGTCGACAAGGCATTTTGCAAATGCATTGACATTCCCATTTCGGTCCGTCGCATCAAGCAGTGGCACTGCAGCGTCGTCGTCGATCGCGACTGACCGCGACGACCTTTCCGACGTAAGCGCGGCGCTTCAGACTGTCCAGCCGATACTCGAGGTTTCGGATGCTCTCATGTCCGACCGACAAGCGCTCCGAGAATATCTCGTGTTCCTCGAAACGTACCGAGCCATTGAATTGGCAGCGGCTTCTGAGTTACAGGTGTCGAATCGCGCGACCGTGGTGCAGTTCCTTGATTCCAATGATGTGACGCTCATAGAAAATGGACCTAGCGTCTTGGCTCTCCACATGGACGCGCAGCGGTACGAGGGCAATGACATGCGCGATTCGCGTATCGCGAATCTAAGACACTTCGCACAAGCCCTTGTGCTGCCGGAGGATACTCACGATGGTCAACGCATCATGGCAGAAATTCAGGCATGCGTGCGCGTTGAAAGAGCATTCGGTAAGTCGCTTAGCGTACCGGGGCCTTGGCCGCAGTCTCTATTCTTCTACGACTTCGTCTCTCGGCATGGGCATCCGCAACTGTCGAACACGCTCAGCATCGCCAGAGCAATTTCCATGCGCAGCATTGCCAACGCCATTGACGCAATGGAGAAATTTTGCGAAGGTTCCAGCATCGAACAGTCCGAGTGTTCCCCGAACACGATTGGGAGGAAGCTCTGACTTACGTCCATGCTTCGGAAGCGCTTGCCCTCACTCGTTCGCTGCCAGAATGGCAGTTCGTCATGGTCGGTCTGCCCAACTGTTACTTCACTTGCCATTCTAACCCGTTCGTGGCCGGTCTGTATAGTGGGCCACCGCGTCGCGAACTAGCCGAGTGGAGCCCAGAAAGGGGTGGTGGCGCTGGGATTGGGCTGGTCTGTATAAGCCAAAGGGGGCTGCGGGGAATGCTGCCTAATCCAGGGGGCCGCGGACGCCCAGGGGGCCGCGGTTAAGGACGTGGGTGTAGATCATGGTGGTCGAGACGTCGCGGTGTCCCAAGAGTTCCTGAATGGTACGGATGTCGTAGCCCGCTTCGAGTAGGCGCGTGGCGAAGGAGTGGCGCAGGGTGTGGCAGCTGGCGGGCTTGGTCAGCCCGGCGACGCGCACCGCTATCTTGACGGCGCGTTGAAGGACGGTTTCGTGCAGGTGGTGCCGGCGGCGCTCTTTGGTGGCGCGGTCGGTGTACTCGCGGGTCGCCGCGAACACCCATTGCCAGGCCCATTCGCGGGCTGCATTGGTGTATTTCTGGCGCAGCGCGTCGGGAAGCTCGACGTAACCCGAGCCGTTGTGAACGTCGAGTTCGAACTGTTGCCGGCGTTGGCTGAGGTGCGCGCGCAGCGCGGTTTGCACGCTGCGCGGCAAGAGCGTTACGCGGTCCTTGCCTCCCTTTCCGTCGCGAACGTGGATGCGGCATTGCTCGAAGTCGATGTCCTTCACGCGCAGCTGGGTGCACTCCATCAGCCGAAGGCCGGAGCCGTACAGCAGCTGGGCCATCAGGCGGGGCGTTCCTTGCACTTGGTCGAGGACCCTCAATGCTTCCTCGTGGCTCAATACCAAAGGGAGGCGGATCTTCTTCTTGGGGCGCTCCAGGGCGTCGATGGAACCTCACGAAGCGGCGGATCCAGGCCAGGTACGATTGAGCAGTCCTTGGGCTCTTGTGGTCCAAGCGGAGCTGCCGTTCCACGAGCTCTCGCAGGGTTGGCTCGGATGACATGACCCGTGTCGGTCGCCGGGCGGTCGTGGTTGCCGACTGTGTGGTGGTCTGCGGTTGGCCTTGTTGGTTCGGCGCAGGGTACGGATCGGGCTACTGCGGCAGCTGCGACCCGAGCGACGTATTCGCGCTTCGTCGATCGTCCCTTGCCGAGCCTTGGCCTTTCGCGCCAACCGTCGTGATTGCGCCGCACCGACAATCCCTGCCGGAACCGCCGTTTCAGGGCTGATATCAAGAAAGACGCGCTGGGGGGCTCTGGGATCGCCTGGGGCCTGGCCGGACTGGGCCTTGCGTACTACATCTTCGATGGCTCGCAGCACCTCGATACCATGTCGGTTCCATTTGCTACCGTCTCGCCTTTGACCGATGACCGCGCTCGGCCGCGTGTGGTCGCGGCCTTCGGTGAGGATGCCTATGCGACGGCGCGCGCGGCCTTGGCGGGGTGGGATCTCTCGGTTTGGTCGGGAGCCAAGGTGCTGCTCAAGCCCAACGCGGGGCGCGTGGTTCCTGCCA
>CAZYKT010000122.1:0-9804 GCA_964648165.1 uncultured Polyangiaceae bacterium | reverse complement strand
CGCCCACGCGGGCGCACCCATCGCCAACACACACGGCAACATCCCAATCGCTAAGACAGATCGCATCGCTTCCTCCCAATCTCGATGAAGGCCAGAAGTCCTCGCCTGGCATCGGTCGCGGCTCGAACCGACAGGGTCGGTGAGGAGAGCCAATCGCCCCTACAGCAACCACCGTGCCATCGCGTTCCCGTCAAGGAACCAGGCGCCCCGGTGCCGAACCCGTCGCGGGAAAGGCGCTCCCCAAGGGCGCTGCCCAGCGTCCCCAAAGGCCCGACCTGTCACCACACGGCACTCCCCCAGAAGGCCCAGCGTGCCGGATATTCACAGGGCACGGTTCCCGATGGGTACGCGCGGCGGGGCCGCCCGATTCCCTCCCTTTTCGGCGTTTTCCCGGGCGGCCGACAATGGACTTGACCCCTGCCGGCCGGGTGCTACCAAGGCGCTCGCTGTGGCTGCCGCAGCCACGCACTCCGGGCCATTAGCTCAATTGGTAGAGCAGCGGACTCTTAATCCGGAGGCTGAAGGTTCGAGTCCTTCATGGCCCACCAAGAAAGCCAGCAGAGATGCTGGCTTTTGGCGTTGGGGGGGCGGGGAGGGCCGCAAACCCTGGACCAAGTCTGGACCAACAGCGGACCACGAACCGTCCCAGTCCGTTGCTACCCTCGTTCTGGTTACTGACCAGTGAGACAAGTGCGGCGGAGGTCCTCAAGAAGGGACCTGTCCGCCTCGGTGGAGCTTGTAGTGGCGACGCACCCGTCGCACTCAGTCACGCGGCCCTCGCGTACCGATGATGAAGCCCACCAACGCGAGGCAGCGCGACGACTCGTCCGCTGCCTGGCACTTGTACGGCGCGTGAGACGGGTGCGTCGCCGTAGAGCGCCATGTACCGAGCCTGGCGCGGCAGATTTTGTCGTGGTCACGGACCAGCCCAGCGATCGAAGTATCGAATCCGACCGCCTCCACGATCTGACGATGCCAGCGGATGACCGTGGCGGGCTTGAGGACCGCCATCACGATCGCCGTTCTCCCGTCCTCGGCACACGAGGTCATCGGAGAATCGTTGGCAGCGTTCGGGTAGGCTGCCATGTCCGTAGCCCAGGAAAGAAAGCCCACTGAGACGAGTACTTCGCCACCACAGGTTCGAGACCAAGGAGAGAACGTCCGTCCGAACCGTGGCCCGGAGAAGTGTTGAGGCACCGATGATGGGGCACCAATGCTATGCTTCGCGAGCGCCTGAGGGACGGGAATCATGCGGACCGGATTTTGGGCACTTGCCGCTGCGGGTCTTTTCTGGTCGCACCATGGGCTCTCCTACGCCGGGGTGTGCTGGAATCCGGCGGCCTGCCGTTCGAGGCTGGAGCTGACCCCAGAAGCGGTGGTTCCGACCAATTTCCGATTGGTTCTGCACCTTGGCTGCGACGCAAGTCAAACTGACATCCAAGGACTCTCGCCAACAACGTTGTTCCCTGAATTGCTGCTCGATAACGGAACCGTGTTGCAGTCCGACTGGGTGAACTACGCGGATATCTCCACCGAGTATCGGGCGGATCAGGTATTTTGCCGGCTCGGGGATCCGTTCCCTCCGGGAAGCTCGATTAGGATCCAGTCTCGCTTCGATGGCTACTGTGAACTGAGAGATTCGATCTGCGATGAGGTGCCGCCAATTGACTGCAGCCGCGCCGACAGCTGCTGCAATCTAGATGAGGCACCGTTCCAGGACATCGGCCATTTCTTCTCGGGCTCAGAGGCTGACCGCTCGCCCCCGCAACCGGTCCAGCAAGAAGTCGTCTGCTCCGGAAGCGCTGGCTACACGACCGCGGGTGTCGTTAGCTTTGTCGCCGTCGATCTGTTCGCGATCCGGATCTACGGTCGCCGAGGTGACGAGCCTGACACTTCGACACAGCTCGTTGGTGAGCTCCTGAAGGAGTACGGTGGCGGTGGACCGGATGAGTTGAGGTTCTTTGCCCGCGGCGGACCGTTGGGTGAGAAACGAAACGACGACGTTGCCGCTCTGACGGGAACCTGGCTATTCGCCACCCAAGCCGTGGACTACGCTGGCAACGAGAGCGAGTTGAGCCCCGAGAGCGCATTGGTGTATCCTGCGGATTGTCCCGGCTACCAGCCGCAATCCGCCGAGACCCCCGATGCGTCGGCGGCAAGCCCTGATGCCTCTTCACCGAACCTTGACGCCTCCGCGGATGTTGTCGACGTGTCCACGAATCGCGCCGAGCCCCCGAATGACGGGGGTTGCGGATGCTCGTTTCACGGACAATCGCCCCCAGGCCCCGGTATCGTCGCTCTGTTCATTACGTTCCAGTTCTGGCGCATCCGACGGCCTCGAACCTCAGACACAAAGCCGCCGGAACAACCCGGACGGGCATCGAAACCAGTCACCGGCTCCTAGCCGCGTGATCTGCCCAGCGACAACTGGTCGTCGCCTTGACCGGCATCCGGTCCGAGCCGACTCTCGAGGTCCGAGACGGTCAGGACCTCCACGCCAAGCGTGCCGAGTGCTTGCATGAGCCTCGGATCGCGCTTCAGGTCGTCGTCCCGGGTTGCAAGATATTGCGCGCCGGCAGCGACGGCTGTGCCACAACCGACGTCATCATCAATGTCGCGACAACCGTAGGAGTCGGCCGTCGGCGCCACGATTCGTACCGCTGACCAAATCCAAGCCACGTAGTCCCTCACCTCTTCCGAGGTGTACGTGTAGCGTCACGCCAAGCGGGGGCGTCCCAGGACATCGACGATCTCGTCAATCAGAGGCAACGACGTTACAATCTCGACGTCACTGTGTGCGAGCAGGCGGCAGACCAGGTGACCACGATGGCCGTCCGGGGACAAAAACGCGGATACCCAGATGTTCGTGTCGAGCAGGAGCCGCATTACGCGTTGCGCCTGCGCTCCGAGCGAGCTTCCTCGAATGCCTCAGCGATATCCGCGTCAACCTCCGATTCGGATATGCCGGCAGTCCGAGCACGCATTCGTGCCGCATGTTCTTCCCACCATGAAGTGAATGTGGCGCGGTCGAACACGGTGAGATCCACTTCCGCGTGGTCAGGTAGGTTAATGGCGCCAACGGGTCGGAAAACGCCTCCCTCGAAGATCGCGCGGATTCGACCTGGCATCATCATGACCCAATTCTGACACCGTGAGACGGTTGCGCAACGGGGGAAGCTGCGGCAGCCATTCTCTACTGCCCTCCCGTAGACGGGTTGGCACCCAGCTCTCTTGGAGAAGCGTGACGTTGGTCGGGGTCCCCTTGCTGGCCTTGGCCAGCCACTGGCCGGGCCTTGGCCAGATCGGGGTGCCTTCTTTCCCTTCGAATTGGACTGTTCTTCGCAGGCACGCCGATTGCTCTCCTGCCTCACCGCTCCCGTGCCCTCCCAGCTCCACGAAGTCTTGCTCTTGCTCTTCCGCAACAGGCCAGAGCTCGCTCCCCTGCTGCTGGAGCAGACCCTTCACGTCGAGTTGCCCTCCTACGGTGAGATCCGTGTCGAGTCCGCTGACCTCACCAATGTCGTCCCCGCCGAGTACCGAGCCGACTTGGTGATTCTGCTCTTGGACGGCAAGCCCGTCCTCGGCATCGTCGTCGAGATCCAGCTCGCCCCCGACGAGAGGAAACACTTCTCCTGGCCCGTCTACGTGGTGGGCCTCCGATCTCGCCTCCAGTGTGATTGCTGCCTGTTGGTCATCACCGCTGACTCCAAGACCGCTCGCTGGGCCTCGAGTCCCATCGTCACTGGACCGGGGGGGATTCTCACCCCGCTCGTGCTCGGACCCGCGGGTGTTCCAATCGTCACCGATCCCGACCTCGCCCACCGTTACCCCGAGCTGGCCGTCCTCTCCGTGATGGCCCATGGCAAGGGCGACGTCCAAACTGCCGTCAGCATTGCGGAAGTCGCCGCGGCGGCCGCAGCCGGTTTGGATTCGGACAGTCAGGCGTTATACTTGGACCTCGTCGAGACCGCCCTCGGTGAGGCTGCCAGAAAGGCATTCGAGATGCTCCCTGCAACCTACAAGTTCCAAGGACCCAGTTACCTCCGGGGACGAGCCGAAGGCCAAGCCGAAGGCCAAGCCGAGGGTGAGGCCAGAGGTGAAGCCAGAGGTGAAGCCAGGGGTGAAGCCAGAGGCCGGGTTGACGGCCAGCGGGAGACGCTGACCCGTCAACTCACCAAGCGTTTCGGCCCGTTGCCGCCATGGGCAGCTCAGCGGATCGAGCGGGCTTCCATCGAGCAACTCGAGGCCTACCTCGACGAGGTCCTGACAGCCCCGTCCATCGAGGAAACGTTGGAGCGAGACGCATAGCATCGAGTTCTTACCGTCACGGCGACCAAGGATACGCCCAGCTGGCAAGCTTGCCAGGAGCCGTGCCAACCGGCGTGGTTTCACCCTCGGGCGTCGGGGGGACATAGGACGCCATCGGATTGACAGACCCAGCCCGGGTTCCCGGCAGCTCCACCGCCCAACACCGGCCTCCACCCACCTTTCCCGAACCCTGGGCGGGGTTTCCAGGGATCACGACTGCACTTCACCCGGCGGCTTGATGGCGTCGTTATTACCTAGTATAAGCTAATAGACACCGATGCTGGTTCTCCTCGCTCCCGACGCCCAGCAAGACTTCGACACACTCCCCGTGACGATCCGCGCTCGGGTCCTGAAAGTCCTCCAATGACTTGGGCGGTGGCCGGACGTGTCCGGCGCCAAGGCGCTGTCCGGGGACTGGGCCGGTCACTACCGGATTCGCACGGGCGAC
Source organism: uncultured Polyangiaceae bacterium (assembly GCA_964648165.1). GTDB lineage: Bacteria > Myxococcota_A > Polyangia > Polyangiales > Polyangiaceae > FEN-1139. Next base: position 5,048 of record CAZYKT010000122.1, on the reverse strand, counting down.
TGGCGGGTCATCTTCCGGGTCGTCACACCAAACCTGATCGTCGTCCGGACCAAGCATCGTTCCGAGGTCTACGGAGACTCGTCATGACCCAGGCACAAACCATCAAGATCGGAAAGACCGATTACGTCATTCTGCCCAAGGCCGAGTACCTGCAGCTGCAAGGCTTGGCGGGCATCCCGACTGGCTCGGTTGAGGCTACCGAGTACGCCAGAGCGTCCATCGGCGCAACGCTCAAGGCGGCGAGGAAACACGCTGGACTCACGCAGGAGGAACTCGCTCGGTCTCTGAAGAGGAGCCAGCCGATGATCAGCGGTGCCGAAGGTGGAACGATCAGCGTCAGCGAGCGCTACGTGAAGGCAGTGCTCAAAGCGTGCGGCTTGCCTGCCAGCTGGTCGGGGCCGTCGAGAAAGCGAACGAGGCGCTAGAGCCGGCCTGGCTGCTGTGGGCGCCGTACGTCAAGAGTCGTATCCGAACACGGTGGGCAGGATGCCATTGTGCTCGATGCGAGTGGTGCGGCCGAGGTCTTCGATGTAGCGGCGGGTGACCAGGCCGGCGGGGCTGGAGGTCTCGTAGAGGCGGGTGGTGCCGTCGTAGGTCGTGCGGGTGGTGCGAGCGTTGACGACGGAGGTCAGCTCGCTCGTCGTCTTCGTGCTGTCCGGCCCGGTGATGGTGTCACGGTTCTTGTCTCCGATCCGCTCGAAGCGGTACCTGGTCGTCTTGCTCAGGGCCGTCGAGACGTCCAGGGTTGACGAGTTTCCGCTCGTGTCACTCAGAGTCAACTCCTTGAATCCACCCACGACATCCTGGTCCTTCGTGATCCGGCCCATATCGTCGTACGTCATCGTCGAGCTGGCACCGTTGGTGGCAGTAAATGTCGCCACCAAGCCCTCCGCCGAACTGTCGGTCGAGTAGCTGATGCGCGCGCTCTGGCCGAGTGGGTTGGTGACACGACCGAGGTATCCTTCAGGGGTGTGGTCCCCTAGAACCGTCCGCTGGCCATAGGGAGCCACGATGGCGGTGGCGACGCCCGCCGCTGGTCCTGTCCACCTGTGTCCTCTCCTGTCCCCTCGTGCCTGGTACAGGTTCCGCGCCCGATCGCGTGACTCCCTGGGATTTGTGCCACTTCGTGAAATCTGACTGGCACGACTCTTAATCCGGAGGCTGAAGGTTCGAGTCCTTCATGGCCCACCAAGAAAGCCAGCAGAGATGTTAATTCTTTGGCGTTGGGGGATCGCTTGAAAGGTCTCGGCTCAGGAACCTGTGCCATGACCCGTACCAATGCCACGGACTTCTCCGTTTTCGACCCCCACACTCGGTAGTCCACCAGCGAGCTCATATACAGTGGGCCCGGCACGGGACCACACGAGCTGGTACGGTGGGTGGTCGCGTCGATCAGTCCATCGAGGATTTGCGGCAGGGCAAGGGGTAGCACACACCCTCACCACGCTCTGACCGGACAGGGACCGAACCAGAGAGGCCCGTCGCGATCACTAAAGGCACAGGTACAACGTGTCGGGGAGGGATACCTGCAGACCCGTTGCCGTTTGGCAGGATCCCGACAGACAGTCACTGGGAGCGACGTGCAACGGATTGCAGACTTGCCGACGTGTGGTGTCGTACATGGGGCCATCCTCGTCGATGCATTCGGCGGGCTCCACGCAGTCGGTACGCTTCTCGATGTATATCGTCTTGTAGCAGCAGATGGTCGTGCCCGGGCAGTCTTCCCCTTCGTCACAGAGAAGGCGGACCTTGACTGGCGTGTACGGAGACGAGGTTGGAGTCTTGCACTGGTTGGCTGCGACGTCGCAGCTCCAGATGACATCCGTGCTATTGTAACAGCAGTGATTGCTTTCGTCGGGGTTGTCGTTGTCCACTGGACAATCAACGCCACCGCAAGCCACGTAGGCCCCTGGAGTCCCGCCGACGCCGGGATCGCCGCCGACGCCGGGATCGCCGCCCACGCCGGGATCGCCGCCGACACCGGGATCGCCGCCGACACCGGGATCGCCACCCACGCCGGGATCGCCGCCGACGCCGGGATCGCCGCCGACGCCGGGATCGCCGCCCACGCCGGGATCGCCGCCCACGCCGGGATCGCCGCCGACACCGGGATCGCCGCCAACACCGGGATCGCCACCGACACCGGGATCGCCACCGACGCCGGGATCGCCACCGCTGCCTTGCAGCCCCGCAACTCCCGATTCTCCGCCCGCGGTAGCCTCTCCCGCGCCACCGGCCAGGGCACCCCCGCTGGTCTCTCCCGCAACGCCGGTATGGCCGCCTTCGCCGGCTTCTCCTGCAGTACCTGTCTGGCCCCCGTCATCAGCTTCACCCCCGACGGCCGACCCCGAAATGCCTCCAGAATCCCCGCCGGAGGCCCCACCTTCGGGCGGAGAACCGCCGCGACCCGACGACCCACCGTTTGACACGCCCGCCTCGCCGCCCTGAGTCGGATGCCCACTCTCGCCGGCGGTGTGGCCACCCGCGACGGATTCCTGGCCCCCTTGTTCCGATCCGCCCTCTTCGGAAGTGCCGCCTTCGGAGCCAGTCGTTCCCGACGCTCCCCCTTCGTACTCCCCCGAGGCTCCACTCGACTCACCACCATTGCCGGCGGTCGTCGTATTGCTCGAGGAACAGCCGACAATCAGACACAAGGCAGCCGCGGGAAGACAGCCTAAGCACAGAGTTGAACGCACCATTGTTTGCTCCGGTTGGCGAACTGAAGCATGACGCAGGGGACATGTCCAGCCGGAACCGAGGTTCGCGGCTCGGAGCGACGAGGCCAGGTTCGCCTTGGTTGGCGAGGATGCGCTGGTAGAGTGCGGAGTGGATTTGGCGTTCGAGCTGCTCCTTGTTCCAGCCGGATTCGATGGCTTTCCGTTCGTGGAAGGCGCGGGCCTTGCGATCGGTGACGCGTGAGAGCGCGCGGTAATGGGACCTGGTGAGCTCGGGCGCAAATCCGATGCTCGAAGCAAACTTCGCCAATTCGGTACCCGTTTGGTTCCCAATTGGCAGCGCTGGAGACGCTGCGATAGGCCTTCCAGCACCTGCTTGCCGTACTCGGCCCGGTGTTCCCCCTCCTGCACGCCAACCACGATCTCCCGCCCGATGAGCCAATAGGTGATCCTTGCGCTTCTCGACTTCCTTCAGCAGCAGTTCCCCATGAGCATTCCGCCTTAACGTAGGTGCCCATCCAAGTCGCCTTCTGGGCCAGCATGGCGACGGTGGACTGGACGGTGATCGGGAGCCTCGGGTCGCCCGAGACAGAGTTCACCGGCCGGGGATTGCTTCTTGCCTTGACGGCTCAATGACGAAGCTTGCCAATCGGTCCAATCGCTCTCACACCCAGGCGCGCAATCCCGACGCACCTGGGACGAGCGAACGCAAATGAGCTTTCGCACCTGCAGGAACCGTTCTGCAGCGGCACACCCTGGCTACACTGGTCGTTCTGGGTCGAGACGGTGGGTGGTTCGGATCGTTCCCCATTGGCATGGCGGGTGCATTCCCTCTCATTTCATGAATTGGCGCGTTGCGGCATTCCTTGCCGCGGTGGTGCTCCATGTTTCGCGAACCGTCCACGCGGACACGTCTGGCTCCAACCTTGTCGCGTTGGAATTGGACGGGCGATGTGGATGGATTGACGGACGACACAGCGGCGGTGTCGCGGTCGGTACGACGGGTCGCGTTCGCTACGCCGTTCTCACTGCCGGGTTGAGTCTCCAGGGAGCGACCATCCTATTCGGCTCCATGGGCTCGACCAGCGGCGTCGGTGGCTTGTCCATTCCCCTTGGGTTCATACGCCTCGATGCCCTGGCGGAATTTGGGATCAATGGCTACACTGGTGTCGGCTCCAATTTCTTGAATGGCGACCCGGGGACGAACGCGATACTGTCGTTTGCTGGCACTCGCACCGCAGTGCTGGTGCGCGTTTTGCGTACTCGCCAAGGGGAAAACGTTTGGTTGGGACCCCAGATTCAGTACGCCAAGGATCTCGACTCCATCACCCGTACGTACACATTCATTAGAGACGATAGTTTTGGTCCGTTAGCGGCCACCATCTCCCGACCCTCGGGCAGCCACACGGTGAACATCGGTCAGAGCAGCTGGTCCTACCTGCTGGTTGTGGGCGTCACCATGCCGATTTGACGCTCGGCGACACCCTCCACACCGAACCGTCTTGTCTGGCTCACCATCCGTCCTATTTGGATGGGCGCCAAGTCCTTTATCTGGCCTGGGCGTCCCAGCTCGCTCATCCCCCGCCAGACCAACCCGTCCGCAGTCGCCCGTATCCTGCGCCGGACAGACCACCATGAACGCAATGTGCTGTTGCTCTCCGACATCGTGACGAGCAGGTGTCTCTCGGAGCGCTCGCCGTCATCGGTCATGAGCCGCCGAACAGCCGTCATCCAGAACGCAATTTCGGACAAGCCTGGCCACGGCGACGTGAACCGGGAGGAAACGCCCGCTTGTGCTCTGCAAGGGCGCAGAGGCCTTGCGCGACGGGCCATCGAGACCCTGGATGACCGGCCGTTTTTGCGTCTTTCCCGTGGCGATTGTCCCCTGAGCAATCAGCAAGACGGTTTCCTGCGGCTTGCCCCTTCCCCAAAAGCTGCGGCGGAGTCTCGCGACACGACAACCATTGTCCGGGGCCAGCCTGTGGAACGCGGTGAAGTGAATCGACGGGGATTTCACGTAGCGCCGCGCATACGTCCTCTCCGCTGCGATTTCGTGTATTCTGTGCTGTGGATTTCCGCAGCAAGCCTCATCCAGGCAGGGCGGACCTGACGGGTGTCCGTGAGATCGATGGGTCGGAAGACCCCGGTCATCTCGGTCCATTGGACCTGCCAGCAACCTGACGAAGCAATTGGGAGAACGAAGGCACATGACATCGAGTGTCACCAACCGAGCGGGTCACTGGCGGTGCTGGACGAGAACCCTCGCCACCGGCAGTGCCCTTGCGCTGCTATCGACATTGGCATGGCCAGCATTCGGGCAGTCGGCCATGGCGCTCTCGACGGCTCGTGAGCTCGCCAAGGAAGGCCTGGATG
>CAZYKT010000121.1:0-10392 GCA_964648165.1 uncultured Polyangiaceae bacterium | reverse complement strand
TTGCGCCACAGGATCACGTTGAACGCCATCTATCTTGATCGCGGCGAGAACGCGATGTTGGAGACGCTTCTCCACGAATTGGTGCATGAGTGGGAAGAGGTCGATCAAGGACGGAAACGTGGCGGTGCCTATCATTCGACTGCCTTCCGTGCGAAGGCCCAGCAGCTCGGAATCCCGACCGACGAGCGTGGTCGTTCATTGGGTGCTCCGAGCGAGGGGCGATTCGCCAGGCTACTGGCCCAATGTGGTCTTGATGCTTCCCCTCCACCGGTAGGTCAACCCAAGAAGACTGTTATTGTGCCTCGCACCAAGCTTCGTCGCTGGTTCTGCGGCTGCACGAACATCTGGGCAGCCAACGGAACGACCGTAGCCGCGACATGTGAGTCGTGCCACTCCCCATTCGCTCCAGACGCACGGGAGCCAACGTACGTGGACCAGCGGGAACAGGCCCATGTCCCGCAGTGATGTCCAGGACGGGCTTGCTCCCGAGATCTGCCTAGAGTACGTCGATGCGGTTGTTCGGAGCGACCCCAGTGGCGCGCTCATGGTGCTCTTGGTTGGACTCATTGCCCTAATCCTGGTGTACAGGCTCTGGGCGCGAGGAACTCAAGAGCGACGGCGGGTTGCACGCGTATATCCGTCGGCTGTTGCCCTTGTCCACCCTCCGGAGCCACCACCCGAACGGGCTTCTCCCCAAGGCGCGGCTCCTTCACGACCGCGCGCAGTTGTCATTCATCAAGGCGCTATGGAGCGGGTTTGCCGCTTCTGTGGTCTTTCCCTGACCCACTATGACCACGGCTCCTGCAAGAGAGGACACCTGGATGACTGATCCCACCATCACCTACGATTGCCTTGCCGCCGCTGGTTGTGATCCGGCCACCCTGCACGGGGCACGCCTGATTGTGGCCGGGTGTGGCAACGCCGGTTCCAACATCGTGGCCAGCCTAGCGGCACTTGGGATATCGACGTTGTTTGTCGATCCGGACTGGGTAGAGGCCAAGAATCTTCCCCATTCCCCATTCCTGGATGCCAAGCCGGGACCGGACGGACAGGTGCCGATGAAGGCCAAGCTTCTGGCCGGAGCCCATGCCACCCTGTCGATGCGACCCGGGGTCGAGTCGTTGTGGTCTGGCAAGCCGTTACAGGCGTTGCCATGGGGGGCGATTCGGCGTTGCTCGGGCCTGGTTGTGGGAATCGATGACGGATCGTCACGCGCGTGGGCGGCCAAGGTCGGCGCACTGCTCGGCATCCCCACCATCGTGGCTGGTTTCTTCCCGCCGGGAGGCAACTTCGTAGCCAACGCCAATCGAGGACCGGACACTCCGTGCTACTTCTGCCTCCGGCCTCACGAGACTGCAGCGCGGGCCTCGTGCTCGCTGTACCAGAAGGAGCATGGTGGAGTGCATCCGGCGTTGCAGACCGTAGCGGCGGCCGCCATGAATATCGCCCTTGAGGCCATGATTCGGTTCTGGCAGGAGGATGACCGGTACGACGGCAAGGTGTTCCGCTTGGATGTGGCCGAGGGCAAAGGGGGGCTGACCGGCTTCGCGGTGTCCGACGGATGCCCAGGTCCCCATGAAATTCTACCGGCCGCGATTCCCGTGGGGCTAGGGCCGGAGTCTCCGGTGGCTGACATCTTGGAGCTTGCTCGCAGGGACGGTCTTGTCCGACCGCGCTTGGAGCTCCCGAGTCCGTTCGTGGTGTCGTTACCCTGTCGGGAATGCGGGAAAGAGGTGTCAGTGATGAGGCCAAGCTGGGACAGCGCCATGGCACCCCGCTGTGAAGGGCAGTGCCAGAAGGCTGGCTCCGAGTCCACCGCGCCGGTTCAGGTGTCGGAGATCGATCCCCAGAGCCAGCTCGCTGACGCGCCCCTGAGCCTGTTCGGCATTGGTCCGCTCGGCCACTGCGTCGTCGAAGACGACGAGTCGGAGTTGGTTCGTGTGTACGAACTTCCGGGCGAGTTGGAGGACATCGTGCATCGGGTGACCCGGTAGCTTCCGCTCGCTGGACGTCTCTCTTCCTACAGAAGAAACCCAAGTCTATTCCTCGCCACCGAGCGCGAGGCTGCTTGTGGCGCTCCCGGCTTTGGTCGGGGCGCCCTTCCTTGCCGACGAGCTCCCGCTCGCGGCTTTTCAGCCCTCCAACGGAGACAGTGCAATGGCAACAACCCCAGAAACCCTCGAGCTCACGGTCCACATTAAGAGCAAAGCCGAGCCCATCCAAATCGGCGTCCCGCCCAGCATCACGCCGCGCCAGATCGTCGAAGATCTGCAGGAGCAGGGACATGTACCAGACCTGGCCGACCGTACCGTTCAGGTCACTCACGGTTCCACCAATCTGCAGATGGACGTCCATCTCGACAAACAAGGCGTTCGGAACGGCGAAACCATCGCGATTCTCTGGGACGGCAAGCTCGCCGGGGGGTCGCGATGAGTCGGCGCAGCACCAAGAGGGAGCGGCTGCGCGGCCGCCGCTCCTTGGACTACCGGGCGATGACGAGCATCGATGGGCAGATCCTTCACGTCAGGCCGTACTGCGGCGTCGAAGACGCACAGAAGGGCAAGACGGCGACGGCCGAGGAGGGGGCCGATGGTCTTGTCACCCTGTACGACGTTATCTGCACCTGCGATCTGCCGACGAGCCCGACCACGATGGCGACCGGGATCACCACCCGTTTCGACAACTCGGTTGACGGCTACCCCGTGTCCAGTCCCGTCGCCCACGTCATCTCCCCCGAGAAGCCGTACTCTACGCATGTCAGTCCCGTGAGTGGCGTGGTGTGTCTGGGCGACCTCTGGCGGGAGAACAAGGGCTGTGAATCGCTGGCCGAGCTCGTGCTCCGCGTCCACTACGCTTACAACTTTCAGGACCCCAAGGTGGGTCTGGAAGGATACCAGACCAACGCGGAGGTGTTCCGGGAGCAGGAGCTTCGAGACCACCCCTTCAATCCCGACATCGTTTGGCCCGTCGTTTCGTTGGATGCGTTCCTCGTTCCGCAGAACAGCGGGCCCGCGCGGCAGAGGGTTGTGGTTTTCCGCGCGTCCCGCCCGTTGGCAGAAACCCAGCAGGATGCACCACCGGCTGCTCCACGTCCCCGTCTTGTCATCCTCTCGGGAAGGCAGCCATGACGCGGCCGCGCGTAACGGTGTTCACGAAATCCGCTGGTCCCCCGCGGCGGAGCCGTAGGGAATGCCGGGATGGGTGGCGGGTATTTCGATCCGAGGCCGACGGGTACGAGTTGGCCATCCCGGCGTACCAGGTGGCTCGTGTCGAGTCCATCGGAGCGCGGGATCGGAACGAATGGCACGCCCTGGCTGTCGGTACCGTGCACATCGACGACATGGGCACCCACGCGGTCATTCGAGACTTCGTCCCAAACGACTGGGCGGAGCGCGGCCGAGCCTTCGTGAAGGTGTCGCCATCAGCCGAAGCCAAGGTGCGGGAGCTGGCTCGGGAGCTGCACCCGGGCCTGGTCCCATTGGGGATCATCCACACCCATCCTGGATACACCACCACCCCATCAACGACGGATCGGAAGGAGTTCTGGTCAGATCTGGTTGCGGTCTCGATCATCGTCGATCCGAGCGCCAAGCCCAGCATAGCCGCGTATCGGGGCCCGTCTGGGGAGCGGTTGGTGGAGATGGAACCTCCAACGCCCGCCAAAAACAACGCCGATCCATGCCCAGCCGTCCTGTCGGATCGCCCCAAACCACCCCTCGCTGTGGGGCAGAACCACCGGGTGGCAACGCCGAAATCGCCAGCACTTGCCGTGGCTCTGGGTTTGGCGCTTTTGCTGACCATCGCCGGTGGGACTGGTGCAGTGGCTTGGGGGCAGCTGGCGGCCATTCGACAAGCGGTGGCCCGGATAGAGGCCCGGCAGCTGACGCAGCCCCCGGTGCCACCGGCAACGTTGGCTCAACCGGTCGGTGGTGGTGACCAGGTCGAGGAGAAGCTCATGTGCACGTGGGAGGACAGTCAATGAAGCTCCTTGCGGGGCTCCAACAGCTCTCCTTCCGGTGCTTGGCGCTCTTGCTTCTCGTTGTCCTCGGGTATGTGGCCTGCTCGGGAACCAGGCTTGCCCAGCCAGAGCCTCTGACCATTCTGTTGGTTCTGGCTGGAGTGCTGCTCTGGGCCATTGGTCGCGTTGGATGGTCCAGGGCAGCAACGAAGTCTAGGGATGAGCGGCCCAAGTCGCGACGGCGTGCTCTGCCTCCAGCTCCGCGTTGGGATGAGACCGATGGCAGTCCCGAATTGGATGCGTAGGTGGGTGGCGAAGCGAGATCGGCGCGCAGCCGCTAGGTTGGAAGCTGGCCAGCTGCGTGCCTACCTCGCCACCACCGCTCCCAGCCGCAACCATGGGCAGACCGCGGCTGCCGTTGGTGCCGATGGGCTTCCCCCGGTGGAGCTGGCGGATCGCGCCTTTGCCATCGGGACGGAGGTTGGAGACCCCCAGCGACTCGTGACGGTCCAGCGATCCGACATCGTCAAGTCCCACCTGGTCTGCTACGGCGCAACGGGGGTGGGGAAGACCGTGGCCATGCTCCTTCTCTACGACCAGGAGCTGCGGCGGCTCATTGCCCGGCTCGAACAAGGCCTGGAACCCGACTGTGCCATCCTGCTCCTTGAGCCCAAGCATGATCTGGCTCCCTCCTTCCTCCGCCTGTTGGAGGCGCGGCTTGCGGAAACCACCGGGCCCATCCGGGAGCGTGTCCTCTCCCAGCTAACGACTTTCAATCCCTTCGGGCGATACGTGGTGCCTCTTCCCCTGCTCAATCCGGAGCAGGGAGTGTCGCCCGAGCTGCATGCGATGAGCCTCTCGGGGCTCATCGGACGGTTGAGCGGCTCTGCGTTCGGTCCCAAGCAGCGCCCGATTCTCGACGTCATTCTGCTTGCCTTCATCATGGAAGGCATTGCCCTGCCGCTCGGTGTCGAGTTGGTGGGCAACTGGGAACGCCTACGGGCGTTGGGCAGGCAATCGCGCTCGCCCATGGTTCGGGGATTCTTCGATGAGAATGCTCGAATGCCCGCCGGAAGCCTGGATGGGATTCGAGCCAGGCTCCTGCGCCTGGTCTTCGCCCCCAATCTCCGCGAGATGTTCTCTGCCACCCAGGGGCTGGATTTCGACTCGATGCTCAAGCCGGGGAGCATCGGCGTCTTGGATGTGGGCGGTGACCAGGGCGATGAAGATCTGACCGCGTTCTTCTGCGGGTTCTTCTTGCTGAAGCTGGGCCGGGCCGTTCGGCGGCGCCCCAATGGAGCCACTCCAGCCCTCCTCCTGATCGACGAGTTCCAGCGGGTGCTTCAGGGGGACGGCGACGTGGCCGACCAGTCCACGACGTTTCTCGAAACCGCCAGGAGCCGGGGTGTGGCCGTACACCTGCTCACCCAAAGTCCGGCATCGGTCTCCGCGGTCTCGCCAAGGCTCCTCCGGGCCATCCACACTAACGCCGCGCTCGAAATCCTCGGCGCAACCGATGATCCGAGCGCGCTGGCCGGGATACTTCCGGTAACTGGACGCCACCCTCGGCCAACTCCTGCTCCCTGGGAGCAGTCGCCTAACTCGCCATGGCTGTCCCGGGAAGAGGAGCTGCGATTGCTCATCGAGCAAACTCAGGCGCTCCCTCCGCGCCAGTTCTGGGTGCGTGCCAAGAGGCGCTCCCCGAAGGCGGTGCTGACCCGGACCCTCGATTTCGCCGTTCCACCAAGCCGTGGCGGCGAGCTGGCCTCCCGGATCGAGCGGGGAAGGTGGGGTTACCTGCCTCGGGAGGTCACACCGGTTGGGCAGGGTCCGAGGGTGGTGCTGCTCGGAAACCGTCCGGCTCCGCACCGACCTCGGGGGCTCTAGGAACATCATGACCATCCAACGTGAGTTTCTGCGCGCCCCGCTATTCGCCCTGTACGGGCTGTATCTCGTCCAACGTTCCATCTATCGCCTCCTGATGGCGGTGATCGGTCTCCTGCGCAGGCCTCGGCAGCTGGCTTGTCCGACCTGCGGGGCGACGAACGAAACCCGCTCTCGCTGGATCTGCTCCGAATGCGGAGCCGAGTATCTGGGCTCGGTCCTCTTCTGCGGTGTGTGCGGAGCGGGGGCCAGCTGGTTTCCCTGCACCCAGTGCCATGCCTCCATTCCCCTGAGGTCCCGATGAACGACCAGGAACGGCCGAGCCGCCTCAAGCGAGGGATCCGGGCACGGACCACCCGATCCCGCATCGAACCCCGGGACCAACGTGTGCTCCGGCTCTTGGCCTGGGCCGGGTTCCTCACGACGCAGCAGCTCAGAATCGCCAACGGCTACCCGTCCCTCCGGCGTACCCAGCAACGGCTACGCGCCCTCCTCGACCACGACTGGCTTCGAACCGAACTCCAGGACCAGGCCTTGCACCGGCCCTCCATCCACTTGCTCACCACCCAGGCTAAGGAGCAGCTGGTCCAGGAAGGCGTCATCGACGAAGGCTATCGAATTCCGCGCCTGCCAAGGGCTTCAAAACGATCTCACGCCCTGCTGGTCAGGGATGTGTTTGCGGCCCTGGCTGGCGGAGACGCCAGCCTGCAGTTCCGCTTTGAGGACTGCCGATTCGAAGGTGATCTGGCTCGAGAGGAACCGTTCCGGAGCATTGGCCTTATCCCAGATGCCGTCGCCACGGTCCGGAAACGGTCCGGTGAGATCATTACCTGGGCAGTCGAAGGTGATGCCGGGACGGAGACCACCACCACCTTGCGGAAGAAGTGTCAGCGCTGGCGGGCCGTCCTCGACATCTGGCAGCCGCCCGAGCTCACCCTGCTTTTCGTGACGCTCCGCGAAGGACGTCGCAAGACCCTCGAATCCCTCGCCGGTGAAACCGGACTGCGCAGCGTGGCTGTCACGGCGCTCACCGACCACATCCAGAATCTCGTGGCCGCCCTGGAATCTGCGCACGAACCACACGTGCAGAGTATTCGCGCCGAACGTCGTACCTCGTTAGCGAAACCCCGCGTAACCGTTTTGGATTCCCCTTCCCCCAACGGGGCATTTAGGCCCTTCGTTGGTCGAAGGGTTGCGCGGTAGCTGCTCGCGCCTCCCTGCCTCTTCCTTGGTGATTCCAACTGGATTCACCGCGTTCCCACCACCGCGAAAGGTCGAGCCTATGTACTGCCCCCGAACTGGTCTGTACTGCTGCAATTGCACATGCATGAACTGCCACCCCTCGAACAACTCGTCCAATAACTCCTCGAACAACGGAGGTGGTGGCAGTGCTGGGATGGCCCTCTTGGGCGTCCTGCTCCTCGGTCTGTTGGCATCCAGGACGAAATCTCAGACGACCGTCCCCCAGTTGCCCGCCGCCTACGACAGGCCTCGCGTGCGGTATTTCAAATAGGGCGGAGAGGGATGTCGGCGGAACCCACAGCATTCATGGAGCGCAATTGCGTTCCGAAAGGAGGTTGGTCACGAGTCCGACTACAGAGCCGTGAAGCCAGGGACGGGACCGAGGATTGGAAGGCGTGCCCTCGCGGTGCTGCTTCCAACCCCGGGCTCATCCTCATTCTTCACCTGTCAAACCATATGATGACGAACCTCGTCTACAGCATCACACGTCGAACACCGGTCAGCCAGAAGGCCCTCAAATGGGCCGCGCGGGCCCAAGGCCTGCTCAATGAGAAATCGGTCATTGCCCAAGATCGCCTGAATCTCGCCCCGCTTGGCGGCTCGACGGAACGTCCGACTCTCGGATTTCCGTTCTTCCAAGTGGCGCCCATGAAGATCGGACCCTATTCCGCCCCCGGACCCTTCAACGATCGGTCCGCCGCGCCTTCCCCGAATGTCGTCGCATCGGGCAGCACGAAGTGCCGGGACCTCTGGTCAGCGCACATCGTCGCCTCCTTCTTGCGCGTGCTCTCGGAAGTGCACCCGGACATCGAGGTGGAGCTCCGGGACGAAACAGGTCAATTCGTGATCCCCATGAGCGTCTTCATCCGGGCGGGACGGTTCGAAATGAACCGCGACTTCTTGAATGCGCAGCGCGAGCGCGCCCTCGAGACGTCGGGTGATCTGCAGGCCGGTGGTCCCTTTCTCTGGGCCGAATCCCGCGCGCTCAACGGTGAGTTTCTGACCGACGTTGCCGCCTGTGACTACTTGGACGTGCCGGAAGTTGCATATCGGATGGCCGTGGAAGACTGCCAGGGACAGACGGTCGGAGAGATGGCGCTGCAGTACGTGCGGGCCATTCTTTCCGAGGTCGAACCGGTAGCTTCGAGATAGCTCCGTTGTCACCTGCTCCGTGACCGATCTGATGCGGCGAACGGGGCGGGACGGGTCGCGAGCCCGGGGTCGAAGCGCACGCGCGAGCACCGTCTTTCCAAAGACATCGCTCCCCGTCGTTTCCTGGTTCGCGGTCCCGTCCCGTCCCAGCTGCACTGAGATGATTCTGGGACCCCGATGAAGGTGGGTTCCCAAGCAAGCGCAGGGCCTCCGGGCCCGAAAGGAGGTTGAGGCAGTCAGCATGCGCACTCCGTTTCTGGTCGACGGTGACGCTGCGTCGCAGGGGATGAGCCGGCCCCGGCCCATAGCCTATGACCCAAGCAAAACGTTTCAAATCCAAGCCCACCAAATCGTCGCATGGCCCGACATGGTTCAGTATCGTGGCGGAAATCGTGGTCCGGCATTGCCCTGTCCCGCTTCGGCAAATCTACGCGGAAGCGCGGAGGCACCCGAAGGCAAGAGGCAAGAGGCATGTCGAGGCCAAGATTCGCCAGGTGCTGTACCTGCACGAGCATGTGTTCGTCGAGGTGGGACCCGGAGTCTGGGATCTGACCAGCAATCGTTCGCCCGAGGAGCTCCAGAGCCTCCGAATCGAGCGCGAGCAACGCCTGTCAGGCCGTCGCAAGTCCGAACGGTAGCCAGTGCATGAAGGACGCCTCTTCCAAGGAGAGCCTGCGGCAGGCGCCGGGGCCGGTTGATTGTCCCATGCGTCGCCAGAAGCGTCGTCCGACATCGAGCGAAGTCGGCGCCGCCGCGGGTCCTCCGCTCTCCCGGGGCACTCAAGTACCCCCCAACCCCAACCCCACAGGAGCCCACCATGAATCCCAACACCAAGAACATGCTCATCCTCATCCGAGAAGGGGAAGACCCCAGCCCGGCCGTCGAAGGCATTGTCGCTGCCGTCTGCCCGTACCTGGGCACCTTCGGCGAACAGGCCACAATCTCCAGCACCGAGCACTTCCAGGCACTCAAGGGCGGCGAAGAGGGCGGCTCGGTCATTGCACTTCGGCTCTCCCTTGCCGGCCAGGCTCGCGTGGACTTCGGCTTCCTCATCGCCAAGCTTCAACACTTCCTGAAACAGACCGCCAAGGACGCCGATGCCTCGATGGCCTTCGAGGTATTCTGCCTCAAACCAACCAGTAAGGAGGCCACTGCCCGCTCCTGACCGGAGTGGTTCCCACCGCCACAGACGATGGCCGAGCCTGTCTCGGCCGAAAGACGGAGTCATTGACGTGCGCGACACCCAGGGTTCCAGCGGTCTCGGTGAAGCGGAGTAGCGACTCGGCTCTCCTCATTCTTCACCAACCAACCTATGGGCCTCGATTGTGTTCCCACTCATCCCAACCCCAGAATCCCGGACGGATGTACCCATTTCCGAACGCGTCCCTGTCCCATCCATCCGGACCACCCTGCCCAGGGCTACCGCTGCTGCTGGCTTCGCGGGAAGTCTGCCAGCTACGAACTCGATGGTCTTGGCGAAACCAGGCTCGCGGAGCGCATGCATGACGACATGGAGCCCGAAGAAGCCTGCGACTTTGCCAAGCACCTCAGCGCAGCTGCTGACAGGCTCGAAGCGAAGTACGGCTCCAGAAAGCGCAAACCCAACGGAGCCAGGTGGTTCGGAACCTGGAGTAAGAAGCGGAAGAGATGGGGTAGTGGTCAGCACTCGACCTTCGAGGAGGCGATCGCTTCGATACGCGAAGCGGCCAGCTGGTACGAGAAGGTCGGACATATGGGCTGCAGCGTCCACGCCTGGTACTGACGGGCAACGGCGAGCGCGGAAGGGAGTGCGCACGGAGATGGCTGACCGAGGGCATGCCGATCGGGATCGCGGGCCGAGTCGCTCGCTTCCCGAGATTCGCCGGGACCGGTGCGGAGCTGCCCGCGTGACGTCCACTCGGGTCGTCAACCTGCGTGCTCCAGCCCTTCCGTTCTCGGGCGCATGGGCAGACGTCCAGCGCTTCCCGATCGGCAGCCCAGCTCTTCCCGATGCCGCCTGGCATCGCCAACCGACACGGAGAACCCCATGACCCAATTGCCAGAAACCCCAGAACCAGAAACCGGCCTCTGGACGGCCGAGGACGTTGCGGGCTACCTCAAGGTTAGAGCGCTTTTCAGAGGAAGAGATCAGGGAGCGGCATAGCCAGCATGCTTGA
>CAZYKT010000120.1:8646-10408 GCA_964648165.1 uncultured Polyangiaceae bacterium | reverse complement strand
CTTATTGAGCCGCCAAACGGGGCTTTATGGTGGCAACCAGGGCGTCCACCGTGGCGTTGTAGCCGTAGACTGACTCTTCGGTGCGCGTCGGATCCAGCGTCTTGGGGCAAGCCGAACCCACCACGCTCTGGTCCGCACCCGTGGCCTCCGCGAACCCCTTGAGGACCTGGAGCTGGCGGGTGCTGGGGAAGGCGAAATCCCCTCGCTCTACCAAGTCGAACTCGTCCGTCTCCGGATCCTGGCAGACTGGACTGGTTGCATGTTCATATTCATCGCACGCGCAGCCATTGGACACCTTCACGCAGAGCGGATCGGTGGCGCAGAGATCCCCAGTACACTCTGGATCGATGTAGCAGTTGATCTCACCGCAATCCCAGGTCTGCTGAAGCGGGAAGACGCAGGCGTACTGGAGATCCATACCGCCCGTCTCTCGCTCATGGCCGTTGATCGAGTTGGCGCCGTAGGCGGAGCGGGGCGGCATCAGGGCTTCACCGGTGCGCGGATGCGTCCCCTCTCGCGCCTCGATGGACTCGACCATCAACGGGTCCATGGGATCTCCCCATTCCCCAGGCACGAGCAGCGACCAGTCCAGCTCGGCACCGGTTTGGATGCGTAGGGCGTCGGGATTGTCCAGGGAGTCTTCGCTGGCCACGTCCTGCCAGGGAGTCCCCACGATGCCGCCGAGAATCACGCGTGACGCCGCACTGCGCGCCGCCAGCGGGTTAGCAAAACGGTACTCGTTCTCAGGGAGCCCCTGGGGGTTTGGATCGCAGGCCACACCCCTCGCTTGTGCCTCCCGGCAGTCGCAGTCTAGGTTCCCGTAAGTCTGGTAGGGACAGAGCTCGGGCAAGGTCAGGGCGTTGACATAGCGGCTGACCGGCGCCAACGTATCCATCCCGAAGCGCCGCTTCTGATCGAAGAAACGCAGCTGGACCGGATCGTACTCTTCGGGGAGCTCCCCACGTGTCTCCTCGGCACAGACTGGATCCGCCTCGCATCCCGCGGGCGGCTCGGTCCAGCACGAATAGCAGCAGGGATCGTCGGGGTTTTCGGCGCAGACCGATGAGCCCGACCGCATCAAGAAGCGCCGGGCACCGACGTAGGCTCGTGCGGCAAGCCAGCCCATTCCATACTGGTCGTTCATGGACGCGTCGTTCTCGTTGGAGAGCATCAAGACGACGAGCAGCGAGTCGTCCCGCAAAAAGCTCTCGCGCTGCGAGAGGATGTCCGAATCCAGGCCGGTTCGAACGATGGGGCTCAGCTCGTCTTCCGCGTCCGAATGCACGATACCTTCCGGCGGTATGGGATCGGCGAGGAACCGGTACCAAGCCTCCATACCCATCTCCACGCCGCAACCGAGCTCGCCAACGGCCCTCACCTGGGCCCTGATCTGAGCCTGACGCTCCTGCAACGTCTCGGGACCGTTCGTCTCATCCGTGGCGTTCCAGATGACAATACGGCGAAGATCCACGTCCATAATACGGTCGAGGGTGTTCAACAAATGGGCTTGGTCGTTTTGAGCAACATGGTGGACCGCCCCATCCTCGGGACAGACATCGCCTCCAAAATCGCCCAGCGAGCTGCTGATGAATCCCATGTGCAGCTTCTGGACGGGTGAAGACTCGCGGACCAGACCGTCGGGACAGCCACTCGTGCCCACCTCGCCCGCCTGGCGCAAGGTCGGAGACTCGGGGTCGTCGACGCAGTCCGGATTGACCAGACGCGTGAAGAGCCGCGCCGCCGCGTCCTTCAGGATCTCCTG
>CAZYKT010000120.1:0-8546 GCA_964648165.1 uncultured Polyangiaceae bacterium | reverse complement strand
GCGACTGCCGGCTTGGCTTCCTGCCTGACTGGATGCGCCGCCTGCCTCGTCCGTCGAGCCGCTCTGGCCCTGACTCTCTCCTGCCTGGCCGCCTGCCTCGTCCTTCTCGGTCGCCAGGCGACGCCCGCTGTCTATGCACGAAACCAAGCCGGCAAGTCCCAAACAACTCACCGCCACCCAACCCGCGTTCCTTGCTCTGATGATCATACCCTGCTCCTTCCGCTCCGATCAGTCACACCAGAGAAAAAAACGGACGTCGGAATTTTCGATTAGCTCCCACCAAGGCTCAGGGCCGCTCCGAGATCGACGGCAAGGCCGGGGCGAACCTGCCACGGTTCGGCAACCCGCACGACCCCGGATTCGGTCTCGATGTCGTAGTGGGTGTCGAATAGAGCCCAGTCGACGAACACGCTGACCACGACGTACGTCGGCCGCTTGCCGAATTCGAGGCGAAACTCGGGGCGGATCAGCGGGGCCACCTCGGTACTGGCCCGATCCGGCACGAGTCCGGGATCTCGGGCTTCGCCCGGATGCAGTCGGGTTACGTCGACTCCCGCCGACAGCCCCGCCGCCCAGAGGGCGGTATCGCTGAGCACCTGACCGAAATCGATCCCCGCGCGCAGGGCCGTGGTGCGCAGCGACGCTTCCACCCGTTCGGTGTGCGCGCGCTGCTTGAGGGTTTCCGACACGAATAGCCGTGTTCGCCACAGGACGTGACTGCGACGACCCCAACCCAACTCCGCCTGGGGACCCAAGGCGACCGAGAAATCGGTACCATGGTGTTGACCGAACAGACCCAACGCCACCCAGCCCTCGTAGTGGCTGTCAGCCGCGCCCCGCGGTGTCTCGGGGGGCACCGGTGGCGGTTTTTCCACCCGCTTCGGCCCCGGCTCTTTGCTGGGAGACAGCTCTGCCACGGCCTGTTCGCGGGTGATCCCCGCCGAAGAGCGCAACAGCGCCGTTGTCGAGGACTCGATGACCTGGCCCAGCAGCTCGCGTCCCACGTCATCCACACCGTTGGGCAGTTCCAGGGGCCGCAGGATGAAGCGCTGGCCCCCGGGGCCGCGGAAATACAGACGGGCCACGGTGGGCGACTGCATCACAACGAATACCCGCACCGACGGATCCTGGTCGCCCTCGGAGAGCAGCTGCTCCGGCGAGAAATCTCGGCCGGAGCGGAGCGTGGGCTCGATCCCCTGACGCCACAGCAGCTCCTCCACCAACAACGCGAGCTCTGGCTCCTTGCTGAGCTCGCCCAGGAGCGAGACAACGGCGCGCTCAACGGTCACCGGTGAGGTCATCGAGGGCACCGGCTCGGCTTTGACCGTCCCGCACCATCCAAGGCCCGCGAGAGCTAAAAGGAACGCGACGGCGGGGCCGTGGACGGGGATGCCTCCCATGGGCCAGCGTCGTAACCGGTTCCGCCCAGCTCGTCGAGACGCTTTCGCGCACGGGCCGCGTAGACGCTGTGGGGGAAGCGCTGCAAAAAGTCGGTCCAAAGCCGCCGCTCCTCGCTGGCACGCCCCAACCGCGCCAGGCTCTCGGCGCGCCCGTTGAGAGCCTCCTCGGTGAGCTCCCCCGAACCTGCCCCGAGATACGCCAGAAACTCGCGTTCCGCCTCCATGGCTCGGCCCTGCAAAAGGAGCAGCTTGCCCAGGGACACGCGAGACAGATGGGCCTCGGTCGAGCCAGGGAAGCGGGTCATCAGCTCGACGTAGAGGATCCGGGCTCCGTCCAGATCCCCATTGCGCCGCGCCTCCGAAGCACGCCGGAACAGATCGGCCGCCGTCGCCCCAAGACCAACGGTCGGAGCCGGTGCCTCGGCCGTGACCTTTGCGCTGACAGGAGCCGATGAAGCCACCTCTACCGGGACCTCCGAGGTCACGACGGGTTGGGGCGATGCCTGCACCAATGGTCGTGGAGCTCGTTTGGGTTTGGGCTGCGCCTTGGGCACGGGCGCGCTCGGCACGGCATCGACGAAGGGCAAAAGCTCGAGGATGCCACGCAACTCACCCTTCCACGCCGAGGCCGCAGCCAGGCTGCTGCCGCCGAGAACCATCGCTGCCACCGCCAAAGCCACCACGCGACGCGTTCGTGGGCGCGGGGCTCGCGCTCGGGACAGCGTCCGCTCCGCGGCTCGCTGCACCAGGGCTTCGTCACCAGCTCGAACCCGAGCCATCTGGTCGAAGTCGACACCGACCTGATGCGCCGCCCTCAAGGTGGCACTCTCCTCCAGGTAGCGATCGAGAATGTCGAATTCGGCGAGCTCGCCGCGACGCGCCAATACCAGTCGATCCTCGGGGAACGGGGGCCTCGATGCGCGTGATGCACTCATGTCTGCCTCCTAAGGATCTCGTGGATGCCCGGGTTGGCCTGGACTCGGTCCCGCAGGCTACTCAAGGCCGTCCGCAGCCGGCTCCGCACCGTGTTGACGGGCGTCGAAGTCAGCCCGGCCGTCTCCTCCACGGTCTGGCCCGCCAGGATGTGCAGGGCCAACACCTCGGCCTGGGGCGTCGGAAGCTCCTGCAACAATTCTCGAAGTGCCTGACAGCGCCGCGCCCGCTCCAGCTCCTCCGCTGGCGAGCCTCGATCCGTACCGAGCTGGTCGAGGGTCTCGGTGTCGCAGTTCGGTGTGTAACGGTCGCGGTAACGCCGATGACGGCGCAGGTTGAGGGCTATTTGCACGGCGATCCGGCAGGCGAAATGGACGGTCTTGGACTCACCCCGAAAACCGGGCAGCGCTTGGTAGAACGCGCTCATCGCCTCCTGCAGAACGTCCTCCACATCGGGGTGGTTCGCTCCCAGCGCCCCCCGAATCACCCGCAGCTGGTGAGGACCCACTGCCGCCAACAGCGTGCGGATGGCCTCCGGCTGCCCTCGCTGGCCCGCCTCCACAAGGCCCTTTAGGGGATCGGCAGGGCGCCGGTCCGGCTCTTGGGCCCGCTCGGGATCGGGCCGGGTTGGCAGCAAACGCAGCATCACCGTCCTTCGTACCTTCAGGACGAGGAACGGACCAGTCTGCCGATAACCCCGAATCGGCGTATCTTCGCTCCCGGGTGCGGCCATGCAAACTCGCGAATTCCGTGTGGCGTTGGTGGGTCGAAGGCTGAGCGACAACGAGAACCTGGGACTCGGGTATCTCCAGGCGGCACTGGCCGAAGCCGGGCTCGGCGTCGACCGCTACACGCTCAACGGCGCCACCGAGCTGGCGCCCATCGCCGAGGCACTGCTCCGCGGTCAAGCCGACCTGGTTGGGCTCAGCCTCTCGGATGGTGGCTCCGCGTTTTTACCCCTCGCCCTAGGTGAGCTTCTGGCCAAACGGGGATTTTCTGGCCACATCACCGCTGGCGGTCCCTTCGCAACCTTGGCTCGCGATTGGCTCTTGGGGCGCTACCCATGGCTAGAGAGCGTGGTCCGGTTTGCCGGGGAGGCCCCCCTGGTCGCCCTGGTCTCGGCCCTCAGAAACGGCACCGCTCTCGACCAGGTGGCAGGGCTGACCACGCGCCAGTGCGACGGCAGGCCAGCGCCGGTCTTGGACCAACCCATGAACGATCGCTGCCCGATTCGCGGCGAAAGGCCCCGGTTGCTGCGAAAAGGAGTTGCCCATGTGATGGCGACCCGGGGCTGCGCGGGCCGCTGCAGCTACTGCGGTCCGGCTGCCCTGCAGTCCCAGGAACTCGAAGAGGGGCTGCGCGCGGGCGCGTCGCGCGCCGAGCTAGGCGCCGCGGGTGTGGGCGGTGTCCGTCGTCGTCCGATGGATGCTCTCTGCGACGAGATGGCCACCCTGTGGCGAGGTGGCACTCGCTATTTCTATTTCGTCGACGAGCATGTGCTGCCCTATCAAGAGCCCGCCGCCCTCGAGTTCTTGCGCCGTCTCGAGGAGGGATTGAGGCGTCGGAAGCTGGGCAGGTTCGGCATCGGATGCATGCTGCGCTCCGAACGGTTGACGGCTCGGGTCGTCGAAGAGTTCGCCCGGCTCGGCCTGGTTCGGGCCTATCTGGGCGTGGAGTTCGCATCCGCCGCCGAGGGGCGGCTCTACGCACGGCGCGTGGTCCCCGAACACAACCTGGAGATGCTGCGCTGTCTGGCACACTCGGGAGTGGCCGTGGTGACCAACCTCATGCTGGTCCACCCCCAGTCCACCCGGGAAAGCATCCAAGCCGGCATCGATTATCTGCGGCAGCTCCCTGCGGGTGTGTTCGAAACCACCCGGATGATGATCTACCACGGGACCGCCCTTTTTGAGCGAATGAAGCAAAGCGATCGACTGACGGGCAATCCCCTGCGCTACGGCTACACGCTCAATGACCCCATCGCCCAGCGATTCAGCCAGCTCTTCGCGCGGCTGCGCGGGGAGGCCTTCTACGACCACAGTCTCGCCTACCGGACCCACGACGCGTTCCTGTCCCTGGCTCTGGCCCGGCGGCTCGACCCCCTGCACCTACGCGACGATGCGCCAGCCGAGCTCGAGGCCCTGCGCATCAAGGTCAACCGCCTGTACACGGACAGCCTGGCCGAGGCACTAGCGCTGGCCGAAGAGGGTTGCGAAGACCGCGAGGCCACGCAGTTCGTTCGCCGGGTGGCCCTGGCCTCCGATCATCTGGCGGCGCAGCTGTCGCGCTGGTCCGATCGGGTCAGCGACGCCTTGGGGACACCGCGTCGTGGCTTTTCTCCCACTCGAGCGGCTGCCGCGGGCGCCCTATCCTTCGCCTTGGCCGGCGCAGCCTGCGGCGGCAAGGCGGACAGCGATGCGGAGGGTTCGGACCGGGCGGGCGCAGCCCAGGGCGGGGCCGCTGGTGAATCGACCGACTCAGTCGGGGGACATTCGGAAGCGCAGGGCGGAAACCCCGATTCGACCGGAGGGCGCCCCATCGGACAGGGGGGATTCTCCCTGGGACCGGGGGGAAATCTGCCCGAGTGCACCGACTCAGACCTGGAACAGGTAAAAAATGCGGTGGTGGCGGCTCTCCCCCCGGAGGCGGCCCGCTGCTTGTACGCGACATTCCATCTGAGCACGGGTCCCGCGGGTAAACTCCAGGTCGGGTACTACACCCAGTATCACGCCGGCACCGAATGGGGGGACCTTCTCGTCGACCACTGTGGTGACCCCCCACTGTCTCCCCTGTTGACCGAGCTCGACCAGGCCATATCGGACGTCTCCCTGCCCAACTGCACGACGATGTGGACGAGCAATGTCGAGCACCACGGCCAGGTCGAGGGGGAGATGGATCGCATCGCCGCTGCGGCCGGGGTCTGCGGGGTCGAAGTACGCATCGTCCTGGACGACTCGGGCCAGGTCGCCGACGTTGTGGGGAGAGGGAGCTCGGTGCCCCCCGAGACCATCTCGTGTATCCAAACGGCCCTCTCCGGCCTGACCTTCCCCTGCCTGGCAGGGAGCCAGGTCTGCCCGGAGTACATCTGCATCGAGTAGCCGTCGGCCTCGGAAACCCGGAAACGGCTCGTCCGCTGCGCCGCTCCATCCCAAAAAGGAACCCGCGTCCCCTTAAGCCGACGGGACTGGTAACCGAGGGAAGACCGGTCTACAATGTCATCCACAACCCCAAGGAGGATGACCCGGTGTTCAAGACGCGAACCCTTCGGTTTGGTCGTTGCCTACTGTCCTTGCTGCTGCTGGGCCTTACCCTGGGCTGTGGCGGCGGCAACCAGGACGCACAAGCGCCTGCCTCCGCCGACGACGCGAACCGCGCTCCCGCCAGCCCACACGAGCTCGACGTCGAAATGACCATGGAGGAGAAGGACGAGCCCGTGAGGGAGGCCGATCGCTCACCCCCACCGACCTCCAGCTGGAAGCCGGTGGAGAAGATGGGCCCCGAGAAGGGTCCACCCAAGAAATAGTCGGTCGGTTCAGCGGACGTGGATGTCTGGCGTGGGTGGCTCGGCCATCCCATGACCGATCTGGAAGCTGGGGTGGGGCGGCTGGTTGTAAGCCGTCATTTCACTCGAGACATTCATCCGATACTGCGGATCGTGCATCAAGGTGTAGATGCGTCGCGAGGTGACGTCGACGGTCGTGTAGACACGCAGCTCGGTGCTGGTTGGGGTGCGCCAGATGATCTCCTCCCGCCAGTCCCCGAATAGATCGGCCACCAGCGTCGGGGTGGCCTTGGTGGTGTTGTTGGCCATGCAGTCGTCGCAGCTGAGCAGGCTGGTGCCATTGGCCTTGGTGATGGTGGTGGCATCTTCCAGCTCGCGTGATTCGTCGGCGTCCCACCAGATGAGGAAATTGGCCTGGCTTGGCTCGCCCCCCAAGGATGCCCCGGTGGTGCAACTGCGCAGCTCGGTGTCCGCCGCGGACCACATCTCGGCGCCGGGGTTGTTGGGATCGACGTCATCGGCCACGCCGCGGCCGTTGTCCGAGCCGGTGACGTTGGACCGCTGTAGGATCTCGCAGGTCCGGGCGTCGTGAAGCTCCCAGGTCTGCTTGGTCTTGTCCTCGTGGGGCATGAAGACCTCCAGCCCCTCGCGACTGGGCACCAGATCCCCGACGTGCAGGGCGTCGCCATGAGCCTGGTTGGTGGAGCAGCCGAAGCTGCCGTCGCTCTGGATCATGGCCGAGCCAAAGATTGTCTCCTGCGCCAGATCGCCGTCCACGTCGGCCACCGCCATGCTGTGCGCTCCCTGCTTGGCCAACCCGGAGGAACCTGCACTGTTGCTGTCGGCGGTCCAGATCCGGATCAGCTGCCCGTCGCGCCAGTTCCAGGCCGTCACGGTGGCGCGCTCGTAATAGCCCCGAGCCATCAACAGGCTGGGACGACCTGAGCCAATCCCGGCGCCCCCGTTGTCGCTGACGAACCCCACGCTGCCGAGGAAGCGGTCCACTCGATTGCCGTAGTCGTCACCCCAGTCGTCCACCGAGCCGCGCGCCATCTGGAAATCCACCGTGGCAAGCTCGCGCCCCGTCGCCCCTTCGAACACGGTGAGGTACTCGGGACCGCTGAGCACGTATCCATTCCCGTCGTGATAATCCGCGCCGTCCTGATCGTTGGCGGCCGGACCCAGGCTCAGGAAGTTGCCGGTCGCGTCCCTGCTACCGGGGGCCGTCTTCATGGCCACCTCGGCCTTGCCGTCACCGTCCAGATCATAGACCAAGAACTGCGTATAATGGGCACCGGCACGGATGTTCTGACCCAGGTTCAGGCGCCACAGCCGCTCCCCGGTGAGCTCGTAGCAGTCCACGTAGACCGGTCCGGTGAAGCCACTCTTGGAGTTGTCCTGGGCGTTGGAGGGCTCCCAGAGCACGACCAGCTCGTACTGGCCGTCACCATCCACGTCGCCGGGGCTCCCGTCATTGACGGAGCCGCTGTGGTCCCGATCCACCGCAGCGGTATACGTGTAGCTTCCGCTGGACGTGCTGCCCCCCTCGGGTGGATCGAGCGCAATGGACAGGTACTGGCGAGGCCAGGGGGTCACCCCGGGCGACGCTTCGCATTCGCCCCCGTCGATCACCGCCGCCACGCTGTACGAAGCGCTAGCGTCCGCGCCGTCGTCGAAGTAGTTCGTGCTGTCGGTGACGTCTGCGATGGCCGTCCCATCGCGATACAATCGGTACGACACGCTCTGGGGCGCATCACGCCGGTACTCGTGGCCCAGCATCCGCCAACCGACGTAGTTCCCATTACCACTACGAACCGCAATCAGACCCCGGTCCAGCGCCTCCATTTGGAAATGGCCACTCGGCGCGGTGAGCTCGCAACCGTTCGCGCCGCCGCTTTGCCCAGTCCCACCATTGGGTGGCGCGCCTCCCTGGGAGCCCATGCCGCCATCGCCCGGTCCACCGCCGCTCAAGACGCCACCCTGGCCCATGCCACCGTTGCCGAAAGAGCCACCCTCGATGCTCGAACCCCCGCCCGACGCGACCCCGCCCAAACCGGGTGAGAAGCCCCCACTTCCAGAAGCCCCGCCAGTTCCTGAAAGGCCGCCATTGCCGGGGAATGCCCCACCCAGGGGCAGCGTCCCACCCTGGCCCCCTGACGAACCGCCAGAACCGGGCAGACTTCCAGCGGTCCCCGTCCATCCCCCAACGGCGCCGCCGCCGTTCCCAGCCAGCCAACCACCAGCGGCCAGGGCTCCCCCCATGCCGGGACTGCCTCCCGTCATCGGAGAAGCGCCGCCCACCGGAAACCCTCCGCCGGAGCCGCCGCCTCCACCGACGGCCAGGCGCCCGCCCCAGGAGCCCGCAAAACCGCTGGCAGCCTGAGCCATTCCGCCCACCGGACCCGTTCCACCCAGGGTGGTCGCGGTGCCTGCCTCGCCGGAGGATTCGCCGTCCGAGTCGGAACAGCCAAGGACGCACAAGGCAATCAACCAAGCCGCTCTCAGAGCTCTGCAAGCGGGTACTGGCCAGGACGTACCCCGATTCGGCCGTGCCGACCGAAATGTGAGCCGGTTCGGCCGTGCCGACCGGAACTCGGGTGACGTCGCGGTTGCTGGTCTTCGCGTCATGCTTGCCGGGTGGCCTGACATGTTCTGGTTCCTCGCAGCCACGAGCCGCCATCAAGCACGGTCCGGGCCCAGGTAATGTCGCT
>CAZYKT010000119.1:0-10707 GCA_964648165.1 uncultured Polyangiaceae bacterium | reverse complement strand
TTGGCGACAACCTTGCGGGTTCCCGGATCGACCATCTGCTCCGCGCTCAACAGCGCGCTGGGCAGGGCGGTTCCATCGATGCTGACCTCAACCTGGGATGCCTCGGCTCCCACCAACGTGATTTGCAGCTTGGCGATTCGTGGCAGAAGGGCTTCCCGCTCCTGTGCCGCCACCTGCTGCATCTCCTTCTGTACCTCCTGCCAGTCTGGAGCGGGGCTCAGCCGAGTGGCTCGAAGGTAATACTCCGCGGCTCGTACCAGCTTGCCCTGCTTCTCCAGCGACCGAGCCGCATACACGGCCAAGGTGGGGACCTTTATCACCTCGAAGGCCTGTATGAAGATTCTGCTCGCTTCGGGATAGCGCCCGGCATCGTAGGCTTCGATTCCGGACTTGGCCATCTCCCGCGCCGTCATGGTCGTGTCGGTCTGCGCGAGAACGGGACTCGTGATGGCGATGCTCAATCCAAGGATCCAGGCCGAAACGTTCCAACTGCTCGAGGTCTGACTCACTGCACGGTCTCCTGCCCCAGCGGATCGCCGGAAGCATGATCATACACCCAAACGCCGGGCCTGCCCGTGGCTGACGTGCCAACGCCGAATCCTGCAGATTTTCCCGCCGGCCGATATGGGCAGCACTCTTCTCGCGCAACTGAGCCAGCACGAGGCGTCCGATGATCGGGTAATCGCGAGGCCGTCAGTTAGCGCTGGCGTCAACTTGTCCGTCTCGTGCTCCTCAAGGCGCCGGAAAAAGCTTACTATCATGGACGTCCTGGGGGTTCACCAGGCGCGCGCGCAACGCCCACGCCCGGGCCAAACGTTCCGCGGGCGACAGCCGTTGCCACTCGGTCTCCTTGTAGGGTGACAATACGGTTTGCTGATCCAGTGTCTCCGCATCGGGTTGCCCCTCAAGGTTGCAGGGCTTGGGCCCGCACATGTCCACTCAACTAGCACGAGGGCGCGACGTAAGCCAAGGCGTTGCTGCGCGCGTCACAGCCGACCCAGAGTCCCACCTTGGAGTGGCTTGCCCCGGGTCGTCATTGGCATCAGGCTTTCTGATGTGCTCGGTCGGCGTGAATTCCTCCACAATCTAGGGCTTCTTGGCTCGACGTTCCTTTTGGGTTCGGCTCGAGCCGCGCCACCCGCCTCCACCGACCTCGACGTTCGCGAGCTGCGCCTGCCCGGAGATCCGCGAATAGCGCGGCGCGCTTCGCTCCTCGTGCCCCGCCATCTGGCGCCCGAGGCCAAGGTCCCCCTGCTGGTGTTGCTGCACGGACTGGGCGAGAGCGGCAACGAGCAGCTCGGGATCCGTGCCTATCCCGAGCGGTACGGCTTGGTCACCGCCTACGAGCGGCTGCGCCGCCCACCCATTGCGCGAACCCTGCCGCGCCAGGCCTACTTCACGGAGGAGCGGCTAGAGGAGGTCAACCGCGAGCTAACCAAGCGACCCTTCGCCGGGGTTGCCATGGTGTGCCCGGTGACACCCAACCCGTATCGCGCCGCGGACCGGGCACGACTGTTCGAGAAATACCTGGACTGGCTCGTCGACACCTTGCTGCCGGCGGTTCGCGAACAGGCCCCCATCGCCGAGGGACAAGGCGCCTTGGGTTTGGATGGCTGCTCCATGGGTGGATACGTCGCAATGGAGTTGTTTTTGCGTCGCCCCGAACTGTGGGGGACGCTCGGAACCGTGCAGGGGGCGTTCGGTATCGCGCAGGCCAGAAGGTACGCGGAGCGCATCGCGGAGCTGAAAGAGCGAATCACGCTTCCCTCCATCCACCTCGAATCCTCCAGTCGCGATCCGTACCTCCAAGCCACCCAGGCGTTTTCGAAACGGCTGGGAGAGCTCGGGGTGATTCACGAGCTTCGGATCGCCCCCGGTCCCCATGATCAACCCTGGCTGCGCGAGGTGGGTACGCTGGAGATGCTGCTCTGGCATGAACGGACGCTAACATCCCTGTAGATTCCCATCTTGGCCGCCTGCGCAGTGATGAGCAGCCACTCCATCTGGTCCCTCTCAAAGCGCCGCTGCGCGGATGTGACGATGGGGAACGGGCCCGCTGGTCTGCCGACCTGTGTGAGCAGGACTCGATGACCACGACAGGGGGAGATCAAGTGAAACCGCGATCCGATTCACCCGCCTCGACGAGTACTTGGTCCCCGTCTGCGGACGTGGCTGTCAGCACCAGGAGCGCCCCAACGAAGTCGCCCAGGACATGGAGAACACGGGACATGCTGTGCCCCCTTACGGCCGGCGGCCATCCGGCACGCGTGGAAAGCACCGTTCCGCGAATGCCAGGACGCGCTGCACGTTGTCGCGCAGCAGCGCATATTGTGACCAGTCGGTTCTCGCGGTTCCACCGGGTCCACGAAACAGCAATTCCACGTGACCTCCTGGCCCGACATCGATCTCGGGCCAGCAAAGCTGATCGGACCCCCAGCGCGAAGTGGTCAAGCACCAGCGCGTGACCGCTCGCTCGGCCCGACCTCATTCTCGGAACGGCAACGAGCCGAGTACGACCTCGACACGTCGGTCTCGAGCCCACGACGGCTCATCGTCGCCAGCCGCATCCATCTCATCGCGGGAGCTGGTCTCGACCCGTACCGCTTTTAACCCCTCGCTGACGATAACACGCTAACGAGAAGCACCATCTGGCCAACGGGGACGACAACCGTGATGGCGACGACCACAACCTTAGCTGGAACTGTGGGGTGGAGGGACCCACCGACGATCCGCAGGTACTTGCCCTTCGCGCCCGCCAGATGCGCAATCTCATGGCAACACTGCTGCTGTCCCAGGGAGTGCCCATGCTGCAGGCCGGGGACGAACGCGGACGAACCCAGCAGGGGAACAACAACGCGTACTGCCAAGACAACCAGCTCAGTTGGGTGGATTGGAGCAGAAACCCCCAGGCGGACCACATGCTCCTCTTCACTCGCCAGCTCCTCGAGATACGAAGAAGGCATCCCGTCCTGCGTCGAAGACGCTTCTTCCATGGTCGACGCCTGGTGGGGTCGGATATCGAGGATCTGGTCTGGCTTCGCCCGGACGGGCAGCGCATGTCCGAGGTAGATTGGCACAAGGGTTGGACCAGATGCCTCGGAATGCTGCTGAATGGCGAGGTGATGACGGAATGGTCGGAAAGCGGCGAACTCTTGCACGATGACGTCTTGCTGGTTTTGCTTAACTCCCACTGGGAGGACGTAACGTTCAATCTGAACGTCGCTGGACTTTTGACCTGGCAGCTCATGATGGACACGCGTTGGGTCACGCCACCCGAGCATCTGGTGCAGGGAACGGGGGGCTCCTATCTGCTGGGAGCGCGCTCGCTGGTCCTGCTACGACGAACCGGCTGAGTTGCCAGGATTCTCCCAGCATGCTACGAGAGGCCTTAGGAGCCTGTCGTCCTGTTGGGGCGACTGAACACATTGTCGCCACCTTTGTCGGTGGTCACACCTTGCTCAGTTCTCACCACAGCAACTCGACGGCTGTTGCGTTGAGCCATCGCACGAGGGAAAGCAGCCGCAAACGTGAAATTCCGAATCCCTGGCTCCACCTATCGCCTCCAGCTACGACCGGGATTTGGCTTCGCTGAGGTACTAGCGCAGCTCGACTACCTGCAGGCGCTCGGCATCACCGATCTCTATCTTTCCCCAGTACTTGCCGCCGACCCAGGTAGCCAACATGGCTACGATGTGGTCGATCCGGAGCGGATCAATCCAGAGCTGGGAGGCAGAGAGGGGCTCAGCGCACTCGCGGAAGAGCTGCAACGTCGCGACATGGGACTGCTGCTGGACACGGTACCCAATCACATGTGTGTCACCAGCAACGAGAACCGGTACTGGATGGATGTGCTCGAGAACGGTCCGAGCTCGCCCTACGCTCGGTTCTTCGACATCGACTGGGACCCGCCCAAGCCAGATCTCGTTGGCAAGGTGCTCCTGCCCATCCTGGGTGACCAGTATGGGGCCGTTCTCGAGAACCAGGAGCTCAATGTGCATTTCGGGCTGGGAGGCTTCGAGCTTCGCTACTATGCTGCGGTCTTGCCGCTGGCCCCCAGGAGCTGGATTCGAATCCTGGAAAGCGTTTTGGTCGATCTGCAGGCCCGTGAGCCACTCGATCCCTCCGGCGTCATCTTGATCGAAAGCATTCTCACTGCGATCCGACACCTGCCGACACGCGACGAGACCGACCCCGAGCGGCTTCGGGAACGCAACCGCGAGAAGGAGGTCATCAAGATGCGACTGGCCGCGCTGGTCGAGGAGAGCGCGGGCGTGAAGGGTGCGATCCAAACTACCCTTCACCGGATCAATGGTCAGCGTGGACAGCCACACAGCTTCGACGAGCTCGACGCATTGCTCGATGAGCAGGCTTTTCGACTCGCCTTCTGGCGAGTTGCCACGGATGAGATCAATTACCGGCGCTTCTTCGACATCAATGAGCTGGCGGCCATACGGGTCGAAGACCCGACCGTGTTCGAAAGCACGCATGCCATGGTGCTTGGTCTGCTTCGAGATGGAATCGTCACCGGACTGCGCGTGGATCACGTCGATGGTTTGTTCGATCCGGTGGGCTACCTGGAGATGCTACGGCGTGCGGCGAACTCGGCTACAGTGAGCCATGACCCCACCGTGCCGGGGCCGGACCAGCCATCCGTGTCGGTTGTTACGGGCCCCTACGTGGTCGTCGAGAAGATCCTGGCCGATGGGGAACGATTACCCGATGAGTGGCCCATCCATGGAACCACTGGTTACGATTTCTTGGATCTGGTGGGAGGGGTCTTCGTGCCGATCGATGGGGTGAACGGCGTCAAGGCCGTGTACGAACGGTTCACCAACCAGCACGACGACTTCGAGCAGATCGCTTATGAGTGCAAGCTGCTCATCCTGCAGCATTCCATGGCGAGCCAGGTGGCTATGCTGGCTCGGCGATTGGACCGAATTTCCGAGCAGCACCGACATTCGCGGGACTTCACCTTTCAGAGTCTGCAGGAAGCACTGGTCGAGGTCCTGGCTCGCTTTCCGGTCTATCGTACCTATGTGAGACCAGACGGGTCCGTGTCCGATACGGACCGCCAGTGGATCAACCGCGCCGTGGCGGCGGCCACCGCGGCGACACCAGCGATGAGTGACTCGGTTTTCGCCTTCCTGCGAGCCGTGCTGGTCGGTGAACACCCAGCCGGACTCTCCGACACTCAGCTTCGCTTCCGGCAGGATTTCGCACTTCGTTTGCAGCAGGTTACGGGTGCCATCATGGCCAAAGCCGTGGAGGATACCGCGTTCTACCGGTACTTCCCGTTGGCCTCCCGGACCGAGGTGGGGGGAACCCCTGAACGCCCTGGGACCACGCTGCGGGCGTTTCACGATGGCAACCAGGAGCGGCGCGAAGCCTTCCCGCATTCGCTGCTCGCCACTACCACCCATGACACCAAGCGCAGTGAAGACGTGCGCGCGCGCATCCACGTCATCGCCGAAGATCCTCAGGGCTGGGACCTGGCTCTGGACCGCTGGCGCGCCCATAATGCCCCCGTCAAGACCGTGGTCGACGGGCGCATCGCTCCTGACTGCAACGAGGAATACCTCATATTCCAGACTCTGGTGGGCGTCTGGCCTCTTGGCGAATTGGACGAGGGACTGCGTCACGACTTGGTCCAACGCGTTCAGGCCTATCTGGTGAAGGCCCAGCGTGAAGCCAAGATCCACACCAGCTGGGTCAGCCCCAATCTTGCCTGGGAGCGGGCGGGCGCAGAATTCATCTCCCGAATCGTTGCTCCCACTCCCGACAACGGGTTCTTGCAGGAGTTCTTGAGGTTCCTGGCGCCGCTGGCCAGAGCCGGCATGTATGGCTCCCTATCGCAGCTGGTCCTGAAGATGACCTGTCCGGGAGTTCCCGACATCTACCAGGGCAATGAGCTTTGGGACCTCAGTCTGGTGGATCCCGACAACCGCCGCCCCGTGGACTTCGAGTTGCGAGCCCGAAGGCTGGCCGAGCTGGACGCGGAGGCCAGTCGCGATCTCCCGGGACTGCTGCGACGCCTGGTGGCCAGCCCCGACGACGGCCGCCTGAAGCTCTTCGTCACCTCACGCGGATTGCGTTTCCGCAACAGGAACCGCAGGCTTTTCGATGAGGGCCGTTACGTTCCGGTGTTGGCCCAGGGGGCCCAAGCGGAGCGCGTGGTCTCCCTGGCTCGAACCAGGGCTGAACAGGCAGTCCTGGTCGTGGTGGGGCGCTTCTTGGGCGCTTCTGCAGGGTCGCCGGGGGCTCCGACTGCGTGGGGCGATACCGCATTGCCAATCGCCAGTCTCTTGCCGCCGGGGAGATTTCGCGAGGTCTTTTCGGAGATCGAGTTCCAGTTGGAGCCTTCTCGGCTGCTCCCCGTAGCCCAGGTGTTTAACGTCTTGCCCGTCGCGATTCTCGAACGCATCAGTTGATGGGGGATTCTCCGGTCACGTAGAGATCCGAATCATGCTCGAACCAAACCAGCCTCCGTGCGGCGCGACTCTCACCTCCGACGGGGTGACCTTCCGCGTGTGGGCGCCCCGCGCCCGGAGCATGGCCGTCCGGCTGTCGCGAGAAGAGCGTGTGGTGCCGATGACTCGCAGTGACGACGAGCTCTACCAGGTAACCGTCCCAGGACTGGGAGCCGGGACCGATTATGGGTACCTCATCGACGGCGAACGACTGCGCCCCGATCCCGTTTCTCGTTGCCAACCACAGGGTGTGCATGGCGTTTCCCGGGTCGTGGATCCAGCATCCTACGGTTGGCAGGACGCCTCCTGGGGCGGTCTCCCCATCCAGCACTACATCCTGTACGAGCTACACACGGGGACTTTTACGCCCCAGGGCACGTATGCCGCCGTCCGATCTCGTCTACCCTACCTGCGCGACCTGGGCGTCACGGCAGTGGAGCTCATGCCCGTGGCAGAATTCCCCGGCGAACGCAACTGGGGCTACGATGGAGTTCACCTTTTTGCTCCCCAGTCCAGCTACGGGAGCCCCGACGATCTCCGGGCTCTGATCGACACCTGCCACCGCGAGGGCATGGCATTCGTTCTGGACGTCGTCTACAATCATCTGGGACCTGAGGGCAACTACCTGCGTGAGTATGGCCCGTACTTCAGCGCCCGGTACTCTACCCCTTGGGGCGAGGCGCTCAACTTCGATGGCCCGGGCTCGGACCGGGTGCGCGAGTACTTCATCCAGAATGCCCTCTATTGGATCACTGAGTACCATGTGGATGCGCTTCGCCTCGACGCCATCCACGGGATCTTCGACTTCTCGGCACTCCACCTACTCGAAGAGCTGACCGAGGCCGTCCATGAACGCGGTCAGCGATTGGGGCGTCCCGCCTACGTGATCGCCGAGAGCGATCTCAACGACACCCGCATCATTCGTCCCCGGAATTGTGGCGGATACGGGCTAGATGCCCAATGGAGCGACGACTTCCACCACTCGGTGCATACCGTGCTCACTGGCGCCACGCGCGGCTATTTCGCCGATTTCGGAAGGCTGAGCGACCTGACCAAGGCCCTTACCAACGGCTTCGTGTACGATGGTCGAAGATCCGTCTTCCGACAGCGGCGCCACGGCAACCCGTCACGGGACCTTCCCGGTCACCAGTTCGTCGTCTACATACAGAACCACGACCAGGTGGCCAACGGCTCCGGTGGAAGCCGCCTTTCAACCTTGGTTTCACCGGGCGGGCAACGGGTCGCCGCCGTGCTGCTGTTGCTGGCCCCCAACCTTCCGCTCCTGTTCCAGGGGCAAGAATACGGCGAGACGGCGCCCTTCTTCTACTTCGCCAGCCATGGTGATGCCTCACTGATCGAGGCGGTTCGACAGGGACGCCAACAGGAATTCTTGTCGTTCCAATTCGACCGTGACTTCCCCGACCCCCAAGCAGAGCAGACGTTCGTCGAGTCCCGCCTCAACTGGTCCCGCCTCGACCAACCCGAGCATGCCGCGCTACTTCGACTCTACCGGGACCTCATCCGTCTGCGCCAGCAGCATGTCTGCCTTCACGATAGCGACAAGGACCGGGTTCGGGTCACGACTGGATCCGATGACACCTGGATGATCATGGAGCGTGGTTGCCCGCGGCACGGGCAGAGCTTTTGTCTGGTCAACCTATCCCCCCAGCCTCAGCACGTCCCACACCCGCTGGGCCCGCACTCCCCCTCGGAGGTCGTCATCTTCACCGAAGACGCCATCTACGGGGGCTCGGGGCAACCCCTCCGGCGAGCACCGTCTGCAGCAAACCAGGAGTTCGTGGTACTGCCGGGGTGGAGCGCCGCCATTTTCCTCGAGCCGCCGACTGTCAGCGCTCGCAATGTCCCTTGACGCACCGCTCGCCATCTGGGCAGCTCGCGTGACTGACACATTCGACGCAGTGATGCCGGAAGCAGTACGCCGTCTCCCCCATACTTTCCTTGCACACGTCGTCCGTCATACAAGCTTGGGACCTCGGTTCTGGCGCGCAGGAACCGACAGACACCGCTGCCAGCAGCACTACCGCCACCGCTACGATTCGCCCAATGGGCGCCCGTCGTGACTTCATCACGACCTCCTTTCCAAGGTGGTGTTGGAACACGCTCAGCATCAGTGCGATCGATGAGCGCACCTATTACTCTAACGCAAACATGATTGGATGTCCAACCGTTTCGATTTAGACACGGTCGGAGATTCGGTTGTGCACGCTAACGTATTGTTGGCTGGCTGGGCCGCTTCAGGCCTAAAGGCTCGAAGGAACGCCGCCTAGGTCCGAAGCCACAAGGCCAGTACTACCATTCCCTTGCAGGAGCAGGGCCGTGTCGATAGCAGCCAGATGGCTATATCCCTGGGGAAAGTTCCCGAGCAGCCGGTGGCTCGCGAAATCCAGATCCTCGCTGAGCAGTCCCAGATGGTTGCCACAGGCCAAGACCTTCTCGAACAACCCGCTGGCAAGCTCGCGTTCGCCGATCCCGCATAGCGCCTGAATCATCCAGAAGCTGCAGACCGTGAACGCGCTCGTTGGTACGCCGAAGTCGTCGGCACTGCGATACCGATACATCAACCCGTCCCTGCACAGCTCCTCGTAGACCCGCAGAACCGTCGACTTCCAACGCGGATCGCCTGCCTCGACGAAGCCACTGCGCTCCATTAGCAGTACGGCTGCATCGAGACTGGAACCCCCGTAGCTCTGGGTGAATGCCCCTCGTTCTTCGTTCCAGGCATGGGCAAGAATGTCGTCTCGAATCGCGTCGCGTAGACGCAACCATGCGGACACGTAGTGCCCGAAACCCAGCCTCTTGGCGATCCGCATGGCCCGATCGAGCCCCACCCAGCACATGAGCTTGGAGTGTGTGAAATGCCGGGGCTCCCCCCGTATCTCCCAGATGCCTTGATCCGGCTCCGTCCAGTGGACCTCGATGTGCCGCACCAGCCCACGGACCATGGTCCACAGCGCCTCCAGCTGCGTCGAATCGCTGCGAAAGAGCCGGACGCCCTCGAAGACGGCATCCAGGAGCACACCATAGATGTCGTTCTGCTGCTGCGACCACGCCGCATTCCCAATCCGAACCGGCCGCGACTTCTCGTATCCGGTCAACCAGTCGAGTTCCTTCTCCTCCAGCTCTCGACGGCCACGGATGCCATACATGATCTGGATCCGGTCGTTCTTGTATGGAACCACGTCCAGCAGAAAGTCGAAGAAACGATGAGCCACATGGTGATGGCCTATCTGCACCAAGGTGCGGATGATCATGCTGGCGTCTCGGATCCAGCAGAATCGATAATCCCAGTTTCGTTCTTCTCCGATGGCTTCGGGAATGGATGTCGTAGCCGCTGCCAAGATCGCACCCGTTTCTTGGAAGGACAACAGCTTGAGCACCAGCGCTGACCGCTGCACGACTTCGGTGTGGTTGGGGACCTTCAGGGTGCGTTGGTTCCAATCCAGCCAGTAGACACGGGTGCGTTCGAACTCCAGTTCGACCCGGTCTGGGTCGACCGAACCAATCTTCTGGTTGTAGCTCAGCCACAGGAATTCCTGGCCATCCAGCACGAACTCCTGGGGCTGGTTGGTACCGGCCAGCGGGAGGCTGGAGTACAGATACACCGATTCGTAGGCACCAACGGTCGTTGCCGCCTTGATGTACTGCGGGTCGCTTAGCAGACGGGTCGGGTGCTCAGCATATCCCAACCGTGGATCGAACTGTATGGTGACCTTGGGGCGCCCGCGGGTCACACGCAGCAACCGGATGATGTCAGGTGGGCAATGGTGTCCGCCACCCTGGTGGACGTATCGTGGCATGAAATCCAACACCTCGAAGTCCCCGTCATCGGCCGTGAATCGTGTCACCAGTATGTTGGTGTGACGCAAATACCTCTGCTCTGTCTCGGCCCCAGCGGCACCTGAGGTGACAGTGAATCGACCGCCTCGGACCGGGTCGAGAATGGCGGCGAAGACCGACGGCGAATCGAAATCCCCAAGACAACACCATTCGATGGCGCCACGGTTCGACACCAAGGCCGCCGAGCGCCCGTTCCCAATGATACCATAGTCGAGGTTCTGCATCGTGGTTCGGTGCCCATACTAGACCCAACCGACCAATCCGAAAACAGGTGTTTTGTGGGTCATGCCCGGGCGACAACCGGGACTCTCATGCGGGCATGGGAAGCCAGTCTCGCTCGATAGTCTGGCCGGATAGGGTTTGATTCTGTTGTTGGTCCGGC
>CAZYKT010000118.1:0-10853 GCA_964648165.1 uncultured Polyangiaceae bacterium | reverse complement strand
AAGGCCCGTGATTGCGACGGCAAGACCCAAGAAAAGGATCCGACGGACACAACCCAAAACCCCAGAAGACCGCATGGGGGAAGGATACCACGAGCGCAAGCGGCCCGCCTAAGGCTGATACTCGCGCGGACCCATGTCGACGAAGTCCGTCGTGTCGTTCCCGACGCCTGGGACGTCAACCCGCGGGTTCTGGTCGACGTCGAACTCGGGGGCATTGGTTCCCGTGCCGGTGTCGATGCAGGGAGACTCCGCCCCCAGCCGGTAGTCCGTAGCCTCGAGATCGAACAGGGGATCGGCGTCGATGTTGCCGGTCTCGTCGGTGGTGCAACCGTTGGCGACCGTGCATCCGCCCTCGACGTCCGAGTAGGTGACGGTCAGAGTGGAGCCCTCGGTGCTCACAATGTCGGGTTCGTCTGCGGGCCCCATGTTCTGCCAGAATATGCAGTTGGTGACGGTCGCATCGCCCCCGTCCACATAGACGGCAGCTCCCCCGTCATTGATGGCCGTGTTGCCGTAGAAGAGACTATTGTACATGACGAACGAGGAATCGATGGACAGGAGGGCCCCGCCGAAGTTGGACGTGTTGCCAGCGAAGGTGCAGTTCTCGAGCCGTATCGACCCTCCCGCGCGATTGCGGATGGCACCTCCGCCCTGCTCCGCGGCCACTGCAGAACAGCCCTGGAAGGTGGTTCGAGTGATGGTCAAGGTGGATCCCTCGTTGTCGATGGCCGCCCCCGCCCCGTTCTGGACCGTGTTGCCGCTGAAGTCACAACCGTCGATCGTCAATGTCGCTCCGTTGGCGTAGATGGATCCACCGCTCTCGGTGGCCTGGTTCCCGCCGAACTGACAGCCCGTGAGCGTTACCGTCGCGTCCAGCGCGAACAGGGCACCACCTCGGCCCGTCATCGAGTTGCCGCTGATGGAGACATTCTGCAGAACCGGGGCACCTCCCGCAACGTAGATCCCCCCACCGTCGATCGCGTGGTCCGACGCGATGTTTCCTCCAGAAAACGTGAAGGAACCCGAAGCGCTGTATATGCCGCCCCCCAGATTGGACACCTCGTTCGCCGAAACGCTAAAATCCGTGAACACCGGTGAGCCGTCTTCGATATACACGCCGCCCCCCAGATCGGTCGCCGAGTTCGCGTCGAAACCACCTCCCGTGATGGATGGTGAGCCTGACCCGATGTAGGCGCCCCCGCCCCGCTCGGCGCTGTTGATCCCCAGGTAGCAGCGAATGATCGTTGGCGAGGTGTCACCAATCAAGAGCCCCCCCCCGAGGCGCTGGAGCTCCTCGGTGCCATTTGCGTTGCCCGCGGAGACGTAGAAGTCTGAAAGAATGGCGCCATCCGCGGCGGTGACCACGTGATAGACGTTGTCGGACCGATCCTCAAGCACGCCCAGATCCCCACTCAGGGTCGTCGGCAGCACGACGCGATCCTCGCTGCGGACCGTTTCGGTGCCCGAGAAGCCGCCGTACACACCCACCTTGTCCTTGAGCAGGAACGTCAGGGCACGGGGATCCAGCGGGTCATCCGTGTCCGGCGGGTAGCGGGTTGGCAGATACTCTCCCTCGGCGACCCAAACCTCACAACTCGGTGCGCCTGCCGCGACGCGATCCGCCGCGAGATCGATGCCTGCCTGCACGCTGGCCAGGGCGCTATCCCAGTTGGTACCTTCGCGGGCGTCATCTCCCGTGGTTGCGACGAACAAGACACAAGGACCGGTATCGCTACCCGCGGCACCTGCCTGGGCGCCTGCTTGGCCAGCGGCTCCACCGTCCGAGCCCGCTGCCCCACCCAGCGCACCACCGATGCCCGCGCCACCCGTCTCGGCACCGCCGACGCCTGCACCGCCCCTCCCGGCACCGCCAACACCTGCGCCGCCCCTCCCGGCACCGCCGACACCTGCACCGCCCCTCCCGGCACCGCCGACGCCTGCACCGCCCCTCCCGGCACCGCCGACGCCTGCGCCGCCCCTCCCTTGGGAACCGCTGGCGCCAGAAGCTCCACCGCTCTCTTCTCCCGCCGAGCTCGTTTCGCCGGCGGTGTCGGACGAGCCGCCATCGCTCCCGGCGGAAGCCTCTTTGTCATCCGGGCTCGTGCTCCCTCCGCAGGCCATGGGGGCAACAAGAGCCAATATCGACACAAGAGCCAATCGTGTGTGGTGCATGGTCCATCCCCGGCGCTCCCTGGCGCACCCTGGGGAGTTTGCGCCGTATCAACCCAAACAGCAAGACTCAGTGCAATGACTGTGGGCCGGGATCTGGTCCGACATCGGCTCCGCGGGCACGGGCTCGTTGGTGGCCACAGTGACGGGAGGCTCAGCATCCCCAGGGTGCGCCTCGGTGTTCCCTTCTTGCTTCAACCCCGTAATCTACGGTTCCGGTCGTTGCGGGAACCAGGGCGATTGCTGCGGAAGGGTTGACTGCCTGGGCCCCAGGGCTGATGATCATGCCCTTCATGTTGGTTGATCCCGCCCATCCGAAGAGCCTACCCCACAAGCTTGGGTGCATCTTCGCGCTGCTGTTGCTCGTCCTGACACAGGCCCAAATTCGGGCTGGGGACGGACTCAGGGCGGCGATGGCTGTCAGCCTGGTCAGGGAGGTTGCTGGTAGCAACGTGCAGCGGAGCGCAATCCGCGAGCGCGTGGGACAGCCAGCAGGGGAATCTCGAACCAAGGATGGCGAGAAGGCTGCCTCCGTTGACGGTCCGCTGCCTTGCTTGGCAGTACGCGACGAACAACCGGCGGTCGCCGCCCAGCGTTTTTGGGAACCCGCTCAACCAAGGCATCCGCGGGAGCGCGTTGCTCACCGCTGCCCATTATCGGCGGGACCGCTGGCCCGTGCGCCACCGCCAAACGCCTGGTCATCTCGATTGA
Source organism: uncultured Polyangiaceae bacterium (assembly GCA_964648165.1). Classification (GTDB taxonomy): domain Bacteria; phylum Myxococcota_A; class Polyangia; order Polyangiales; family Polyangiaceae; genus FEN-1139. The sequence goes on along the minus strand of CAZYKT010000118.1, from coordinate 7,973 downwards.
CCTAGCTTGCGGCAAGCCGGCAGAAACGGCTGCTCTGTGCACTCTTGTCCACCCGTCAATCTCGACGGATGGCGCGGTCGTCAAGTCCCGTTCCGACGCATGCCCACCGACTCGGCGTGCTTGGACACCCCATTCACTATCAAGCGTCGCCGTCATTGCTGCGACGCAAGGATTGTATGTTCCAATGGATATCGCAGCCTACGTCCTTCTCGGCATCTGCGTTGCCGGGTGCATTGCTCTGTTCATCAAGATCCTTCGTGACAGTCGAAAATCCAAAGACCGTTGAGTGGTTGGCAACGACGTCCCCTGACGTCCGTGGTCTGAGCCACTGAGCGAACGCGAGGCCGGGGCGCGCCCTGGGGCGCGCCCTACGCGTTTCGTTGCCGGCGGCGGACGCCTGCGAGGAGCAGGGCAGCCAGCGCGGCGAGCGGAGCGGGGGTTGAATCGCGGCTCGGGGCGGCGCGACAGGAGCAGCCACTGTCCTTGCCGTCATCCGACGCCGAATCGACGCTCTGGTCCTGGTCCGAGGCCCCAGCCAGTCCAGTCTGGGTTGCTTCGCCACCCGTGTCCTTGGCGTCGTCGAACCCACCGCCCTCGGCTGTCTCGCCGCCCTCGCTCACACCGCCCACCCCGGTCGAATCCCCTCCCCCGGCTTGACCGCCCGAGACTCCCTGCGTGGTTCCGGCGTTGCCGGCGTCACCGCTCGTTCCGCCGAGGACCAGCAACGCTCCAGCCGAGCCGCCACCGCCGTTCACCGCGCCGCCACTCGCGTCGTCGGCGCTGCCTCCAGCAGCCTTCACATCTCCGCCAGCCCCGGCACCACCGACCTCGGGCTTGGTGCCTCCGGTTCCGAGCTCGGAGCCGCCGCCAGCCGTCACCACGATGGTTCCCGCGCTTCCACCCTGATCGGCCCCGGCGCTGGCTCCGCCTTCACCCCCCGAACCACCGGTCGTGGGAAAGGTGACGGCAGTGGTGGCGCAGACTGGATCGAGAGTCACCGTCTTTCCCGAGGGATCCCAGACGATGGCGGACACGCAGGGGACAATGGGTTCGATGTCGGTCTCGTAGAGAGGGATCGCGATGGTGTTCGGGCCATCGGCGAGAAGTGTCCCCTCCTGGAGTTCCAGCAGCGGAGTCGCTGGTGTGGATTCGGGAGCCGCAATCCCGGTGAACACAAGCGGTGATTCTGCGCTGACCGCGACGTAAGCATTGTATCCGCCAATATCGTTGCCGCCTTCGACCTCGGGGATCGTGACCTCGAGCTGGGGGTAGGTTTGGGTGCCGACGACGACGCAGCTCAACCCACAGTCGCCGACTTCCGGACAATCCCGTATGTCGACCTCTAGCTCCGACAGGGCGAGGCTCGGCGCTCCCGCCGTCAGAGCCGGCGTTGTCGCCGAGCCGGTGGTGAAGGTCGCGGATATCGTAGCCGCCGTGGCGAGTTCCTCCTCGGTGAACTGGCCCAATGGGTCATCTCGACTCAGGGTGGCGTTGAGGGTGTACGTCGTGTCCGCGTCGAGCGGTGTCTCGGGCGCCCAGGCAACGTCCATCCCGTCTTCTAGTCCCCAGGGAACCATCGCGCCTGGCACGGCTCGACCTTGGGAATCCACGAGTTCGATGTTCTCGATCTCGCTTCCTAGCGATTGATGGAAGTCATATCCTGCATCGACGACGAGGCCTCCGAACAGGACGATGCCCGAGTCGACGGCGATGCCCGTTGCACCATCCTCGGGATAGCTCGACATGAGGCCCAGCAGATCCTCGGGAGGCGGCTGACAGGCCTTTGCATCGGGCGCCAAGAAGGCCAGTACGGCGGGAACGGCGAGCGAGGAGAGAACGAGGGATGGGCGCATGCTGAGCTAGGTAGCAATCCCAGTGCCTAGCCGAATCCACCAGAGATTGTGGGAGCTCGTGCGAGGTTGGCACGGTTCTGGCACAGTGGTGGCACAGCCGAGGCGCACCGTCCCGCGGGTGCATCTTCACGGGGGGCCGACCTCGATACCCTCGACAATCAGGCTGGCGTAGCTGACAACCTGAACACAACTGGTTACCCGGACCTCCACGGAGGTTATCGCGTCGCGGTCCGCCTCCGGGATCTCGGTGGCCAAGAACTCCAGCGTATCATTTGCGCCGGGCGCCAGCTGAGCCTGATCGGCCCCCTCGTATTCGACGGCGTTCGCCCTGACGTACAGGCGAACGAAGGCGGTGGTCGGGGTCATCGATGACTGAAAGCGCACGCTCAGCCGGATCGATGCGTTCGACGCCAGGGTCGAATCCCTTTCGAAAGTGTAGATGGCGCCAGCCCGGGGCGGCTCGTACGTGTTGCAGACGTTTCCGATCGAGAAGGTTGACTCGGATCGCCCCGACAGTGTGCCGCCGAGCAGCGCTGCCACCCACTCGGTCCCCGGCATCCCCTGGCAGCTCGAGCCGACGCACATACCATCCGGCGAGGCGCAGCTGCAGCTTGGCCCGCCTCCCGTACCGGTGCCGCCGGAGCCCGGATCACCGCCGTCGCCCGTGCCCCCGGAACCGGAATCACCGCCTGCTCCCACGCCCCCGGAGCCAGCGCCACCTCCAGTCGCTGTTCCAGCCGATCCGGATTCGTTGCCGCTGCCGCCCCATCCGGGTTCACCCCCCGACTCTGTCACGCCGCCGTCGCTCGGACCACCCCCCACCAGACTGCCCGACGACCCGCCGTCCCCTCCTGTTGCGGTCTCGCCTCCCGTCGCTTCCGTACCTGCGAACCCCGACTCACCGGCGATCGACGCTTGTCCGGCCTCTCCACCGATCTGGCCGCCCAGCTCTGCATCGCCGGCAGCGCCCGATGCACCACCGTCGACCGCCCCTCCCTGCCCCGAGGTTTCGCCTGCCGTTCCCGCATCGCCTCCCGCTCGGCCGGCGGTTGATTGACCCGCTTCGCCCGCGTTGTCGCTGCCACCCCGACTGGTGTGGCCTCCGTCTGATGCTTGGCCTCCCGCAACGACGGCCTCTCCACTGGCCCCAGACGTGCCGCCCTCATCCGTCGTGGCCCCGCCTTCTTGGCTATCACGACCCGCGCTGGACCCCGCCTCACCACCGCTCTGCTCTCCTCCCCCGCCGGACATCCCCGCCGTGCCTTCGCAGCGGCAATCTCCGAGGATGCGGTCCTCCCCACAAAGACGGAAAGAGCGCTCACCATCCGGACACGTGCAAGGTTCGGTGGAGTCCGGCACGCAGTCTTTCGATTCCGTGGTCGTGCTCGATCCACAACCGACCAACGCCATCGCTCCGAGTAGGCCCAAGACGAACGCGGTTCGCATCTTGGTGCGATGATCCTACAGCCAGCTTTGCTGTCAATGCCAACTCGACCGCGAGGCAAAAAAAGGCGGCATCGGCATGATGGCCGCCGGTGGAACCCGAAGCCCGCCGAGCAGCAGAGCACGGAGCGCATCCGCGTCGGCGTTCGGTCAGTGACTGTTCCGCCGTCTCGCCAGCAGCAACGTCATTGCGACGACCCAACCAAAAGCCCCAGCTGATGAGGAGGCGGGAGCCGTTCTGCAGCCACAGCCCGAGTCATCACTTTTGGCCTCGGAATCCCCCTCGGTCGAATCACCACTGGATCCCGGGCTGCCCGCGGGTTTTCCGCCGATGCCGGGAGCAACTCCACCCGAAGCATTGGGCGCACCACCGTTGACGGCGGGGCTTCCACCTTGCGGCGCTCCACCGTTCACGGCGGAACTGCCTCCATCTGCCGGCGCACCACCCTGAACTGGTCGACCACCGGCTTGCACCAGACCGCCCAACCCGGAACCTCCGGCACCGGGGGTTCCGCCCGGACCCTGGCCACCGACGCCAAGACCACCCTGTGCCGGGTTGCCCCCACTGGGACTGCCACCCGAGACGACGGGAGAGCCTCCCTGGGGAGCGCCGCCTCGCGCCCAGGCCCCGCCTTGTGCGTCGGTCCCACCGCTCGAAAGCCCGCCGGTTGCGGGAGCACCGCCGGGACCCTCGTCGCCGCCGGCGCCGGGCAGCCCACCCTGGTTGTTCTCGCCACCCAGGGAAGGCTCACCACCATCGGTGGGAGCCCCGCTGGCTCCCCCTTGGGACGCACCACCGCTGTCGAGGGCTCCCGTGATTTCCCCGTCGATGCCGTAGAAGCCGAGCGACGAGTAGCGGGAAAACCCATTGCTGGGCGTCCCTTCTTCTCCGCCTTCGATGACCAGCTCGTATTCCCCCGCATCGAGCTCGAGATCGAGACTGGCGGCGCGCTCCGCTTCGGGGTTGTCACGACCGAGTTCGGTGCCGGTCGAGTCGCGAAGTGAGATGGCAACGTCCAGCATGGCGCCACCGATGTACTCGAGCCGAGTGACACCCAGCGTGGCGTGCCCTCCATCCGGACCGATGCTGAACGTGAAGCGGTCCGTATCGGTGTTACTGGCGATCTGCCCGCGGTTGTCGTCCGAGGAAACCTGGGTATCCTCCGTGAGCTGGAGAGCCTTTTGGTCGGGGATGTCGTCGTCGCGAAAGGGCAGGTTCTGGCTGAGGATCTCCAGATCGTCTTCCTGGTTGGTGGCCGATGCGTATTCCCCAATGCTCCATTGGTACAGCGCCTCCGGGTTGGAGCCCGCCATGTAGTAGTTGCCCATGATCGGGTACCAGACGAAAGCCGGCAGGCCCACGAAATACTCGGGCTCCGCGGCGCTCGCGTCCCCGTCATGCAGGAGCCCCAGGGCGTGCCCGAGTTCGTGCAGGGTGGTGCGCCCCACGCCGTAACCGAGCTCCGATTCTGCCCCGGGGCCCGTGAAGATTTCGCAAGCCATGGTGGAGCCAAAGGCACCCAGGCCGCATTGCGCCCATTCGTCAGTCGGCTCGAATTTGGCGACCCCCGCGTCGCGCACGCTGACCGCGGCATATACTTCCGGGTTGGTCGTCACGTTGACGTTGAATGCAGAGTACCCGGAGGCCACCGACTGCCAGGCTTTCCACATCTCCTCCTTGCTGAAGTCGATGGGGGTGTCGCCATTCATGGAATCCGAGATATCCAACCAGAGCACGCGCGGTGCCCCCGGCAGGCTCTCCAGCGTGTACAGATCCACGCCGGTGTAGTCGCCGATATGGGGTTCCTGAGAACGCCATTGGGGAGGCGCCCCCAGATAGATGGGAGGCGGACGGTGCAGGCTGCTCTGACCGTTTGCGCCTCGCCCCAGCTCACACACCGGGAAGATCTTCTCCACCGGAACCGAGGTGACCTTCACCTCTCCATCCGCGCTGGTTTTGTACTCGAAGGCCAAGCCCACATCGAACAGGACAATCCAACCATAGACCTTACCAGGGTCCCCCTTCAGCATGAAGCGCGAGTTCGGATTGCCCTCTTCTCGTCCGCTCACCGTCAGATAGTCACCGTCGCTGGCCGAGCTCTGGATCAGTCCAACGACTTGACCGACCCCTGTGGGGAGCGCGATCACCGATCCGGGCTCCACGGGCCCCTCCAGCAGAGCTTCCAGGAAACCGAGCGGAGTTCCGAGCGCCTGGGCAGAACCTTCTGCCCCAGCTGCATCGAGATGGCTCGCCAGCGCGAGACCCGTCTCGGCCAATCCAACGCTAACCAGTAGGACGGTACAGTAGGGAATCCTTACCCGCATATTAACCACCGAAGGGTTTGTCGCCCGGAGCCGCGGTCACCAGGCTATCGTACCGCCGGGGGACACATTGGTCCCTCCCCAAGCGTCACCTCCCTCGTTACCCTTTTGGACACCTGGACCTGGCGAACATACCCGTCGAGCGGGCTGGGGGGGCCAGCGAAGGGAAAACCATGGATCCCTTGACTAAATGGATGGTTGGCGGCCTCGTCCTGCTCCTGGTGTCAGGCTGCTCTTCTTCGACAACGACCCGCGGCCTGAGCGAGGCTGGAACCAGCGGCGATGGCGCGGACGCGCCGGCAGTCGGAGGCCAGAACTCGGCCGGAAGGTCAAGCAGTGAGGCCGGCCGTGATGGTCAGAGCGGCGCAACCGACAGCGGGGGAAGCATCGGCCAGGGGGGCATCGCCACAGGCGGTGTCTTCAACGGTGGCGCGGCGGGGCGCGGCGGCAGTGCAAACGGTGGCGCGGCGGGGCGCGGCGGCAGTGCAAACGGCGGCGCGGGTAATGGCGGCGCAACAGACCGAGGGGGCACAGCCAACGCTGGGGCCCCCGACAATCAGGGCGGTGACATCCCACAGGGAGGCTCGGACATGCCGGCAGGAGCGCCAGCTACCGGCGGCAGCGCGGCAGGAGAGGCCGGCTCTCCCGTAGGTGCGGGAGGAAGCGCCGGCTCGGGCAACGGCGGGGCCACGACGGGCGGTTGCGAGCCAGGCACGCAGAGGCCTTGCTCGGAGGATGGATTCCTCGGAACCTGCGCCGATGGGGCCGAATGGTGCTCGGAATCCCGAACCTGGAGCGACTGCGACATTCAGCCCACCACCGCCGACACCTGCGAGGCCGGCAACGACGACAACTGCAACGGGGATCCCAACGAGGGTTGTCCCTGTCTCGACGGCGACACGCAGGACTGCGGGGAGACCGACGTCGGGCTGTGTCAGTTGGGTACGGCAACCTGTGTGGATGGCCAGTGGGACGACTGTGTGGGTGCGATCCTGCCTCAACCACGCAACTGCACGTCCCCCAGCGACAACAACTGTGATGGCTCGGCGGACAATACCATCGACGACGTGTGCCAGTGCGCGCAGGGGCAGCGGCGAACCTGTGGATCCCACCCCGAAGACGGTACGGGTCCGTGCCACGCCGGTAGCGAGACCTGCCAGATCGCGCCGGACTCCACGTCCAGCACCTGGCCGGGCTGCAGTGACAGTGTTGGGCCCACTGCCGAACAGTGCGACAACCAACAGGACGATGATTGCGACGGGGCCACGGACGGTCGCGACTCCGACTGCTGCCCGCAGGGTGGTGGGGTGGCCATGGTGTGGCAGCCGGGGAACTATTGCATCGACAGCGTCGAGGTCACCCGCGCGCGCTACGAAGCGTGGTTGGCCACGTCACCCAGCATCAGCACCCAACCGTCGTACTGCTTGTCCACCAACGAGACCTATCTGCCGGATGAGAGCTGCATGGCGGGTGAGGCGGTGTTCAACGACGTCAGCTACGGGAACCATCCCCAGGTCTGCATCGGGTGGTGCGACGCCAACGCCTACTGCCAAGCCATGGGCAAGAGCCTGTGCGGGGCAGTCGGGGGTGGCTACTGCGACATGGATCTGTTGGGCAACACCGAAAAGGAGTGGTACATGGCGTGCAGCGCCCAGGGCACTCGGACGTATCCCTATGGGAACACCTTCCAGGCAGCGATTTGCAACGTATCGGAGTCCTGGGGAGAGAACCCGAGAATGACAACGCCGGTGCAGACCCGGCCCGACTGTCAGGTGAACGGTATCTACGATATGGTCGGCAACCTGCGGGAGTACACAGCCTGCTGCGCCGATGACGACCAGTACGCCCTGTGTGAGACTTGGGGCTCCACCTTCGACAGCCTGGACGAAGGCGTGGGCTGTCCCCAAGGAGTGTCCTGGCCTTTCCGCCACCTTCCCGGGGACGCCATCACCGGGTTCCGCTGCTGTTCGTAGGTGGGCCGCGTTCGACCTGGGTGTCACTCCAGTTCCGGGATCACCCACTCGCAATTGCCGTCGCAACCCGACTGGCCGTCGCACTTCTCCGGGGGTGACTGGACCCGGTCATCGCCGCAGTAGGGCGCCAGCTTGCACGCGAGCGTGCACTGGTCGGGGCCGTAGGGATTGGCTTCGTTGTCGTCACCCTTGTCACACTCTTCCTCGGGCCGGTCGCGGTTTCCATCGCCGCAATAGGGAGCATACGTGCAGTCCGGCTGGCAGGTGCCGTAGGAGCCGTCGTTGACTCCATCGTCGCACTCCTCGCCCTCTTCCTTGATTCCGTTACCGCACTTGAACTGGCAGCGGACGTCGCAGGCGCTCCCCGGGGTGCCGTTGTCGT
>CAZYKT010000117.1:0-10932 GCA_964648165.1 uncultured Polyangiaceae bacterium | reverse complement strand
ATAAGTCAGGTGTTCAGAGATCACCACCTTTGGGGGACCGCAGAAAAATTGGAACGGGCGCGGACATTCCTTTGGACAATTGGAAAGCAGTTGATCCAAGCGTATCTGGGGCGCCAGGGATGGGGTTGGTCGGATCGGCGCATGGCACAAGCAGGCCTCGGGGTGTACGCGTCCGGCCTAACCTTGGTATTCTATCATTCTATACCAAAGGAGACGCTGCCCGTTTTCTGGGCACGTGGCAACGTAGTGTGGAAGTCGAAATCGTTGTCCTGGGAGCCACTTTTCGCAAATGCGGAATAGGACGATGATATCAAAACCACGCGATTGACCTGGTCCTGAGCGCTGAATGGTAGGCTATGTAGGGGTGTCGACTTGGTGCAACATTTGTTCCGACGAAAGGCACCGTGGCGATGAAACAAGACGCCCCATCACTGAGGCGTCTCTATAGAGTCCGTGGGCATCCACGGACAAGCGAAGAAGTAAGGAAGCGGTTCGCGTCGTGGCTCTCACCGTTCGGTGCGTTCGGCACGGTCCTCGTCGGACCGGACCTGCAGCCGTCCGGAGACGGGCAGGGCATCCAACTGAATGTTGGTGGAACCGTCGCGGTTGGTGTACGCGACGCCCACCCTCGTCCAGAAGGACCGCTCGCCCCGTTCGGTGATGGCGTAGACGCTCTTGGTATCCCGGTTCTGCTGGTCTGACATGGTGTCTTCCTTTCGATGGTCTCGGCTAGTTCGCCGAGAGAAGGTGCTGAAGGTACGTGCCGGCGGCACGGTCGAGGTCGAAGCGCTCCTCGGGGGAGAGCTTCTGGCTCGCTCGGGTCACGGCTTGGGAGATGCCGAAGGCCGTGGGCTCGGGCTCCAGGGCATAGGCAGTCTGGAGTTCGGGCAGGAACCGCTTGGGCAGATGGGCATCCCTGAGAAGGCAGGTGAGCTCCTCGGTGGGGTCCGAGACGGGTTGGTTCCGGGACTCGAAGAGACGTCTGGCTCCCTCCGAGAGCCGTCCCGGTACATCCACCAGCCCCTCCGTCAACCTCGTGATGAGCTTGGACTCGTCGAAGGACCGGTGAGCCTGGCGGACAGCGATCGCATCCGGAATGGGTGCGGTCAGGCCGTTCAGGCAGACCAATCGGACGAGCTGCAGGCTGACCGTGAGGCTGGCGAAGCCGACCCCGCTGTTCCGGACGATGAGGCCCCCAGCCACCTCGCCGACGACTCGGTCCGAGGTGTTTCTTCCGAAGGCCTTGCCGACCTGGACGACGTAGGACGTCGTTCGGTCGGTGACGTAGAGCTGGGATACGGCCAGGGACGTCTCTGCGCCGGACAGGCAAGAGGTGAGCATTCGGGCGATCAAGGAATCCGGCACGGGCGAGAACGCCGGACTGACCAGAGCACGGAGGGTCCCCGCCTTGCCGTTGGGTTCGGAGGCAACCCTGGCGGTCCGGAGCCGGACGCCCTGGTTTCGGCGTCCCAGTCGCCGGTTGACCTCATCGGCCAGCTCGGTGGGGCTGGCGGTTTGGAACCACCGATCCCAGCGGATGCCGAGGAGCAGCGCGAGCTGCTGTCGGGACCAGTCGGTGAGGGCGAAGGCACCCTGCCTGGGTACCGCGAGGGTACCCTCCTCGGTCATGCGGAGTTGGTCGAGGGGGAGGGTGATGTCGGGGTTGTCGAGCTCCTCGAGCGACGCGAAATGGTCGGCGAGCTCGGGGAGGGTACGGGGTCTGGGACGCTCCACGCGGGAGACGACCCGTTGAAGGGGCTCTGAAATGTGCGAGAGGGACATGGAATCCTCCAATGCGGTTGATTCCCGAAACGACGGCATGTCTTTCCGGGAAGGCCGAAACGGAGGACCCGGGAGGAAGAGAGGGGTTCTTCCTCCCGGGCGAGTCGTGATCAGACGGCGATGGGCAGGGGCAGGCGTGGAACGCGGGGCGGATGGCGGGAGACCACCGCTCTTGGAGCCACCCTTGTGGCTGTTGCCAGACAGGCTCTCCCGAACTCGCATTCGATGCAGGTGGGACCCGGGGCAGGAGGGAAGAGTTGAGCCTGGATGGCTTCCTCGATGGCCTTGGCGGCCTCGTAGAACCATCCGTTCTCGGACTCCCCTCGGGTGACCCGGTGGACTTCTAGCCTGGGCTTCTTGATCTTCACGATGACGTGGACATGCACCTCGGCAGGCCCGCCGTGCATCGCGTTGGCCGCGGCCACGTAGGCCCCGACTTGGAGATGCCGGTCGAGGCTTCCGGGATGCCAGGCCTTGGAGCTCGTCTTCACCTCGACAATCGAATCCCCCTTGTCCACCACCAGATCGAAATACCCGACCAGTGGTCGTGGGAGAGCTGCACCCGTTTCCGGATGCTCGATGTCGATCTGGAAGCGCTGTTCCACGCCGACCACGGGGAGGTTCCCGTGCTCGGTGAGGTACGCGGACACCAGATCTTGGGCCTTTGCCTCTGCCGTTTCTGGGGTCTGGTCCTTCCATCGGATGGGGGCTTGGACAGTCTCGGCGGCGAAGTCCGCAGAGACGACCCGTGCGACCTCGTCGAGCGTTGGCTCTCTTCCAGCCAGCCTCTCCTCGAACCACCATCCGATAGCGCTGTGGACGGTGGAGCCCAGAGCCAGGTTGAGGGACCGAAACTCCGGCTTGAGATGGTCCACGTAGCGATACCGGTACAGCCTGGGGCACATGGCGTACGTGACGAGCTGGCTGGCGGAGGTGGTTGGAGGGATGTCAGCCATGGCGGGCTCCGTTGGTTGGACGGGGCTTGCCATTTCGCTGGGCGTTCAACAGGCCAATGGCCTGGGAAGCCTGGGCACGAGTAGCCCATTCGAGGCGACCCACACCGAGAGCCTCCAGAATCCTGTCCAGGGCCGTCTCCCGGTCACCGAGATCGTAGGCGATGCGGAACAAGGCGCGACGCTGGGCGTCGGACATGGCCCGGTTGTCGCCGGTGCGGGCTTCGTTGGGCGAAGTGTCGCGACCGCGGAAGGGTGGTGGGGGTGGTTTCTCCCCCGGTCCTTCCGATGTCTCGGCGGGGACGGCTGAGCTGGCCTGTGATGCCTGACTGGTGTCAGGCACCTCGGGCTCCACGGTGACCGTGGCTCCTTCGGCACTCTCGACGGACAGGGCAATCCTGAGAACGAGGACGTCTTGGTGTTTCATGAGAGGCCTCGATTCTCTTGGCGCTCCGGCGCGAGGGGCGAACAATTGCGAGCGGGAGCCGCTGCAATCTGATCACGGATGTGAAGGTACATGGTCCGAATCCTTTCCGGTCCAGAGGACCGGGACGCGACCGTCATGAAAGACGGTGGCGTTCCGATTCGCTTGACGGGTAACCGTGACCGGTCTTTGACGGATATGTCCGCTACCGGTAGAGTGGAGGCATTGTGGGGTGGGGCACCCCACGCTAACCTATGCTAGGATTACGAGCACTTGTCCGGAGAACGAGAATGCAGGGCATTGACTTCAGCACGATGACCGACAGGGAGCGTGACTTGGTCACGCGGTTCCTGCGGCTTCTGCGCGGCGCAGACCATGTCGATGTGGCGCGCGAGGAATTTGCCCGCGCCTGGGAAGATTGGAAGCGACACGCCCCAGACCTTCCGGACGACGAGGTCGAATCTCTGGTGAGCGAAGCCGTGCAGTACGCGCGAAGTCGTTGATGGGCCGGATACGCTATGCGCATCGTGGTGGACACCAATGTCCTGATTAGCGGTGTCGTCCAGCCGAATCGGCACCCGGGGCAAGTCATCGAGGCGGTGGGCCGAGGAGACTGCACGCTGGTGATGACGAGTAGGCTTTGGTCGGAACTCGAGCGAACGCTGGGCTACTCGCGTGTGCGGGATTTCATTGCGCGGCATGGCGGCGAGACGTCGGTACCTGTCGCGGTGGCTCGCCTGCAGACTTTGGTAGAATATGTTCCGATGGAATCGCCCACCATGAGCTGGCTTGCCAGTGATCCGGACGACGATTGGGTGATCCAATGTGCCGTCACGGGGCGAGCTGATGTGATCGTCAGCGGGGACAGGGCGCTGTTGGCGCTGAAGGAAGCAGGGCAAATCCCCGTCATGTCTGCGGCCACGTTTGTTGAGGAGATATTGAAAGGTACTCGGTAGCGGTCGATCATCCAGCGAGAGGCCGACCCCCAACGCCCCCAAGACCATGGCGGGCGTTTTCGGTTTCAGGCTGCGGCCGGAATCCTCACAATCCTCGCCGGCCTCGCGTCCTCCTTCACGACGCATTCCCCGACATCGAGCGACATCAGAATCTCCGGCCGGAACTTCCCCGCGAATTCCCGTTGCAGGAGCTCCACGTCGTCGGCCCCGGCTCGAAAGGCCATCAGTGATCCGACGTTGGCGAGCATCGAGCTGCGGATGCGGTCGTCCATGGCCGAGAGTGACTGCGTGGCCATGACGAGACGTACGCCGTACTTGCGGGCCTCGGCCAGAAGCTCGAGGAAAGGGCCGGTAACGAAGCTGCCAATCTCGTCGACCAGGATGTGAAAGGGCAGGCGTTTCTCGGGCGGGAGCTCCGCCCGGCTCATTGCGGCATGCTGGAAGGCGCCGATGAGCAGGCCTCCGAGTAGGAGCGCGGCATCCTCTCCGATTCGTCCCTTGGAGAGGGAGGCGAGGACGATGCCTTGCCGGTCCATGACTCGACGGGCATCCAGGGCAGGTCGGGACCGGGTGACAATCTCCCGGACCACTGGGCTTGCCAGGATGGCACCGAGCTTGTTCAGGATGGGTGCGGTGACCTCTGCCCCGAACTGCTTCCCGTACCCCGGGAACTCCTTGGTCCAGAAGAAGAGCACGTGCTCGTCCTTGGTCTGTTTCAGGACCCACCGCCGCCGGGTGTCATCCACGAGCATGGCGTAGGCTTCGAGGAGCGTGGCTCCGCGCACTTCCGCCACCGCAAGGAGGACATGTCGCAGGATGTGTTCGGTGCGGGGACCCCAGTTGTCGGGCCAGAGCTTGCGCAGGGTGGCCAGAAGGTTGGAGACGACCAGGGCGCGGCAATCAGGAGCGATGTTTCGGAATGGATTCAACCCGCGGCATTCGGCCGGCTCCGCCGCATCGAACCAGCACAGATCATTGCGCCGAGCGTTTTGTGCGATCTTGCGGAGGCTCTGGGCGAGGTCGCCGTGGGGGTCGATGAGGAGAAGGCCGTCTCCGGATGCCATGACTTCGCGGCCGATGGACTGGAGCAGCGTGGATTTGCCCATACCGGTACGGCCGCCGATCAAGATGTGGCTGCAATTCTGCAGATGCATGAGTAGGCTTCAACGTATTGATGTCTCGAATCGCACCAGAGCGGAGGCCACGATGCTGATCAAGAATCTCGAAAGGAAGATATGGGACCTGGAAGGATTCGCCGTACGTGTGCGTCTCGTCTCCGGTAGAGACGCTCGTGACGACCGTCAGGTACTGGCCAACCTCCAGTGCGAACACAGGGCCGAGGACGGGATGACCGTCCAGCAGTGGAAAGAACAGCGCTTCCGCATGTGTTTCCCTGCGCATGAGGTCGAGGTGTTGTTGGCACACGGGGCGGTGGCTCAGGGGGACATGCTATTGGGCAGCGTGCGCGACAGCTACGACTACGAACCCGCCCAATGAACCCGGGTTCCGCCCTCCCACACGGCATCGACCTCCGCCCGGGACCGCGGAGGGAGCCGCCACGGCACCGCGGGGGAGACCGGCGCGGTGGCATGCGATCGGAGTTATGGTGGACCGCGACGGCGGGAGAGCGGCGATGTCGAAGGTCAGGCAGCTGATTGGAGCGTTGGTTCCCGCTCGGGAAGCAGGGGCACGCGGGTGGGTGGATTGGTGCCGAGACCATATGCGACCGGACCCAGCCACCATTCCGCCGTACAGACCGAGAGCTGGTCCTGGAGGGCGAAGAGCAGGAATCCGCAGGGCTTGCCATGGTTGGCTTCCAGTCCCGCGTCATGCAGAGCCCGGAGACGCGCCTCCGTCGGGACGACGGTGAGCACCCGAATCCCCTTGATGCCGAAGTCCCGGAAAGCTCCGCCGTCCCGCTGCCAGGCGAAGTATCCGGCGTACCGGCGCTGCATGGTCTTCAGTGACACCGTTCCTCGGTCCACTTCGACCAGAAATCCGACCGTGCCCATTCCGGACCTTGCGGCGAGATAGGCATCGGGTCGGAGCGTGACCTGCTCCGGGGCTTCCCCGGGCTCGGCGTGGGTGACGCTCATGGTGAGCCGCCGGTCGTCGGTCTCGACGCCGACCAGATCGATGAATCCGTCCTTGGCCAGCGTGAATACCGCCAGAGCCAGCTCTCCCACGCAGACATCGTGTCCTCGTTTCTGGGTGGCTCGGCGCAATTGCGCCGGGGTCCTCCCTTCGACGTGGAGACCCATGGCTGCGGAGAGGGCCCTGGCGCCAAAGCGGGTCAGGGCGAGGTAGGGAACCTCCTCCGGCTTCAAGGGATCGAGGATGACGGTTCCCTGGAACAGGACGCCGGCCTTCACCCAGCCTTCGATGAGACTCGGGGGCATGCCATGGGGACCCATGGCGGCCAGGAAGGAAGCTCGGGTGAGGTACCGGCAGCGGGCCAGGACGGACAGGGCATATTCCCCGAGCTCACGGTGCTCGGGCTCGACGAAGAGCGGTGCGGAGGCGACAAGCGGCATAAGTTCGGGGTGGGACGGATGAGTGCAGGACATGGGACACGGCCAGGGCGGCGAGGCGTCCCAGGACCTCGGGGGCAAGGAGGGGCAGCTCGGGATAGAGTTCGCTGGCGATGGGAACGGGAAGCTCCGGAACTGGCGCTCGAACGAATGGGATCCCGAACTCCCGGGCCAGGCGACGGAGTGCCGGAAATCGGTGGTCCGGCGAGGCCAGGGCGGTGGGCTTCTCTCGTCTCACCATCCGCCGGATGGCTGCCATCTCGGACCGCCGGGAGCAGGGAGCGAAGCCACTCCCCCGGATGACCCAGGGGTCCGCCACGGCGAAGGCGAGACCAGTCGGGCTCCGGGCGATGGCAAGGACGCGGGGCTCGCGTCGGGGTGGATATCGGATGGGCATATCAGTTGGGTCGGTGCCGACGTCGGTGTTTCAGGTGAGGGGCCAGGATGGAGGCGAAGAGCGCACCCCGGGACCGGCGGATGCTCCGGAGCGGAACATCCAGGGCGCGGACCAGAGCGTCTCGGACAAGGGACTCGGGCAGAGCTCGGAGGACGAAGGCGTAGAAGGCGAGATTCTTCTGGTCTTGGAGTTGCTCCGCCAGAACCAGCGCTTTCCACTGTCTGTCCACAGCTCGGCAGTGACCCGTCCCCCTGCCTTCTTCCTTTCCCCCTGCACCCCCTATTCTTCTTCCATCCCCTAACGCTTCTTGTGCATGTAATTGGGGATTTTTCTCTTCTTCCAGGTCTGAGGCTTCCTGGGACTCTCTCCCCCCTGTAGTCCCCCCTCTCTCGGGGCGGGGCAGGATGTCACGCAGGTGCGTGAAGCCAGCCCCATGGGAATCATGGGTTTGGGTCATATTTTGTGGGGTGTGGGGGAATCGAGCCGCCGAAGGCCTTGATCACAGACCTTGCGGCGAAGCCGTGCGCCAGCACGAAGGCGACCAGCAGGGGTCGCAGATGCCGCCATCGCTCCGGGTCACGGGTCATCTCGCCTCGGTCATTCAGCAGGCGACTACGGAGGACCGGATACCGACCGGCGATGCGTCGTACTGCCTCGACGAGGACGGGCTGCCCGCATACCTCGGTACACGCGAAGCCGCGCGGCCAGCGGACCAGCCGCATCCCCAGGGTCTCAGCCCACTCGGCAACACCGGCAACGAGCGGACCACCGTGACCGCGAACTGGCTCCCTCTCGAGAACCAGGGTCTGGCCATCGGTCGCCCCGACGACATCCCCAAGCTCCGCAAGCATGGCTCGGAGCTTGACTGCGTCGGGGGTGGTTCTGCGTGGGGTCCGCAGGATGACTCGCGTGGCGGTGAGCCTGGGGCTCAGGCAAACCAGGGCATACCCGCGGCGCGACACCGAAACGGCGACGACCGGCAGGGCGGACAGGACGGCACAGCAAGATTTGACAAGGTTCGGCTGGCTCGGTGAGATTCCCGACGCACCCGCCAAAGGCGGATGGGTCTCGGTCAGAGCGTTCGTCCGAGCGGGTGCACAGCGCGGGACGTGGAAGCGTCACCGCGCAAGAAGCCCCTCGGCGCCCAATAGCGTACGGGGGGCTTTGAATTCACAAAAGGGGGACATCGGTGGGGAGGTGCCCGGGAGGGGTGGGGATAGGATCCCGGGACCAACTGGGCACTACAGTTCAGGCGAAAGGCGTACCCGGTCGTCACCGATCTGCGGCCCGACGTGTCGAGCGGCATTGGGTCGGAATCCGTGGTTGAGGTCGCTCAAGTCATAGTATCCTGATATGAACACTGTTTGACGGGACGTTGACCCAATGACCCATGGGTTTGCCTTCGTTGGGAGAGTAGTTCGCGCCATCCAAGGCGCTGCGGCGGTGACTGCCTGTATCCTTGCGGCGTGTTCCCGCTCGGAGCCACGAGACATCGATCTGCGCCTGGATTCTCTGGAGCACCGCGTCCGTTCGGAGCAGGAGAAACTGGTACGGGTGCAAGGGGAGATCGCGGAAGCTGAGAAACGCGCTGAACGTGCGCGAGTAGACGCCGAGTATCAGAGTTGCCGCGCGGTCGTGAAGGAGCTCCGCGCGGAAACTGAGCGTCGCCGAGGGGCATGTGCCAAAGACCTGGCAGATCGGACCCTGTGCAAGGCTCGCAACAGCGAGCGTGCTGCGACAGGCGGTGTACTCGGTTGCTTCGCTGGGATTGCCACCGCGGCATTCACCGGGGGAGCGGCGGTACCATGGGCACTTGGCGGTTGTGGTGCCGGCCTTGGCGCTGGCGCCCTCGCGGAGGACGAGTGTCCCTCCGCAGAGTGCGCAACGAAGATCGACAGCATCGAGGCTGATGTATTGGCAATGAGGGGCCTGGCGGCTACCCCTCGCTGCGGTGGCTACCTAGGACTCGAGACCTCGACTGTCATCGTCACCGTGGGGTCGGGAGTGGTTATCGACCGAGTACATGCAGGGACGTATGCGGATTCAGCAACCTTGGCCTCTGCTGACGTATTGACCGACCTGAATGGAATACCAATCAGAAAAGGTGACGACATTGATGTGGCGTTGGGTCGATTGCGTGAGGGCGAATCCTTGACATCGTCCGTTGTACGTCGCGGAGAGATGTTCAGGTTCAGCGCGCTCGCGAGTCGGCGCCTTGAAGGCGGAGGTCTGGCAAGCGCACTCAGGCTTGGCGTTGATCTACGAGGGGAAGCCACAAACGTTTCGTACCGCGCTGGCGCCAATGTGTCCCTCGTTGCGACGAACAGCCCCGCCGCGCTGGCGGGCATGCAAGTTGGGGACAGGGTTGTGCGGCTCGCGGTGCCGACGGACGACGGTCAGCTGGCGGGCCTTCGGGAAATCCACCGCGCCTCCGACGTGGAGGCATTCATGGAGGACGTGCCCCCCAACGGCCTGGTCGCAGTCACGGTTGGGCGGTCAGGCGTCGAGACCCAATACTTAATCCGCACGGCTCTCAGAGCCGATAGGACTGAACTGTGAGGAGGGTTTGGGCACTCTGCATCATCTGCGCAGTGACGTGCGACAGGTCCCCGAATGACGATGGTCGGCTCAAACGTCTTGAGCAATCTGTCTCTGCACACAGCACAGCGGTTGACGCAGTTGATCGCCTTGCGCAGCGTCTCGGAACCGAATGGGATGACGTTCGAAAGGGCTACGACACGGTTGCTGCGCAATACGCAATTGCCAGTTCGGCGTTCAAGGAAGCCGCGGCAAGCCAGCGCGTGGCCGGGGACCGCCAGAAACAGGCCGCCAGGATAGCGCAACGAGCCCATGCGCGATGGCAGCTGTTTCGCGAGCTCGTGGTTGCAGCCGCCTTGGTCGACGGTGCCAATCTTGACGCGTCGCGACTAGCTCACGCACGCACTCCGCGAGCTGATAGGTCTTCCAGCTGCAATGGCGGAATGTCAACCGCTGCATACCGAGCCGTACTGGTAGCGAAGGGTGTCGCCCTTGGAGGCATGGACGTCGATCACATCGTGCCACGGTCGCTTGGCGGTGCCGACCACCCCAGTAACTACCAGCTCCTTCCTTCGTCCGTGAACCGAAGCATCGGCAACGCGTGGAACGAAGACAAATGTCTTGCTGTCGGTGAAAAGGAGTGCGCAAATGCGATCGCCATTTCGAGGAAGTGCGGCTCGCTTCATGGCCTCGGATTCTGACGAGAGGACTAGGACAATATGCCAGGGCACGCGGAACTGAGGCGACCTTCTTGACAGCGCCCACAGGAACCGCTGATACTCCGAGAATTAGGAACTGACCTCCACCAGCGCGGGAACATCGATATGGATGCAAAGGCACTACGGGACCTCGGTCGTCGTTACCAGGACAACCGCGAATTCATCACGAACGAGGAGATGACCAAGGCATCCCTCATCGTTCCGTTCATATCGGCCATGGGATACGATTCGTCGAACCCGAGAGAGGTGCGGCTGGAATACGCGGCAGACTTCACCGCCAACGATGGGAAGCGACTGCCGGACCGAATGGACTACGCGATTTTTGATTCGACCGGTCAGACACCAATCCTTGTCATTGAGGCCAAGCCTCTCGGCGCCAACATCCACGCCCGGTCACCGCAGCTGGCACGCTACATGAGCCAGCTGCCCCAGTTGCGTTTCGGCATCATCACCGATGGCTGCGAATACCTGTTCTTTAGCGACTTGGCGCGCCCGAACGTGATGGACGAGACGCCGTTCTTTTCGTTTTCGCTGGCCGATCCGAAGCTCGATTTCGACTCAGTCGCCAAGTTCTTGTGTAACCCCCTTACGGGTGGCCTGAATGCAGGCCCGGCTTGACGACACCAAGCTGG
>CAZYKT010000116.1:0-11284 GCA_964648165.1 uncultured Polyangiaceae bacterium | reverse complement strand
CTTAACCTGTCAGAGCGTATACACGAGTCCGGTGGGCAAGGAGACACCCCCCTGCGATGCAACGACGACGGGTGGTTACTGCCTGAACCTTGGGGTCGGGATCTTCTGCAGCCAAACATGGGCCGTCAACTGCGCTGCCGGTGTCGCGAGCTTCGCCCTGTGCACCGCCGGGGATCTGTGTACGGTTAGCGGGATATCCGGAGCCCTTTGCCAGTAACGGGGGCGGCCGTCACGTTTCCTACCCCTGGCTCGACCGGACCAAACGGGATATACGGGCAGCCGAGAAGGCATACCCATGAAAGTATCTCGAAAGCCGAATGACATTCTGCTCGGTGTGCTCATTTTCGCCGTCTGCATCGCCACACCGCTCGCGGGTTGCGGCGGGGGTAGCGACACCGAGGAAGGGACCGGTGGCTCGGCGGGCACCGGTAGCAGTTGCCCGGACGCAGTGGGGACATGGGAGATCACGGGTCATTGCCAAACCACCCTCATCGGACAGAATGCCGTTATCACGCAGACGGGGTGCGACGTGACCGTCAGCTCGCCGGTCGCGGGACAGACAGTGACTGGCTCCGTCAACCGTGACGGGACACTGGCTCTCGAGGTTCAGCCGGACGACATGACCTGCTCGGGAACCATCGCTTCCGATAGCATGACGTTGGACTGCTCGGGCTGCCCGCAAACGCTAGAAAGACTTTGAATCGAGGCGCGCGGTCCTGGTCGTGGCCGCGCCAAGGTCAACAACGGGTTCGCGAGCTGGTTGGTGCGGCGGGACTGGCCGATGCGATGCCCTGTTCGACGGTGCCATCACTCATGGGGGCGGCCGGCGACCATAAGCGAAACCCTTGCATGGCCTATCCAGATCCCCCTTCTTGGGCATTCCCGACCACCAATCGTTGTCGATCGTAAGATCCCCACCAAGGGATATGCCAACGTGCCAATGGCCTGGGCACTTGAATCCCAGGACCGTTTGGCGAACGGGCTTCCAGAACACGACGTCGCCCGGCTGCAACTCTCGCACATCAGGGATCTTGCGCCACTTCGCGAGCGCCGCTTCGATCCCCTGGACCGAGGCGATATCGCCGATCGGATAGCAAGCCTCTCGAAAGATGGCGCTCACCGTGTAAGCGCACGAAAGCAGGCCCGGGAACTCCAGCCCGAGGTAGCTGCGGCCTGTCGGCTTGCGCCAACGCCTCACGCCGTACAAGGTCCCGTCCTTCTGCGCAGCTTGTGGTGCCGCAATCGCTGCTCTCACCAACCGCTCGCTGAGCGAGCCGTGGCAGCCGCTGCTGGGCGGTGGCGAGGCGGCGCAGGTGACGAAGGCTAGCAACCAAGTGGCACAGGCGACCCTTCTCATCGCTACATCCGTCCAACGGGCCTTGCATGACCCGTGACCGCCACAGTACCCCGAAAGCCATCAGCAGGGAAGACGGCCCAGTTCAATGCCAAGGCCCGCCGTCATGCGAGGTGGATTCTGTCTCGGTTCTCCTTGACGAACGCGAACAGCCTGTCTGCTATCGGCTCATCGCAGCTGTAGTACTCGCCGTCGAGTTCGCCAAGGGACTCCCGTAGCGCCTCCCCACCCGCCTCCTGAGCCTTGTTGATCGATCCCGGCGTGATAGCGCCGTTGATGCGCAGAGCAGCCAGAGCTCGCCTGGCAATGTCCGCCTGCCGCGGACACCCTATCGACCGAAGGGCAGCCTCGATCTCTGTCGCGTACTCGTTCGACGAGTTCAGGAAGAACTGGTCATAACCGCCGTTGTTCACCTCACGTTCGAGTGCCTCGATGGCCAGTACCACCCGTTCCTCCGGGGACAAGGGCCCGCGCATGGCCTTCATGTCCAGCGCCGCCTCGATGGCGAGCACCAGCGAATCGATGCGATGGCTGTTCTCCATCGCAAGCAGCTCATCGAGAGACTGGTCGTCGTACTTTGCTAGGAATGCTAGATCGGACATGATACCTCCATGGTTGCTGCCGTGGGTCTCCACAACGGTGACGGTGTCAGCGGCCGCCAGTTCGCCAACGCCCGACGGCCCGGTTGAACCGTCACCGTCTGCGGATTTGGGGCTCCGTTCCGCAGGTCAGGAATTGCCCGGTGGACGTCGTAGAGGCGGAACGGTCGAGCGAAGTACGGACTGCACGCGAGGGCCGGATCCCGGTGAAATTCCCACCAAAGATACATGAAACCATCCTCGGAAAGTATCCCAGCCGGTACCGGACCAACCTTCACGTGCAGAAGGCTCTCGAGGGCCGCGAGGTCTAAAATCGGAGCCGCGCTCCGTGAAACGATGCCAAGACCAGCCACCTGACCGGTATCGCCGCGGACCTGTATCTCCACGACGACGGACAGTCCGTAATCCTGGAGCTCGGCAGGCGCTCCAGGTCGCGCCACGGACTGCAGAAAGCCTTCAGAGAAGACCGGATGCACCTGGCTGTGAAACGCGCTCACCAGCCGCGCCCCCGCGACACGGTTGAACCTCGCCTGCCGCGAGGAATGGACCACCGTCAGGGGCATCGTGTCGAAATCCCAACGGGCAGCATTGATCGCTTCATAGGTCACCGAGAGCAACGGGGTGCTCGGTAGGGGCCTGACGGAGAAGTATGGACGTTCACGAAGTGCGAGGGTCTGGATCGCCAAGGGGACCAATGGAGGTGGTCTGGCAGCCCTGTGCTGGGCGACCGGCGACGATGGCTGCGGCGTGGCAGCGCTGCTGCGCCCCGGAACTGGCAGGCACGCAGAGGCGGTCAGAAAGACCAGCGCCACGCTCCGCAAAACGCGAGATGTCAAGGGACCGCCGTCTCCCGCAAACGCTTGTTCTGTCGCTCTGCCACCACCCGCCTGGGGCCCGGCCTATTCTTGAACTCATGCTCGATCCGCTCCGCCAAAAACACCTTGATCAACGACTGGTAGGGAACATCCTGCCTATTCGCAAGATTCTTCAATGCATCGAGCATCGACTCTGGAAGCCTGAGCGATATCGTCCGGACTGATGGCTTCAGCTTCGAAAGCGTCACTCGAGTGGCCTTCGACCAGTCAACCTCGTCCGCTGAGTCGTGAGTAGCCCAATATTGACGCTCTTCATCCTCATCCCGGAGTTTTTTCTTAGCCATGGATTACGTACACCTCCCGTTCTCTCTTGGTCATGTCACGGGTTGAAATGACTCGAATCCTCCGAGCTCGGATCACAAAGACAGTGAAAAGCAGCCGCCCTCGGTTCGTGCGCCCCAGCGCAAAGTAGCGATCCTCGGCGGTCGAGTGAAGGTCATCTTCGGCTACAATGAGCGGTTGGTTGAAGAATACCTCCTCTGCTTCGCTTCGTGAAACGCGATGCCTTTCCCAATTCTTGTCCGCGTTACCCTTGTCCCATTGGAAGCCATTGCAGTGGCGCAGGCGCTCTAGCCGATCCACCCCCGATGTATATTACAGGAATATACAGACGTCAAGCCCGGTTTCCGATGGCCCATTTTCCTGGCGCGCGAAGGCTTCCGGCAAAGGACGCCGATCTTTGGCTGCTGATGAGCCTTGCTGCGCAAGACGTACGCCGACGGACAATCCGACCAGCGATGAGTTTCTGAAACTCGCAGCCGCCGATACAATTGTCTCACCGCGACGATCCTTGCCGGCCTCTTGACGTTGCTTCGCTCGTGTACCAGGAAACACCGTCGGACCGGGGCCTTTGGCTCGTAGGGCCGGCTCCCTATGGCCTGCGGCTCCAAACGAGTGCTACCTGGAAACGTTCGCCACGGAACAAGTGATGACTCACCACAACATGATGAAGGCAGTCAGCTGCACCAAGTACGGGCCGCCCGAGGTGCTCAGAGTCACCGACGTGCCCATCCCGTCGCCGAGACCTGACCAGGTGCGCGTTCGAATCCACGCCGCTGCCGTGACGATGAGCGACATCTTCATCCGCTCGGCGCGCGTCCGCCCCCTGCTGCAGATCCCCTTTCGACTCATGATGGGGATCAGCAAGCCGCGCGCACCCGTCGTCGGCTTCGCCTTCTCCGGCGTGATCGACCAGGTGGGCGAGCGGACCACCCGTTTCAAAGTGGGCCACGAAGTTTACGGCACGACCGGCTTCTCACTGGGCGCCTACGCCGAATATCGCTGCACGCCGGAAACCGATTCGACAAACCACGGATGTGTGGCGCAAAAGCCCCACAATATCACGCACGAGGAGGCCACCGCAGCGGCATACGGCGGATTGCTCGCCCTGCAGTATTGCGACAAGGGCGAGATCAATGCCGGCGATGAGGTCCTCATCTACGGCGCCTCGGGCACGTCGGGCACCATCGCGGTTCAATATGCCAAGCACCGGGGTGCACGCGTTACTGGCGTGTGCGGTCCGCACAACGCTGAATTCGTCAAGTCACTCGGCGCGGACGAGCTCATCGACTACACCGAGGCCGACACGCCGCCATCGGGCGCGCTCTACGACCTCGTGCTCGACTCGGTGGGCGGCGTGAAATCCTCTCCGCTCAAGAGGGCGGTCAAGAAGGCTCTCAAACCGGGCGGCTCGTACGTCTCGATCGATGACGGGAACATGCTTCTGCAGTCTGCCCGCCTGGACCAGATCCGCGAGCTCGTCGAAGCAGGGGCGATAAAGCCGGTGCTTGGCCACACCTTCCCCCTCGACGAGATCGTCGAGGCGCACCGCTTGGTGGAATCGGGCCACAAACGCGGGGGCGTCGCGATCAGCATCGCCGGGTAGCGCGGCCGGCGTGGCCGGCCACAGGGGGACTGGGCCAGAATGCGAGGTATCAAGGGACTGCCGTCCGCTGTGATCGCTTTCCCACTAACCTCAGGTCAAACCGCAAACATCTCGCCAAGAACCGCCAGCACGGTTTGAAGCGTGGTCTCAGGCAGACGTCCGAGGCGTTTGAGGAGTCGCTCGCGATCGATGGTGCGGATCTGGTCGATGACGATGTGGCCCTTCTTTCCTTCGAACTGGCACTGGACTCGAAATGGGTAAGGCTTCCCAGCAGTGGTCAGTGGGGCAACGATGGTGGTCTGCAGGTGCGCATTCAGTTCATCAGGCGAGACAATGACGCATGGTCGCGTCTTCTTCATCTCAATTCCGCGGGTCGGGTCCAGGCCAACCAAGTAGATGTCGCCTCGCTTCGGACACTTCGATTTCACCACTGCCATTCGGCCTCGTCAAATCGAGTTGGGGTGGCGCAATCAACTGCCTCTTTGTTCGAAGCTCCAAGTCGTCGTGCTGCATCAGCCCAACCACTGCGAGGTGGCCGCACCGGAGCTATGACAACACAATCGTCCTCTACGCGCAGGTCAATTTCATCGGTCAGTCCAACCTGCTCGATCAATGCCTTGGGGAGGCGGACCCCACGAGAGTTGCCGATACGAACCAGTTGAGCTTTCATGAGCGTAATCACAATGTAACCACGCCACGGTGGCTGGATCAAGCCAAAGCGAGCGGTTGGTCGCGTTTGTCGCCCGCCCGCCAAGTTCTCGCCAAGCTATCAGCCTTCATAACATTGGCCCGGACCGGGACCAGCCGCCCGAACCCCGTCGAGGGGATAAGAGAGTCTGGCAAAGGCCGGCTGCGGAAGGAAGATGACGTCGTCTCTGCGCCGCACCGACCCATCCAAAACCGAGGCCAGCAGCCGCAGAATGGGGGCGTTGGGGAAGGTCATTTTGCCTTTCGCGAAGGCCTGGCATGGTTCCCGCGGTTGGAGCAACTCCCATGCAACAGCGGACGGTCATTACGGCAGATCCTGATCCTGAGCTTCGATTCCGAGTCCGGAGTCACGACCGTCCAGCTGTCAGCGCGCTTTGACGATGTTCCAATCCTTCGCAGCACGTGCGAGTGGACCGCGGTCAGCGCCACCGAGATCGAGAGTGTGACCATTTGCCCCGAATCCGCTCAAACCGAGCCGATCTCCTACACGTCCAGTGGGTATGACCTGATCCTGTTCCAGTCCCGTGGCGCCACGACGGTTGTCAGCACCTACGAGTTGCAGTGATCGCTGCCCGCTATCGTCGTACCAGCAACCCTTCGTCCGCCGCGATGTCAAAATACGTGCGATAAGGTTTCTTCTTCGCCTGGCGAAGGAAGGCGTCGAGGCGATGGGCGAGCGTCGTGGTGCGTTGACCCGGTGCCTGGCGCGGATGGGGTTGCCCCTGATCGAGATAGCACCGGACCAAGAGGCTCTCTTCATCATGGGGGAGCTTGGTCAGGTTGCCGAGCCAGCCATCGAAGCTCGGCTGCCACACCAGGTACTGCTCCACGTTGGAGATGTAGAAGGCGCCCAGGGTCATGCCTCGGGCCCGGAGCTTCTCGGCGACGGCGGACAGGGGGCGCGAGGCAGAGACGTCTCCCACCATTGGCACGACGTGATGGTGCTTCTGGAGCTGTGCCACGAACTGAAACGACGTTTCCGAATCCAGAAATGTTCCGGTTCCTTGCCGATCGCGCAGACCGAGGAGCTTTCTTAGGGGCGGGTACTGGCGGGCGTTGGCCTGGTGAAGCTCGAATCGGAGCTCCAGCTGTCGGGTGAAGAACTGCTCGTGCATATGGTCGATGCGCTGAAGATCGGCAGGCGTCAGGTTCAGAGCGTAGTTTCGGACGCGTTGCATCAAGAGCTCGTGCTGTTGGTCGAACCAGCCGCGCAGGGGGGCCGTCTTTTCTAGCGCGCTCAGCAAGCCGTCGATATTGGCTCCGGCGGGCAGCTCCTGGCTCGGGTCGTAGGGGCGCCCGAAGAGCAGCGAGGCGAACTGTAGGCGCGTGGCTGCCTGCTCGAAGATCGACTTGTACAGGAGGTGCAACAGGGCATTGTCGCGCCGGAGATCGATGAGAATGGCGAGCTTCGGGCGGCTGAGGGCGATGTACGTGAAGTTCTGCTCGGGGCCCACGCCCACATAGACACGACCCTGAACTGCCGAGAGCTCCCGGGCCGGCTGCAACAGGCTGGTCTCGTTGCTGACCAGATTGTCGCTGATGAACGACTCGCCGGCCTCCGAAAGGGCGAAGAGCTCTCTGAACAGAGCGAGCTCGGCGTCGACCGGGGCCGTTGAAGCGACGGGCCGAGCCGTGGCGGCGGGTCGGTGCTGTTCGGGCTCGGTTCGGTGGCAGCTCCATGCCAAAAGCACGCTCAGGCTGGCGATGCGTAACCATGATCCGACCGGGAGCATGGCCGGGATTCTAGCTCGATTTGCGCCTGGCCAAGGTTCGAACCAAAATGCTCGATAGTACCCGGGTCCCCTTGCATGGATCGTCGGCAGTTTCTGGCCCACAGCCTGCTCTTCGCCACCGCGCCGCTGTTGGCTCGCGCGGGCGTAACCGAGGGGCCGCTCGCCGAGAGGTTCCCCCGGTTGGCCTCTGCCTTGCCACGATGTCCGCTCATGACGGGCCCCACGCCGGTGACGGTGGCCCCGGCCCTCGGTGAACGGCTCGGCGTCTCCGGGCTGTACGTCAAGCGGGACGATCTGGCCGCGGCGGTCTACTCTGGCAGCAAGGTCCGAAAGCTCGAATATTTCTTCGGCCATGCTCGGCGCGAAGGGCACGAGCATCTGGTTACGGGCGGCAGCATTGGTTCGCATCATGCCTTGGCGACGGCCGTGCACGGCAGCCGGAACGGCTTTTCCGTCGAGCTTCTGCTGTTGCCCGAGCCGGGGAGTCCAGCGGTTGCTTCAGTCCTCAGGGCGAGTGCCCACTACGCGCAGAACATCCGCTACATCCCCACCGCTCGGGCCTGGGACACCGCGTGGCAAAAGGCTCAGACCTCGGGCTATCCGATCGCGCTGGGTGGGACGTCGCCTTTGGGCAATGTCGGATGTGTCGAGGCAGCCCTGGAGCTCGAGCGCCAGGTCGTTCACGGCGTGCTCCCGGAACCGGCTCGGATCTACGTGCCAATGGGTACGATGGGCTTGGCGGTGGGCTTGCTCCTGGGGCTCCGTCTGACCCAGCTGAAGACTCGACTTGTCGCGGTTCGGGCTTCCAACCCAGGGACGTATACCCTGGGGCGATTTCGGGATCTCTACGCCAGCACCAATCGATGGCTCCGCTCACTCGATCCGAGCTTCCCCGACTGCCCCTTGGACGAGTCGACGTTCAACATCGACAATCGACATCTGGGCCGTGGTTACGCGCTCCCAACCCAAGAAGGCAAGAGGGTCTTATCCCTCGCCCGCGAGCAGGCCGGCCTGGAGCTGGAGCTCACGTACACGGCCAAGGCCTTGGCGGCTCTGGCGGCGGACGCTCAAAAGTTTGGCGGACAGCCGGTCCTGTTCTGGAACACCCAGGCCGCCAGCGTCCCGGATTGCCCATTGGCAGAAGACAGCCTGCCCAAGGAGCTCTGGGGGTACCTACCGGGGGGAAAAAGAATGTCTCCCCACGATCGGTGAAGTTGAGCTAGACGAAGCCAAGAAGGCCGATGGTGTCGAGCAAGCCCCCGTTGACGAGAGCCGGCGCCGGCATTGGTCTAGTCCTGCTTGGGACTGCGTCGAGCCTGACCGGGCCGGCCTGGGCCCAAGAGGTTGCACGTTCCTCCATCAGCTGGCAGCGGGCTCCCGGTGCCGAGTCCTGCATCGACGAGCTGGAACTCAG
Organism: uncultured Polyangiaceae bacterium; assembly: GCA_964648165.1. Taxonomy (GTDB): domain Bacteria; phylum Myxococcota_A; class Polyangia; order Polyangiales; family Polyangiaceae; genus FEN-1139. Next base: position 2,716 of record CAZYKT010000116.1, on the reverse strand, counting down.
ACGCCGGGTCGAGCTTCGAGTGGGGCGGCCTCTGGACGACGAAGCTCGGGCCGAGTCGATGGTACGAGGCATCATCGCGCCGGAACCCGGAACGCACACGTGGGTGGTTCGTCTGACCGTCGTCACCCCCGACCATCCCGGTGGAACGCGCGAGATCCGCGAGTCCGCGACCGAATGTCGACAGCTCGATGCCACGCTCGTGTTGGCCATCTCGTTGATGATCGATCCCGAGGCTGCACTCGGCGAGAGCGAGCCGCCTCCGGTCGGTCCCGAATCGAGTCCAGCTCCAATGGGTCCCCCTGTCCCCATGCCCGTGCCGGTCTCTGCTCCCCAGCGAGTCCACCGTCCGTCGGCACAGCAGAGGCCAAAGCCCTTCCAGCCCACTGTCCCTGCGGGTGTCTGGCACCTCGGTGTCCGCAGTGGTCCGGTCTTCGGTGTCGGGACGCTTCCCGAGCCCGGTCTGGGGATGGAGGCTCAGGTGTTCCTCGAGCCGCCGAGTCGCTGGAGGTTTCTATTGGGAGGCCAGAGCTGGCGGGAGCAGAAGACCGAGACCGAATCCTCCAGGGGCAGTTGGCTCGATTTGTGGAGAGTCACCGCGCTGGCCTGTCCACCCCTTCTGGGCCCGCGTCCCGGTCTTTCTTTCTTTTTTTGTGGCGGCGTAGAAACGGGTCCGCTAACCGCCCGCGGTTTCGGTCTGGACAACAAGCGCGAGGAGAGTGTGCTCACCGGTTCCCTCGTGCTGAGCGGAGGGCCAGAGATCCGTATCTATCGGCCCCTGTGGATCTACTCGGCATTCACGCTGCTTGGCCACCTGGTCAGACCCACCGTGTCCTACCGTGACGCCAATGGCCACTCCGTCCGAATGTTCGGAGTAGGTCACGCGGGCATCAATTGGCAGTGCGGTCTTGAGCTACGCTTTCCTTCATAAGGCGGGCCCCGTCTGAGCAATACCCTTATGAGCTCAAGCGGATCGCCGCCTCGGTACCCTCGTGCTGGCTCCCTCGTCCTGTGACTCGTCGACTCCTGCCTCCCCGGCCGAGGCCTGCGTGGTCGGTGAAGAAGAGGCCTTTGTTGCACTCTACGCCGACAATGTCCGTTTCGCCTGGCGCTCTCTGCGGCGCCTGGGTGTGGCCGAGCCGGATCTGGAAGACGCCTGCCAGGAGGTGTTCCTGGTGGTGCACAAGAAGCTTGGCGAGTTCGATCCCGCTCGGTCGGCGCGGGCGTGGGTGTTCGGCATCTGCATACGCGTTGCGGCCAAGTACCGAAGGCTCGCGGCCCGCCGCAGCCAGACCCTGGGCGACCAGGAACCCGAGGGTGTGGTTTCTGCCTCGCAGTTGGACCATCTGGAGCACGCAACCGCGAAGCGCCTCCTCGACCAACTGCTCGCCGAGCTCAGCGAGGACCAACGGACTGTCTTCGTGCTGTTCGAGCTGGAGCAGCTGCCCATGGCGGAGGTCGCCGCCACCCTGCAGTGTCCCCTTCAGACCGCTTACTCGCGCCTCCATGCGGCGCGCAAATGCCTGGAGCTCTCCATCGACCGCCTGAAGCATCGACTATGACCCACCATCCCCGCCATCCCCGGCCGTTGCTCGAGCGTTCCGATACGCCCGAGCTGCTGCGGTCGGTATTGAAGGCCGGGGTGGAGTGCGAGCCAACCGACCAGCAACTCGCCAGGCTCGACGCGCGGATGTCAGCGCTGGTGGGCTTGCCCCTGGCCGCCTCGGTTGCCGCGTCGACCCAGCTTGCTTCGGCCACGATTGCGGGGGCGAAGCCCTGGGCGGGAGCCATTCTCGGGCTCAAGGTGGGGGGGGCGGTGATGGGTGCCACGCTTCTGACCGGCGTCGGATGGATGACCGTCGTCGAACCAAAGATGAACCGCGACGTCCCAGTGCAGACGGTGGCACAGCCGGTGGCACGCGGTCGGGTACTTCCCCCTGTCCTCCGGTCGGCGCCAACCGTCGAGGCCATCTCCATCGCCGAGCCTCCGGCATCCGCGCCTTCTCGTTCGCCATCAGAAGTCGGACGGACAGCGCCGGCTGGCTCAGCGAGCTTGGTCGAGTCGCCAGCGGCCAGCGCCCAGCAGGAGGTAGCCCTGCTGGAACAGGCGCAACGGGCACTCCGGCAGGGCAGGGCCCAGGACGCCCTGCGCCTCGTGCAGGAGCACCAGGGTTTGCCCCAGGCTGTCCTCGGCCAGGAACGGGAGCGCATTGCCATCGAAGCCCTGGTGCAAATGGGCGATGTCGACACGGCCCGCCAGCGGGCGGAGCAGTTCGCCCTCCGTTACGGTCAGTCCAGCTACCTCCCGCGCATTCGGCAGCTGGTGGGTGTCCCCCGGTCGACCGGTGAAACCCGCCCCTGAGCGCCCGACGCATTTCTTCATAAAGACCCCAGCCGACCCGCAATAACCAAGATGGCGCCCAGTGCAGGGCCAAGGTGACGAAGCGAGGAGATCGAATCATGACAAGTTACCGTGCCGCCTGGTTGATTGTAGTCGGTTCGCTGGTGACGGCGTGTTACCCGAACGTGAACGTTGGGGATCTGGCGCCCGGTAACGGAGGAACGGGAGGTGACGACGGCAGCGACTGCCCCACGGTGAACTGCGATCTTGACTGCCAGAACGCCTACGCGGTGGACGCTTCGGGTTGCCAGCTCTGCGAGTGCGCGCCGGAAGTGGCCTGTCCGGACCTGTTCTGTGATGTGTATTGCGAGAACGGGT
>CAZYKT010000115.1:8700-11320 GCA_964648165.1 uncultured Polyangiaceae bacterium | reverse complement strand
GGCGCTGGTTTCGGGCGGAGTACAGCTGCTGTCGACCGGTGCACACTCCATGGAGCGGCCCCGAGCGTCGTAATGGGCCGACGGCGCCATCACGTTGCCCGTGCACACTGTCTCGCAACCACAGCGCATCGTCCGGTAGCCCCGCAGCGCACACTGGTCGGTGAAATCTGGGTTGGATTTCTTGGGTTCGCACCCCTCGCTGGGCGGGGTGCATGATTTGGCGTGGCCCTTCTCGTCGTAAACCTCCATGCGACCTCGGCCTTCGCCGGCTTCGGCCGAGCCGGGTAGGGAGGGGTTCGAACCGGTTGCCGAGGAGCCGCCGCAAGCTCCCGCCACCCATACGAAGAGCAGAACGGGCCATGGGTTACGCATGGGACGAAGGGTAAACCCGAGGCCCCTGAGGCCACAATCCGTGTCCCTTGGGCCGGTCCGGTCTTTGCGTCCGGTTTGCCGAGATTGCGGTCGACGCGAAAGCTCGCGTAGGATGTGTCCAGTGAGTCGGAGCCTCCGTTCGTGGTGGCAGCGGCTCACCCCATCCCGCAAAGGAACGAATGCGCATCTTCTTGTCGTGGTCTGGGGCGGAGAGCCGGGCACTCGCCGAGGCCTTGCACGGGTGGCTTCCGCTGTTGAATCCAGCATTGGAGCCCTGGATAGCTCGGGATGGGGTGCCGGGTGAACGCTGGAACCGGTCGGCCCAGCGTGCCCATTCCGAGTCACCGTTTGGGATCCTGTGCGTGACCCGCAACAGCCTGCACGCCTCCTGGTTGTTGTTCGAGGCCGGGGCGCTGGCGGCCCATGAGGAGCTGCGATTGGTTCCATATCTCGGAGCCGTGGAACCGTCCGAGCTGGAGGGGACGCCATTGGCGCTGTTTCCCGCCAAGCGCGCCAACCGCCGTGAGACGTTGGAACTGGTGCTCTCCATCAACCAGGTGCTGCCCGGGGGTTCTCGGCTTCCCGACGATCGGTTGTTGGTGCTCTTCGATAGCCTGTGGCCGCAGTTGGATCGGCAGCTGGGGGAGCTGCGCTCGGCTCGGGCCAACGACGCGCCGGGGGGCGGTCAGGGATTCGTCGAGCGTGCCTTGGCTGAATTGCGGGAGCTGGGTCAGCGCCAGGGCGATCTGTCTGCTCGCACAGCCGGTTTTCAGATCGAGCTGCATGATGCGCTGCTCAAGGTCCTGGGAATGCTGACCCGCATCGATGAGCAGGTGTCGCATCTGCGCCGCGCGCCATCGGGGATGACGCGGGCTTCGGTGGCGCACTCCGCGTCCCCGCCCCCGGTGGTTGCCGTCAGCGGACTGGAAGTGCCCGCTGGTGTGGTGCCGGTGCCGGAGGCTCGACTTCGCCCCCCCGGCGTGCCGCCACGCGAGGAGTCTCGGAATCGTCCGCCCAGCCTCGTGCCGCAGAGCCGGCGTAGCGAAGATGCCTCGCTCATGACCACTCCACCTGATTGGGCGACCATTCTCAAAGACGGCACCGCGGTCACAGGAACCCTGCTTGACGTCTACGCGATGATTGCCGAAGGCAAGATCCTCCCGCAGACACCGGTGCGCAAGGAGGGCATGATCGAATTCTGCGAAGCCGACAGATTCCCCGAGCTCCACGCACGTTTCCGAGGGGAGAGCAGCTCGGAGCCGAGGGACACCGAGCTCCGACCGCCCTCCAAGTGACACGGGGCTCCCGCGTCGTGCCGTTCTTGGGGGGTTCTCGGTCGGGGGCGGAGCGTCCGGGAGAGACGAAAGTACTGGCGACGGGAAGAGGGGCCGCTGGCTACGCCGCCAGGGCATCGCGGAGATCTTCCAGTGCCTTGGGCATGGCCAGAGCGATGACCTTTCCCATCAAGGCGTGGCGACGATCGACCAGGCAGCCCCACTGGTATTCGCCGGCCAGCATCACGCAGACCGCCTGGTTGTTCTCGAGCTCGAGCACATAGTACCGCCCGAGCACTGGGAATTTCGCGGTCGACAGGAGCTCGCGCAGACGGCTGGTGACATCTGCGAAGAGGGCACTTGCCGCGGCTTGGGTGTGGTAGCTGGCCAACGAGAGCCCGTCCGGTCCCCAAATGTCGCAGGCCAGAAGTCCGCCACCGAGCCGCTCACGGAAGGCTTCGACTGCTCGGATCAGCTTTTCGGTGTTCATCAATACCTCCTTGGAATCGTCGGGGATGCCCGAGCCGAAGTGCCAGTTCCGCGGGCCAGTCATGTCACCAGACCAGGCGGCTTCCCCGACTTCGATCCTGGGCGGCCTCGTCGACGGCGCGCAGCCGGGGGCGACGTCTTACGTCGCCGACGAGGCGGGGCTGCGGACGAGTGTTAGCCCATCTCGGCTGCGGTTCGGAGATCCTCGAGAGCCTTGGGTAGGGCCACGCTGATGAGCATGCCGAGATTGGTCTTTTCCAGGTCGATCAGAGACCCCCATTGATGCTTCTGATACAGCATAATGCACACCAGCTTCTTGTCGGCCAGCTCGATCATGTAATACCGGCCCAGCGACGGGAAGTTGGCATCGGTAAGCAATTTGATGAGACGGGCAGTCATGTCGCTGAACAAAGCGGAGGCTTCTGGTTGCGAGTTGTGCCCCGCCAGCGAGAACCCGTCCTCGCCCCAAACGTCACAGGCGATCA
>CAZYKT010000115.1:5810-8600 GCA_964648165.1 uncultured Polyangiaceae bacterium | reverse complement strand
GAGTTGTGCCCCGCCAGCGAGAACCCGTCCTCGCCCCAAACGTCACAGGCGATCAGACCGGGGCCGAGTCGGTCACGGAAGTTCTCTACGGCGAGCGATAGCTTCTTGGTGTTCATGTTCAGATCTCCAGCTTCATGTTGGGTGTTCTTGAGTTGCCTTGACTGAATCGAAGGGCGAGAAGACTCGGGTGCCGGCGACGGCGGCGGAGCCTGGGGTGGCGTGGCCACCGGCTGTTCGAGCGTCGAGGCTTCGCCCTCTTCCCCGAGTCGGAGCAGCTCCATCAGCGTCAATTGGACATTGGTCGGATAGGCCGTGTGAGGGGTGTTCAGCACCTGGCGAAATCCGCCTCGTCCCATGCCCATGAGGGCCCGCACCGCCTGGGGCCCGAATGCCCTCCCTGTCGAGGCATGGAGCAACCGCCCCATCTCGAAGGTCAGGGTGCCGGTGCCGCCGGCCAGACGGGCTCGAAGTACCGTGGTCAGGCCGTCGATGGCCGCGAGTTCGAGCATCTCCAGCACCGACTGATCCGTATACTCCAAGCCCTTTCGCCCCGCTGACTGCGCTATGGCAAGCATCACGGCAGACCGTAGTTCAGAGCGATCAGCAGGCAAGCTTACCATGTCCAGCCAGTTGGGTACCGTCGAAGTCAGCTGTTGAGGTCCAGTCGGGTTGGGGTTCAGGGCGAGGACGCCGAAGAGACGTGGACAGCGCTCATGGACTTGGGCCGCGACGGCAGACCAGGGTTCGGAACCCAGCGCCTCGCACAGGATGAGCGCGCTGGGTGTTTCCGCCTCGACTCGGACCAGTACGTAGCTTGCGCGGGTACACACCACCACGTCGCCTTCCGGGGCGATCTGCGCCAGTGAATCCTGCAACGAGGCTGACGTCGAGGGATCATCACACGCGAGGAGCAGTTTGGCTCGTTGGATTGCCATCGTTCAGGTCGTTCGACTAAAGGAGTCTTGTCACCACGCTGGGCCAGCAGTCCAGAAGGGTCAGCGCGATTGCCTCCGGCGTTCGGGTCGACCCCAGGATGCCCAGTATCGCCGGCTCGGGGCTCGCGGTACAGAGCGCAAATACCTGGCGTCGTTCGAAACACAGAGTCAGGGCCCGCAGGGGCTCGCTGCCGCCTATCACCGCGCACTGTGCGAATCCCAGGGTGAGCTCCGCTGCCGCGTCCTCCAGTAGGTTCAACGGGATGTCGCCCCGGTTGGCGATTACCAACCCCTGGGCGTCGACGACGAAGGTGGCATCGGCCGAACAGGAGGCGAGGCACCAGTCCAAGAAGTCCGCCCAGTTCTGGGACAACGGCGCCTCGATGGTTGGCGCCGGCCGTGGCGGCTCGGAGAGGGGAGGGGGTTGGTGCGGCGCGATTGGGACGGGGGACAGGCCGGTCGAGATGTGAGGCGCGAATCGAACATATCGCAGGGCCCCGTTGGGCGCGGCCTCCCGTGGCTTCAGCGTTGCCTGTGACAACTGCACGGACAGTTGGCGGGCGAGGTCGAGGTCAGAGGATGTCACGCTGGGGGCGCTCATGGGTTCCTCCACGGGAGGGCTCGAGGGACGAGATTCGATCCTCGAGCTCGATGGCGAGCTGTTGGAATCGCTTGGCCTCGGGCGGAATGGCTCCACCCAAAAAGGCCAAAGGCAGGCCGAGCTGGCTGGCCCTTGCGAAGACGGTTGCTCGAGGCAGATGGGTGTCGGTCACCGCACCGAAGCCCTTCCAAATCTCGACCATGACCTGCATCGACGCTTCCGTGTCAAGCTCCACCATGGTGGGTACGATCCCCAGCAGCCGGAGGCCAGGGTTCTCACTGCGCTGCACCTCGTCGATGACACGAAGGATCTGCCCCAACGACCGCAACGAGAGTGGCTCGGCCTGCAGGGGGACGAGCGCGAAATCGCAGACCCGGAGGGCGGCACGGGTTCCCGCGCCAACGCCGGACGGCGTGTCGATCAGTACATAGTCGAATCGCTGCGCAACGGTCGATACAGCCAACCGTAGCGTATCGGATTCCAGAAGAGCCTGATCGTAGGCTGGTACATCCACCGGATCCAGTCTTCCCCGTGGCAGAAGGGAGAGCTGTGCCAGCTTGGTCCTGACGAGGACATCATCCAGTTGCGCTTGGCCCAACAGGAGTTCGGCGAGTCCCGGCCACTCGACGTCCTGTCGGCCAAGGGCCAGGGCAATTGCACCCTGGGAATCGGTGTCCACGAGCAGGACGGTACGATTCATTTCCGCCAGGGCCACCGCGACGTTCAGCGCGACGGTGGTCTTTCCGGTTCCGCCCTTGGCACTTCCAATTGCTATCGAGGTCGACATGTCATCCGTCCTTGACAATCGGCGTCCCCGCGGGGAGCCCTGGTGAGAAAGAACCTACGGCCGACTGGGACAGTGTGGCCATCATGGCACACCCTCGGTTCGGCGATGCCCCTCGGAACCAGGATCGGCGGATGCCGCTTGGGGAGGCTGGTTTCCGCCCGTCTCCAGTCCTCGGATGGCCCGCTCCAGCTGGCCGTCTCGGAGTTGTTCCAGGGCTTGTTGGATGGGCTGCAACTCCGAGGGTGACGCCGACCGCTCCCGCAACTGGCGGAGCTTCTCGCCCAGGGCAATCTGCAGGGCCAGGATTTGCTCCTCACGAGATTCTGCACTGGCCAGCATCTTGCGGAACCGGGTCCCCGCGGCCGAGCTGGTGGCAGGCGGGTGTTCGTGCGAAGCAACCGGTGGCTTCTTGCCCGCTGCGCCGTCCAGATCGCTCGGGAGCGGGACGACGGCCCGTGCCAGCTCCA
>CAZYKT010000115.1:0-5710 GCA_964648165.1 uncultured Polyangiaceae bacterium | reverse complement strand
CCCGCTGCGCCGTCCAGATCGCTCGGGAGCGGGACGACGGCCCGTGCCAGCTCCAGGGAGGGTGCGTCGGTGGAAACGGCACAGAGCATCAGCAGCTGTATGGTGGCAGCCCTGAGCTGCCGCACGTTCTGGGCTGCATGCTCGGCGAGATGGTCCATGACCGGGGCGGGGAGCGTGTCGCCTCCCAGGAGATGACGCAGCAACGCGAGACGTTCCAGTTTGTTGCCCATCGCCAGCCTGATCGTCGTGCCCGCCACCACCCGCGACAAGAGCCGGCTCTCGATACCGTGGAGGCGATCCAGCGGTGTGTCCGAGCTGATGACGACCATGCGATGTTGCTGTGTCAATTCGTCCAGAATGACGTGCAGCTCGCGTTGCACCGCTTCGCGTCTGTCAACCAGCTGGATGTCGTCCACGAGCAACATTCCATGAGCGCACACCCACGCGCGAAGCTCCGCGACCCGCTGCAGCCGCACTGCCCTCTGGAACTCAGCCTCGAGATTGAGGGAGTGTACGAACAGGGGCTGCTGATCCATCGAGGCATTCGCGATGGCGGAGAGGAAGTGAGTCTTCCCCATCCCGGCATCACCCTGGCAGAACAGGGGAGAGGGATGTCGCATCTGCTGCGGAGAATCGCTGAGGCAGCGACGAACCTCCAAGGCCGCGCGATTCACGTCGAAGGGAAACCACGTATCGAAAGTCAGGGCTGGATTGGGTGGACGCCCCAACAAAAGGGGCACATAGGATTCGTCTCCGACCCCCATCCCATCGCCGGCAAACCCCGGCAATGAAGGTGGAAACTCCTGCCAAGGAAGCTCGTCCTTCCGGGGACGCTCTGCAAGGCAGATCCCCGCCGAGGGAGTGAGCAGACCCTTTTTCAGGCACGACTCCAAAAAATGTGGGCCCCTTGCCGGGCCAACGGCCAGCTGCTCTTCGCTCATGGTGAAATGGGGCCCTCGGGACGGTCTTGTCCCAGTTGTCCGGTTACGGCGGAGAGTTTGGCGATAGCTATCGACACCGCGCCCAGCGGGGCTCGTTCGGCGGCGACGGCCATGGCGAGCCCCGCTGGCCTGAGCCTGCTGGCGGCCACGGTCCCCATGGCGTCGATCAAGAAAATCTTCTCGAGCTCCCCCCTGGGATGTCCTGTCACCAGATCCCGAACCACGGCCTTGAGTTGGTCCAGCTCCTCGACATTGCCGGTCGTTCCTCCCGACTCGGCCAGGGTTCGGCCCTTGGCGTCGAAGACGCAAGCATACTGGATGTGTGGGGTACCGGACACGAATCGAGCCACTATGCTGGCCAGCTGTGCGCGCAGCCCCTGCTCCGTTGTCGCGCCGGGTTCCGGCGGGGTGACACGGCTGGCAGCCATTCGGTCGTCACGCATCTTCAGGGCAGACATGAGGGCACGCGGGAGATCCAGGTGGATAGTCCGGGCATTGGCCCGAACGCCAGCCGTGAAGGAAAACTGCGCTTCCGCCCAGCCAAAGATCTCCACCAAGACGTCCAAGCCCTCCGTGGTGCCCAGGCTGGCGTGCACGAGTTGGCCTTGTTCATAGTAGAGGTGCGCCTCCTGGTCTGGCGAGGCCAAGAGAAGCTCACCCGATTTGCGTCCGGTATGGGCGAACTGAACCAGCTCGACTGCTCCAATGTCCGAAAGGCTGCCCTGTAATGCCATGGTATACTTCCGCGTTGGCCGGTCAGGCTTCGAAGCGCCGCACGGCCTCTCGCCCTGCAGCGCGGATTGTCTCCATGACGCCGACCCCTTCGGATGCGATGGCCTCGAAGACCTGAGCGTCCCGCAGGCCGAGCTTTTCCTCCAGCGTTCCGAGTTCGAGCGCCGGGCGGCAGTCCCGTTTGTTGTACTGAAGCACGATGGGAAACTGCCGAGGATCGACTCCAAAGGAGCGCAGATGCTCTTCCATCAGGCTGTAACTGCTGACATTGTCATCGAGGCGATGGGGCTGGGAGTCTGCTACGAATACGACGCCGTCGGCTCCTTCCAGGATGACCTTGCGGCTGGCCTCGTAGAAGATCTGGCCCGGCACCGTGTACAGATAGAACCTCAGCGTGTAGCCCTGGATGGTTCCCAGCTCCATGGGGAAGAAGTCGAAGAACAGGGTGCGCTCCTGTGCCGTGTCCAAAATGATCATCTCACCCCGCGTGTTTTTCGCCAGTGTTCGGTGGACATAGGCCAGATTGGTCGTCTTGCCGCTCATCCCGGGTCCGTAATAGACGATCTTGAAGACCACCTCCCGGCTTTCGTAGCTGATGTGAGGCATTCGGGATTCCTAGCCTCCCGAAAAGATCCGATCGACTAGGTTTAGCGCGTGCCGCTTGAAGTCGTCGGGCTCGATCGGTTGGTTGGGGCCCTTGCGACCGGTTCGTTGCAGCGCCTCGGCCAGATCCGTTGCTGTCTTGCGGGCCTCGTGCCGGACCCGGCCGATCCTTTGATAGTCCTCGAAGAGGATGACCAGCATGGCGCGTTCGTCGACTAGCGACATGTGGATGTGTCGGCTCTCGCCCTGCTGCAGCAGAATGGAAAACTGCTGCTCTCCCACGATCCGTGCCACTTCCCGGGTTGCCGAATACATGCCTGCCACCAGCGCCGCCACCGCCGTTGTGTTCAGAGTGCTCAGCGTGCCGCCCTCGGCCAACACCGTACCCTCACGGGTGATAAGGATGGCAACCATTGAACCCGACGCCTCAACCAGGTGGGTCAACAGCTTGCCAAGAGCCTGCGGGCCGCCCGGGGAGCAATTGTCGTTGGGTTCCATCATCAATCCTCGCTTGGAATCAGAAATGAGCACTCAGCTCCGCGACTGGACCCTTGAGGCGGTAGCGCACGACCCCCAGTTGACAGGCCTGCGTGCTGAACACCGCCAGCACCGCGCTGCCTAATGGGCGGCACAGGACAACCACCGTCCCATAGTCGACGAACAGGTCACGAAACGGTTGGGCGTCCAGGTCGCGCGCCGATTCCTCGATGGCCGATAGGGAAGTCGCCAGGGTGGCCCCGATGGTCTCCGAGGAGTCCCCCGAGGTCTTTCCGGCCGACTCGATGACGAAGCCGTCGCGGCTGAGTATGACGACGGTTTCGACGCCGGGAATGGTGAGAATCTCCTGGAGAATACGATTCACGGTGCGCTCAGTCACGTTAGGACTCCGTCGGGTTTGCGGTCGGGGTGGAAACAAGAAGCGACCGCGTTTCGTTGGGTCGCGCGTGAGAGGATGGAGCGGACAGATCCCCGCGCACGGGACGCTGGTCCGAAGCCAGATGGCCCTCGGCCATGGCGAACAGATCCGTCAGGAACGAGTCGTCGTCGGGGCGAGCCATCGGCAAAAGTGAGACCGGAGCGCTGCGGCCAGCTTTGCTGGCCTCGTCCTTGAGCCGCGCCGCCTCCATCAAGAGGCACTCCCCATCGCGGGTGATGGTGCAACGGTTGGGTGGCAGCCAGGGCAGACTGACGAACGTCCCGCCATCGAATGCGAGACAGTCGAAAAACCCCTCCTCACCCTCACGATCCCCACACTGCGCATGGCAGACGGTGCCTGCGGTCACGTAGATGCGACCCATTTCCCCCTGGCTGGAGAAGACCTCCACCACCCCCTGTCGCCGGGAAAGGATCATGAGCTGAACGTAGTCGAAAAGATCGATTTCGTCTACGACCCCCGAGAACGAAGTGCGGCCACCGGTGCTGGAGAGGATGCGCAGGATTAGATCGGCATCGACGGGCTTCTCCAAGTAGAGAGTGGCTCCCATGCGCAGTGCGAGCGCCCGCATCGATGGTGCGGCAAAACCACTGAGCACGAGAACCCTGGTGTTCTTGCGCTCTCGCGTTACCCACTCCAGCAGGACCAGGCCATTGACGCCAGAAAGCTGGACGTCGGTGATGACTGCATCGTAATGACAACGGCGGAGCTCAGCCAGTGCCTCGACCCCGTCGCCGCAGGCCGTGACCCGGAATCCCGCACGTGTCAGCTGTCGACCGAGGCTCCATACGAGCTCCGGATCGCCATCCACGAGCAGGACGGAGCCGTTGTCGACGGGGTCGCAATCGGTGCTCATGTCCCCTCAACCTCCGGCAAGACCCGTTTGGAATGCCGCGTGTGCCCCGTGGGGTGGCGTGTGTTTGGCGCCCACCTCGGAGTATCAGTGGTGTCTTCGTGCGTTCGGGTCGCCGAACCAGGCTCAACAGGCACAAAATGCCCATTGTGGACCACCCCCGGCAATGCTCTCGTACATTGTGTGCCCCGGGAGGAACCCAAAGCCATCGAAACCAATGAGCCGCGCGGACATCCGAAATCCCCAAAAACGCGCGCAACGAACGGCATGGCCCAGGTCTGCTTGCCCGAAGGCAAGCCCGACAACACGATACGATGCATCCCTGCACTGCCGCAAACCCTTTCTCGGCGACCGGCATTGCAGATGAGCAATCGACCCATTGCAGAAGCGCACTGCGTGCTCATCTGCACGGGATGCGGTTCAGGGTCATTTGCCGTGAAATGTTTCACGTAGCCTCACTCACAGTTAAAGCAGACAGCAAACACTGAGCCATCCGCGAATGGCGTTGAGCAGCATGACTGACAGTTCGCGACGGGCACCGCGAGTGTCGACGATAGGGCTTGATCAGTGTGCATGGACGCTGATCCATGACCGTGCCCTGTCAACCAAGGAGGCATTATGCGGAACAGACTCCACACCACCTTCATGAACTGACGTCGATAACTCGCGGTGGTGCCTGATTCGCCCCGAAGCCTCCTTGCGCGCACACCGCTGGGAATTTTCGCCCAACGGGCTGCATAGAATACCAGCCTAACCCAAATCGCCACGGAGGTGGTAAACAGTGCGGACTGGCCGACGAACCTGGAGTTCTTCCTCAGAGCTAGCCGACGGAGTTCCCCGACCGTTTGACTTGTGCAAAGCTCAGTGCGAGAGCCAAGGCCTAGAAATGCCGCTGAACTCAATCGCAGCCTGAACGTCCGGTGGGGTGATGTTGCTGGATGGAACATGCGCGGCGAAGGGCTGCTGGTCACGGGGGGCAGCGTGGTCCCGTGCGACAGGGGACCTGTTCGGGTCGGTGGGAGTCGAGATGTGTATGCGTGTGTGGGTGTAGATTCGGTGCCGAAATGCCGTGTGGGGGGCGGTTCTCGCTCCCCTGCGTTATGTACGGCCGCTCGATGACCGTAGTAAATCCTGGATGCGAAACTGCCTGGAGCTGTTCTCCGATCGTCGCGGTCAGTGCGTGTTGGGCTGGATGGATGCGCAGGTTTTCCTGGTTCAGCTGGAGCGTGATGTTTCCGGTCATCTGGGTGAAGCAAGCGCGGAAAGGTTTCTCAGGCTGCTCGGCGATAACTCCAACGTGCAGTGCTTCATGAACGTCTGGTCCTGCCAGGGGCTTGACTTCGCTGCTCGTTCGGCGTGGCTGCGATGTCTGCTCTCGGGTCGGCGGCAGCTTCGGGCCATTCTGGTTCTGGTTGATCGAGGCGCAGCGCAGGTTGCGGTGGAGCTCATTGCCGGCATGACGGGAGTCAACTATCGGCTCACGCACGACCCGGACGAGTTCAATCAGCAGCTCATCCGGGTGGCCCCTTTTGCCTGGGCAAGACTCGATCCGAGGACCTGGATCGCGCCCGGGATGAACGACATGGGGGCCCGGTCCGGAGTGATGAGTGCCCAATGGCCCGTCGACGGTGGAGCAAGACCGATGAC
>CAZYKT010000114.1:0-11375 GCA_964648165.1 uncultured Polyangiaceae bacterium | reverse complement strand
CAAGGAACCGAATCGGATGACTCGGGGCTCGGCGGTGGAGCCCAGAGTGGCAGCGCCGGAACCGGGGCACGCGACGAGGGTTCGGGCGGGCGCGACGAGGGTGTCGGCGGCAGCACCCAGAGCACCGGCGGTCGCATCGAGAGCCAGGGTGGCCGTGTCGAGTCCGTCGGTGGCTCCGTACCGTCAAGCGGCGGCCGCGTCGAGGCTTCGGGCGGTGCCGCGCAGGCCAGTGGCGGCCGTGTCGAGGCCTTGGGTGGCGCTGTGCAGACCAGTGGCGGTCACCTTGAGTCCAACGGCGGTCTCGGCGAGGCACTGGGTGGGGCCGTGGAAGCCAGCGGTGGCCACATCGACGGCGAGGGTGGGGTCATCGATGTCCAAGGTGGACACGTGGAATCGAACGGCGGTCAAGCTGCAGGTGAGGGAGGTCAAGCCACCGGCGAAGGCGGTCACGTCGAGGCTGCTGGCGGTCAAGCGGCTGGCGAAGCTGGTGCAGCCTCGGGCCAGGGTGGTTCGGGGCAAGCCGGAGCGGCGGGGGCGCCCGCCGCACAGGGCCTGGGGTGGCCCATCGAATGCGAGCCGGGCGTGGACTGCAACATCTTCTATCCGGACATCGACGAGGACGGTGTGGCCTTCGACTGCGGTGACCCAGGTTATCAGGGCCATCAGGGGACCGATATCTCCATCACTTGGGAGAAGATGGATGAAGGCACCGATGTCTACGCCGCGGACGCAGGCGAGGTGTTGTGGGTATTCGACGGGCATTTCGACCGGTGCCCGGACTCGACCGAACCCACCTGTCAGGAACCCACCGCGGACATGAGCCCGGGTATCGAATCAGGGTACATGGTCTGCACCGATGCCAGCGACGACTACTGCCTGGGTACCGAGTACACCACTGATTGCTTCTTCTGCTTCTACGGTTCCAATGTCGTGGTGATCCGTCACCCGGAGGGCTCGGTTGCCTTCGCGACGCGGTACGATCACCTACGGCGCGACTCCATCCTGGTCGAACCCGGACAGGTCGTGGAGCGCGGGGAGAAGATCGCCGAGGTGGGGAGCGCCGGAAACTCCACCGGGCCCCATTTGCATTTCGAGGTGTGGGTGGGGGGCTATTATCGACTCGCCGAACCCTGGGCAGGAACCTGCGGTCCAAACCAAGGTCCTTCGCTGTGGGATCCGGCGCTGGATCTGCCCGGTCAATGACAGGAAGGGAACGTATGGCAAAGAGGATTGACGGAATCGCTGGGGCGCTCTGCTTCTTGGCCCTGTTGCTGCCCCTTGGCTGCAGCTCCGACGAGGACAAACCGACGGGTCCGGGCAATGACGAGCCAGTCGAGGGCGATCCGTCCAATCCACCAGCACCTTCTTGTGAAGAGGCCGAAAGCGGAAGCTCCGGTGACGTTCAGGCGCCGGCTCTGCGCACGACGCTTCCCGGGAGCTGGGACGAGAACTGGTTCGCCTCGCCGGCCCTGGTCGATCTGAATGGGGACGAGGTCCTCGACATCATCGCGCCGCGCCACTCGGTTCTGTACGCGTACTCCGGGCAGGGAGAGCTCCTGTGGCAAACGGCGTGGTCCTACAGTGCCTCGGACAGTCCCGAGCATGGCAACGTCAGGATGTGGCCCTCGGCGGCGGTGGGCGACCTGGATGGAGAGGGGGGCATCGAGATAGCAGTCAGTAGCCATCCAGACGACAACGGCTACAACGTCGCAGTCTACGACGCCCAGGGGGAATTGTTGCCCGGATGGCCCCAGAAATTTGGTGAAGCGAACGAGATACGCAGCATCGCGGCCGCGGACGTGGACGGCGACGGACAGCAGGAAATCCTCATCACCAAGCAGGCGGACGGCCCCGCCACCAACGTCTTCGAGCTGGACGGCTCCACCCACGAGGGCTTCCCCCAAGTCGGCGAGTGCGAGGCTCCGAGCGGGGATTGCATCGACTATGGTGGGTTCAATCAGAACATCGGAGCCGGTGACCTGGATGGCGACGGCGTGATGGACATCATTTCCACGTACGATGCCATCGGTTTCGGGGCCTTCCGGGGCGACGGCAGCAATTTCGAAACGGCTGACGGCTTTGCCGATGCCTGGGTGACCGGTGTCGAGGCCTATCATGATCTGGCTCTGGCCCAGCAGGGTTGGGGCACCGGGGATCGCTCGGAGTTCACGTACTCGCCACCAGTGATTGCCGACATCGATCAGAATGGGGACGCCGAGATCATCCTGGGGGGCGACCACGAGCACAGCGAGTCGACGGACAATCAGGGGATAGCCACCTGGGTGCTCAATCCGGACATGACCCGCCCCGAGGGTTGGACCGCGCCCAAGGACAGCGGGCCGCCGCTTCTGTACGGCGAAGTGGGGGCGAACATCGTGATGACGATGCCGGCACCCTCGGTGGCCGATCTGGACGGCGAACCCGGCCTCGAGATCCTGGTCCCCGCCTACGATGGATTGCTCCACGCCTACGGCAGCGACGGAACCGAACAATGGACCTTCGGCTTCGGCCAGAGAGATCCCTATGTCGGGGCCAGTGAAGCGCTGATCGTGGATTTGAACGGCGACGGCTCACCCGAAATCATCTTCTCCACGTTCGCGTCCGGCGAGCCCCGCGAGCCGGAGACCCCTGCGCACCTGGTGATACTCGATGCGGGTGGCAATCTGTTGCACCAGGTGGAGCTCTTTGGCCGCGGCTCGATGGCCCCGCCGTCCATCGCCGATCTGGAGGGTGACGGTCAACTGGAGCTGGTCATCTCGCTCAAGGACTCCCTGGGCGGCCAACAGGGTGGCGTCCAGATCTGGGACCTGCCCGGTTCCTCTGCCAACTGTCTGCTCTGGCCCACCGGGCGCGGCAACTGGCTGCGGCAGGGCAACGTCCCCATCGAATGATCGACAGGCAGGCGGAACCCCGGCCTCGCGGTTCGATGGTCACATCGATCCGACGCCGGTCGAAGCCGAGGTGATTGAAGAGACCGCGAGCGAACTGCTCTTGGGCTCGGTCCTCGCACCACACGCACAGTCGCGGTGAGTCAGCCACCGACGCTCCCCAGACGAAGCAGCGTCGATACGGGTTGCCCGGTCTCGCGATCCACTTCGAGCAGTCGACTCCGGGAGGGGCCATCGCCAGCACGTGATACGTACAGGACCTGGTCGGCTCCGAGATAGTCGATCACTTCGGGGTGATGCGAGATGACCAGCAGTGTCCCACGCCCCGCAGCCACGACTCGTTCTCGCAACAGGGAGAGCCAGGGCTGGATTTCTGGCTCGGCCACGAAATGGTCCGGCTCATCGAACACCAAGAGCGAGACGCGCTCCGCGAGTGCCTCGAGTATCGCGTACAGAATGGTCAGGATCCGCTGCCCCTCCGACAACTCCCCGAACGTCAGGGTGAAGCTGTGTCCTCCCACCTGGCAGTCACAGGTCAGGTACTTGGTCTCGGCCCCCTGCTTGACCGGTCGAAGACCGATCAGACCGGGCAGGACAGGCTCGATGTGACCCCTCAAACGCTCCGTGATGAAAGGCCGCTCCTGCTGCAGCATGCGGTACCAGGACGCGAAGCTGCAGCACGGGAAGGGCCCCCGATGGACCGTCGGACGGTCATCAAGGGCCCACCTGCCATGACGAGGTTACTGCTGCACGGACTCACAGACGAAGAACGTGTCCGTTCCGGGCCCGCCAAGGCAGGTATCGTGTAGGCCTCCACCGTTCAGCATGTCGTCCCCATATCCACCTTCCAGGCGATCATCACCGTCGTCGCCATAGAGCTGGTCATTGCCGCCATCGCCGTAGAGCTTATCCTGACCCTGACCTCCGCGCAGCGTGTCGTTCTGGTCTCCACCACGACACGTATCGTCACCACCGCCACCGTCCAGGTAGTCAGTACCGACTCCCCCGTTGATGACGTCCTGCCCGTTCCCGCCCCAGACGGAGTCGTTGCCAGCGCCGCCGTCGATGGTGTCGTCACCTTCGCCACCACTGATGACGTCATTCCCACCGGCCCCGTTGATGGTGTCCTGAGCACCGAGGCCAATGATGCAGTCATTGCCGCTGGTGCCGTTCAGCACGTCGTTGTTGGAGGTACCAACGCGAACCGTGTAGCCCACCGGGCAGCAGGCAGGATCATCACCAAGCACCATGGTTACCTTCTGAATCCCCGTGGCCGTGTTTCCCGACGCATCCGTGGCCGTATAGGTGACCACGGTGGTGCCGGCTCCAAAACGTGTTGGCTTGTCGCCTGTAACCACGACACTTCCGCACGTATCCGTGGCGGTGGCCTGGCCGATGTTCGTCGACTGGCAGTTGGTGAGTGTCACGTCCGGCGGGACCGTCAGGGTTGGCGGGGTGGTGTCAATCACGTCAATCTCGACCGAATCCTCGTCACTGCCACCCGAGTTCGACACCACCACGGTCGCCGTCGTGGTGCCTAGTGGGAACCATCCCATCGGGGTTGCGCTGGTTGGTTCATCGAACGTCACGCCCTCTGCGGACCAAAGGAAGTCCAACGGCTCGGCAGTCACACCCTCGGAGGCCGTGGCATCGAGCTCGACCTCCGCCCCTTGATTCGTGCATTCGACGACCTGGTCCTCCCCGGCATCGGCCGTCACACACACGACGGGTGGCGGCACGTCGATCCGATGGATCGGACTCACATTTCCCACGTAATCGCGGACCTGAATCGACAGCTTGGCCGCGGCGGGATCAAGGTCGTTAACCAGTAGCGGGTACGTGACTGCTCGCCATTCGAGCCCGTCGGGCGGCTCGCCACTACCGGCCCAGTAACGCACGGCCACGACACCGCTGGCAACCGTTCCAGAATCAAACGGGGCACTCTGGCCATGCTCGGACGCGGGATCCTGGTCCGAAGGACTAATGGGTACTGCGATCTCGCTGCCGCGGCAGGTACGGTACGGCATACCAACCACCACCTCCGGCGGATAGGGATCGATACTCGGAGTCACACAGCGCGGCACGGACCATCCACTGACGGCAGAAGCGGATTCCACGCGCACACGGTAGCAATACGATGTCCCGTTTTCGATCGGTTGGTCCACGGCATACAGGGTTCCGGGGGCGACGGTGTCGTACAGTCGAATGAAGGGGCCATCCGCGGTTGGTCCACGCTCGACCACGAACTGTGCCCCGTCCAAGCCCATACCTACAGGGATGTGAACCATTCGGTTCCCGACATTCGGGATCCCTAGAGGCTGTGCTATCGCGTCATCGTCCGGGTCTCTCGGATCCCGATTCTGGTCGAGCTCCGATCGGTCAGACTCGCCTCCGCCGTCAGTATCACTGACCAGCGGGCTCGTCCCGTTGTTGAACTCCTCCAGGTTGGAGAGATCGTCCGAATCCGGATCGAATGAAGCATCCGCGGGGTCGTCCATCGACGACCCATAGGTCTGTTCCCATCCGTCGGGGAGCCCATCCAGATCACTGTCGTCTTGATTGGTGACAACGAACCCTTCCAGACGCTCGCGCCTAAACGGCACCCCGCTTGGGGGGCTATCGCAAGTGACGCTCAGGTATGCACGATAACCTCCAGCAATCCCCGTCGCTGCGAACAGGCCGGCATAGACTCCGTCATCTGCCGTTCCGTCCCCGTGGTGTCCATCATCGACGAGAGAAACAGTACGCCACTGTCCCTCGGGATTCACGACCTCAGCCGAGGCCTGGCAGCCAACGACGGGTTGGCCGTCTATGGGCACCAGAAGCATAGGGATCTCAGTACCGGCGATTGCATCGTCCCCGGCGAGACCATGCTCATATCGCCACTGGCGAGGTGGGCCGATTTGCGTGACCAGTTCGATCGCGCTCCTCGCCGTGATTTCGACGAACCACGGCTTGGACTGACTACTCGGAACGTTGGAACGGAGACCGAAGTCACCCGTTGGCGCAAGTTCGTGAAAGGTGACCGAATCTGGCAACACGGACACCGGTTCGATGATCCCCTGCGGACCCTCCAGCGCGAGGTCCGCGTCACCCACACCGGCGCCCATCACCAGCACTCTCAACTCCTGGGCGCTGTTCCCAATCCCGGTAATGGGCCAAGCCTCAGGCATCGACAACTCGGTCGAATCAAGCTCGCCAGCCACGATACGCGTCGACCCAGAACTGTTGGTCAGCCGAGACGACATGGCATCGATCATTGATCGCGCGAGGCGATATGTCTCCATTTCGGGGTCGGCCCCGTAGGCGAGCGCACCCCCAAGGAGAGCATCAGTATCGGCAACGATGACCCGATTGCCTGTCAACGACGTGAGCGCAGACAGGTCGCCCCATCCGACATCTTGGGCGGGAATCTGCCTGAACCCCACAGCTTCAATCGACGTGGGCAAGGGGAGTCCTGATTCTGAACGCTGGGCCCAGGTGAGTGCACGTCCACCCCACGACCCTCCATTGCCGTCTCCCGTTGGCACATCCGCCGGATTGACCGGGGGATCTGTCTGGTAGTAGGCAAAAAGACGATCTTCCAAGTCGCTCGATGCCCCGTCACTCATGACGATAATGACCTGCCTCGCGGGACGAGTCGTCGCGTCGTCGAGTGCGTTGGCCAGGATCGACTGGGCCTCGAAGACTCCGTCGCCTACACTGGTGGAACCAGATGATGTGATCCCGTCCACGTCATCACAGAATGCCTGCACGTTGCCTGGTACCACGTATGAAAGATGGCTGACTGTTTCCGCATCGTGGTTGAAGGCCACAATCGCCAGCCGGTTCCGGAGGCTACTGCCACCACTCTCGGGGAGCGATTGGATGAGCGCCTTGGCCGCGATCTTCATGGCAGAGAGCTTGTCCTCTCCCATCCCCATGCTATTTGACTTGTCGAGCACGAGGACTGTGGCCTGACCCCCATCGTTTGCTGTCGCCACAAGGGACTGAGGAGACACCGCCGGCTGGCTGACTCCCTGGACCTGGATACTGAGGTCATAGTACAGGGGCAGCGAGATGTCAGAGGAATAGAACTCGGGTGGGAGCGTGATTGCCAGCAAGGATGCCCCGTTGCCGAGCCCCGTGAATACCAGGTGCTCAGCGTCGTTGGGAACCACGCACGACACACTGGAGTTTGCGCAATTGGGAACGGTGACGGTGAGCTGGCTTGGCTGAACATCGAGTGGTTCCCATGCCGCGTCGCGCGCCAGGAGCGAGACCATGAACGTTCGCGGTGCCAGTCGATTCCCGATTGACGCCTGGCGTGAGGTGGTCGGAGAGAGGATGCTCAGGGTGGGCTGAAGGGGCCCGATGGACCAGTCGAAAAGTCCCGGATCGCCGGCCGTGCTCGCAATGAGCAGCAGCTCCTCCGTCGCTGGATTGATGGGGACCGGAAGGGACAGCCTCCCCTCCGGATGATCAGCCGCGCTGGACAGGAGACACTCGTAGGCCGGCGAACTGCCACAGACCGGGTAGGGAACGAGATTCGTCGAGTTTTCTCGATCGATACGGAACACCCGGAAGCGCGTGGGGTCGCCCCTCAACGCCGACACCGTCACCTGGATGGCGCTGTCCGTGGTCGGATCGGGCCTCACCGACATTGCAGTCGTACCGAAAGAGCCAAGTCTTGTGCCGACGCCAGACGCCGTCGAACCACTCGGAAACGGCACCGGCGTCGGGCATGACGTTCCTACACATGGTTGCCAGCTGTCCAACGTACGCCGCACCCGATAAAAGCCATCCGCGGTCAGACCATTCAGGTCGGGCGGAACGGCCAGCGGCTTCAGACTGGCCGTGGTCGTGTCGGCATTGAACCCATCACCATGTGCCCAGTCGAACCGCCAACGGGGATCGGTGTCCGTGTAGTCCTTCAAGTAGAAAGCCGTGTGGAAGTCGAACAAGACGTCCGGGAACGAGCGTCCGAGGTTGTTCCGCAGGGCCGCATTGGTGGCTCTGAGTACCGACGTTTGGACTGGGGAATCAACGATCTGCTTGTATAGCTGGCCAATGAAGTCCTGCCCCTGGTCGGAGTAGATGCGAGCACGGAGGGACATTTGGTCGGCCAGCGGCTCACGCTGGATCGTGGAGTCGACACCGCCAGGATGCGCGAGGGAATTCTGAGACAGAGGATACGCAAACTGCTCGAAGATGTACTTCCAGAAAATGCCCGAATAGTACGGGGTGGTTATCGTGTCTGCCGACGGATTCGCTAGGATTTGCTTCCCCTCGTAGAAGTAACCGATGTGTGTTGCGGGATACGCCTTAATGTCGGCGGGAACGTTATTTCTACAGTTCGGCTTGGCATAGTCACGGAACTTGCCGCTGGAGCCGCACAGGGTTCCCGGGTCATTGGGGATCTGGATACAGGCAGTGGACTCGACCGAATGCGCCAGCGAATCGGTGAACCACTGCCCGCCAAAAATCATCCCATGAGCTGCCGTGCCGTTTCGCCCCCAAGCCTCCTGAAACATGTGGAACGTCTCGTGCACAGGCATGTCGGTGAAACCGGCCGTCTGGTGCCCCACCGGTCTCGTGAAGTGGCGCGGCGACTCGGGATCGCAGAAATACGCGGCCCCATCGCACGGCTGACCACTCCCGTCACAAGCCGGATCAATGCCGTAGACCGCATTGCGGTTCACGAATGCCGTAAACCAGCCCTCACAATCGCTGGTGTTTCGGGCAGTCATCACGTGACTGGGAAGGATATCCGCACCGGCAGGGCTGTTGCGCCAGGCGACGCGCCTATCGGTGTAGGGCAGCCCACCTTGCATGCGATCGTACTGTCCTACAAACACGTTCCGCTCCAGCTCCCATAGGTACTGCGCCTGGGCGTCGCTGAATAGGCCCAGGAGCTGGGGGTAGGGCCTGGCGGGCTCGAGAATCCGGATCCCAAGACTCATATTCAGGTCGGCGCCAAAAGGCTGAAACGACGGGTCGGCACTGACGATGTGGGCGTACGGATCGGTGCCCGTCGGCGCCAGGGCCCGAATCGATGGATAGGTACATGTTCCATGGATCGCGGCAAGTTCCTTGATCTCACTGTACGTGAGCAGATCCCCGTCCGTCCGGGCTGCTCCGCGGGGAAAGACACGAATGAACAGGCCACGCTGCGTCAGGGTCCCGGTCGTATCCATCCAGTCCAGGACGCCATCGATCACGTAGGTCTGCTTTACTGCAAAGACGTGACCCTCGACATTGCTGTCGCAGGTAAACATGCCGACGGCCTGGTTCTGGGTCAAATCGCCAAGGCTCGGAATTTGCTCGCTGCGGGCACACTTGAGGACATTGTGGCGGGCAGGCACTCCGGTCACTGGGTCAGCTGGGATAACCTCCCTCCCGGGCGTCACATCGATGCTGCCATCCAGCTCTTCGGTCGCGGCCCGGTCGTAAACGATCCATTCGTCCGTCAGGCTTTCTGGAGGAGGGCAGTGGGCAACGAGGACGCGGCTATCCGTCACAGGCTCGAACCAGCATAGCTCGATCCGGTCGACAAGATCAGCGGCTGCCAGACGTTCCCACTCCTCACCATTGTAATGGTAGAGGAGTTCGACGTGCAACCCTCGTTGATCGGGTGAGTTGCCGCAATGGTCTGCCTCACTCGCTGGTGGCTCGCTCGTGCACCCCCGAGTGACCCCCGAACACTCGTAGATGCTGACATTCATGGGATAGGTTTCGGCCAACCCCTGAGCAGGAATCAGGCTCACCAGAGCCACCACGGCACCCACACCCATCAGCGTTGACGTTCTCATCTTGCTTCCCATTCCCGCAGGGCACAAGGCCCCTTACACACCGGCGGGCTCCCTAGCCCGCCGGTCTCGTCGCCGTCACGTATTCGCAACCATCCGAAACCTTGAGCACATGGATCACCGCCAGTACGTTGCGGCGAGCCTCCGTGAACCACACCCAGCGTTCATCCTGCCATCGGAACCCAGCTTGCCGCCGCAAAATGGCCCGAACATCCGTGTCCCCACCCCAGTAGGGATCCGTCATCAACGCTCGGGTCGAGCTCAACGTCGAACCATCGATGGTGAACAGGTTCACCGTCGTGTCACCTTCGGCCGCTACCAACGTCTCCGTCGGTGACAGCGCGATGATCGCCGGCGATTGATTCACGCCACTCCCGAATGTCAAGGCATTGTCAACTGCGCCGGCGCCGTTAACGTGGGCTGCCACGTTTTCCCTGCCCCCCAAACCATTGCCGTGGTTCCAGACCACCCAAACGCCACCTTCGCCATCTGCAGATACGTTCCCGTCAACCCCGTCCGAACCCAGCTCGGTGATGTTGAGCTCCGGAATCAACACATTGAGGGGCTCCCCCGCCGCCCAAGATGGCGCAATTCCTTCGCGGTCATGCGCACTCAGATACTGGCCAAGATTCCCGGTCGTGGGTGTATCGAACAAGAAGCTCATCCCGCTGAGCGGGTCCGTCGACATCCGATACCCAAGCTCGGTTCCCCCCGGGCTCCACGTGAATCCGTATTCCGTCAGCGGAAGCAGAATCTCTCCCGTTGGGCTAACCCGCGCCAGAAATATCTTCCCCGTCCAGTTCTGCCGCGAATGCACCACGAACGCTTCCCCGTCCCAGCCGATGTCTGTGACGTAAGGTTCTGCAATCGGCCAGCCCAGATCTACGTGTATCCCAAAGGCATCGTCATCGAGACTCCCGATGAACATTGTCTGATTCAGTGGGTTTCCCTCCACATCACCAGCTGCACCCGTTGTGGCGAAGAGCTCCGAATCCGACCCGGAGAATCCCTGGATATCGCTGTCACCCACGCCCGCATTTGCCGGAAGAATGTCGTACTTCCTCAGGTGCACAAGTTGGCTGTTGGTCGGACCAAAGGTCCCCACAAACAGCCACATATGGGCTTCATCTCGGCCCTCTACCGGACGATACGCCATCCACGCAACGTGCAGTCCGCTCTCGGTTCTCCAGACACCACCGTTCATGCCATCCAGGCTTCGCCAATCCGGCTCGGACTCGACCCGATCTGGCGACACCACCACTTCCACGCAGCCTTCCGGCAATCCCCCGCCGACAGAAGCTGCTTCACCGCCAGTACCCCCGCCGCCATTCGAGCTGCCGCCGACGGCACCGCCGGTGTTCACAGCTCCACCCTCGTCAGTCCCCCCTTCGCTCACCGCCCCACCGCCGCCCGGTGTCTCACCGGCACTGCCCGCAGCCCCACCCGCCGTCTGCTCACCGCCTTCGGCTGTTGGTTCGCCCCCTGCCGGGCTCCCAGCACCGGGGGCCCCGCCAAGATCGCCATTGCCGCCTCCCGCGGTCTGCTGGCCACCTTCACTCGTCGTACCGGAACTCCCCGTTTGACCCCCAACGGCTTCGGCCCCGGCCCCGCCCCCTGTGTCCACCGGTTTACCGCCTTGCTCTCCCCCCGAACAGGCGAGCAAGCCCGCAATCCACCAACACGGCCAGATACCAACCCG
>CAZYKT010000113.1:0-11788 GCA_964648165.1 uncultured Polyangiaceae bacterium | reverse complement strand
GAACTTGACCGTGGAGAGGGACATCAGATCGATGGCTGCGCGGCCGATGACCAGGATGGCTGGTGTGTCGAATTGGAAGCTCTCTCCGGGACGGACAGAGTCCACCGCGGGCAGCACCAGCAGGTGATGGGTCGGTCCGGGACGGTCCCAGGCCAGCTGCCTCACCAGGCCTACCGCGACCTCATGGTTTTTCGCCATCCGTCCCGGGAGTGCCAGCTCCTGCGGTGCCAGCTTCCACTTCTCCTGGGACGGCGGAACGTCCCGTTGCAGGGACTCGAACTGCAGCCCGTGCAGGATCAGGACCGGCTGGGCCGACTCCTTTGGCACCTCTACCGCTAGTGTCACCCCACCCTGCGAGATGAGCCTGGGAGCGTTCTGGGTGCGGGAGAGGGAGCCGTCCCCGGGCCCGAGCAGGGCGCGGTCCAGGCAGAGCTCACCCGAATCGGCGAATTGTGCGGCCTCGGGTTGGTTCTGATCGACTCCCCACACACGATAAAGAAACTGGTCTGGCATTTGACCGACAGGCTCCCGTACCGAGCCGACGCTACCATCAGAAGGCCGATTTGGGGCGAGGTCCACCGGAACCTGGGACGGGGGACCCTTGCAAGCTCTGGTACGGCATGGTCCGGGATCTGGGACGGGAGGGGTCCCGACCTGGGACGGAGTCCCCCTTAGCTGGGACGGCTTACGGAAACAGCAGAAATTCGGCCAGATCAGAATCGGCACGGTCCGTGCTGAAGGGGTCGCCATGTCCCGGCATTGCTGGGCAACAGGAGAAGATCCCATGACCGAAACCGAATCAAATGTTCAACCCGTCCCCACGACCAACCCCCAGTCTTTCGAGGCCTACGAACGGCTGCTTCCGGAGATCCAGGCCTTTCCCAACGAAGCCCTGGTCGCCATCAACATCGATCCCTTGAACGTGGTCACCACGATCCAGGGCTCGCTGCCCGAGATGCGCGCGCTCCGCGACCAGATCGTCGAAGAGCTCGTCAAGTTCGACATCGAGCGCTTCGACAAGCTGCAGGAATACACCCACGCCTTGACCCATGCGCAGGTGTTGTATCGGGCGGCCACCGCGCCACCACGACCGGTAACCGAGCTCGCCGCGGAGCTGACCACGCTGCGTGACAAGTTCCTGTCCAGTGCCCTCAACCTGGCCGAATACGGCCTGGTCGATGAAACGCCCCTCAGGCAGTGCAGGACGGCGGTCGGATACAAGGCTCTGGCCTCGGACGTCCTGGTCCTGAGACAGATCCTGCAGAGTCGCTGGGAGCAGATACAGGGCAAGACCCCGCTGCAGCGAGCGGAGCTCGACCAGTCCTCGTTGATGGCAGAGGAGCTGTTGTTGGCCATCGGGCTGCGAGAACAGTCGCCATCCGTCGTCGCCGAGGTCGCGGCGATTCGTCAGAAGGCCTACAGCCTCGTTGTCACGGCCTACGAGGACGCCCGCCGAGCCATCGGGTACCTCAGGCTCAGCAAGGGCGACGCGGACCAGATCGCTCCGTCCTTGTACGCGGGACGCGGTGGCACGGGTCGTCGCAAGTCCGATCCCGTGCCGGCGGAGGCCACCACGCCTGCGCCAGCCCCGGTCGCCACCCCGGCGGCCACGATCCCGGCAGCCCTGCTGGCCGCGCCGTTGAACTCCACGCTGCCCATCACAAGTCCCTTCCAGGCCTAAGGGATAGGAGCAGGTACCGTGACCAATTCACGCTCTCTGTACCTGGGTGCTGCGCTCCCGCTCAACGGCGGGGGCGCGGCACCGATCTCCGTCTTGCCCGAGCATCTGGTGACCCATGGCGTGGTCGTCGGGATGACGGGCAGCGGAAAGACCGGTCTTTTGACGGTCTTGGTCGAGGAGGCCCTTCGCTCGGAGGTGCCGGTCATCATGATCGACATCAAGGGCGACTTGCCCAACCTCCTATTGAGCTTCCCCTCCTTCTCCGGGAACGAGCTCTTGCCCTGGATCGACGGCTGCCGGCGTTCCAACGACGAGCGCAGCCCGGAAGAGCTCGCGCAGGCCCTGGGCGAGGAACGACAGACCAACCTCCGGGCTTGGGGCTTCGAAGAGCAAGATCTGGCGGAGTTTTGCCAACGTTCCTGCTTCCGCGTCCTGACGCCCGGGGCGTCTTCCGGGGAAGGCTTGCACATGCTCTCCTCCCTGGAGCGGCGCTCGGACAGCTGGGACCAGGATCCGGACGCGGCCCGCTCTGCTCTGAGCGCCGGGATCTCGCTGGTGCTCCGCCTCTTGGGGCGCGATCCCGATCCGGCCCGGAGCCGCGAGCATGTCCTGCTCTCCGTCCTGGCCGAGCACCGGCTGGAAAACCATCAACCGATGGACCTGGCGGCCCTGCTCCATGATCTCCTGGAGCCCCCCTTGGCCAGAGTCGGAGCCCTTCCCGTCAACGGCTTCTTGCCGGCAAGAGAGCGGAAATCCCTGGCCGCGTCGCTCAACACGCTGCTGGCCTCGCCCAGCTTCGCCGCCTGGCGCCAGGGCGCATCGCTTGACGTGAAGAGCTGGCTCACGCCCCGCGATGGCCGCACCCCGGCCGTCATCGTCAGCGTGGCCCATCTGGACGACGAGGAACGCTCCTTGGTCCTGGGGGTCCTGCTGGAGGAAATCCTCGCCTACACCCGGTCGCTCCCTGGCTCACGGAGCCTTCGCGCCCTGGTCGTGTTCGACGAGGCCTACGGCTTCTTGCCTCCCCACCCCGCCAACCCACCCACCAAGCGCCCCATCGTATCCCTGATGAAACAGGGGCGCGCCTTCGGCGTGGGTGTCCTGGTGGCCACCCAGAATCCCATGGACCTCGATTATCGCGTCCTGTCCAACGCCGGATTCTGGTGCATCGGCAGGCTGCAAACGGATGCCGACCGGGCCCGCATCATCGAAGGACTCTCCAATGCCACCGGCCAAGGCGAGCTGTCTTCCCAGGAGCTCTCCACCTACGTCAAGCGGCTCGCTGCACGCTGGTTCCTGGTGCGTGACGTGCACGCCAACCCCGGAACCTATCTCCTTCAACCCCGTTGGGCCATGTCCTTCCTCCGCGGACCCATGACCCAGAACGAAATCAAAAAGGCGCTCGGCCGCAGGAACCTGCGCGTTGCCGCCTGAGAAAGGGACTTTGTCATGATCAAGTATAACTCCAACGAGTTTCGCGCCAAGTGCGAGCTCTCATACCAAGATCTCAAGGCCGAGATCGAGCAGACCGACACCGAATGGCTCCGTGGCTATTCGGTGGATTACAAGGCTGTCGCCCGCACCGCCATCTCCATCACCGCGGAGCTGTGGCAGGCCTGCTCACGCCTGCTGGCCTCGACACCATTGCCCTGGCATCGCCAGCTCTTCAACGTCGAGCGATGCGCCATGGCGCTGCTCTACACGGAGGCCCGTCGGGATGCGGAGCAGCAGATCCCCACGATCAAGAAGATGATGAGGGAGATCCGTAGCCTGAGCGCCGAGCTCCAATCACATGCGATGAAGTTGGACTTCCAGAGGGCCTGCGATGCCCTTTCGCCGCACTCGTCTGGCGATCCCTTCGTCCGCATGCAAGAGGACATCGCCGAGTGCGAGCAGTTGCAGCAGATCGTCCTCGACCATCCGAAGCATAACTGCGCTCCGGAGGTCTTGGAGCGCGCCCGCTGTCTCGAAAAACAACTGCATAGACTCCTCGCCGAGCAGCGGCTCGTGGCGTTCAGCCAGACGCCCTGGACCAAGGCGCGCCACCAGGCCTTCGTCCTTCTGTGCCTCGAGCACGAGGTGCTCCGCAATGCCATAGGCCAGCTGCAACCAAGGAACGGCCGCCCCGTGACCATTTTGCCCTCGCTGTTCCCGGCTCTCATCGCCCTTGGTCGCAGCACCCAGCAACCGTCCACCCCGAAGGTTGACGTTGCTTGCACCCTGACAACCACCGCGTCCTGTGTCAACGGCCCGAATGGACAGGAGGTGTGTCATGTTGCTGGGTAACCTCGGCAATATCCTGGCCGTCGCCCTGGCCTTCATCGGGGTGATGCTCCTCTTGAGCCTGGTCGTCACCGGCATCGCCTCGGGGCTGAAGTGCCTGCTGCGCCTCCGGTCCCGCGCCACCCACTCCGGCCTGGTCGATTATCTTCGGGCCGAGCTCCATCTGCCTCCCAAAGAAGCCCAGAGCGCCGCCTGGGAACAGCTGGGAGACTTCACCGACCCCAAGAGGCGAAACGCCCTGTGGGTGGGCTTGATCAGGCTGATCCGGGGCCCGCGGTCGCAACTGGTGGGCGTCGATACACTCAAGGCCCTGGCTCAGAAGCACGCGCCGAAGGCCGACCCACCCACGACAACCCATCTTCAGCGGCTGAACGCCATGATATCCGCGCGGTTGACGCTGGCCATGCGCTGGGTCTCGGTGTTCTGCGCCCTGGCAGTGGCCGGCAGCTTCCAGGTCAATGCCCCGGATCTGCTCGGCGATCTATCCATCGATGCGGAGCTCCGCAAAAAGGCCGTCGAGCTCTCCACCGAGCTGGTCAAGCAGGGTGAGGACATCACAGCCGTGCAATCCAATGTCAAACTGCGCGCCATCGACATCCAGCTCTGGGGCGAAGGATGGGCGTACTACACGAAACCAATCAAGAATCGCACCGGCCAGGAACACTTCCCCATCTCCCATCTCTTCGGTGTCCTGGTCACGGCAGTGCTCATCACGTTTGGTGCGCCCTTCTGGTACCAGCAGCTGAAGAGAGTCAGCGCCCTGAAAGACAGCTTCACG
Source organism: uncultured Polyangiaceae bacterium (assembly GCA_964648165.1). Taxonomy (GTDB): domain Bacteria; phylum Myxococcota_A; class Polyangia; order Polyangiales; family Polyangiaceae; genus FEN-1139. The sequence continues at coordinate 7,046 of CAZYKT010000113.1, read as the reverse complement.
TCCCAACTCAGGCTCGAAGCCCAAGGCAAGGCCCCATGACGTTCCAGTTGCCTTGGTCCAATCCCCTGGTCGCTCACGAGGCAAGCTCCCTGGCTCGTTACCTCTGTGAATACGCGTGCAATGGCAGCCGTGGCAGGCCTGAAAAGGGTGATCCCGTCTACGACGCGGTCACGGAGGGACGCGACTTCGGGGCAGGGTACAGCTCCTGCGCAGATCTGGCCCATTGGCTGCTGTTCCGCCTGGGTGTGCGCAGCAAGCTCGTCAATCGCAAGGAGCATCAAGGCTGGGTGAGCGGGGTCAACGTCGCTCGCCTGGCCTGGTGCCAGTACGCCCACGTCCCCAACGCCAACGACCGGTTCAGCTCCGGCGACATCCTGGTCGTCTGGAACCTCCCCGACGGCTGCGACGCGCACGTCACGGTCGTCCTCCGAGACGGCCGCATCGAAGACGACGAGCAAGCCCTGGAAACCGCCAACTACGGCGCCCCGGGCGGCGCCATCCGGACCACTCCGCTCCGCGCGGGTACCATCCTCGGTAAGAAGAGGATCCAACGATGGATCCCGTTGTTCAATTTACTGGAGGGTGCCCACGAGGCGGGCGAACTCGTGGGCGCAGAAGATCCGACGCGGACCGCGGATGGGAGCCTCTTGTGGACGGTCAGTCCGACAGTCTCGCCTGGGCCTGCCGGACCTGTTCCGGCATCAGGCCGCGATCAGGGTGCTGCGCTCTCCCTCCGTGTTGAGAGTGCAGCACCCATCTGATCTGGTCTGCTCTGATCGAGAGCCTGCCTGGCCGGCCCCAGTTACTGTTGGATCGTCTGACAGACCATGAAGGTGTCGGTTCCTGGGCCCCCGAGGCAGGTGTCGTGCAGACCGCCACCGTTCAGGGTGTCGTCGCCGTAGCCACCTTCGAGTCGGTCGTCCCCGTCGTCGCCGAACAGAAGGTCATTGCCATTCTCGCCGTACAGCTTGTCCTGGCCTTGGCCGCCTCGGATGGTGTCGTTCTGATCCCCACCGCGGCAGGTGTCGTCACCCCCTCCACCGTCGATGTAATCGGCGCCAGCTCCGCCATTGATGGGATCTTGGCCATTCCCGCCCCAGAGGTAGTCATCGCCGCTGCCGCCCTGGATGTTGTCGTCGCCTTCTCCACCATTGATGACGTCGTTGCCACCCATTCCATTGATGGTGTCTTGCCCGCCCAGCGCCACGATACAGTCCACGCCGCTGGTACCAATCAACGTATCGTTGTTGGACGTGCCCATCATCACATGGGAACCGGGGGGACAACAGGCCGTGCTGTCAGCCAGAACCGTGATGACCCGCTGAACCCCCGTGGTCACGTTCCCCGCGCTATCGGTGGCCGTGTACGTGACCAGCGTGAGGCCCGCCGGGAAGGTCGCAGGTCGATTGTTCGAGATGGTGACTCCCCCGCAGGTGTCAGAAGCCGTCGCGGTACCGATATTGGGAGATACGCAGTTGGTGACCGTGACGTCGGGTGGAACCGTCAAGGTCGGGGGAGTGGTATCGACCACAGTGATGTCCACCCAGTCCGTGGCGGTCCCTCCCGAGTTGGCCACCGTTACCGTGGCGGTGGTGGTGCCGGGCGAGAACCATCCCACGGCCGTGGGACTGCTGGGGTCATCGAAGGCGACCCCGCTTGCGGACCAGGAGAACGTCAGCGGTTCACTGGTCGAACCCTGAGAGTTCGTCGCGTCCATCTCGACCGCCGCACCCTCGTCCGTACACTCGACGGTCTGATCCGGTCCTGCATCCGCAGTTACGCAGATGGCGGGGGGCGGAATGGTCACGACTCCAATCGGGCTGACGTTACCCGCACCATCCCGGACCTGCACAGAGATGGTGTTGAGGGCCGGGTCGATGTTCGAAAGCAACAGCGGGTTCGTCACGGGGAGCCACCCGAGGCCAGCGGCGGCTGCACCAGCTCCCGCCCAGTACCGGATCTCCTCTACACCGGTTGCGCCGGTTCCCATCAAGACACGGAAGTTGTCAGGGGATACGGATTGTGGGTTCTCGTCAGCATAAGAGAGCCTTATCGCCACCTCGTCGCCGTAGCAGGTTCGTTGTGCCTTGCCCAAGACATCAAGGCGCGGTGGGTGGGAATCCAGGCCGGGAACGACACACCGCGGCGTTGACCAACCGCTAGCAAACTCTGGCGACTCGACGCGAACCCGATAGCAGTACGTCGTGCCGTTCTCGACCTCCTCATCCAGTGCATAGTCGGTGCCAGACGTGAAAACGTCTGAGAGCTGCGTGAATGGCCCCTCGGTGGTGGGACCGCGTTGGACCACGAAGTCAGCATCCCCGAGGTTCATGCCAGCGAGGATCTGGACTACGCGGTTTCCGGAATCGGGAATTCCAACTGGCTGGCTGACGCGGTCGTCCGCCCAGTCCATTGGGTTGCTCCCGTAGGCAACCTCCGAACCATCGGCTTCTCCTCCTCCGTCTGTATCGCTAGCCAACGGATTGGTGCCGGCTCGGAACTCCTCCACATTCGACAGACCGTCGGCATCCCAATCCTCTTCGGCATCCGCAGCGGAGTTGGGATCCAATCCGAACGAGGACTCCCAGGTGTCCGGCATGGCATCCTGGTCGGCGTCCAGCTCCGGCGGAAGCCACCGAACCACGAATCCCGTGCGGCGTTCGCGTACGATGGGATCCCCGGTCTCGGGATCCGCACAGGATGCGTCGATATCCACCCGGTAGGCGCCCGACTCTGCGGTGCCAGCATACAGGTTGCCATAGACGCCATCGCCCAGGCTTGCATCCATGTGTCGACCGTCGTCATACAGAGCGAGCGTCTTTTCGAAGCCGTTGGGATCCTGGATCGTCGCGCTCAAGACGCACCCCTCTGCGAGCGCGCGCTCTTGCCAAGGCACGGCTCGGATCGCAACTGGCGAACCGACCCGAGGCAGCTCGGCGTTCCAACCGCTCGCGTCCCTTGTCACTTCTGCCACACCGACCTGGGTGTGCAGAGCAAAGGGGCCGACCACGGTCACCTCAACGAACCAGCTGACCGTTGGCGCAGGCTCTGGTGGAATCGCTCTGAGCGACCAAAGGCCTTGGGGGGACTGCACCTTGAACGCAACTGAGTCGGCAGATTCTGCCAGCGGCTCCACGTTCCCAGTGGGTCCCTCGAGGACCAGATTCCGGCTTCCCGCATCCTCGCCAATCACGACGACTCGCAGTTCCTGAGCGCCTGGCCCGATCCCCGAGATCGGCAGAGCGCCCTCCAACTCAGTTGACGTGAATTCTCCGGATAGTGCCCGCTGGTAGGCGGAGCCATTGGTGTAGGTCGCTGTCATCGCATCCGCCAGGGCAGTCGCGGATACCGACGCCGTACCTCCCGCCAACATCCTGGCAAGTACCTCTTGTTCACCTGGAATGTACATGGGGCCATCGCCTGTGAGTGCCGAGAGCTCGCCCAGCGTCCCAAGAGAGGCGTCAAGGCCGATGCCGATGGTCTCGATGTGATTGGGGAGGGGTAGAGGCGCTTCAGGACTTGCACGCCCCGGCCAGGTCAACACCGGAGGTAACTGCCCTTCTTCCTGCCACTCGCCATTCCCATCACCAGTGGGAGGCGCACCCAGGTCAGTCCGGTAGTAGAGTCTCGGCTCCGCTGGTTCGTTTTGCAGGCCGTCGCTCAGGACGACCATCACCTGACGGTTGGGTCTATCCGCGGCGGGAAGAGCGTCGAACGTCTGGGAAAGATTCCATTGAGCCTCGAACACACCATCGCCAATCGAGGTTTTGTCGTGCGGCTCGAGACCGGCTACCGCCGCGAGCAGCCCCAACAGCGAGCTCTGAGACACGGCGACCAGGCCAGGTGAAGTGAGCGTAGACGCATCATTGGAGAACGAGACGATTCCGACCATGTCGGAAGGTGCCGTCACCCCGTCGGGAGGCAGCAGCGACTGAATTAGTCCCGCAGCCGCCGTCTTGAGGGCTTCGATCTTGCCGTATTCCCGCATGCTTCCACTGGCGTCCAGGACCAGAACCGTGGCCTGGCTGTCCGCACCGATGCGAAGACCATTCGTAACGAGAATTGGATCATGGCCGGTCGAACGAACCTCTAGATCAAGGGAGCCATCCCCGCTGCCCGACTCGGGGTAGAATTCCGCTGGAAGCTGGACGATGAACTGCGCGTAGCCTCCCCCCAGACCAACGAATGTCACCGCGTCCTGCGGCAGGACACAAGCATCCAGCCCCAGTGGGGCCAGGGCACAGTCCGGGACGTTCAGCTGAATATCCTCTTCGGCAATGTCAACGGCATTACCTTCGGCGTCACGATTGAACAGCTTGACCGCGAAGGACCGTCGCGCGTTGGGGGTGCCAATCGACGCTGGAGACACGGTCGTAGGTTCGATCACCGAAAGGACTGCGTCCGAAACGCCGAAGCTCCAATCGAAATGCGCAGTGCCCGAGGTCCTCACATTGCTGGCCAAGAGCAGGAGCTCATCCGTGGTCTCCAACACCTCGGCATTTTTCACCACGCGCCTTCGCGGGGAATTGGACTCCGCCTCGAAAGGACACTCGTAGCTTGGGGAGACGCCACACAGAGGCGTCGGAGTCCGCGCGTCCCCAGCCCTGGCGACACGAAAGATACGAATGCGTGGTTCGTCCCCCGCAAACGCCCCCACCCGTATCGTGATGAGCTGTCTTTCCCAGGCGGGATCAGGACTGACCGAGATCATGGTCGTGCCGGTGGGGCCCAGCTGCACATTCGTCCCTGAGGCCTGGTCCCCAACTGCAAAGACGACGCGGCTCGGAGTGCAGTCGACTCCCGAGCAGGCAGTCCACGTATCTCGGGTGCGTCGCGTCCGCACGAAACCGTCCTCCGTAATGCCGCCGATACCAGGCAGTACGTCAATAGGCTTGAGCTCTGCCGGGGTGCTGTCCGCGTTGAACCCCTCACCATGGGCCCAGTCGAAACGCCATCGGGGGTCGGTGTCCGTGTAGTCCTTCAGGTACAGGGCAGTGTGAAAGTCGAACAGGACATCTGCGAAGCTGCGGCCGAGACTGCCTCGCAGGGTGTTGTCCACGACATCGAAGACATCGATGACATCGATGTCCGTGGTGCTGCTGTCCGTTTCAATCTGCTGGAATAGCAGCCCAAGAAAATCGTGACCCTCATCGGAGTACCGGCGCTCACGAAGGATGATGGTTTCGGCTCCCGGGTCGCGCTGAATTGTGGAAAAAACGCCACCGGGGTGGGCGAGACTGGGCTGGTCGGGCTGGGGCAACGGATACGCAAACTGCTCGTAGACGTAGCTCCAAAAGACCCCCGACGTGTTTGGCGTCAGCAGGAGGTCCGATTCTGGGACTGCCAACCGTTGACGAGCATTGTAGAAGTATTGGCCGTGTGTTGGGTTGAAGTAGCTCTCGTGATCCAGAATCTTGAGAGACGACACACAACGCTGCGCGTCCTCGTTGGGGAAATTGAGCACACATGCCGTCGACATGATCGACTCAGGGAGTGCCTCGGAGAAGTGCCTACCGGGAAACAACAGCGCTCCCATCCGTGCGTTTCGCAGCTCCCATGACCTTTGCAGTACGTGGAATGCCTCATGCGTTGATATGTTCCCCACACCGAACGGCACTGCCTGTGCCCCGTCGATACGGCCGGCAAGATTCGTCAAGCTTGCCGGAGTGTCCTCGAAAGGGTCGATCGAGTAGGCAATGTTTCTGGGCAAAAACGACGTGTGGCTGTATGTTACGTACTGGGTGTTCCGGACCATCACGACATGCTCGGGCAAAAACTCAGAATCGCGCATTCCATTATGCCATGCATGCTGCCTTTCCGTCGACGGAAGCTGCCGCTGAATCCGCTCATCCTGCGTCCGGTATATCTCTCGCATGACCTCGCGGAAGTAGTCTGCCTGGCCGGCGTGCGGCATGCAGAGCAGTCGGGGAGCATCATACGGCTCTCCTGGCTGGACCACCCGCGAGCCAACGCATAGGTTGACGTCGTCACCGAACGGCTTGAAGTGTCGATCGGGAGCAATGATCTGCACGTCCGGCGTCTCACCCTCCGGAGCCTCGGCCTTAACGGTGTAATTGGCACAAGTCCCGTGCTCGTTGGCCTCCGCGAGGATCTCGTCGTAGGTCATATCCTCGGCAACAGGGATAGAGGCATTGGGCGGTATTTCGTCGTTCGTGAAGACCCGCATGAACACCCCCCGCTGGGAGGAGGCGTCCCCGGAGTCACCCCAGTCGAATTGCCCAGGAATGACGTCTAAGTCTGCCATAACCATGGCAGGGAGTCCGATGGCCTCCGGACAGATAACCCAATTCCCCACATCGTCACGGCACAACTTGGGTTCCCCGAGTGTGTCGTTACAATGAGCAACCCAGGCCTCGAGATTCTGCTTCAGCGCAAGGTCTTGCGGCTCATCTGCAGGGTCTTGGTGATTGACGGGCTCCTTGCGGTAGTCACATGTGACCACCCGCTTCCCATATGGATTCGCATTGGGAACGGACCGCCCCCCCCGCTCGAACACCACCCAGTCTTCGGGACAGTGAGCCACCAGTTCTTGCGATTCCTGTTCGCGTCCAAACCAGCAGAGCTCAATCCGCCCGATCGCGTCGGCAGCCGTGTCCTTGACCCCCTGGTCCGTGGAGGAATGGTGATATGCGAACTCGACGTGGAACTTCCTGTCCTCCCAGATGTTTCCGAAGCCGCTCCCGGTTCCATCCGCTGCGAGGTTGCCGCCACCAATCTGAGCCCAGCAGTCCATCAAGCTCACCTTCATGACATTTGGATCGGGATCCTCCTGCGCGCGCGATTCATGAGGGGTCGCGACCAACGCCATCCCAATGGAAATGTTCAACACCAATCCCACCATTCTTGCTGCAGTCATCCCAACCTCCCATTCGCTGTGTCAGCCCAGCTACACCTCACTCTGTTGCCGGAACCGTAGCCGGTACGTACCGACAACCGTCCTTGACCTTCAGGATATGAATCACAGCAAGCACATTTCGTCGAGCCTCCGTGAACCACATCCAGTGCTCGTCCCTCCAAGCAAACCC
>CAZYKT010000112.1:0-11935 GCA_964648165.1 uncultured Polyangiaceae bacterium | reverse complement strand
ACGCGATATCCCCGAACGAGCCTCGGGTCGTGGTTGCGACGGGGAAGTTCGTGGGCGAGGGGTTCGATGACCCGCGGCTGGACACCCTTTTTCTCGCCTCACCGATCTCGTGGAAGGCGACGGTTGCTCAATACGTGGGACGCCTTCACCGCCTGCACGCCGACAAGCGCGAAGTGCGCGTCTTCGACTACGTTGACGGTTCGGTGCCGCGGCTCAAGCGGATGTTCGAGCTCCGGCTGAAGAGCTACCGCTCCTTAGGGTACGAGATTGGCGATCTCCCCGACGAGTTCTGGCTGTGCGCAGAGCCAGACCACTGCCCGGACGAGCCATTCGAACCGGACGAGGACTGAACGTCGGGGGATCTCAGGGGGCGGGATTGCTGCTACACCAGACCGGTCCGTGGAACCAGTTGGAACAACCGGTGGTACCGAGAAACGAACCGAGACGATGGCGGTTGCAGATCAGCTCGCCCTTGCCGCCACGCGGGTTCGGCGGACCAAGGACCCTGGCCAGGAAGCGCCGCAGACGATGCGCCCGGCCCGGCCCGAACAGGTCGTGACCCTCGACGCTTTCGACCGGTATCTGTGTACCGTCGCTTCGAGGAACGGTCCGGGTTCGTATGCACGCATCGTCCTTCCTCCCAGGACCGGAAAGACGGTCGTTGCGGGTCATATCATCGCGCGTTGTGGGCTCTCTGCGCTGTTCGTGGTGCCCACCCGCGTCCTGGTGCAACAGACCGAACAGGCTCTGAAGTCTCAGCTGCCCGATGTTCCAATCGGCGTCCTGTACGGCGAGTCGCAGCGCCCGGTTGGACGAGGCGTGAATATCACGACCTACGCGATGTTGGATCGCATGGGTTCGCAGGCCTCCCAGAGCCCCGCGATCGGCCAGGCGCCCATCGTCTTCTTGGACGAGGCTCATCACAGCATGACGCGGGAACGCCTGCAGCTGATCCGGTCCGCGCTGGCCGAGGATGCGATGCGGATCGCGCTCACTGCCACCCCCGACTACGACGAGAGACGGGCCCTGTGCCGTTTCTTTCCCGATCTCATCCACGAGATGACGGTCGAGGAGGCCCTCGAACTGGGTCTCTTGGCTCCAGCGCGGATTTGGGTGGCGGAGGTCGACAACAAGGGCTCCGAGGTGCGTCTCATTGCCGGAGACTTCGACGAAGGGGAGCTCGGCCGGGTCATGTCCGAAGCTCCGTTCCTCCGTGCGGCGGAGCTGTTCCGGTATCAGGCAAAAAACCGCGACATCCCGGCGCTCATTGCCTGTGCCTCCTGCGCCCAGGCAAGCGAGCTCGTCTCGTACCTGGAGAGCAGGCGCCCACCGGGGAGCCGCGCCATTGGATTGGTACTCGGGACGACGCCGCGGGAGGAACGAGAGAGCGTCCTGAGCGCCTTCGAGAACGGGGAAATCGACACGATTGTCCAGGTGGGCGTGCTCATCGAGGGCTGGAACAGCCCGCGCTGCAAGCTGCTCATCGATCTGTATCCCAGCATGTCGAAAGTTCGCGCGACCCAGAAGTACTTCCGGGTTCTCACGCCCTTTGCCGGCCAGGAGGCGCGGCTCTACCTCATCCTTCCCAGCGAGCTGCCGGCCATGCCGGTCCTCCCTACCGAGCTCTTTGGCCCATCGTTCTCGGACTACGCATGCGGAACGCTCATCAACGAGAAGGACCGCAGCGGCAGCGAAGGAGATTCGGTGCCCTGCGGCTCGCTCCCTATCGAATCCGTGCGTCTGCGGAAGCGCATCCTGCTCGAGGCCCGCTTCTCGCCGCCGACGCTGGACCGGTCGGACATCAGGCGGCTGCGCGAGGTCCTTCTGTCATCGGAGGGGTTCGATCCGGACTACCCCCCGACCTTGCGGGAATTCCGGCAAATGCTGGTTCGGCACCAGCAATTCACTGGGCGAGGTGAGGCCCTGCTCAGATGGCTCGGCCTCCCAACTACGATTGCCGGATACGCCACGATGCTCGCACGGGCGTTTCCCCGCCACGCAGGGGCGTCACGATTGTGGCTGGGCCAGGTCTGGGAAGGAGAATGCCGCTACGGCATCAAAGCGACCGTTCGGCGGATGCGCCTCGGTCTGGTCGAGGGTGGACGTCCGGGGTCAGCAGAATCCTTCGCAGTGGGGTGGCGTGCGGCCACGGGAGGCGCCGACGGTTACACCCTCGCCGACGCCTCCACTGCCGTGCCGACTCCGGAGGAAACCCTGCTCCGTCGCGAGCAGCTGGCTCAGGCAAACCGAGGGCTCAATCGGGTCACCATTCGTAGCCGTCGGATCTTGGCTATGACCTATGGACTCGCCGGGATGCCGGCGCTCCCAGTGGCTCTTGTCGCGCTGATCGAGGACGTCGAACCCAAGACGATGGCCGCAATCATCAAGCGAGTTACGGCTGAATTCGTGGGGAGATTCAATCCCAGGCTCTTGATACACGGTGCCTGGGGGTCGCGTGGACCAGCGAGTCACCCACCCGATGGTTCTGACCAGCCCAAGCTGTTCCGGCCTCCCCGCCCGTACAACTCTCCAGCCAGGAACAGCCGCACCATCTACGCCACGAGAAGCTGGACAGTCTTGCGTCAACCGTTTCCATTCAGCGGGCTGCTTTCCCGAGTGACACGGTGTTTGGAGAACATCCAGGCCAGTACGGGTCAACTGAAACCCCTGCCGTATGGGAGCCGCCACGCTGCTGAGGGAGCCAACTGCAGACACTTGGAATGGGTTGGCCCGGGATGCAGGCTTCACGTCTATGCCATCGACGGTCGCTGCCCTTCCCCGGGGATCGGCGAACGGAGCGTTCCGGTGGTATTCGCGCAGCTGGTCTTGGAGCTCCCGGACCGCCATCGACGGCCCGAGCTCTGCCTGCTTGGCGTGGAAGGCGTATTCCAAGGAATCAGTATCGAGGGGGATTCGGACGGCCGTCTGGCACGGGCGTGGGCGGTCCTGTGAGGCGGGTCTCGAGGTCCGGAACCAGGAACCGCGGGTCCGGATATCGCGATCTTGCGATCTCGGCCGCGGGGCATTGACCCGACGATTCCCGTGGCTAGGTTGCCTGGCGCATTCCTGTCGCGGAATGGGTACACCGATATTGGGACATCTGGAGACAGGTCTGTGCTGCCTCGGGCGGCAAGATCTAGCCCTTGAAGGAGAGACGATCATGGCGGACTACCGAGTCACTTGCGTGACAAGGACGGGCAATACGCACGAGCACATCACACATCTTGGAGGCCCCTGTTGGCGCCTGCGTCTTTCCGACATCATTGTATCCATCGATTCCAAGACCAACACGTTCTACACGGTGGTTGATGGGAAACGTGCTGATGTCGGGGTGGTGGACGGTTCCAGCGGTAGGTATGTCCGAACCTACGCGGACGGGTTGTGGAACAACAACCTGCTTGCCCTCCCGGCGTGCCAGACGTAGGGTCACCTCTCGATGAGAGGGGTGACAGTGGAGGGTCGGATTGACCATCCTGTGGTACGGTCGACCGAATTCCGTGCGCTGGTACTGGGACAGTATCATGGCCAGCGTAGCGGACGCTGCGAATGACGTGAGTTGGTGAGACGTCGAGTCATGGCTCAGAGCAATCACCTGTCTTGTTTCCTGCGAACGCGCCGGTCATTCGGATCGGGTCACGATGCGGAACCCCATCGCGGCGCCGATTCGGACGGGCAGGACTTCCGCGACCTGCGCGACGAGTGGGCACCCGAGCGTTCAACCGGCACCCGGCTCGTATCCCCGAACCGCCCGACCCACCTTGACGGAAAAGGCTCGACCCGACTGGTGTCGGTCCGTCGTGCGGATGCGAGGTCGGGCCCGTCCGCAGCCCAATCCGAAGGCGCATGGCTCTTCGCCGTCATGGCCTCCGGTGTGGCTCTTGTGGCGGGTTTGGGAACGGGTGTGGTGGTGGCTGTGGCCTGTCCTGGCTGGGCCACCGTGATTGCGCTGCTCAATGGCTGCCTCAATCTCTCCGAGGGCTCCGCGGTGCGAGCGACAAGGGCGTCGACTCCATGGGGAGCGCTCCTGGATTCAGTCATGGCTCGCGTGGCAGACGCGGCACCTCTCATCGGGCTGGCTGTGTTCCACGCAGACCGGATCTGGACCATACTGTTGCCTCTAGTTGCCCTGGTGAGCGGCTTCTCGATCAGTTACGTGCGGTCACGTGTGCGGAATCTGGGTACCGAGTTGCCGGAGCTCCCCATGCGTCACCCTCCGAAGGCGTTGCTCCTGGTCTCCACCCTGGTCTTGGGGGTATCGGCATCGTCAATGGGGATTTCCGTCCCGTGCATGCTGGTAGGGATTGGGATTCTGGCACTGGTCAACACAGTGGGAACCATCGGGGCCTTGGTGGTTGCTCGACGAGTCTTGAGCTCCCCGCGACCATCCCCGACGGTTCTGGCTGGCGCGACCGTCAGCCAGTTGTGACCTTACTCGCACCCGCACACCCCTCCGTGTCGAGAGCAACAGCCCCGTTTCAACCCTCCGCACACACAGCGCGGTGATATCGTTCCATCGCAGCATCGCATCTTGCCCCGAGATGTTGTGACCTTGGCCGGCGAAGGCGACGTTGGCTTGCTCTTCGGTGACCGCAACGCAGTCGTCGCTGACGGCGGAGTGGTGCTGACTGGTGTCGGTCGGGCGATTGGGGTCAGCTGCGGCGTGGCCTGATCTGTCTCCCCAGGTGCCACAGCTGGGTGCCACGGTTGGGTCGACGATGGCGCCCCAACCGTCGGTGAGCCCAGGACTGATGCCGCAGGAATCGCGCGGCCCGAGTTCGGCAGATGAGTCGGCGGCGGCGGTTGGGCCAAAAGTGCGGAAGTTGAAGGCGGTCGTGTCGCTACGGAGGTCGACGGTGATTGCGGTGCGGATGCGACGGGAGCCACCGGAGTGTCATCACCCCTGCTGGAGCAGGACGCGGCCACCATGAACGCGAGACCCGCAAGTCCCCCCCACTCGGCCAAGGAGGGAATGCACCTTCACCATTGTCCGGTGAGGAGACCGCATCGCGGACCGGTATGCAACTCGTAGCGACCCTCGTCCGGTGGATCGCAAGATCGTGCAACAACGGTCGTGGGGGCCGCGCGCTGGCACCCGTCACCTCAGGCGCGGGCACGCCTCGGAAACGCCGTAACGGCTGCGGGAGTCGCGCGGCGATGAGAACGAGAGGTGACCTGTACCCCTGCAGCAAGATCTTGATATTTCCGTCGTGGGAGAGGGCGGCCCCGCCGACTAGAACGTGGCACGATAAGCAGACTGTTCCCCGGGGTCTTGAATCCGCTCAGAACACATAGGTCCACCGCATGGTCGCATGCCGTATGGGCATGGCACCTTTCGCAAGAATATTCTGCGCAGTGCAACGTTGATCAGCCTGTATGGCAGCCGAATCCGGAAACGGCGTATGCTGACCACAAACCCACCCGGGAACCCCAGTGGCAAGCGTAGGCCAAGGGGCCGATGCCCCACCAACGGGTATCGACCAGCCCATGGGGGCTTACGTACGCAGGACACTCGTGGTGCCTCAGTGGTGCCAAAACTCGACCGTCCACCTTTTTCTTGTGGACTCCCAGGCAAGACGACTAACCTCGCGGAAAATTGTCTCGTTTCTTTCTGCGGCCGGGTTTGGCAGAGGTCACCAAGGAAGTGTTGGTGGCCCGAGGCGCCGTGTAGGGTGTATGCATGAGCGGGATGGACCAAGAGCATATCCAAGGACAGCTTTTTAGCACAATTGCAGGACTTCGGGGAGGTCACGCGCTTGAGCAGATGTGTCGCATCCTCGAGCAACTAGAATGTGACAGGCTGATCGCCAGTTCAGAGCAGCCCTGCGAAGAACTGCGGTCACTACACAGCTCGTATTACTCGCGTTTGTTTCGAAGATACGAACACCGTTGTACCGTTGTTGATTTCTTCACAAAAACCCAATATTTGGGCTTTTCCAAGTTCTATCCAGTTGGGGCCGTCAAGATCGGCGAAACGGCTCTCGCATTCCCGCCCGATGACAATACGAGGATTACGTGTTGGACGTACTTCAACCGACTCGTGGAAGGGAATACGGAATCGGTGGTTGCCGCCCCCTTCATGGAACAAGATGGGCATGTCGGTCGGTGTGCGCAGGTGGCATTGTGGATGGCTTCGCGTATCCTGTCGCGTAATCGGTCACGCCGAGAAGTACATCTTCCCGAAATCACCCAATACGCAACAGCATACACACCAACCGGCCCCAGACTGCCATCACAGGGGCTCTATTGGGATCAAATGGCGGCGGCCGTACAAAACATGGGTTATTCTCCGCTGCTCTACCACCGGGCTCCGGGATGGTTCCCCGATGGGATCATCTATCGCTACGTCGAATCAAATATCCCAGTGGTTGTGGGGCTTGCAGGAGGAGGCGGCGAAGGCTTTGGGGACGTTGCAGCCGACTGGGGTCACGCCGTAGTGGCGGTCGGGCACCGTTCGCGTCGCATTGATCTTGGGTCGATCGAGAAAGGCCCGGCAAGGTACTACACTCCTGCCACATTCGTGGGGTGGTACGTCGTGAATGACGATCAGCTTGGGCCATATCGGCTCATGCCAACGGGTTCCAACGGTGTAACAGGTATTTCCATCGACACTGAGACGCCGTACGACCTCAAGGACCATGCATCCTTTCTCCTTGCGCTTGTGCCAGAAGAAATAACTCTCTTCGGAGAAGAAGCGGAGATTCGGGCTCTCCATTTTGCCAAGGAGCAGATTCCGGAGTTCGCAACAGACAATCCACAGGCACTAGAGTTGCGGGCTGCTGTCGACGACGGAACCGTTGTACTCCGCACCTTCCTCGTGGATCGAAGATCGTGGTTGAGAGAACGGACCGGATGCTGTTCACTTCTGTCCGAAGCGGTTCAGGCGCACTATCGACGCCTTGAACTGCCCGAACGTTTCTGGGTCGTCGAATTTTCGACCCTTTCAAGGTACAACTCAGAGGTGGGGGATGAACAGAGTACGGTCTTGGCCGAGGTAGTTGTTGATCCAACGGCTACCGTTGAGGCCCCTGCCGTGCTATTCTTGAATGCGCCGGGTCTTCTGATTAGTGCTAGGGAAGCGCGAAACGGCAACGGACTCTATGATTTTGCGAGAGATCTCGACGCACGAGGAATTCGTGCGTGTGTCCTATCCCAAGAAAGGAGGAGACGATGACAGCCGCGACCAGAACGGAGAAAGGGCTTGAGCCTTTCGAGGTCAATAGAGAACGCCAAAGGGAGATGGCTCGTAGGGAGGTGGACGAGACGCGCGAGGTCGCCGTCCACTACCAACGCCTAAGGGAATTGGCTCACGTAAAGAGTCGTACAGCCTACGTCAGCGTTGCACCAATTCCGGTCGAGTCGCTCATCAAGCGGAAGACCGCATCACAGTAGCTGCCTCTTCCCATTCTGCCCATGTCTCGCACTTAGATCCTTGTCTATTGGACCTGGCGCTTGCCGGTCCTTTTTATTCTCGCGGGGATGCGGAAGCCCCGTTCTGAGCCGCTCTGTCTCGGTCGGGTGATTGATGTGCAGGGTAATCCCTTGGGCGTCATTGCCGCGAACGAATCCCGGCCACTGTCCCTGGGAACGCCTTGGCTGCTTCGGAATGACAACGCTCACCTGCCCCTTCGCGGTGTTCGAGCCGGCACCAAATTGGGATCGGAAGCAGTCTTGCTGGAGCCAGCTTGGACGCCTGTTCTCGTTTTTGTTCCGACAGGAACCACCAGACCGGTTGTGATTGGCCTACCTTTTGTTGGTGGAGGGGGTGGTGGAGGGGGTGGTGATTTTTTGGTCGCCATGGTGTTCTTTTCGCTGTGAATTACCTAGCATTGTGATGCTTGAGATCGCCAGAAGTGACAAGCCAAGTACGAACCAGCCAAACGCACACTGTCCGCGCCTAACCACCGCTGCAATTCTGTCATTGGCGCGGCTGTTCTGCTGCACGAGTTCGTATCTTGCTGCAATCATGTACTTCCGCCAAGCCAGTGGATCTGGTGGCGAAGCAGACGACGACACCTGAGTGTCGGATTGCAGGGCAGATGGGAACGACGGTGGCTCGGCTCTGACACTCCCGTTATATTCAACACTCGAAGAGGACTCGGGGGTGACATCGGCACTCTCAAGAACCTCGTGTCGGAAGACATCTCCGTCACTCAGTACCCTTCGCGTCGGACCAACCCGAATCGCCGCCAATGCGTTGGAAGCTGATACCATTCCAGCGATCAGCGTTGCAGCCATGGCAGTGGCAAACGGCACTGTTACCCAGAGCGTTCCACAGGCGGATAGCATCTCCTGAAACGCGACACTGGAATACGCGGAAACCACGGCAACAGAAACACCGACTGCCGATAGCAACGATGTTGCCTTGCCCTCCAAGTCCTTCCACCTGTCGTACTCTGAATCGACCATTGCACGAGTTGTGTCGTATAGGTCACCTACTAGGTGCGGAGCGGAGATGCGGAGCTCTTCGCGAACTTGATCGGTCGAAAGGCTTTCGTGTGGCATAATCCTACATTGTTGGATGAATGCCGAGCAGACGCTCTGAATTCACGTGTGCCCGACCTACATCCGCCGAAGGGTGAGCCAAGACCGTAGTGCTCGACATTTGCGGAAGTCAAACCCAGACCACCTGGACCGCATCGTGTAGCTTCGGCCCACGGAGGTCTAGTCTAGACTAACACTAGCTCACCCAAGATGTTGGTCCCATCAACGGTTGGCTGGCGCGCAACACGCCGTTGAGTTGTTCAACAAGTAGCCCCCGACTAGGGGCGGTAGTCTGTTCCGTGGCAACGTGGGCACGGTGGCAACGTGTCCGTATCGTCATCTAGCGTGACATGCTCTCCGCATTTCGTGCAGGTGTACGTTCCTTTGCCCGGCTTCTGACCTGTTGTTGACATCGGTCTTTTCCCTTCTTCTGCATCGCCACCGTGTTGGGCTGTCGTCCCAAACGCGGATGAAATGCAGACAATCCCCTGTCTCAAACAACTGCCCGTCTCGCGCTGTCCGCGAGGCACCTCGCTCACGAGCCTCCATCTTTGCTTCACTATGGCACCCCTTGACCGCAATTGCCATGGCCGAATGCCCGATTTCTGGTCGCTTCAGGAGCAGACCGGATTCAAACGGTCGAATGGACCATCTCGCATCCGCAACAGCGGACCTATCAGACTCACTGTCTCGGGAGCGGTTCGTCGGGATCCCGATGACCCCCGGACGTGTACTCCGGGGTGCTCGTACGCGGGCATCACACGTCGAAGGTCATCTCCAATGAGTGGCGTTCAAGTGACCTTGGACGTCAAATGAAATCGGTGAAATAGGTCGTTGGGTCGAAATCTCGGAAATCCCCAGAACACTGCGGGGAATGGTGCGAGCGAGGCTCCGTACGGCTTCCCGCCTCCGACCGTCCAGGTTGTGGAGGTAGCGCTGGGTAACCTTAATAGAGGAGTGCCGGAGGAGCTCGGCCAGGGTTGCCAGATCGGTACCCAGCTCAAGCGAGAGCGTGGCCGTGGAGTGCCGGAGGGCATGGCAGCTAGCGGCCTTGTCTATTCTTGCTATTCGCCGGAGCCGTTCAACCACCCGTTCCACCGAACGAATGGACATCCGAGTCCCCCAACGGGACACGAAGAGCCCAGCCTCGTTATCCTTGGCCAGGGTACTCCGCTGGGCGATCCACCTTCCGAGGAGGGTGGCGGTTTCGGGGCTGATCGGAATGGTCGACCGGGTCCCGCCCTTCCCAGCCACTGCGACCAGGGACTCCTGCTCGAGGTCCACTTGGTCCACATCGAGGTTCACCGCCTCGTGAACCCGGAGACCCGCCTGGGACAGGACCGCAAGAATGGACAAATCGCGGGCGCGGACGGCGGGATTCGCCTCCTCGGCCGCAACAATGAACAAACGCCGGAGCTCTTCGGCGGTGAAGTAGGGGGCATCCCGCTCGGGTTCTCGGGCGAAGGGAATGCCGCCCGTTGGGTCCAGAAGCCACTGGCCGTTCCTGACTGCGTGGCGAGCCAGTGCCCGGAGTGCTGCCAGTTCCTGGTTTCGGGTTGACGGGGCCCGAGGAAAGCCGGTCTGCGACCGTCGGGCCAGGAACCGTTCGACGTCTGGGCGTCGTGGCGACACCGTACCCTGCACAGATCTAAGGAAGGTCTCTGCGATTCGCCGGTACGCCAAAGCCGTCCGCGGACACCGGAGACCGCGGACCGAGTCGTCGAACTGCTGGATGTCGATGGGCATACGTAGCTGTGGCTCGGCCCAGGCCGATCGCAAGAATCGACAATTCCTGTGGGCCGATCCGCACGGAGATTTGCTGTCGTGCAGAAACGCTCCACAAGCCCCGTCGTCGTTCCGTGCGCAGCGGCGAGTGACGATCATGCTTGACGACGCTGAGTTGCCCGTGCGACAGGGACAGCCACTATGATTTGGGATCGTCACGTGCACGGCGCGGCTGTCATGCTCTTGCTATCCATCGCGCTTTCATGCGCATCGAACGAGTCGGCGAATGGTAGCGCAGGTGATTCCAGCAGTGCTGGTTCCGACCGTGGCGGCGATTCAGGCGAATCAAGTTGGGACGTCACTGCAGGCGAGTGGAGTTCCGGGGGGAGAGAATCGGAAGAGGGGGGTGTTGCTGAGAAGGGGGGCGATGCCAGCCCAGGAGGTGAGGATGCGGGAGAGGCAGGAATCCGCTCCCCCGGTGGGGGCAGTGCGGGATGTCCAACTGGTTCTGAGCGCTGTTCCTGTTACGGGAACCACACATGTGATGAACCGTTCGTGTGCGCATCAGATCTCTGCGTTCGGGCAAATGGAGATGGCGGCAGGGCAAACGACGGTGGCCAGTCGGGAACGCTGTCGAACGGTGGTTTGGGTGCTGCCGGTCACCACGCCGGAGACGGTGGTGAGTCGGACGTTACGTCACAGGCTGGTCTAGCTGAGGCAGGACAATCTGCTGCAGTCGGAGGACGGGATTCCGGTGGCAGTTCTGGCACGGGAACATCGCTGGGCGGACTGACAGATCAAGGCGGCGAATTTCCCGGAAATGGTGGCGGAGGAGGTGGCTTATCGGCGGGGTCTGCGGGTGAGGGGCCATCAACGGGTGGAAGTCAGGGCGGCACTGAAAATACTGGCGGCAGCGCCGGAACGGACATTACGCCGTCAGATGGTCCAGAGGTCGACGCTGCGACCGTGGGCGACGACGTGTCTGTGGAGGGCCCGGGTGGCAGCGGGACCTGCAATGTCTCCACTGTCGACCTTGGACTCCCCTGGACATCCCAAAAACTGGCCGCTCTTTCCTGGTCCGACAACGTGTGCTGCGGTCCAGCTGTCGCAACGATGGCGTGGGCTCACGTGAATGGCGTTGCCCAGATAACGGAGCAACAGCTGAAGGACACGATAACTTGGATGGACGACAACATCGTTGGGTGGAACGCGAATTCCTACTCGTGTTCAGGAACCAGCTCGGACCAGCTTCTATCAGTGCTCCAAACGTACGTGGGCGTCGATGCCAAAGCGCGAACAATCGAGTGGTGCGATCTTCTTGGCTATCTGGACGCCACGCACATTGTCATAATTCACGGCGATGCTCAGGGATCCAATTCCACGCAAGTGTTCCAGGCCGGTGCAAGCCACTGGCTGATTCTGGACCAGGTAGACGGAACGACAACCTATGTGAATGACCCAGGTCGAACGGCTGCCCAGAATGGCGACCACCGTTCGTTCACCACTTCGAGTGTCAGATCACGGTATGAGGCCAGGGGCATGCTTGCGGTGATAGTGACACTGACAGGCGATACTTGCGGTGGGTGTTCTGGGCGCGGTTCATGCGTGAGTGGAGCATGTGTTTGTGACGACCATATTGCTGGAACTGCCTGCGAGGAATGTGCGTCTGGCTATGCCAATTACCCTGACTGCGAGCCAATTGCGTGTCCGGGAGGCGGCGATTGCTCCG
>CAZYKT010000111.1:0-12070 GCA_964648165.1 uncultured Polyangiaceae bacterium | reverse complement strand
CGTTTCCGCCACGTTCAGCGAGGCAATGGACCCGCTGACGCTCGACACCGAAACCTTCACTCTTCGGGACGGGGCAGTGCTCATTGAAGGCACCGTGACCAGAACTGGCGCCAACGCGGTCTTCGATCCGGAGAACGATCTGGACCCCGACACCGCGTACACGGCCACCATCAGCACCAATGCCACCGACCTGGCAGGGAACGCACTGGCGACTGAGTACAGCTGGACGTTTGCGACGGAGCCGTTGCTGGACACGGAAAGGCCCAGCGTGACCTTTACCGTCCCGACTGACGACGCCACAGGCGCCGCAACCGGCGGGAATATCGTGGCGGTTTTCAGCGAAGCGATGGATCCATCGACCGTCACCTCGACGAACTTCACCGTACAGCAATTGGATACGCCCGTTGCCGGTACGGTGACTTACGCCAACCAGACGGCAACCTTCAATCCGACTCAAGCCCTGGATGCAAGCACCATATTCTCGGTCACAATCACCACGGCAGCTCGCGACTTGGCGGGGAACTCGTTGGCAAACAACTTCGTGTGGAACTTCACGACAGGTGCCACAGAAGACACCACCAGCCCCACGGTCGTCTCCACAATCCCCGGTGACGCGGGCAGTCAAGTGGTTCTGGACGCGAACGTATCCGTCGTATTCAGTGAGGCAATGGATCCGGCGACGTTCGACGCCGACACCTTCATGCTCCAGGACGGGGCAGTGCTGATTGACGGTGCTGTGACTCAGATTGGCGCCAACATGGTCTTCGATCCGGAGAGCGCCCTGGACCCCGACACCGAGTACACGGTCACCATCAGCACTGGAGCAACCGACTTGGCAGGGAACGCATTGGAAGAGGACTACGTGTGGAGCTTCTCGACTGGTACGGAGCTCGACTCGACCCCACCCACGGTCATCCTCACCAATCCCACCGACCAGGCCACCGACGTGCCCATCGACGCGACCCTGAACGGCACCTTCAGTGAGGCCATGGACCCCCTGACAATCACCACGGCAAACTTCACGGTGATGGGACCTGGAACCAACGAGGTAGCGGGGACGGTGCTCTATGATGGGTTGAACCTGGTTGGCTACTTTGCCCCGGACAGCGACCTTCTGCCGGCCACCACCTATGTGGTCAGGATCACGACTGGGGCTACGGACCTGGCGGGCAGCGCGCTGGAAGCCGACTACGTGTGGAGCTTCTCGACCGGGGAAACCCCCTCCGGCTTGATGCCCGTCGATCTCGGAACCCTGAGCACCTTCGTGGCCGTGGCCGGGGCGGGCCTCACCAACTCCAACTCGAGTGGCGAGAGTACGCTGAACGGGGACGTCGGCCTGAGCCCCACGGGAACGTGCCTGGGTGATGGCTCCCCTTGCACGGCGACCAATCCCACCATCAACGGGACGCTCTACGCAAACGATCCGGCCGGTGTGGCAGCCCAGGCGAAAGAGGACCTGACGGCCGCGTACGTCGAGGCCATGTCGCGCCCGGTGGGTACGACGGTGAATGACATTTCCGGGATGGTGCTCGCCCCCGGCGTCTACACGTCCAACTCCACCATGAATGTTGCGGTGGGCGGGACCGTCACTCTCGACGGCCAGGGTAACGCGAACGCCATCTGGATCTTCCAGATTGGTTCGTCACTCACCGTAAACAACGATGCCCAGGTTCTCTTGATCAATGGCGCAAGAGCCAAGAACGTTTTCTGGGCCGTCTTCGCATCATCGACCCTGGGCTCGAACGTCAGCTTCCAGGGGAACATCTTGGCGGGTGCGTCAAACTCGGTGGGCACCGACTCCGTAGTCGTGGGCAGGCTCCTGTGCACGACCGGCGCAATCTCGCTTCTGTCGAACACCATCACGCTGCCTCCCCTCTAGGAGGCGTGACGACAAGACATCAGGCTACGGGGAAGCAACCATGACGCATACTTCAAGGAGAGATTCATGAGACCGACAGAGGTGAACTCGAAGAGTTGCAGACAGCCCATGCGACGTACACATCTGGCAGCCTGTGCAGCGGGCCTGGCTTTCTGCAGCGCCGCCCTGCTCGCAGGAATGCCCGCCGCCGCGCAGGAATTCACGTTGCACGCCGAGCCAGCCGCCGCCTTCTGGCTGGACGAGCCGCAATCGAACCGCTTCACGCCGGGGTTCTACTTCGCTGTCAGGCCGGGCATCGCGCTGGGACGCGTGGTGGCCTTGCAGTGGTCCTATGCGCTGTTGCTGGCACCAGCCAACGACGGCTATGCCGAGACCGGGTCAGCGCACTCCCTTTCGACTGGTGTGCGTGTCCGTCCCCTCGCTACCCTCCAACCCGAATCCGGCAATCTGGACGGTCTGTTCGTGGATTCTAACCTGGGATACTTCCGGACGGGAGCTCTGGACCGCTTCGGTTTCGACGCGGGCTTGGGCTACGGGTTCGAGGTAACACCTTGGTTCTCACTCGGGCCCGTCCTGCGATATGGCCAAATCGTGCAATCGAGCGGCGTCTCCAACCAGGACTCGGGAGACGCACAGTTCATTACGGTCGGATTGGATCTGGGCCTGGACCCCATGCACGAGAAGTCGAGGGAACCGGAATGCCCGATGGCCTGGCCGTGCGCGCAGCAGGAGAAACAGGAGGTCGCACCGGTGGTCGACAGGGTAGCGGTGGTCGTGCCAGGCTGTCCAGATCGCGACCAGGATGGCGTGTGCGACGCCGATGACCGTTGCCCGATGCAGATCGGGCCATCGGCAACCTTGGGCTGTCCGATCGACCCGTGCAGCGGCTCTCCGCTGATGGTCCTGGTTCAGTTCGAATTCGACAGCGCGGAACTGCCCCCGCCGAAGGATGGAACGCAGACGATGGATCCGGTGCTCGATGCGGTGGCCGAAGCGATCACGCAGGACCCCTCCTGCCGCGTCTGCATCGTGGGCAATGCGTCGGAAGAGGGGCCCGCCGAGCACAACGAGGACCTGAGTCGTAGGCGGGCAGTGGCGGTGCAGAGCTACCTGACGGTTCGCGGCCTGGTCGAGACGCGAATGCCCACGACCGGTCTTGGGTCACGTTGCCAGCTCGTTCCAGAGAGTACCCGTTCGCTCAACCGACGAGTTGAATTCCGGCGTCTCCAAGAGGGAGAGGCCTGCCCGTTGACTTGCTCCAAGTGAGACAAGCGACGGGGAAGCCTCGCGCGTCGCTCGTGGGTCCCGAGCGCAGCTCCTCGACGTCACCGGGAGGCGTCTGCCTCGCCGAAAGCGGCGCTGGCATCTGGAAAGAGGTAACCTCATGAAAACTCGTCGAATTGGACGCACGGCCGCGGGCTGCGCTGTACTGCTCGGAATCACTCTGGATATGGGTCCGGCTTGCGCCGCGACAGTGATCGCAGGTGACCTCGACTATGCCGTTCCCATCCAATCAAACGCCGATTCAGGGGCAGGAGCCGGAGTTCGCTTTGGCTGGCAGGCACATCTGCCGTTCGTCGTCATTACGCCGGAAGTGGGTTTAACCTATCACGCATTCGCCGGCAATGGAGGAGCTGCCTATCGCGGCGTGGGCGGATTGCGGTTTGGCGTGGGCGAGATCATTCGACCTGGTGTTTTCGCGCATTTCGGGATCGGTCGCTTGGCCCTGCCGAACCCGGATCCCTCACACACCGCCATCACGTACGATGTCGGAGCTTTTCTGGATGCTACGTTCCTTCCCGTGGTCAACGTCGGTATTCACGCGGCGTACAACCACCTGAGTTCGGGGAATCCTGGAGCGGCTTTCGCGTGGGCAACGATCGGTGCTCACGCCGCCCTCGTCTTCTAGCAAGCCACGGGGCTTCGTGTGAGGAGCGGGTCTGGTGAATGCACGGTCACTTGGCTCAGTGGCAGGTCCAGTCAACATGACAACCTGGCCCACTCAGAGTGACGGAGTACGCGAGGCCAAGTCACTTGCACTCGCACTCCGCGATCGATCTGGAGAGGCCATTGGGCCGCACTGGATCGTCTGCCCCCTACCCGGGAAACGACTGCACTGTTTCGAGCGACACTCGTTCCTCACCGGTCAGTACGGGCAGACCCTCGCCATCCATCTGTGCAAGGACAATGGTAATATTGTCGTCTCCCCCGTGAGCGATTGCCAGATCGACCAACTGCTTGCACGCGACGTCCAGTTTCGCTGTCGTGATCAATATGCCACGGAGCTCTTCGTCCGTGACCTTGCCCGAGAGCCCGTCCGAGCAGAGCAGAATGCGGTCGGCCCGGCGCAGCGTGAAGCGGTTCAGTGCGACGACCACGCTCGGCTTGGTTCCGATCGCCTGCAAGACGACGTTTTTGTGCTCGAATGTCTTGGATTGCTCTTGAGTGAGTGCGCCTGAGTCGACCAGCATCTGCGCGTAGCTTTGGTCGAGAGTGAGCTGAACCAAGCGACTCCCGCGCAACAAGTATGCGCGAGAGTCCCCTACCTCGGCTACGTAGGCCCGATTGTTGTGAACCAGCACTGCAGTCAGCGTCGCACCCATGCCCTCTCGGTTCGAGTCCGTTGCGGCGTCCCAGACCCTACGGTTCGCTGTCTCAACACTTGCCGCGAGGGCCGCGTCGGCGGTCCCGCCCTCGCCGGCCGGCATTTCGGTGCGCAGACAGTGAAGGGTCAGGGCGCTCGCAACCTCGCCGGCCTGCGCGCCGCCCATGCCGTCCGAAACGGCCAGCAGCACTCCGCGAGTGCCAACGGCGAGTTCGATGGGCTTCGACATGGAGTGAATCGGGGCCGAAACCATCAGATCCGCAATCACGAAGGCGTCCTCATTGTTCTTCCGCACCGCGCCGACGTCGCTGCGGCCGAAAGCCCTCACATAGGTTCCCAGTCTCGTCATAGATAACCCCATTGGCGTCGTTGGATTGTTGCTCGGCTTCCGGGCAGGCACCGCGTCAGCGGCGTTGGTGACTCGTGGCGTCGCTTGCGACAATCAGGCATATGCATACTGCATGCCAATTCGGGACATTGGACCGCCTGGGCCAGCAGCGCAGTGTTGCTGCTCGGCGCGGAGAAGCCAGGAGTCTTGAGCGGGGTTCACACATAATCGGTGTAGCCCTTCGCGCCTTGCGTGTAGAACGTGGACGGATCGGGAAGGTTGAGGGGAGCTCCGGCCCTGAACTTGGTCACGAGCCTGGGGTTAGCCAGGAAAGGGCGTCCGAAGGCCACCAGGTCGCCACGCTTGTCCTGTAGGTCCTTCTCGGCGCGCGTCGCGTCATACCCACCCGACAGGATGAAGGTGCCGGCGAAGGCGGCTCGCAACTTCGCGACAAGCTCCGGCGGTGGTTTGGGGGCGCCCATGCTGCTGTGATCGACGGTGTGCAGGTAGAGCACCTTGAGCCCCGAGAGCCTCTGTGCCAACTCCGAGTACAGGACGTCCAGTTCGGCATCCGGAGTCATTCCGTTGAAGACGCCGTAGGGTGACACGCGGATCCCCACCCGGTCCGGTCCGATTGCCTGAGCGGTGCGGCGAGCCACCTCGGTCGCGAAACGGATGCGATTGTCGACGGAGCCGCCCCAGCGGTCCGTCCGTCTATTGGAGGCCACGTTGAGGAACTGATCGATGAGGTAGCCGTTGGCACCATGGAGCTCTACACCGTCGAGGCCTGACTCGATGGCCAGCTCGGCGCTGTGCACGTACTCGTCGATGGTCTGTTCGATCTCCACATCGGTCAACGCGTGGGGAGCCGGATGGTCCTGCATTCCGGCAGTGTCTGTGAACACCTGCCCAGGAGCCGCGATTGCGGATGGGGCCACCAGCCTCGCGTTGGCCGGAAGGTTGGCTGGGTGACCAACACGCCCCGTGTGCATCAGCTGGACGAAGATTCTGCCTCCGTTCCGATGTACCGCATCGGCAACCTTCTTCCATCCCTCCGCCTGCGGCGGCGAGAACATCCCTGGGATGCGCGGATAGCCCAGCCCGTTGGGCGAAGGGGACGTGCCCTCGGTGATGATGAGGCCCGCCTCCGCCCGCTGCGCGTAGTAGGTTGCTACCACGGCGTCGGGAATGTTGCCAATGGACCGGTTGCGTGTCATCGGCGACATCACCAGGCGGTTCGCGAGGTCGATGCGACCAAGACGGAAATGTGAGTAGAGCATCTCTGCCATGTTGTACCTTCAGCATTGAAACGTGAGTGGTTTGTCGTGGTTGGGTCTGGCTGAAACGGATTCGCAGTCTCTCAAAGGGCTACGGCCGATGCGGAAGGAATTCCCCTGTTGGCTATCCGCCCGGGGGTGGGGTGGCCTGGCTGACCAGACCAAGTTTCCGGCATACGGCCTTCAGCGTGGCAGCTGAGCGCTCGATTGCACGCCTCTCGTCGTCCGCGAGCGGTGTCTGCAACACCCGCACCAAGCCCGACCGCCCCAACACGACTGGGAGGCTCAAGCACACATCCTGGATGCCATACTGTCCGTTCAGCAGAGTGCTTGCCGTGACCACTGTATTCTGGTCTCGCAAGATGGCCTCGATAATGCGTGTGGTTCCGAGTGCGATGGCGAAGTACGTGGCGCCTTTGAGCCGGATGATGTCGTAGGCTGCGTTCTTGACGGTCTGGAATGCGCGGTCAAGGTCGGGCTGAGTGCAGTTCGCGGTGCATGCTCCACAACTTGGCCTCACCGCAATCCCAGCAACGTTCGCCAGGCTCCACACCGGAACCTCGGAGTCACCGTGTTCTCCGATGACGTAGGCGTGCACACTGCGCGGGTCCACACCGCACAGCCGTCCCAATTCATACCGGAAACGGGCGGTATCGAGGATGGTGCCTGCCCCAATTACCCGATCGTGGGGAAAACATGAGAGCCTCAGCGTTGCATACGTCAGCACGTCGACCGGGTTGGAGAGGACCACAATGATCGCATCCGGGGCTACGCGCTCGAGTTTTGGCACGATGTCGCGGTAGATTTCCACGTTCTTGCCCACGAGATCGAGACGCGTCTCGCCCGGCTTCTGCGCAACGCCGGAGGTAATCACGACGATCTCCGAACCGCGACATGCCTCGTAGTCTCCCGCTGTAATCAGCGTCGGCGCGCTGAAAGGCACTGCGTGCGCGATGTCCTTGGCCTCGCCTTCGGCACGGTCCTGGTTGATGTCGACCAGTACGACCTCGCCTGCTGCACGCTCGACGACCAGGCTGTAGGCCAGAGTCGAACCGACCATTCCCGCCCCAATGATGGACACTTTGGGCGGTCGATGCTGCAAAGCGTACTCAGAGCTGCGTTCAGACATTTGCAATGTGTCTCGCTGGTGCATTGGTGGGCGGGCCGCGATGTGGCTCTCCCTCACCGGTCCCAGGTTCGCTCGTCGTGTCGAGACCTCTCATCATTGGCCGCCGTTGCCCTTGACGGCGCGTTCCGACGACTCGGTTGTCGGAGGGGCGTTCCGACGTATCCTGTCTGCTTGGGTGACGCGGCCTAACGGCAGAATGCCCGCCATGTCGCCTATGATGTTCACCAGCTCGGTGTTCATGGGAACGACGATCTTTGCATTCGTGGCCAGCGCTGTCTCGACGGTGATCAACCGGCGCAAGAGCTGGGCGTTACCCACGAAGTACTTGTCTGCTGCCTCGTTCACGAGCTGGATGGCCTGGGCCTCACCCTCTGCCTGCAGGATCTGGGCCTGTTTGACCCCCTCGGCTCGCTTGATTTCTGCTCGTCGCGCCCCGTCCGCCATGGTCTCGGTTGCCGTCGCAAAATCGACGGCCGCAACCTTCTCGTTTTCGGCTTTCACGACCTTGTTCATCGTCTCCTGGACGTCCTTTGGAGGATCGATCTCCTTCAACTCGGTTCGGACGATGTCGATGCCCCAGTGGTTCGTCTCCTCCCGCATCGTCCTCTGGAGCTCGCTGTTGATCTTTCCCCGTTCACTGTTGGCAGACTTGAGCGTCATCGTTCCGATGATGTTGCGCAGCGTTGTCCTGGCCAAATTGACCATCTGGTACCGGTAATCGAACACGCTGTACTGGGAATTTTTGATGCTTTCCTCGTCGCTCTTGACCTTGAAGTAGACCTGCGCGTCCACCCTCGCGTTGAGCTTGTCACTGGTGATGATCTCCTGCGGTTCAGCGTTCACCATCACCTCGGTGATATTGACAAGGATCATTCGGTCCACGCCGGGGACGATCCAGTTGAATCCCGGCATGGCCAGCGCCTTGTAGCGGCCGAAGCGCTCGACCAAACCCCTGGAGGTGGGCCGCACCACTCGGACCCCGGCAGCCAAGAAGAACGCCAGGAGGGTGATTCCAGCTGCCGTTGCATATCCAATGATGTTCTCGTACATGAGAGCCTCCAAATCTTCGTGTGACATTCCGGGTGCCGGGCGTCGGCAGCGGCAGAACCAAGTCAGTGCGTGACGGCCGAATCAGATCCCGGGCAACCAGCTTGGTCAGTCGCAGCCCCGCAGGGCTCCGAGCCCAACCGGCCGGGCAAGGTCGGGGCGTGCTCGGCAGCGACGGGGCCCTGCGCAGCATCCCATGCACCGTTCATGCCAGTACCGTGGAGGTGCCGATTGTGGGCAATTGCGGTCCGCCATGTGGTGTCTCGAGAATCTCGAGACGCTCCTCGAAACGACCTGCAAACACGCGCAACCTTGCGTTCCTGACACGCAGGGTGGAGAGCTCGTATTCCAACATCGGTTCGGCGACAGTCTCAATCTGTACACCCATTTGCATGAGGTCGTGGTCGACGGCGTGTTCGAGTAGGAAGGGCTTGTCGGCCACCGAGGCCTTGGGTACGAAGCAAATCCTAGAACAACGCTTCCTGCCCTTCGAATTGAAGGAAAGGTACCTTCATCTTGATTGACCGGGGCTTCCCTTAAAAACCACCTACCAACGCAACTACCTGGATTTGCTCGCGTCAGGTCGCTGGCTTGAGAGCTGCAATTGCTGGTCGCTGAACGTTTCACGCAGTTCAAAGGAGGAAGCACCAATGGGCGAATTCATGAAGAAGACAAAGGGTAGGCTCAAGCAGGCGGTGGGTGGGCTGACTGGTAACAAATCACTCAAGAAGGCCGGGGAGAACGACGAACGCGCCGGCCAGGTCGAGGGAGCAGTGGCGACCGTCAAGCATGCCATTAAGGACGCTGCACATTCACTCAAGGAAGCCGCGAAGTAGCCCCTGTCCTTCGGCGGCGCCCCCTTCAAGATGGGCGCACCAGGAATGACAACCAGATACCCAGACGGCCCGTGAAAGGAAGACATTCGTGGTTCTGACGATCGTTATTGTTGTACTCTTGCTGTTAGCGCTGGGCGGAGGTGAGTGGGGCCACTCCAGCTTTGGTCCCTGGAGCTGGTCTCCTGCCGCCATCATCCTGGTCGTTGGCCTGGTCCTGTATTTGACCGGCCACGTGCGTCTCAGCTGAGAATGTGAGGTCCAAAACGGGAGCCCTGACCTCAAGCGCGTCTGGACGTTCTTGCGGCCAGGGCAGCTCGTGGAAAGAGAGACCCCACCACCGGAGACAAGCCGTTGGGGTTGTTACGGCGCAGAAACGGTAGGGAGCGGACACCGGTCAGATACCGTGTGTGGACCGTGGACCATCCTTCATCTCCACACTCGAGGCCAAGCGAGAGTGTCAGTATGGTGACCCATTGGCATTCTGCCATTCCGATTCGCAAGACACGAAAAGAGACAAGAGGGCGCCACGGATGAAACGAGCCACCCAGGGTGGCACTGGTCCCCCGCGCGCAGCATGGCACGTGTCGTGCTTTGCTGCACCCGCGAAAGGGCGAATGCGGCTCATGAAAAACGCCTTGACACGTCGTCCGGTCGGCTCCTTCCCCACCTTCCAGTTCTTGCTCGTCGCTGTTCTGAACCTTGGATGCGCCTTCTATCAGGGCACTGCGAAAGAAGTGCAACCGTCGCTGGTCGTACGAGACGGCAATTGGGTGCTTGCGCCGCGCCTTCCGCGAGTCATGCAGGAGGCCAATCATGATTGCGGAGCCGCAGCACTCGCCGCGGTGCTGCGCTTCTGGGGCCACGCTACGTCGCCGGACCAAGTTGTGGCAGCAACGCGACGCACTGGGCAGCGCCTGAGCGCCGGCGACCTGGAAAAGTACGCACGAAGCGCCGGTTTCTCCTCGTACGTATTCTTCGGCACGATGACGGACATCGTCTACGAACTGCGTCGCGGGCGGCCGGTCATTGTCGGCGTTGGAAAGCCCTACCAAGAGGGCAAGGTGCTCGCCCACTACGAAGTCGTGGTCGGCTACGAGCCCACCAAAAGGCAAGTGCTGCTGCTCGATCCGGCGAGTGGATGGCAAGTTGACAGCGTCGAGGGGTTCGCCAAGGAATGGAGCTTCAGCAAGGGAGTTACCGTGGTGGTCTTTCCTCGAGAGCTGCCGCCCCACGTCCCATCAACCTAGGCTGAGGTGGCATGTGGATTGCAGGCCTCTCTCACATGAAGCTCATCGGTTCCCTGCTAGGTTTTCTCCTGGTTGTTTCGGTTGTGTTCGGCGCGACTGCCTCAGAGAGGCGTGCTCCAGACACCAACGTGGCAGTCCAGACTCAGACTAGTGCACCCGCTTCCAAGGGTATATCCCGGGGCTTGATTGCAGACCAGGAGCGGTATGCAGCGCGCGAAGCCGCTTCGCCCAATGCCAAAGACTACAAGGGCGGCGACGTTATCGTGATCGGAGCCACCACTTTGGCCGTCGTCCTGTTGGTCGTTCTCATTGTCATCCTGATCTGAACACCCGTGTCGGTATTACGAGCGTGCACCTACCCTTTGGGGTTCGCCCTGGTCTGCATAGCATTGAGCGCCAGCGGCCAAACGGCGAAACCGAGATCTCGACCGGAGGCGTCCTGCCCAGAACGCCGTGCCCCTTCGGAGTACCGGCACGACGGCTTCTATGCCCGGGCACAGACAGGCATCCTCCTGTTCTTTGCGCACGTCGAGGGCTCGCTGGGTCCCCGAATGCGGACCCGGATCAGGGCCTACGGGCAGAGCTCTGAGGTCAGCGTCGGTGGCACGGTGGCTGCTGGTACCGTCGTTGCCGTGAGCATTTTCGGCTCAAGGGTCGATCCGACGTTCGTCGAGAATGGCATCGAGGTCTCGCCAGACGACGACAGCGTCAAAGAAACGCTCGTGCGCCTCGGGCCGCTTCTGGATTGGTACCCCAGTCCCTCACGTGGATTTCACACCCAAGTCGCAGCGGGACTTGCCCTGCAGGTGGAGAGCGATGAAAAGGGCAACGCAGTCGAGCCGGCAGCCGTTGGGATCTCGCTCGCCGTCGGTTTTGGGTACGAATGGTTCGTTTCGCGACAGCTGAGCCTGGGGTTCATGGTGCGCATGAATGCGGGCCGTGTCACGCGAACGGCGCACGGGCTCACCGAACGGACGCTATGGGAAGCTCCGGAAATCGCATTGGCGTACACCTATCATTGACGGGACGTGCGCCAGACAGCGATCCCGTCCAAGTAGCCCTCGGATCGGCTGCGCTCGGCGGCTACGCGTCCTCCCGGGGCAAGCGACTGACCAGGTTGTGTTGTGAGCAGCTGAGGTGCCCATGCGCGAAACGTGGCCTGGCCTGCGCCCCGTGCGAGGCATGGCAACGGGACGGCAGGGGCGAATTGAACGTACACGCTCGCGGGACGACATTGCCCCGCCTGTGCAGGGTTGCGCTTGATGGGGTGTCCACCAAAGGGGGCAAGTCGACCCCGCAGTCCGACAGACTCGCGCCGACAGGAGCTGCGTAACGGGCCAATGTCTGACGTCGCTAGGGTCAAGTGCCGCACGTTACTTTCCAATTCGGATCCCACCAACTCCACCAAGAACGCCAAATACGGTGAGGAGCCATAGGATGACAGCGATGATCACGACCACGTTCAAGATCGACTTGATGCGAGCCTCCATGGGAATGTAGCGATTGACAAGCCACAGTGCGAAGCCAATTACGATCAGAATGATGACGACGTTGATGAGTGACATGAGATTCTCCACGGATCTGCTTTGGCCTTGCCCCCGGAAGCAGATTCTGTGCCAGTTCCGCGATTGAGCCGTCTGTGATGAGTGGGTGGTGTCGCTGGCCAGTCAGATCCGTAGAAACGTGGCGTGGAGGTCGGGAAAGGGAGGGCCGGAGGGTTGA
>CAZYKT010000110.1:0-12686 GCA_964648165.1 uncultured Polyangiaceae bacterium | reverse complement strand
ACCGGATAGCCCCCGTCGACCCCGCTGATGGACCAACCCAGAACCCGCTCGAGCGATACTCCGCCGTGTGCTCCTCCGCGGTGAGGATGAAGCGGGACACCGCGGCGGGGATTGTGTGACAGAAGAGCGCCTCGTTCAGGACTCGCGCCGAACGCAATCGGCCGTTGACCTCGACGCGCATGCGCATCAGGCGGGTCTTCGGGAGGCTGTTCGAGAGAGCCTGCTCCAGAGCGCCCTTGAGGCCTCGAAGCTCGGTGCCGCAGAAGTACCCGATGCTGTGCCCCGGAGCACTGTTCACGCCCAGCACCGGTTGGGTGGATACATGGTGGGAAACCGCCAAGAGCGTTCCGTCGCCGCCCACCGTGACCACCAACTGGGCCTTGGACGGGTCGAAGGGGGCGTGAGGCTTGGCCAGGACCACGGCGCGGGCGCCGAGGGTATCCAGGTTCTCCAGAACCGCATCGAGGGTGCGCCGATGGGAATCGTCGGTGCGTCGCCAGAATGCGACCACTGGATCGTGTCGCGCCAGAAGCTCCATCACCCGAGGGTCATGTCGTTCACGAACGTGTTTCTGGTACTGCGACCGCTTGGCCGCCACGAGCACGATGGGACGCGATGTGCTCACCGGGCGCTCCTGAGCTGCTCTGCGAGTCGGCGCAGCCCCAGCTCGGTCTTGGCGTCCTCCAACAACCCATCGCGACACAGCTGCAGAGCCTCCCCGAGCGGAAGGGCCACTATGGTTCCCAGTTTCTCCAAGGCCGAGCCGTCAAGGGTGGGGCTTTTGCGTTGATTCGGTTCGACCTCGACCCAGAAGTAGTAGTGGCGCTCCGCAATCACTCCCGGACAGGGGAAACAACTGGGACCGAGGGGCAAGAGCGCCTCGGGCGCGACGTCGAAGCCGAGCTCCTCGAACAGCTCTCTCCGAGCGCAGGCTCGCGGCCCCTCGGGATGGTTTTCTTCCGGCTCCACCAACCCCGCGGGCAACTCCCACAGGCCGTAGGGTCTCGCGAGCTCCGCAGACGGCCAACGCTCGACGGGGCGAAGCCCGACTGGCGGACGCGAGGAGCTCCGGAGGTAGATGAAGGGTTCACCAGTCGAGTCCCGGTACGTGGCTGCCACGACCACGGCATCGATGGCTCGCCGATCCACCTCGTCGTACACGAATGGCTCCGAACGCCGTCCGCCTGGCACCCGAGCGGTCATCCGCCTTCGCACCAGGCGCAAGAACCCGGAAGGCTGATCGGGTGTCAGATCCTCGACCACTTCGAGGGTCACCTGGGGGATCGGGGGCAACCGAGACATGGTGTTCTTCTAGAGTTTCCTTGGTGTCTCACCGGTCTCACCAGGTTCCTTCGTCAGCGGGTCAACGCCCGGCGCCGGCGGAGCCGAAGGTGCCGCATCGCGGGGGCCCCCCGGCCGACGAGGTGGCGCCTTGACGTACTCGTCCAACTGGTCGGTGATGCGACCCAACCAGCCCACCAGCTGTTGGGTTCCCTTCTCTGCCCAGCGCTCCAACTCGGATCGATTGATGCGCTCCGCGGCCTTCTGACCGAGATCCTGCAGAGTCTGCCGGTCAATGCCGTCGACCGCTTTCTTGGCGGCGCGCAACAAAAGGCCGATGCCATCCGCCAGGTCGCGGACCGCCGGTGGGTCAGAGCAGTCATTCGGTGGGGTGTCCGACTCGCCTGCCGTGGGGGGAGGAGTGCTCCGGGAAGGGGGAAGTGACATGAGGACGAAGGGCAGATGGAGACGGTTGTCGGAAGAGCCGGAAAGGGGCTAGCTCGACGATGGTGTGGATGGTGTCGAGGACGACACGATCGTATCGCTCTGGCCGTTGGCATAGGCATGGAACAGCTGACCCCAGGCGGTATCGGCTTGCCAGCGTTCGAACGTGGCCCGGTCCCGAGTCGGCCAGCGATAGTAGTCATGATAGAGCTCGCTGCCCATGATGAAGGCGTGCACCAGCGGGGTGTGGAAGAACAGACGCTGGAAACGCTTCATGGGTCCAAACCACATCAAGTCGCCGACTCGACTGGCCCCGTTGTCACCCACCTCGAACCCCCAATTCTCTTGGGAGACGTCAGAACCGACAACCTCGATGTCTCGGGGGTCCCCGACGCCCAGCCCATCCTCGTGAGCCACGCGGATGAACTCCAGACTCATCGGATCGAACCCCATCATCTTGGCGGCCACGGCATCGATGGCCACTTGATCGGCGCTGGCCAGCATCAGGTTCTTTGTCACCGGAATCATGGTCCGCGGCCCCGGACCGTTGCCCGCCGTGGTTCCGTCCATCACGGCGAACAGCCCGGAGTGGATTTCCTTCTGAATGGCCAGAAGATCAACCAGGGTGCGGTGAATCCAGGTATGCGTGTAGTGCCTTCGCGTGTTGAGCAGACCCCCGAAGGCGTTCTTCATCGCTCCGGTGGTGGTCGTGTAGATGTGGCACTTGACCGTGGGCAAATGCACGATGTTCTTGCCCAAGAAATAGTCAGGGATCCGGATGCCTTCCGGGAAGATACGGTGCAGGACATGGAGCTTGGCCTTGGGTCGGTACTCGACCCATTGCATGTCCTTGGGTTCGAAGTTGTACAAGACCGGAATCTGGTATTTGCGGAACAGCGGTACGTAGTGGTTGAGATCCTCTCCCTTGAATGCGTTGGTCACCACGGTCTTGTTCTGCACGCAGGTGACGTCCGCGAGTCCGGCCTTGTGCAGAGCCTGGATGGTTCCCTCCAGCTGCCACGGTGTGGTGTTGGCGCCCGGGAACGGATAGTGCCAGGAGATGTTGTCCTTCAGGATCGTCGTGCTTTTGGGATCCAGGGCCGACGCCATGCCGGCCAGCTCGCAGAGCCGCTGGATGTCGTCCAGAATCGTCTCGGGCTTCACCTTGAGGACAGCAACTTTCGCTTTGGTCATCGCAATTCCTATCCGCGCACGCTACCCGTCCGCCCCGCGTCGCGCAAGGCACGCCCTTTCGGGGGGCCACGACCCTTGCCGCCGGCTAGAGCCTGCCCGAAAAGGGCTGGCTGGCCAGCAGTACGCCCTCCGCGGTCTCCGCGTACGCCTGCAGTGTGATCCGGGTTCCCTTCAATCGTTCAGGGATGGACAGACGCGCCTGCAGCTGGTGCACACCGGCGTCAAGCCCGTTCAGGCGATTGCCCTCGGCGTTCAAGAGCTGGCCCTTCTCCAGCAAGGCCAAGGTTGGGGTCTCGCAGGCCGCGTAGGGGCTGCACAGCGCAGCCAACGGATTGTTCATCCGGCTGAGTACGGTGTCGAACTGGTACACCTGGCCCGCGAGGGCCATGGCCCGCCCCTTGGCGTCAACGGACAGTACGTAAAGGTCCTGCACCGGGCCCTCGACCTTCAACTGTAGGACGACATCGTTCTTTCCGTCGGGCCCGGGTGGTCCGATGTCGTCTCGCGCGTGGTCGTCGCTAGCCCAGGCGATGGACAGGATCCGAATCCTGGGGCTTTTTGCCATGGCCTGAAAGGCGCAATCACGGCGCTCCTGCTCGCCAGCAATGCGCCCTGCCGGCACCCGATGGGACGGAAGGATCGCATCCAGAAGCTCCCTGCGCCACACCTGACGCGCCGGATCGAAGGCTCCGAAGCCAGCCCGCAGCTCCCAATAGGCACAGGCAATCCCAAACTGGCTGGCCAAGGAAGCAACCGCGGCGATCCAGCGTTGCCGCGCTGCCAGGGGCGCAGCACGATACACCCCGAATTCCCCCAGATAGAGGGGACGGCGCCGCTCACGGCTAAAGCGCAAAGCCTGCTCGAAATCAGTCTGCAACCGCTGGGTCTCTTCGGTCGTCGCGGACCAGTCGACGCCCGTCTGTGATCGGAGCTCGGGCGCCCAGGGAGCCCCTTGGTGGGTGAATGGATAGGGCTCGTAGTAGTGGAAGGTGACGATCAACCCTGGATCCGCTTCGGGGAGTTGGAGCCCCGAGAGCTTCGGGATTTGGCTCCACTGCGTCGGACCAACAATCAACATCCGATCCGGATTCTTGGGGCGAACCGTGGCAATCGCTTCGGCCAGAAGACGGTTGTTCTGCTCGTCACCCAGTGCACCGTGGGGTTCATTGAGCAGCTCGAAGTACAGGCGATCCGGATAGCTTTGGTAGTGTTCGGCGAGCTCTTTCCAGATCCCCAAGAACCGGGCGCGATGGGCTTCGGGTGCCTGCATCAGCTCGTCGTAGTGGTGGAGATTGACGACCACTCGCAATCCCAAGGAAAGGGCGGTGTCGATCGCCCAATCGACCCGCGCCAAGAACGCAGGCTCGATGGTGTAGGGCTCTTCGTTCAGGGCGTGGGCACTCCAGCGCACGGGCAGCCGCACGTGCTGGAAGCCAGCTTGCGCCACATCGACGAAGTCCTGGACCGTGAGTTCAACTCCCCAGTTCCCCTCGACCGGGGCCTCCAGGGCATTACCCAGGTTGATGCCGCGGCCCAGCGCGCCGGCTTTGTCGAATGCCGCCTGGCGCGGATCACGGAGCGTGGCCGAAGCCTGGGACCGACTGACTTCGGGCCCCGGAACACAGGGGGGAGCGTCGACCGCCTCGTGACCGGGACGGCAGGCGCCTGCCGCAAAGCACAGCCCCAGCGCGGCTAGCGTCAACCATTCCTTGGCCGGTGGCCGAGCCATTTGGACCCGTTCTGGCGGCGCTACTGGCGGAAGACCGCCTTGCCGGCGTAGGTCTGTCCCGCACCCAGTTCGTCGGCGATCCTCAACAGCTGGTTGTACTTGGCGATGCGGTCGCTGCGGCTCAGGCTTCCCGTCTTGATCTGGCCGGCATTGGTTGCCACCGCGAGATCGGCGATGAACGCATCCTCCGTCTCCCCGGAGCGGTGGGAGATGACCGACGTGTAGCCAGAACGTTGTGCCAGGCGGATGGTGTCCAGGGTTTCGGTCAAGGAGCCTATCTGGTTGACCTTGATCAGAATCGAGTTGGCGATCCCCTGCTGGATTCCGCGGGTCAATCGCTCCGGGTTGGTGACGAAGAGATCGTCTCCGACCAACTGCACCTTGGAGCCCAGCCGTTCGGTGAGCAGCTTCCAGCCCTCCCAGTCGTCTTCTGCCAGACCGTCCTCGATGGATACGATGGGGTACCTCTCGGCCAGGGTCGCGTAGATCCCCACCATCTCGTCGCGGCTGCGGCTCTGGCGGTCGAAGGTGTACTTCTGGTTCTCGTAGAACTCGCTGGCGGCGCAGTCCAGGGCCAGGGCCACCTGCTCGCCGGGTTTGTATCCTGCGCGCTCGATAGCCGAGAGGATCTTCTGGATGGCTTGCTCGTTCGATTCCAGGCGAGGAGCGAAACCTCCCTCGTCGCCCACCGCGGTGGTCAGTCCCTCGGAAGCCAGGAGTTTCTTCAGGGCGTGGAATACCTCGGCTCCGGCCCGCAGTGCTTCCGCGAAGCTCGGAAGGCCGAAGGGCACGATCATGAACTCCTGGATCTCCAGGCCGTTGTCGGCGTGCTTGCCGCCGTTGAGGATGTTCATCAGCGGCGTGGGCAGCACACGAGCCTGCACTCCACCCAGGTAGCGCCACAGGGGCAGCCCCACCGTGTCGGCGGCGGCTCGGGCTGCTGCCAGTGACACGGCCAGGATTGCATTGGCCCCCATCTTGGCCTTGTTGGAAGTCCCGTCCAGTTCCAGCAGACGCTCGTCGATGGCCGCCTGATCGAAGGCAGATAGCCCACACAGGGCTGGCCCCAGTTTGTCGTTGATGTTGGCGACCGCGTTGGCGACGCCCTTGCCCAGGTACCGCTTCTTGTCGCCGTCACGCAGCTCGACCGCTTCGTGGGTGCCCGTGGAGGCACCACTCGGAACCGCAGCGCGACCAGAACCGCTCACGGTTTCGACTTCTGCCTCGACCGTCGGGTTACCGCGGGAGTCCAGGATCTCACGACCAGTGACTTGGATGATTTCGGGCATGGCTGGCGGGTGATAACACGAGTCACCGCCGGCTGCGAGCCTAGCTGGTCACGCCCTTCCAGCTCTCCGACTCGATGAAGAGACGAACCAGCTCCCCGTCCAGATGCCCGTCTTTGACCTCCAGACCCAGGATGTCGAGGGCCTTTTCCAGGGGAACCGCGCGCTTGTAGGGCCGATCACTGGCGGTCAGGGCATCGAAGATGTCCGCCACGCTCATCATCTTGGACTGCAGCGGGATCTCTTCTCCGCGCAGGCGGTGGGGATAGCCGGTGCCATTGAGTCGTTCGTGGTGCGCCCCTGCGATCAGCGGGACCCGGGCGAAGGCGCGACCCCAGGGGATCCGGGAGAGGAAACGGTAGGTGTGGGTGACATGGTTGCGGATCTCGTCGAACTCCTCAGGGGTCAGTGAACCCCTCATCACGCTGAGACTGGCCACCTCCGAGCTGCTCAACAGGGCATCCAGCTGTCCGTCCAGACGTGTATACGTCTGCCGACCCAGCTCCTCGATACGCTGGAAATCACCAGCCTTCAGGACCGTAGGCTCGTTGGCCTGGGTTACGGTTTGCCAGGCCTCGTCCAGTTCCACCAGGCGTCGCGCCAGCTCCTCGTCCAGAGCCGAAAGCTCTGGGGTCGCTCCACCGCGCGTCATGACCTGCAGCTTGCGAGCAGCGATCTCCGCCTCCAGGGTCCTTTTCAGGAAATCGAAGCGGGCCCGGATGCGTTCCAGCTCGTGAGGGAAGAGCTTCTTGGCCTTGACCAGGACGTGCTCCCGCACGCCGATCTTGCCGAAGTCGTGGAGCAGAGACGCGTACTCGATCTCCCTGAGATCCTCCCGGCGCCAACGCACGTCCCGGAAGGGTCCCAAATCGCACCGTTCGACCGCGTGGGCCAAACCAACCGTCAGCTCCGCCACCCGACGCGAATGCCCGCTGGTGGTCGGATCTCGGGATTCGATGGCATCCACCGAAGCCTTCACGAACCCCTCGAACAGCCCCCGAATCTCCTCATACAAGAGGGCATTCTCCAGAGCGATGCCGGCCTGAGCCGCCAGCGTGGTCAACAACTGTTCGCTCCGATCGTCAAACGGGATGACGAAGCGCTCGAAATCCTCGGGACGGAGCAGCCGCTGCCGGGGATCACGCTTCTTGTTGATCAGTTGCAACACCCCAATGACCTCTCCGCGAGCCGAGATCAACGGGGCACAGAGCATGCTCTTGGTGCGGTAGCCGATGCGAGTATCGAAGGAACGATCGAACCCGAAGGGTGAGTTGGGAGGCAGATCGTAGGTGTCGGCGATGCGCAGGGTCTTCTGCTCCAAAGCCACCCATCCCGCCATGCTCTGTGGGCTGATGGGCATGGTGAACTCGCTCCAGTCCAACTGCAACGAGTCATTCTGGCTCAGCTTGAAGTGCAGGGTCCTGCGCGAGATCTCGGCGTCCGTTCCTTCGACGACGTACAGGCTGCCCGCGTCCGCTCCGGTGATGAAGCGGCTCTTTTCCAGGATGAGGCCCAAGAGCCTGTTGATCTCCCGCTCCGTGGTCAAGGCCCGGGAGATCTCAATGAGCTCCCCCAGCTCGTAGCGGTAGCGCACCAGGGACTGTCCGTGACGATCGTTCTTGGCCTGGGCATCCAGGGAGTCGAAGGCCTGCTCGATGGCCATGAAGAGCTCGGCATCCGTCGGGTCGGCTCCCAGAAGCGCTGTCACTCTGGCATTGCGTGCCGTCGCCCAGGCCTGCTGCCCCAGATCCCCGAGCAACAGAAGGCGGGTGTGCGACGCCCGCTCCGGCTCCTGCCAGAACGCGAACCACTGGGGACTCGATACCCAGAGCTCAGATGACGCCACGAGGACGACCAGGTCCCCGCGTCGAATGGCGAGGATTCCTGGATGGGGCCGGGTGATGCTGGTGGCAGAAACCAGGTCGTGCAGGCGCGCGCACAAGCTGCTGTTACGTGGTGAAGAAGCGGGAATCCCGGTCGTCTCGGCAGCCGTCGTCATGGTGAGGCCGTGCCCTTTTGGCTGTGCTCCGCCTCGTGAGCTTCGTAGGCGCGAATGATGCGCTGAACCAGGGGATGTCGCACGACGTCTGACTGGGAGAGTCGGCACACGGCAATCCCTTCGACATCGGCCAA
The DNA here is from genome assembly GCA_964648165.1 of uncultured Polyangiaceae bacterium. Lineage (GTDB taxonomy): Bacteria > Myxococcota_A > Polyangia > Polyangiales > Polyangiaceae > FEN-1139. The sequence continues at coordinate 4,619 of CAZYKT010000110.1, read as the reverse complement.
CAGCTGACAGGCCTCCCGAAGGCCGCTGCGGGCCCCGTGGGGCAAGTCGGACTGGGTCACGTCTCCCGTGACCACCGCCTTGGAACCGAACCCGAGGCGAGTCAAGAACATCTTCATCTGCTCAGAGGTTGCGTTCTGTGCTTCGTCGAGGATGACGAACGCGTCGTTGAGCGTGCGCCCACGCATGAACGCCAAGGGCGCGACCTCGATCTGGCCCCGCTGCCGGAGCTGTTCCACCTTGTCGAAATCCATCATGTCGTGCAGGGCATCGTACAAGGGGCGAAGGTAGGGGTTGACCTTCTCGGCGATGTCTCCGGGCAGGAACCCCAGCCGTTCGCCAGCCTCCACGGCGGGGCGGGTCAACACGATGCGCTTGACGCGTTTGGTGAGCAGGTAGCTGGCCGCGACGGCCATGGCCAGGTAGGTCTTCCCGGTGCCGGCAGGTCCGATCCCCAACGTCAGGTCGTGATTGCGGATAGCAGACACATAAGCCTGCTGTCCGGGTGTCTTGGGTAGGATGGGGCGGCGGCGCGCCGATACCATGACCGTCTCATCGAGTCGGTCCACCAGTGTCGCGTCCTGGTCGTGACGCAGTGTCTCGACGGTTCGCTCCACGTCCCTCTCATCGATGGCGTGACCTCGACCCACCAGATCGGCGGCATCGAACAGGAACCGGTGGGCGACCCGGACCTCCGCCTCGTCACCCGAGAAGTAGATGACGTTGCCGCGCAGATTGACATCCGCCCCGGAGGCACGAGAGACCTCGGCCAGGATGCGGCTCTGCGGACCGGTGAGGGCCAGAAGCGTGGAGGAGTCCTCCACCTCCAGGCTCATGCGATAGGGCTCTCGACTGGGCTGCACCGGGTGGCTCTCGTCTCCTTGGGTCCCAGGCCTACTCGGACCTCGAGCCAACATACCCCGTTACTCGTGCCGGTGCATCCTCGGCCCCCGCCTCTTTCTTGGCCGTGGCGGCGCGACCTGGGTAGTCACCGACGGAGCATGCGCGCTTGGACTCGGTGGATTGGCATCGGTGCCGCAATTGGCATGGCGTCGGCTCTCGTACCGGTGGTGGAGGGCCGATGGAGTGACCCGTCGCCGGCGGGTGCTTTGGGCAAGGTCAAACGAGACGTGCTCGGGCAGGTTGCCCCGCCGGATTTGACTGGGTTGGACCTACTCCAGATGGACATCCGCCCCCAACGCGTGGTGGCTCCGCTGCCCAATGGTCGCCAGGCCGAACTCACGCTGGACCCAGCGCTGCAGCGGGCCGCGCTAACCCAAATGGAGCGATTCCGCATCCCGGAGGCAGGTGCGGTGCTGATGGACGTTCGCAGCGGGAACCTGCTCGTCTACGCCAGCTACGTCAACCAGGGGGGGGCGTTTGACGTCAATTCGCGAGCCACCGCCCCCGCCGCCAGCATCTTCAAACTGATAACCGGCGCAGCGCTGATCGAGCAGGCCCAGCTCAATGCGGATACCCAACAATGCTACCACGGTGGTCGCAGTCGGATCTCAGCCGAAGACCTCATCGACAACCCCCAAAAGGACAAATGGTGCGCGTCGCTGGGCGATGCGATGGGGCGAAGCATCAACGTGGTGTTCGGTCGGCTGGCTCAGAAGCACTTGAAGCCGGAGGATCTGACCCGGATGGCTGGGGCCTTCGGTTTTGGTGCGCCGGTGCCTTTCCCGGTGAAAAACGACGTTCCAGCGGCGGAGATCCCCGGAGAGCCCCTGGAGTTCGCCCGCACCGCCGCCGGCTTTTGGCACACGGCCCTGTCGCCCCTGGCTGCCGTCGGAATCGCGCAGAGCATTGCCAGCAGTGGAGTCACAATCCAGCCGCGAATCGTGGCCAAGGTCCTAGAGGCCGGCCGAACAACCTGGGAAGATGGTACCAAACCCAAAGTCTTGCGACGGGCTGTGAAGCCCAGCACCGCGGCCGAGCTGTCCCGGATGATGACCAGCACCGTGACCAACGGGTCAGCGCGCGCTGCCTTTGCCGACCGACGTGGCAACCCCTATCTTCCTGGGATTTCCGTGGCAGCCAAGACGGGGACGCTGACTGCTCACCAAGCAGAACGGCACTATACTTGGCTCGTGGCTTTCGCTCCCGTCGAGTCCCCCGAGGTGGCCCTGTCCGTCTTGGTAGTGAACACGCCGAGTTGGCAGATCAAGGCTCCCACCCTGGCGCGAGACATCCTGCGGGCCTACTTTGCCAAGGCCGGTCGGGCGGGCGTGACCCCACCCTAGCGACGACACCGCAACTCAAGTAAGGCCGGCTGTCCAAACGACATAAAGCCGTCTTATCCCGATGGCCCGATGAGCCGTTCCACTTGGTGGCGAGCCAAAAACCCGCCGAAGGCACACGGTTGATGCAGGGGCCCAAAGGGGCTGCTAGGATAGAAACGTGCAGGTCGTCTTGCGCAAACTGGGTCGAGGATCACGGGCCGTCAGTGGACGGTTGGTCCGGGCCCCTCGCAAGGGCTCGGTCGTGGTCATCGAGTTCTCCGACGGAATGCATGAGTACGTGACCACGCCGGTGCGTCGCGTCCTGCGCCTGGCGGCCCGCGACGTGTTCTACGTGGAGACCGTGAACAGCCGCTACCGCCTCGAGGTTCGGGATCGGGAACACGCGCTGGACGACGTCTCCAGCGGGTAGGGGCCCCCGGAGGCACGCGGCCAGCGGAGGAAGGACTGGCGCCCGGTCGCGAAACGCAGTATTCGGTGCCCCCCAACCCGGGGCATGCAGGCCCCACCTCAGCCAATTCGACGAGTGCCACATGGGATCTTTCGATCGTAGAAACTCGCGCAAGATGCTGCGGCGTCGCGCGCAAGAAGCCAAGAAGCAACGTGAACGTCGCAGGGCCGAGGCCGTGCGAGCCACTCGAGCCGCAGCATCGCCGACCAAGAAGCGGTCCTCGCGCTCGTCCAGCTAGCGCCCGGACAGACTCTGTGCCGACACCGACGACCTTGGCGTGGGCGCGTCAGTTAGCCTGAAGCGTGCGCGACGGGCGGTGCACGTCGGGGTGTGCCGTGTTGCGAGGTTCCAGCACCTCGCCGAATATGCCCAGATCGCCAGCCACACGGCGCTCGCGGACGAGCTTCCATCCCTCCGGGAGGTTCTCCCACTCCTGGGCCAGGCGAGTTGCTCGCAGCTGACTGTCTGCCAGGGGAGACCATCCGACGTCGACCATCACTAGGGCGTGGTCCTCGTCGATCACCGAGAGCCCGGTGAGCTCGACATCGGCGATCCGGATCTCGCGACCCCATTGAGCCCGACGCTGCAAGAAGTCGTTACGTACGGCTGACGCCACGTGGGACAGGGCAATGCTCATCTGGCCGAACTGGGTGGCAAGATTGAGCTCGCGCGCGGCATCGGAGACCCGTTGCCCCGGGCTTGCCCCCGAAAAGCACCCCCAGAGGAGCAGCACCACAAGCCAGGCAGTCAGTCGAGGCACCCCTGACGCTTACCAGCCGCCAGGCTGGAAGCCAACCCGCTTGATCCGGGACCATCGTTCAATGGTGGTCGCCTGGCCGAGCTTGGGTCAAGGGTTGGAGCTGCCGGAGGGTTTGGTCAGTCCGGCGTGACCACGACTGGTTGGCGAGCTTCGCTTGTCCAGCTCTTGCCCGACTCATTGGGTCGTCGTCACACGCGCCACCGGGAAGTCGACACTCCCCTGGCCCGCTGCTGCTTCGACGACGACCTTGGCTTCTAGCAGGTTGCCGAGTGTCCAGCCTTGGGCGGCCCAAGCATCGAAGTGCTTGGTGATGTTGATTGTTCCGCAGCGCTTGCCCTCCAGCCGGATACTATAGAACTGCTCCCAGTTCCCGGCACCTCCGCATCGGTCGCCGCCGGTCCCGGAGGTTCGGCGGTACACGAGGTTGTATGTTCCACCGTCGATGTCGGTCGTGCCGACCGGTTGATCTCCCGTGTTGAACGGCATCTGGTGGAAAGAGTCCTCGACGATGTACCACTCGACGCAGGGGCTGGTCGACCAGCCGTAGATCCCCAGGTACGAGTAGCCGCCAGCATTTCCGGTCTTGTTCCAGACGTAATCCGCCGTGATCGTGCCGTAGTCGGTGTACTTCTTGCCGCTGTTCCCCCACTCCATTCCCATGCGGCCCAAAAAATCCCCCGAGTTGTTCCAGGAGGCCTTGAACGCCGTAACCCCCGCGTAGGTGGTCAGCGTTCCGGGGCTCCCATTCGACCAGATCTGCCAGGCCAGATTGCCCTCTCCGCCCTGGGCCCAGCTCGCCGAGTGTTGCTCCCCGGCAGAGGTCGGCATGGACGCGTTGCAGTCGACGGGGCCAGCCCCTCCGGCGTCCTCGCCGCCGGACGAAGCTCCGGCGACGTCATCCCCGCCGGTTCCGGTCCCGCCAGTCCCGCTCCCACCGCTTCCCGTTCCCCCCGTGCCGCTGTTCGGCGTGCAAGTCCACGTGGAGTCGGCGCCGCAATCACAGGTTCGGTCGCTGCGCACACAGGGCTCCGTATCGGCGCGAGGATTGCAGTCAGATCCGGTCTGGATCCCCGATAGGCAGGTCGGTTCACCGATGGGTTCCGCGCCACCGTTGCCTGGCAAGCCACCGTTGCCTGGCAAGCCACCGTTGCCTGGCAAGCCACCGTT
>CAZYKT010000109.1:0-13007 GCA_964648165.1 uncultured Polyangiaceae bacterium | reverse complement strand
GGATGGATGTCGAGAATCGCCCGACGGATGGTCTCGGGGGTGATACCGTGCTCTGCGTTGTATGCCATCTGCGTGGCGCGCCGCCGGTTGGTCTCGCCGATGGCCTGGTCCATGGACGGGGTCACTCGGTCGGCATACATGATGACCTGGCCGTGCGCGTTGCGGGCGGCCCTACCGATGGTCTGGATCAAGGAGCGCGCGCTGCGCAAGAAGCCCTCCTTGTCGGCGTCCAGGATGGCAACCAGGCTCACCTCCGGCAAATCGAGCCCCTCACGAAGCAGGTTGATCCCAACCAGGACGTCGAAATCCCCAGCCCGCAGGGCGCGCAGGATCTCCACCCGTTCCAGGGTTTCCACGTCGGAATGCAGATACCGTACTCGGATCCCTAGCTCCGCGTAGTACTCGGTCAGGTCCTCCGCCATGCGCTTGGTCAGGGTGGTCACCAGGACCCGTTCATCCACTGCGATGCGGGTTCGAATCTCCTCCAGCAGGTTGTCCACCTGCCCCGCCACCGGACGCACGAGGATCTCGGGATCGATGAGACCGGTGGGACGGATCACCTGCTCCACCACGTGTCCCTGGCTCTTGCCGAGCTCCAGATCACCCGGCGTCGCCGACACGAACACCACGTGCTTCATGTAGCGTTCGAATTCTTCGTAGCGCAGGGGGCGATTGTCCAGGGCACTCGGAAGTCGGAAACCGAACTCCACCAGCGTCTCCTTGCGGGACCTGTCGCCGCGGTACATGCTGCCAATCTGGGGCAGCGTCTGGTGGGATTCATCGATGATCAGCAGCATGTCGTCCGGGAAGTAGTCAATCAGGGTGGGCGGTGGCTCCCCGGTGGCCCGCGCGGCGAGATGGCGTGAGTAGTTCTCGATCCCCTGCACGAATCCCATCTGCTCCAGCATCTCCAGGTCGTACTGGGTTCGTTGTGCCAAACGCTGCTTCTCCAAGAAGCGCCCCTGCTTGTCGTAGAAGGTCAGTCGTTCCAGGAGCTCCTCACGGATCCCCTGGATAGCGCGAGCCAGCTGCTGATGGGGCGTCACGTAGTGCGAGCCGGGATAGATGGCATAGCGCGGCAGGTCGGACAGGACGCGCCCGCGCAGGGGATCGACCTCGTGAATGGCCTCGATTTCATCACCGAAGAACTCCACGCGGATGGCGCGGGATTCCTCGTAGACCGGGAAAATCTCCACCACATCCCCGCGAACCCGAAAGGTTCCACGGTGAAAATCGGTGTCGTTGCGCTGATACTGAATGTCGACCAGACGCCGCAGCAGGATGTCTCGCGGCATCGGGTCTCCCCTGACCAGGTCAATCAAGAGGCCGCTGTAGGTCTCCGCCGAACCGATTCCGTAGATGCAGCTGACGCTCGCCACGATGATGACGTCGCTTCGCGACAGGAGCGCCTGGGTTGCCGCGTGTCGCATGCGATCGATCTGGTCGTTGATGATCGCGTCCTTCTCGATGAAGGTGTCGGTGGTGGGGATGTACGCTTCCGGCTGGTAGTAGTCGTAGTAGCTGACGAAATAGGAGACGGCGTTCTCGGGGAACAGGTCCCTCATCTCACCGTACAACTGAGCCGCCAGGGTCTTGTTCGGCGCAATGATCAGCGTGGGGCGCCCGTACGCTTGGATGGCGTGCGCCATGGTGAAGGTCTTCCCGCTGCCCGTAATGCCGAGCAGGGTCTGGAAAGGCACCCCGTTGGACAGGCCTTGAGTCAGCGTGGCGATGGCCTGCGGCTGATCGCCCTTGGGCTCGAATTCGCTCCGCAATCTGAAGGGGCCGGAGGGTGGCATCTTGCCTGAACTTTCCGCCAAATGACGGCTTGGTTCAAGGCACCGCCCCAGCCCGAACAGCCGTACCGCAACCCGAGACACGCCGCAGCTCGGGTTCTCGCGAACCGGCCCCCAGACGAATGGGCCTCTACCGCTTGGAGAACTGGAAGCGCTTGCGTGCTGCCGGACGACCTGGCTTCTTACGTTCCTTTTGACGAGCGTCGCGGGTGATGAAGCCAGCCCGCTTGAGGATTCGTCGTCGCTCCGGATCGAGGGCAGACAGAGCGCGGGCGATGCCATGGCGAATTGCTTCGGCTTGCGCGTTCTTGCCGCCACCCATCACGGTGGCTCGCACGTCGTACTGCTCGCAAGCTTCCAGGATCTCCAGCGATTGTCGCAGGATCATGCGAGACGTCTCGCGCTCGAAGTACTCGTCGGCGGGGCGGGTGTTGACGGAGATGACTCCCGTCCCGGGAGCTATGAACACGCGGGCGACAGCGGTCTTGCGCTTTCCGGTGGCGTAGGTCGTGGTCGATTCGGTCATCGGTTGGACTCTCGCGGGCTACTTAGAGGGGTAGCGGTTCTGGCTTCTGGGCCTGATGAGGGTGCTTGGCCGTGCCGTACACCTTGAGCTTGGTCAGCAACTGGCGGCCCAGGACGTTCTTGGGAAGCATACCGCGGACGGCCTTCTGAATCGGAAGGTCCGGATGCTTAACGATGACTTCCTCGTACGGAACGGTGGTGAGCCCTCCGGGATAACCACTGTGGCTGTAGTACTTCTTGGTGAGCGACTTGCGCCCGGTCAACTTGACCTTCGCGGCGTTGATCACGATGACGAAGTCACCGGTGTCCACATGGGGCGTAAAGATGGTCTTGTGTTTGCCTCGCAAGACCGAGGCGACACGGCTTGCCAGGCGCCCCAAGGGCTGATCGCTGGCATCGACGACCCACCATTTTTGGTCAGCTCGCGCAGTGGCTGGTTTGGCGACGTAGGTTCGCATCACGATACTCGGTTTCTGCCGGGTGGCAGGGAAGGGCGCGTTTGATAGCCGCCCCCCAAGGGTTCGTCAAGCGGCGGGGCCCTACGCCGGGCAGGACCCAGGACAATCCCCAGTCGACAGCGGAGGCCGGCCCTGGGTTGGGGGACGGTTCGCAGCAGAATTCGGCTCTTGGCACAGCCAATCCTGGCGGCCCAGCCCAACAACGGAACAGCCGGCCTATCCAGGAGCACGCCCCGCCCTTCTGTGCGGTTGCCCCGGGGCCTTCGAACCATCCAAGATGAGCTGAACGGGATGCACCCCACCGGCAACACTCGACTGCTCGATCGCCTGGTTTCTGCTGGGACCATTACCGTCGAGCAGCGCGAGGCGGCCTTGAACGTGGTTCAGAGCCTGGGTGAACGCGTGGAAGAGGCGTTGCTGGAGATGAATGCCATCGAAGAAGCCGCCCTTTTGAAGTTCATAGCGGGTGAACACAAGACTCGGTTCGTTTCTACCGAGAAGCTGGCCAAGGCGGACATCGAGCGGGCTACCCTGGACAAGATCCCGCACCGCTTCGCCGAGCAGAAGACGGTGTTTCCGGTCCTGTTCGACGCGGAGACCAACACGCTGAGCATCGTCACGCCCGACCCTGCCGACGTGGGGTTGGTCCAGGAGGTTCAGTTGGTCTCGGGGGCGCGACAGGTTCGCACCTTCGTGGGCAGGCCGCGCGCGGTCAAGGCCGCCATTGCCAAGGCCTACGGTGGTGACATCCACGCGTTTGCCACCCTGGATCGGACCGCTCACGAACAGTTCACGACCATGCTCAACGTCTACGAACGCAACCTGGTCTCCGAGGAGACCATGGTGCAGTCGCTGGCGACCGAGGCGGTGAGTCGGGAAAGGGTGCTGTCCGATCAGGATCTGGCCGGTGTCCGAGGGGCGCAGGAGTTTCTGGCCCCCAACGGCGTCAACCTGGACAGCTATCTGGAGACGCTCAACGTCCTGGTCACGTTGATCGAGAACGGTCGTCCCGATCTTCGCGGTCACTCCGCCCAGGTGGCGCGATTGGTGAGCAAGATCAGCGAACGGATTGGCCTGTCCGATTTCCAGAGGAAGGCAGCCGTCATCGCGGCCTATCTTCACGACTTGGGCAAGATGGGTACCTACCATCTGACTCCACTCAACGTGGCCGAATACGAGGGGCATCGCGCCGCCGCCCAGAAGCAGGTCCATTCACCGATGCGGCTCGTCGAATCGGTTCATTTGCCTCGGGACGTGGACCAGATCCTGGCGGCCATGTACGAGCGATTCGAGGGTGGGGGCCTCCCCCAGGGGATCAAGGGCAAGGACATCCCACTGGGGGCTCGCATTCTGGCCATCGCTGACACCTACGCGGATATCACCCAGAACCCGCGCAATCCCTTCCGCCAAACCCTCGGACCTGCCAAGGCCTGTGAGATCCTCAAGCGATTCGTGGGCAGCGTGTTCGATCCCAATCTGGTCGATCTATTCCGAATCAGTGTCACGGGAGAGGACCTCAAGGCTCGCCTGTTGGCCAACCGCTACCGAGTCCTGCTGGTCGATCCGGACCCGGAGGAATCGACCATCCTGGAGCTCAGATTGGTGGAGCAGGGCTTCGAGGTCCGACCGGTTCGCACCGCCGAGCAGGCGGTCAAGAGCATGGCGACTGGCGATTTCGAGTTGATCGTCAGCGAGCTGGACCTGGACAAGGCGGACGGTTTCGCGTTGCTGGAGGAAGCTCGCAAGCAACCCTGGGGCAAGAACCTTCCCTGGATCGTGGTCACCGCCCGCACTGGGCGAGGCGATGCCCAACGAGCCTTCCAGCTGGGGGTCCTGGACTATCTGACCAAGCCGGTTAACAGCGAGTTGTTCGTGACCAAGGCGCGTCAGATCCTGGATCGAGTTGCCAGCGGACCCCGCACGCGCGGCGTCTCCGGATCCCTGCAGGAGATGGGTCTGCCCGAGATCGTTCAGATCCTGTGGCACGGCAGGAAGACGGGGCGTCTGCACATCCGCAAGGGGGCGGACGCTGGGGAAATCCACTTCGTCCAGGGCTCCATCTACAACGCCCTGTGGGCGTCGCTGCGCGGCGAGGAGGCATTCTTCGCCATGCTCAACCTGACGGACGGTGAGTTCTCGCTGGAGCCAGGTTTCGAGGCTCCTCAACAGGTTATCCAGGGCAGCCCAGAGGCGCTGCTGCTGGAAGGGATGCGTCGCCTGGACGAGTCTGCTCGCGCTTGAGGAGGGGCGCGCCCGTGGGCCGGTCGACGGGCTGCACGGTGAAGTGGGTCTGTGAGCCGTTCGGTCTGCTGCATCTTGAGGTAGGATGAAGGGGTCGCCCATTGCTTGGAGCAGAAATCATTGGGTAGCTCGCCTCCTCCCTTCGCGGGACACAACAACAACGTTCGCTACCAAGGGCGAGTGTTCCACATTCAGACCGAGGACTCGGGTGTTCGCCACGCTCGCATCGTGACCCATCTCTTCTCGGACTGCGGTCAGATCGTGCAGTCAGCGCGCTGTACGTACGCCGAGGCTGTCGGACGCCCCAATCTGGAAACCGTCGTTCGACGCTTGATGAAGGATCAGCATCTCGCCATGCTGGCTGAGCTTCGAGCCGGCAAGCTGGATCCCGTCATAGCCAGGCTGTTTGGTTCGTCCGCGGCCGGTCCGCCGCGGCTGACGCCGGGCCTCGCTCGAACCTCGGTAGAGCCTTTGGTGAAGTCGACGAGTTCCGGGCCCAGGGGCACCATCAGCAACGCGTCGCCACGGCCCCGCACGTCGAGCAAACCGCCCCGGGCTTCGGAGACGGTTGTCGTTCCGTCCTCGGGAGCGTCGGGTCGTGGGAGCAATCGACCCCGGTCAGGGCGCCCGCCGCCGTCCTCTCGGTCTTCAGCGGCTACGGGTCGCGCCAAGTCCGAAGGCCCACCGCGAAAACGGACCGCGCCGGGGCGCGCCTCGTCCGAGCGGCCGCCCCGTCCCGATCCCAGCCGCTCAGTACCGGCCGCGGAGCCCCAGCGCATATCCAGGCCTTCTCTGTTCGATGATGGCACCAGCAACCAATCTCTGGACGAGGCAATCCTGGGATATCTGGGGGACGCGCCCAAACCGCGATGAGGCATAGGGCGTCGGTCTGGTTGCTTGCCAAGCTCCAAGCCAAATGGCAGCTTGCGCTCCGCTGATCGGCTCCGGCGAGGTAGCCAAGTGGTTAGGCAGCGGTTTGCAAAACCGTTATACGTGGGTTCGAGTCCCATCCTCGCCTCCGCGGGCGTGCCGCTCCTCCCCACCCAAGGATGAGAGCCGTGGTGCCCTGGCGTCTCGGGCATGAAGGAGAGTCGAACCGTGGCACGACCTGAGCTGAACTTCAGCATACGCCGCGTAGGGGATGCCGCGCGGCCGTCTCCGTTGCAGTTGTCCAAGCGACTGGACGACTTCCAGGCCAACTACGTTACCGACGAGCAACGCGTCATCTATGACGTGGAGACCGAGGTCGACAGTGCGGTGGCCGATGTGAATGGTCGGGCCACGTTGGAGAAGGCTGGGCCCCGGGAGCTCATCTACTGGGATCCCGCGACGGTCCGCGCGGCAGTTCTGACTGCCGGTGGGTTGTGTCCAGGTCTGAACGACGTGATTCGTTCCGTGGTGATGACGCTTTGGTATCGGTACGGCGTCCGGGACATCCTCGGTATCCGCTACGGGTACCGAGGGCTCGTCGAGATGGACCGCCACGAACCGCTCCGACTCGAGCCCTCGGTCGTTCGCGACATCTACCACGAGGGGGGGACGATCCTGGGTTCGTCGCGCGGCGACGGTGACCGGTTCTCTGCCATGGCACAGGTCATGGTGGCCCGTGGCATCAACGTGTTGTTCACGGTCGGGGGAGATGGAACCCAGAAGGGGGCGCGGGTTCTGTGTCGGGAGTTGGCGGGGCTCGGCGCGACCGTGTCGGTCGTCGGAATTCCCAAGACCATCGACAACGACCTGTGTTTCGTGGAACGTTCGTTTGGCTTCGAAACGGCAGTCGCCGAGGCGGTCAGGGCCGTGGCGTCGGCCCACATCGAGGCTCGAGGAGCCCTGGACGGGATCGGTCTGGTCAAGGTGATGGGGCGCGAGTCCGGATTCATCGCTGCCACCACGGCCTTGGCTCAAAACGACGTCAATTTCGTGCTGATCCCGGAAGTTCCCTTCGAGCTCGGCGGAGACAAGGGATTCTTGGCCCAGCTGGAGCGACGCCTGGACACGCGCGGGCACGCCGTGATTCTGGTGGCAGAGGGTGCCGGACAGAGCCTGCTGTCGGTCGCGAGCGAGACTGACGCCTCGGGTAACCAACGCCTGGGTGACATCGGCTTGTTCCTCAAGAACGAGGTGACCCGCCATTTCGCCGCCAAGTCTCGGGCCATCAGCCTCAAGTACATCGACCCGAGTTACCTGATTCGAAGCGTCCCTGCCGTTCCCAGTGATTCGGTGTACTGCGCCCGTTTGGGGGCCAACGCCGTGCATGCGGCCATGTCCGGGCGCACTGAGTGTCTGGTCGGGCTGGTCAACAACCGCTACGTGCACGTGCCGATGGAAGTTGCGGTTGGCCAGCGCAATCGCGTCGATCCAGAGGGCCCCCTATGGCGAGACGTGGTGGAGGCTACCGGGCAGCCTCCCCTGATGTGCAATATCTAGGTCAACGTCGTGGGCTCGCCGCTCGGCGAGCCTCGGTCACAGAGCCACTGCTCAGCGACACGCCGCAAGACACGTCTGCATGGCCCGCTGGCATTCCTGGAGCTTTTGCAGAGTGGGTGCTCCGGTGCCACTGGTGCAGGTCTGAAACACGGTTCGGCAGTTGCTGGCGCAGGCCGGACCCAGAACACCTCCGCTCGATGCGGGTGCGGCGGAAGCGGCGGGTGCGGCGGAAGCGGCGGGTGCGGCGGAAGCGGCAGGTGCGGCGGAAGCGGCAGGTGCCGAATGGGCAGGGGCCGCGCTGGCGGCCACGGAGGCGGTGGTTGCCGGCTGCCTCTTCACGGAAGTGGCCACGGCAGCCGGGGCCACGGGTTCGGCAGGAGCCGCCGTTGCGGGCACAGCCACGCTGGGAATCGCAGGCAGAGCGGGAACGGCCACTTCGGCGGTTACCACCGTCGTGGTCGTGGCGAGGGGTTCGGGGAGCGGCTTCTCTTCGTCCTTCTTGTTGAAGAGCTGGCACGAGGACAACAACGACGCGCCGACTGCCAGCGTTCCGATCAGCCTCACCGACCGACGAACCCCACGAGTTTGCTTGGTCATGGCTGACCCATACCGATAGTTGGGGGCTCTTGCCAAGTCCCGAGCGGCATGGGCTCTTTCGGTGCGGCTGACGTCCCGGTGCCAAGGGTTCCCCGAGCCCGGGCCTTTCCTGCGCGCCGAATGCCGAGGTGCCAACCACCGGGCGAGGTACTGCCCTGCCGGCCGAATCATTCGACCCTCATTGTACAGAGCGGCCAATTTGGAGTGGATCCGGCCGGGTCGGTCTTGGACATCGGTACGATCCCCTCTAACCTTGGGGCGACGGGTCCTTCGGGCCTTCCGCGTTTTGGGCCCATCGGGCCAACAAGGCTTCGAGGCGGTCCAGGGGGCCCTTCGGACACCACCGAGTAGGCGTGCAGCATGCGATTGGGAATCGATTTTGGTACGACCCGAACCGTGGTGGCAGCGGTTGAGGGGGGACGCTACCCGGTTGCCCTCTTCGAGGGGCCCAGGGGGTTGGTCGACTACTTGCCTGGCTTGGCGACGCACACCGGGGTCCAGGTGGAGTACGGCTGGCCTGCTGCCGAGGCCTCGGGTGCGGAGCGTACGCTGCGCTCCATCAAGCGCGTGGTGGCTCACCTGGCTCCCGACGAGCCCGTGCCGGGATGGGATGCACAGGAACCAGCGCTTTCGCTGGTGACCAAGTACCTCAGCCACTTGCGCACCATGTTGGTTGAGCGCAGCAACCTGTCCATCGCCCCCGGTGAACCGTTGAAAGCCATGGTGGCCGTCCCGGCGCATGCCAACACCGGGCAGCGATACCTGACCCTGGAGGCCTTTGGTCGAGCTGGCTTCGAAGTGGTGGGGATGATCAACGAACCGACGGCCGCCGCAATCGAGTTCGCTCACCGGCACCTGGGCGGCGTTGGCAAGCGCACCCCCAAGCGCTATGTCATCGTCTACGATCTGGGAGGCGGGACGTTCGACACCTCCGCCATTTCCCTGTCCGAGCGTCGATTCGAGCTGTTACGCACCGAGGGGATCGCGACCCTAGGCGGTGACGACTTCGACACGCTGATCCTGGAGCACGCTCTGGAGAAAGCGGGCTGCACGGCCTGCTCGCTCGATCCGTCCCAGCGTTCCTCCCTTCTGGAGCTGTGCCGCGAGGCCAAGGAGGCGATCGCCCCCTCCAGTCGTCGGTTGTTCGTCGATCTGGGGCGTGTGATTGCTGACATGGAATCGGTGGTACTGGATCTCTCCCGGCTCTACGAAGCCTGCCAGCCGATGATCCAGCGAACCGTCGATCTGGTGGAGCGCATTTTCACCGAGTTGCCCTCCATTGGCATCGACATCGACAATCCGCGTGAGCTCGGGGCCGTGTATTTGGTCGGGGGAGGGACTTCGTTCCCACCAGTGATGAGATCCCTGCGCCGGATCTACGGTCGGAAGATCCAGCTGGCTCCCCAGCCCCACGCCGCGACAGCCATCGGGTTGGCCGTGGCTTGCGATCCCGAGGCTCGGATCTTCGTCCGTGAGGCCTCGACCCGCCATTTCGGCGTCTGGCGCGAGGCCGAGGGGGGCAGAACCAAGATCTTCGATCCGATCCTGCTAAAAGACACGCTGGCCCAGGATCAGGAAGCGATCGTGGTGAGACGCTCCTACTCGCCCGCCCATTCAATCGGGCATCTGCGCTTCATTGAGTGTTCGGATCTGGACGCTGGGGGGCAGCCCGCCGGCGACTTGACCCCCTGGCGTGATCTCCATTTCCCCTACGACCCGGGGCTAGCCGACGTGGAGGATCTCCAGAGCCTCGAGGTGCAGCGCCGCGAGGAGCTGGCCAGTGAGCAGATCGAAGAGACTTACGCCTACGGCTCGGATGGTACGCTGACCATCCGCGTCGAAAACCGTACTCACGGCTACCACCGTCGGTTGGTGGCGCCCTGGGGCTCAGGGCGAGCCTGAAGGGCGCCACGTTCCGACCGCAGATGGGTCAAGCAGCGCGCCGACCGCGGCGCAGGCCCAGCCAACCAAGCGCTGCCATCAACACCAGGCCAAGCCCGTTGGGTTGATCACGCGGTGCCAATCGGCAGCCGCATCCCTCGTCTTCCTCGTCGGCGGAATCCGCCCCATCGGTTGCCTCGCCGGCCTCGCCAGCCTCACCGGCCTGTTCGTCGTCACCGTCTCCGGCAGCTCCAGCCGCGGCTTCTCGTTCCCCGGCCTCGCCAGCGTCGGAGGGCTCTGTTCCTGCGGTGCCAGCCTCTCCCGCCGTGCCACCTGCCGATGTGCCGGCCTCGGACGAGCCACCTCCCAGCTCCGCCTCTCCGCCGTTTTCACTCCCGGCCTGGGCCTGTCCGCCGTTTTCACTTCCGGCCTGGGCCTCGCCCGCCACACCCGTTCCTGCTTGACCCGCGATCTCCGGGGCGCCCGCGGTTCCGCTTCCGCCTTCACCGGTGGCCTGTCCCGCCGCGCCAGCAGGACTGCCGGCCCCGGCTTCCCCACCGCTCCCGCTGCCCCCCTCTTCGCGAAGGACGCATTCCCCGTCCGCGCAGTCGCCGCCAGGGCAGTCGGTCCCATCTTCTGCCACGGGGTTGTCGCAGGTCCCGCTCTCCGCGTCGCAGCTGCCCGCCACATGGCAGGCGTCCTGCTGGGTGCATTCAACGGCCTCGCCCACGCATTCGCCGGTGTCGGAACACGTATCATTCATCGTACAGGCGTTGCCATCCGAGCACTCGACGGTGCCCGCCACCGGCGTGTGTAGGCATTCACCGGTCTGTTCATCGCAGCTGTCGATTGTGCAGGGGCTCTGGTCGTCGCAATCCTTGGCCTCGCCCCCCTGGCATTCCCCGTCCTGACAGCTCTGTCCGACCCGGCACAGCTCCGACGAATTCTGGCAGCTCTCCCCGTCCATGGCGGCCGCATCGTAGCTGCAGTCACCATCTGAGCAGGTATCGGCAGTGCAGGGGTTCTCATCGTCGCACTGCGTTCCCGTCCCCTGACACACACCGGACACGCAGCTGTCATCGTCGGTGCAGGAGTTGCCGTCGTCGCAGGTGGTCTCGTCCGCGAGGGGCTGGTTGATGCAATTCCCGTCCTCGGGATTGCAGGAGTCGGTCGTGCAGGGCTGGCCGTCGTTGCAGTCCCGTGGGGTTCCGGCGCAGACCCCCTCCACGCAGCTGTCATTCAGGGTGCAAGGATCCCCATCGCTGCAAGAACCCTCGTCGAGCGGCTCATGGACACATCCGCTGGCCGCGTCGCACTCGTGGTCCAGTGTACACACGTTGCCGTCGTCGCAGTCCAGCGGCTCCCCATCCTGACACATGAAGTCATCTCCACACCACTCGGCACCGTCGCAGACATCGTCGTTGACGCAGTTCGTGCACTCGTTCCCGCCCGTTCCGCAGGAGGTGGCGGTATTGCCGTCGAAATCACAGCTCCGCCCGGTGCGGCACCCCGTGCAGCAGGTCCTGGCATAGCCCGTACACTGGCCACCGTCGCAGGGTGTCCCAGGCTCGGCCAACCCGTAATCGCAGGTCTGCCGGATGCAGGCCTCTTCGATCGTGCAGGGATTGGTGTCATTACAATCGTCACACAGCTCCCCCCCCTGGCCACACGCGGTCTTGGCCGTCCCTGCCATACAGGTGTAACTGTTGCTGGTCATTCCCGGTCCCAGACAGCCGAAGCAACAGATCCCAGCGACGCAGGCCCCTTTGGATTCTGTCTCGCGGCTCTCACAGGGTGTGGTGTCCCGCTGTTCGACCATGCAGGGCTTCAGGGTGGCTGCGCAGGCGATGTCACAGACGGACGCTTCGGACGAGCAGCTGTCCGCGCCGCAGTCGAAGTCCAACGGGACGCAGGCGCACTCGTGAACCCCCTGCTGGACCGAAGCAGTCGGCTCCGGTTCCTTCCCTTCGCTGCTGCAGGCGGCCGCCATGGCGACCGCTCCCAGCAGCCACAGCGCGCAGATCCCGCAAGACACGGCCCCTCGACTCGTCAGGTGCATCGCGTTCATGTGACCCTCACCTCCCGTGAACAAGCTCCCAATCCGGTTCTCGCCTTCGCGCAGGCGCGGACGTAACTGAATGTGAATCAAATTCTTGCAGGCCAGCGGAGGTGGGCACCAGACCCTTTGCAAAATCCATAACGATTCCCTCATGGTCCAAGGGACGGTCAGTGTGCAGAGGAGCACCAACCGTTTCTTGACCCGTGTCGCGGCGAGGGAGTGGGTGTGCGCCAGTGTGGTTGGCGAGGCCTCATCTGACGCTGCCTTTCTGGGTTGGTGCGGCGCAACGACGTCAATGCGCGAGCGTCCCGGCGCGACGGCACCACGCTCCCTTCACGCTCACGCAGGCACAGCGAGCCATCAATGGCTCAAACGCTCAAACCGAGCAGTCGTTGGGGCAGGCATCGGTGTCAACCGAGTTGCCGTCGTCGCAATCCTCACCCTCTTGAACGAAGGCGTCACCGCACGCGGGTAACGTGCAGACGTTGGTGCAATCATCCGTGTCGTTCGAGTTCCCGTCGTCGCATTCATCGGCACCATTGACGATGCCGTCGCCGCAAATGGGGAGAGTGCAGGCGTTGGTGCAGTGATCCGCATTGACTAGGTTGCCGTCGTCGCATTCCTCACTGTCCTGGACGAAGGCGTCACCGCACGTGGCAGAGACGCAATGGTTGGTACAACCGTCGGCGTCGATTTGGTTGCCGTCGTCGCAGGCTTCGTCCTTCTGCACGATGCCGTCGCCGCAAACGGGGAGAGTGCAGGCATTGGTGCAATCATCCAGGTTGTTTGAGTTGCTATCGTCGCACTCCTCGCCCTCCTGCACGATGCCATCTCCGCAACTGCCCCCCGTGCTGCAGTCGCTGGGGCAAGTGTCGCCGTCATTGGAGTTCCCGTCGTCGCATTCCTCGTCCGACTGAACGATGCCGTCACCGCAAACAGGATCAAGGCATGTGTTGGTGCAGTCATCGGTGTTGTTCAAGTTGCCGTCGTCGCATTCCTCGCCGGGCTGCACGATGGCATCGC
>CAZYKT010000108.1:0-13175 GCA_964648165.1 uncultured Polyangiaceae bacterium | reverse complement strand
CAGGGCGGGCGCTCGCCGCAACCCGCCGAGCCGCGACGGCATCGCGACGCCGCGAGGTCCCGCGAGGTCCCGCGCCGTCAACCGCCGCGCCGCGCCGGGCCGCGCCGAAATCGCGACGTCGCGCCGTCAAGCTGTGCGGCGCGTCGCGAGGTCCCGCGAGGTCCCGCGAGGTCCCGCGCCGTCAACCGCCGCGCCGAAATCGCGACGTCGCGCCGTCAAGCTGTGCGCCGCGAGGTCCCGCGCCGTCAACCGCCGTCAAGCTGCGCCGCGAGGTCCCGCGCCGTCAAGCTGTGCGGCGCGTCGCGAGGTCCCGCGCCGCGCCGCGCCGCGCCGGGCCGCGCCGCGCCGCGCCGAAATCGCGGCGTCGCGCCGTCAACCGCCGTCAGTCGTCGACGATGGGCAGGCGGACCGGGGACGGGGCCGCGCCGGATAGTTGCTGTTGCCGGTGGTAGCAATAGGGATTGTCGCGGACGAATCCCTTCTCCGCGTAGCAGGTCCAAGTGCACCCGCCGCGGCAGATTTCCGCGTAGTCGCAGGTTCGGCAGAAGCCGCCCAGTTGCTCTACCTTGAAGTCGCGACTGTAGGCGAAAGCCCCGGGCCGGTTCCAGATCTCTTGAAGCGACGTGGTGCGGACGTTCCCTTCCACGAACGCTGGTTCCCCGTTCAACTCCGAAGGCAGGGATAGACACCCCTTGATGTTGCCGTTGCTCTCGATCCCCACGACCGAGATCCCCGCCAGACAACCGGTCCAGAACGGAACCACCACGTTGGGATCGCGCAGGTACTCCTCGGGTTCCCCGAAGTAGCCGATGGTGTGGGTGGTCTGGACCTTGGGCGTCTTGGTGTCACGGCACATCGTGGCGATCCGGGGGACTGCGGAAAGGACGTCCTTCGGCTCGATCATCAGATCCCGATTGTCGGCCATGTTCCCGGTCGGGGTGGCGAATTGGAACTGATGGAAGGCCACCCCATGCTCCCCCAGAAAGTCCCGCAGGGCCTCCATGTCGGGCAGATTGAGCCGGTTGAGCGTGGTGACGGCCGTCACGCAGAGACCGGCTGAGACGGCCGCGTCGATGTGCCTGAGCACCGTGTCGAAGTGCCCTTGCTTGTTGCGCTGGTAGTCGTGGGCGTCTCGAAACCCATCCACGCTGATCCCGAGCGTACTGATGCCGACGCTCTTGATGGTCTTGGCGATGGAGTCGTCGAAGAACGAACCATTGCTGATGATTGAAGTCCTGACGCCACCCTGGATCAGGGCGGAAGCGATCTGGGGCCAGTCCTTGCGCAGCAGCGGTTCTCCACCGCTGAGCGTCATGTGCTCGCATTTCAGCTTGGCCAGATCACGACACACCACCAGCGCTTCCTCGGTGGTCAGTTCATCCTTTCGGCTCTTGCCTGCTCGGGAGCCACAGTGACGGCAGTCGAGGTTGCAGCGCAGGGTGATCTCCCAGACCGAGTAGCGCGGTGCGTATCCGATCTTCTTCAAGAGTTCGAGCATCGATGTCTCCGCGGGCCACAGACCAAAAACAAAACAAACCGCAACCGGTCTTGTCCGACGGTGGCAGGACCAACCAAGGACCAACGTCAGCCAGACCAGTCTTCAGCGGCGCGAACCCTTCCGCAAGTCCGCCGTCGCCTCGGCCCTGGCACAGACAGGGGGCTGTGCCACCCGGGCGGTGTTGGCACAGCGGGGAGGCTGGCAACCATCCGTTCAGCACAAAAGATGCCGTCCTGGGGCTTGGTCCACCTGGCACGCATTTCGCATTCCCATGCCCAACCGGAGGACTGCACATGGACCACCGCACCCACGCCAGGCAGATCAAGGATTTCTTGGATTACGTCGCCAAGCAAAGCGATCGGGGTCGGCCTTTGCGCTTTCGGCAGTGGCTCCGTGCGACGTCACAGGCGCCCCTAGCGGTGGGGGTGTCGATCGTTCTCGGTGCTTGCGGCGGGGATGGTGGTGATGACAATGGCTCGAGCGCGGGCAACACGGGCGTTGCCGGTCAAGAGACTTCGGTTGCGGGCAACCAATCGGACACGGTGGGTGGCGGCGGCAACGGCGGACTGCCTCAGAATCAGGGCGGTGTTGGAGTCGGGGGAAGACCGTTTGGTCAAGGTGGTCTGCAGGTCGGTGGAAACCCGCCGGTGCAGGGCGGAGCGGGATATGGCGGCTACCTCGTTCCAATCCAGGGTGGTGCCTATGGAGCCATGGGCGGATATCCAGCCTACGGCGGATATCCAGCATCCGGTGGACAGCCGCCGCAAACCGGGGGCGTTTCGGGCGAGTCCGGCGCGGGTTCGGGGGGTGTGGCAGGGCAAACCGGGCAAGCGGGCAGCGCCGGCGAAGCCGGAGATGAAGATGGTGGAACCACGGGGCAGGGTGGGTATCCCGCGGTTGGCGGTGCCTATGGCGTGTGGGGCGGTTATCCCTCCGTGGGGGGGGAAGCGGGAGAGGCGGGGAGTGCGGGTGAAGGCGGGGTGGCAGCTGGTGGAACCGGGGGGCAGGGTGCCTATTCCGGGGTCGGGGTTGCCTATGGTGTTTGGGGCGGCGTAGAGAACGGCGGCAACGACGAGCCAGGCGGCGCCGAGCAAGCGGGCGAAGCGGGCGAAGCTGGTGCCGAGGACGGTGGAACCACGGGAACGGGTGGCTACACCGTTACGGGAGGTGCCTACGGTCTGTGGGGCGGAACGACCGGAGGCTGAACCCTGGGTGCTTGACGTAACATGCCGACAAGTCGGTTAGCTCGCGACGCGAAACGACCGGCAGCTTGTCGGAGTGGGAGCTGGCGACGCGAAACGACCGGCAGCTTGTCGGAGTGGGAGCTGGCGACGCGAAACGACCGGCAGCTTTCCCAAATAGGAGAGCCAACATGGACAGCCAAGACCGCGCCAAGCAGATAAAGGACTACCTCTACTACGTTTCTGGTCAGATTGGGCGCGCTCGGCCCCTTCGCTGGCGCGACTGGCTGCGTGCCAGATCGTCGGTGCCAATCGCGGTTGGCGTTTCCATGTGTCTCGGTGGTTGCGGCGGAGAGGACTCCGACGGCGCGAATCGAGGGGGGCAGGCGGGGCTTGACGAATCGTCCGCGGGCCACGATAGCGGTACGGGCGGCGATACGGCTCGAGGGGGCGACCAGGGAGTTGCCGGTATCGTCGGGATGGGCGGCCACACCGTTTACGGCACGGGTGGCGGCCCAGGTATCGGCGGAAGACCCGGAACGGGCGGATTCGGAACGGGCGGCGAATGGGCGGCGCCGGGCGGCGCTCCGCCGGGCGCGGGTGGAATGGGTGCGGGTGGTTTTCCCGGTGCGGGTGGGCTCCTGGGGTTCGGAGGTAGTGCTTATGGTGTCGGCGGTCGCCCTCCGTCTGGCGGCTGGCCAGGGAGTGGCGGTGAATGGGCCGCGGGTGGTGCGCCTCCGTCTGGCGGCTGGCCAGGGAGTGGCGGTGAATGGGCCGTGGGTGGTGCGCCACCGTCTGGCGGTTGGTCCGGCGGCGGCGGTGACGACATTCAGCAGCAGGGTGGCACGTCTGGTGTGGGGGGGATCCTCGCGCTTGGAGGCGCGCCGTACGGTGCATGGGGCGGATTGCCCGAGGGAGGCGTGGAACAAGGCGGTTCGGCGGGCGAAGTCGACGGCGGGGAAGCCGGTGAAGACACGGGTTCCGGTGGCGTCACACCGGTCGGCGGCGCCTATGGTCTGTGGGGCGGCACTGACAACGGTGGGGATGCGGGTAGCGCGGGCGAGTGAGATGGCGCTCCCGGGGACGGAGCGGGCAGCGGCCGTTGCCGGTCGCTGGAGCTAGCGCTGGGGCCGGCCGAGGTTATTTGCACCCGTCGAGAGAGAGATTCGGTAGCATCCCCGCCGAAGACCTGGTCCATGCCGAGCTCCATCCGTCTCTGCCTTGCGCCCCTGCCCCCGGTCAAGGCCACCGGCCTCGGTGGCCCCCCGATTACCATCACGGGCTTACGTCTGAGCTTTTGGCCGCTTGGGTCGGGCCCTTCCCTCGGTCAAAAGGACGTCGCGCAGCCAGCCAAGATCTCGTTTGCCGGCCGATTCACCAAGTCGATTCGGACGGAATCGGAAACCCTGGAAGCGGATCTCGGGGAGCTCACCGGCCAGATTCGATTCCAGGGTCCGAGCCATCGCGTCATCTTCCGCTGCGATCCCGATTCACTCACCAAGCTGGTCCAACCCGAACAAGATTCGGGGGACACCCAGGCTCCTGCCGAGGAGCAACGACCCCGGGCGCTCGATCTGGAACTCGAGGCGGGCTTCTTCGAAGGACTCGAAGCGCTGGGCGATGCGACTCCGCAGCTTCTGCTGCCTGCGGAGGCGAGTCAGTACAGCTACCTGCAGCTCTTCGCAGAGCTGTCCATCGCGGATGGTCCCGAGGCTTCACGCGACCAGAATGACATCCTCGACGTTCCCATCTGGCGAGATTCCCCGCCGCCAGCGCGAGCCTACGAAGTGCGCTTCATCGACGAGGTGGGCGAGCCCATCGACGACGTGGCCCTTCTGTTTGCCTTCGATGGGCTCGAGTTCGAACGCACCACCGGGGGTGGCGGCCACCTGGCGCGGGTCCTGTCCTCGAGCGCCTCCGTGGCCAACGTCACACTGGTCGAGCCCGAGGCCTTGAACCCGGTCCTGACCGAAAAATGGGGGAACATCCGGGGAAAGCCCAACCTGCCCAAGGACTGCGGTGCCTTGAATCGGCACCCCAAGGAGCTCGAAGATGGGCTGGAGGCGACCACCGATCAGCGCCTGACCGTTTGCGTTCGACCGCCGGTGGAGTTGGGGCGCCTTTACGGAGCAGTCTTCGAGTCGAACAAATGCTTCCTTCTGCCGACCGCAGTCCCGAGCCTGCGGCGCCTGGTGGATATCTACGACGCCAACGAGGTCAAGAACCGAGCCTCGGCCGATGATCCGGAAGAACCCCCCAAGACCGAGCTACTCATCG
This sequence comes from uncultured Polyangiaceae bacterium, assembly GCA_964648165.1. Lineage (GTDB taxonomy): Bacteria > Myxococcota_A > Polyangia > Polyangiales > Polyangiaceae > FEN-1139. The sequence goes on along the minus strand of CAZYKT010000108.1, from coordinate 8,219 downwards.
TTGGACACACCGACACCAGCGCCGATCCAGACTACAACCTGACGCTTTCCTGCGAGCGCGCCGACGCGCTTCGGGCCTATCTGTTGGATGACGTGGATGCTTGGCTTGCCTGGTTCGGTACCGACAAGACCCAGAAGAAGCGCTGGGGAGCCGCTGAAGAACTCCTGATGATCGAGTCCCTGGTCCCGATCGACGACATCGAGGAAAAGGGGCCGATGCTCGCCTACCAACAGTGGCACAATGACGCCGAAGCGCGCGGTGAGAAGCCCGAAGGCTGGCAGGAGTTGGAGCCCAACGGGGAGATGGACTCCACGGTTCGCAAGCAACTGGTGATTGACTACATGGACCACGACAGCACCACGCTGGACGCGAGCGTGCGGGTGGTCACCTATGGCTGCGGGGAGACGTTCCCCTTGGCCACTGCCGACGGCGCCCTCGACACGGCCGCCGAAGACGGACAGAAGCAGCAGGAAGATCGGCGCGTCGAGGTCTTCTTCTTCGGCAAGCCCTTTGGCATTCAGCCACCCGTACCCGGGGTCGCCGAAGGCGCGTCCCCGAGCCAAGCGGTCAAGGCCAAGAAGGGAGACCAGCTCTACCTGGAATGGCGAGCCCGCGCTCTCGCCCTGCACCCGCTAGAGGCCGGGGCCTCACGAGGTTTCCGGCTCAGGCTCTGCAACTATGATCTAGAGCCGTATTCCCTGCGGCCCTTCGTGTTCTGTCTGGAAGGGCAGGAGCAGATCCATGGCACGACCGACGAGGACGGGTTCGCCATCGTGGGGGAGTTGCCTGGCAACGGTAACGCCTACGTCGAGGTATGGCCAGACGACGACGTTGCCGAGGACAAGGTCCGTTGGGACATCACCGTGGGTGATACGGCGTCCCCCCGGACTCCGCAGGGTGCCTCGACGCGATTGGCGAACCTCGACTACTACCCCGGGGAGCCCACCGAACAGATGACGGACGAGCTGCGTGACGCCATCTGCTACTTCCAGCTCGACACCGAGGGACTCGAGGTCACCGGCGAGCTCAATCGCGATACCGCCGTGAAGCTTCGCGAGGCGCATGACTGCCCCTAGCGCAGCGAGCCCTCGTCGTGCCGAGGGTCGTAAAAACCGTTCCCATTGCCTTGCGCGGCGCAGTGACGTCAGCTACGCTGAACCACGGATGATGAACCTCCATTGCACGGACGCCGCCTGAAGGCCTGCTCCTCCGGGAAACCGGCGGAGTAGGTCGTCGAGTCGGTGCATCCACGTAAGCGATCTGGGTCAAGTGCCCAGGTTGCTGTCTGGGCCACGCGCCCAGCTTGCCGTCTGGGCTAAGTGCCCAGCTTGCAAAAGAGGTTTGTCATGAGTGACCGTTCCTTCGAGTTCTTCCTTCAGTTCCACCGCAACGTTCCGCGTCAGGGCCCGGGGACTCCCGAGGCTACCGCCAAGGCATTTCGAGGCGTTCGCCCCTTCCTGCCGCCTGCCCCCAAAATCCTCGATCTAGCCTGCGGCTCCGGGGGCCAGACCATGGTCTTGGCCGGGCTCACCGAAGGGCCCATCCTGGCTGTCGATCTCCACCCGCGGTTCCTCGAGGAGCTGCGTCAGCAAGCCGAAAAGGCCCAGCTCTCGCATCGAATCACGGCGGAGCCCGGCGACATGAAGGCGCTTGACCTCGGTACCAGGAAGTTCGACCTGGTGTGGTGCGAGGGAGCCATCTACATCGTGGGTTTCCAGCGGGGGCTGGAAATGATCCGAGCGCTGCTCGAACCGTCAGGTGTCGTCGTGGTAAGCGACGCTGTCTGGCTGAAGCCGGCGGACCAGGCGCCGGACATCGTGGTCGAGTGCTGGAAGCAGTGTCCAGCGATGACCACGATATCGGACAATTTGGCCATGGCCGAAGCCGCGGGCTTCACGGTGCTCGATCACTTCACCCTGCCTCGCGAGGGGTGGGATGCGTACATCGACCCGGTCGAAGCCCGCATGAACGAAGTGCTCGCCGTCGTGGGCGACGACCCCGACGCCCAAGCCGCCGCGGAGGCCGAACGCAAGGAGTTCGCCGCCTTCCGAGGCAACGAAGGCTCGGTGGGCTACGAGTTCTTCCTGCTCAGACGGCGTGACGACGCGACCGTGTAGTGTGTCGAAGTGACCACCCCGGCACGCCTGTGGTGCCGGGGTGGCGCAGCTTGGCCACGGTGGCGGCGGCACGGGGATCGGGTCGCGAGGGCGGCTGCGGGAAGGAGGTTGAGTCGCGAGGGCGGCGAGCAGCGAAGCCGCCAAGTGGCGGAGGGAATGGGGTTCACCGGTCGCCACAACGTTATGTATACAAACTAATGCTTGGGGTATGGGAATGGCCCCCCGTGGCCATGCAGGGAACCCGTGGGGAAGGAGTAACGCCGCCGCGGAGGTGCCCCGGGCGGGTGTGCCCGGACGCCTTGGGGAAGCGACGACGCCGCCGCGAAGGAGCCCTCCGCGGATGTCTGGGCCGGAGGTTCGGCGGGCATCGGAGGGGAGTCGGCCCGCGGAGACCAGGCAAAGGGGGTTTACAGGTCGCCAAAACGTTATGTATACAAACTAATGATTGGGGTACGGAAATGGACCCCCGTGGCCATGTAGGGAACCCGTTGGGAAGGAGCAGCGCCGCCGCGGAGGAGCCCCCCGTGGCTATGCCGGGACCCCTTGCGCAGGGAGCCAACCTGCTGGCGCAGGGGGCCCGCTACACCAGCCGTTTCCTGAACTTCATCGCCGCCAGTGTGAAGATCCCGACGCCGAAAACCAAGAGGGCCGAGAGGCAGAACGTTAGCTCGGAGAAACCCGCCCCCTTGAGCAGGATGGCGCGAGCTGCCTCGACGAAATACCTTACCGGGTTGAGGTACGTGATGGCGAGCAGCCAGTCCGGCATGGCGCGAAGGGGTGTCATTACGCCGGACAGGAGAATGGCGGGCATGGCGAAGAGAAAGCCGCCCAAGAATGACTGCTGCTGCGTCTTGGACACGGTGGCGATGAATAGCCCCACGCCCAGCGTGGAGAGCAGATAGAGCAGGGTCGCCACGAACAGCACCACGAAGCTCCCGCGCATGGGGACGTCGAAGAGGTTGAGCCCCACCGCCACGACCAAGGCCACGTCGAATAGGCCGATCAAGAGGAAGGGCGCCATCTTGCCGACCAGGAGATAAAAAGGTCGGATGGGGGTGACCAGGACCTGCTCCAGGGTTCCCGTCTCCCGCTCCCGCGACATGCCCATGGCCGTGACGATTGTTGTCACGATCAGCAGCAGCATCCCGATGACGCCCGGCACCATGTAGGGCGCGCTGCGCAGGCTCGGGTTGTAGGCCACGCGGGGGACCAGCCGGGGTTGGGCCGGCTTTTTCATCCCCATCTTGGCGATCTTCTCGGACACCATGTCCTGACCGACCTCGCCGAAATAGCGAGCCACGGCGGCGCCTGCCACGTTGGCGCGATTCGGATCGGTGCCGTCGAGTACCACCTGGATCTCGGTGGGGCGCCCCGCGATGAAGTCCTTTTCGAAGCCCCTCTTCAGGACCACCACCGCCGCGGCTTTCCAGTCGTCCAGCTGCTGCTCGGCGGCCGAGACGCTGGTCACGTCATCGGTGCGGGTCAACGTGCCGTCGGCCAGGATCCGGCGCACGTGCTGACGGCTCTCGGTGCTCCGATCGAGATCGACGACCACGGTTGGCACGCGATCCACGTCGTAGTCGACGGCATAGCCAAAGACGATGGTCTGGATCAGCGGCGCCATGATCAGCATGAACAGGATGCGGCGATCCCGGACCGTCTGCAGGACCTCCTTTCGGAATACACTCCGCAGCTGGATCCATCCGGAGGGACGCCGCCGGATCTCGCGCCCCGCGCTCATGCGAGCCTCCGCTGGAAGGGCCGCCGCCGTATCTGGCGCCCCGCGCGTACTGCGTGTCCCTCGCTCATGCGAGCCTCCGTTGGAAGCGGACGGTGGTAAGCACCAGGATCACCACGGCAAACGCGATCTGGGCCAGAAAATCCGGTAAAAGCACGGAGAGATCATTACCCTTGAGCAGGATCCCGCGAAGGCCGTGGACCATGTAACGGGCGGGAACGATGTAGGATAGCCATTGAAGGATCCGGGGCATGTTCTCGATGGGGACCATCATCCCGGAAAGGAGCATGGAGGGCAGAAGGGCAGACAGGGCGCCGGCCTGGGTCGCCACCAGCTGATTCTTGGTGACGACCGAGATCAACAGACCCTGGCCCAGCATGGCCACCAGGAAGAAGAAACCCATGCTCATGAGGGCGAAAAAGCTGCCGCGGAAGGGGAGATCGAAGGCCACCGCGCCGAAAGCCAGGACCAGGAGCAATTCCAGCATGCCCAGGGCCAGATAGGGTAAGAGCTTGCCGACGACGATCTCCAGCCGCCCCACCGGGGAGGCGAAGAGCTGTTCCATGGAACCCCTCTCCCATTCACCGGCCACGGTCAGGGCGGTGAGCAGGACCGCACTGATGGCGAGCAGATACGCGGCCAGACCGGGAACCATGAACATGGCGCTCTTGGCGGCGGGGTTGTAGCGGGTCCAGAGCTTGACCGACAGGGGCGCACGAATCGACTTCAAGGCTTCGGGCAGGAGCGTCTTGCCGAAATCGCGCACGATGAGGTCGGCTTTGGACATGACCTGCTGGGATACCACCGCGTCCGCGCCGTCAACCACCAGCTGCACCGTGGCGTCCTTGCCTTCCAGCAGACGGGCCTCGAATCCCTTGGGGATGACCAGACCCGCGACTGCGCGCCCCTCGCGGAACTCGCGCTCCAGCTGCTCGGGTGAGGAGTAGAGGTTCGTGCCCTCGAACTCGTCGGAACGCAGAAGGGCTTGAACCAGGTTCTGGGACGTCTCGCTGCGATCGGCGTCGGCCACGGCTATTGGCAGGTGATTGATGTCGAAGCTAAGCCCGTAACCGAACAGGAAGAGCATGACCACGGGCATCCCCAGGACCAGGTACAGCGTCCGGATGTCGCGACGGACATGGAGCGTCTCCTTCTCGGCCATGGCCGCGGTGCGGGCCAAGAAGCGCCGCAGGGCTTCCAAGGGGCTCGGGGCGCCGGAGCTCATGCCGCTTGTCCCTTCTTCCCATTGCGACCCACTACCTCCAGGAACACGTCCTCCAGGGAGGGCTCCGAGATCTCAACGGACAGCCCCGTGGCTCCGTGGTTCTGGAAATGGGATAGCACCTGGGCTTCGGACCATTGAGTTGGCTCGACGCGGACATGAAGACCCGCGCCGAAGGGGGTGATCCCGCGAACCCCCGGCTGGCTCGCGAAATCCTTCTGGGCCTTGGCGAGCTCGAGTCCCCTTATCACCAGGACCCGATCCGGTACGTAATCCTTCTTGAGCTGCTCCGGGGTGTCCAGGGCCACCAGGCGCCCGTCCACCATCAGCCCCACTCGAGCGCAGTACTCGGCTTCGTCGAGATAATGGGTGGTAACGAAAACGGTGGTGCCCGCCTCGGAGAGATCGCGGATCACCTTCCAGAAGGCGCGCCGCGCTGCGGGATCGACGCCTGCGGTGGGCTCGTCCAGAAACACGATGCGCGGCTGATGGAGGAGCGCGCAGGACAGGGCCAGACGCTGTCGCACCCCCCCGGGGAGATCCCCGGTGGTGGCATGGCCGAGCTCGGTGAGCCCCGTTGTTTCGAGGGCCTGCTCGGCGCGGCTCTTGAGCTCCTTGCCGGAGAGACCATAGGCACCCCCGAAGAAATAGAGGTTCTCCAGGACCGGCAGATCCAGATAGAGCGAGAACTTCTGGGACATGTAGCCGATGCTCGACTTGACCGCTTCCGGATCGCGGCCCACGTCGGCACCCGCCACCGTGGCGCTCCCCGAGCTCGGGGCCAAAAGGCCGATCAACATCCGGATGGTGGTCGATTTGCCCGCGCCGTTGGCGCCCAGATAGCCGAAGATTTCCCCCTCTTCGACGTCGAAGCTCACATCGTCGACGGCCCGGAAGTTTCCGAAATGCCGGCTCAGATGCTGGACCACGATGGCAGCCGTCATGCGGCCTCCTCGCGCAGCCGTGCCAGGACCAGATCCTCGAAGCTGGGGGTGATGGACGTCAAGCTGGCGCCGAGGGGAGCGAGAACCCGCAGGAGCTCCTCTCGGGAGCCCTTGCTGGCGCCGAGGCGCAGCCGCGAGCCCAGAGGGGAAATGGCATCCACACAGGGAAGAGCCAAAAGGGCCGCTTCGATGTGCCGGCGCTCAGCCCCGCGGACCTCGTACGTCTCATGTTCGAACGCCCCCAGGAGTTTCTGCGGCTCACCTTCAAAAAGAAGCCGCCCATGATGGATGAGGCCCGTCCGATGGCAGCGCTCCGCTTCGTCCATGGCGGGCGTGGCGATGAGGACCGCCATTCCCCCTTGAACGAACTCGTGCAACAGCTCCCAGAGCTCGCGCCGCGACACCGGATCGACGCCATTGGTCGGCTCGTCGAGGAGCAGGACGTCTGGTTCGTGGAGCAGCGAGCAGGCCAGGGCCAGCTTCTTGTACATCCCGCCCGAAAGGGCATCGGCGCGACGATCGAGGAAGGGGGAAAGCCGCGTGATGGACAGCAGGCGCTCCACGCGCTTCTTGTAGACGGCCTGGGGCAGGGCGTTGAGGCGCCCGAAGAAGCGGAGGTTCTCGTCGACCGAGAGATCGCGATAAAGGCTGTACTGCTGGGGGAGCAGCCCCAGCCGTTCGCGCACATCGGAGCGCGTGGGGGCCTGTCCGTACAGCTCGGCCTTGCCCGCATCGAGGGCGATGAGCCCGGCCAGGGCGCGGATGGTCGTGGTCTTGCCCGCGCCATCCGGCCCCACCAGCCCATAGAGCTCGCCCTTTTCCACCCGAAAGGAGAGGTTGTCGAGGGCGGTGGTCTTGCCGAAGCGGCGCACCAGCCCCTCGGCGAGCAGAGCGGGCGCGTTCATCGATGCTCCGTGCCGGGGAGCGTGACCTGGACCGGCATACCGGGCCTGAGCTTGTCGCCGGCGTTCTCTAGGACCACCTCCACCGGATAGACGAGCCGGTCTCGATCGCTGCGCGTCTGGATGTTGCGCGGCGTGAACTCCGCCTCGAAGCCCACGGTGTTGACCTTGGCCCCGAAGCGCTCCTTGGGCCAGGCATCCGCCACAACCAGCGCCGCTGCACCGGGCTTGACGCGAGCCAGCTCCGCGTTGGGCAGATAGAACGTGGCCTTGAGCTCGGTGAAGCTGACCAGCCTGGCCAGGACCGAACCCGGCGTCGTCAATTCCCCCGGCTCGTAGGGGAGCTCTTGAACCTCGGCATCCAGCGGCGAGCGCAGCTCGCATTCCGCCACCAGGAGCTCGGCGCGCGCCACGGCGGCCTCGGCGGCGGTCACCTGAGCCAGCGCGGCCTTGGCCTGAGCCCCCGAGGCTTGCACGGTCCCCGCGGCGGCGCGTGCCTGGGCACTGCTGGCTTCCGCCTGCGCCTTGGCGGCCTCCACCTGATGCGCCAGGCCCTGCGCGTTGGAGCGAACCTGATCGACATTGGACGCGGGAACGTCCTCGGGCAGGGATTCCAATCGCGCAGCTTGCCGCTCAGCGGCGGCCTTCTGGGCTTGTAGGGCCTCAGCCTGGGAACTTGCCGCCTTACCGGCGGCGACGGCTGCCTGTCGCGATTTCTGCGAGGCGCCTACCTGTGCCGAAGCCGCCACTGCCTGGGCGCGGGTTGCTTCCAGGCGCGCCTTGGCTTCGGCCAGCATGGCATTGGGCTCGGAGCAATCCAGGCGCAGGACCAGCTCGCCCTTCTTGATGCGCTCGCCCTTCTTGACGAAGACGGTGGTGACCCGCGCGGCCACCCGCGAGCTCAGATCGACGGTGGTGGCCTCGATCTCCCCCGAGCCGCCCGAGGGCCCGGCCAGGGCCAGCTCCTGCTGGTTCATCCGATAGAAAATGAGTCCGGTCAAGAGCGCGGTGAGGACGATGAGGGGGCCGATGAAGCGCATGGTCGCATCCTCGTAGAGCAACCCCCGTGCCTGAACCAAAAGGCTGGTTTGGTGCGGCGCAACCACGGAAATGCGCCGGTCGACGCTGTCGTCAGCTCCGAAAACCCGTTCGGAAAAGCTTACGCCCGAGGCCTGGGGGAACCTCGGCCCAACCCGCGAAAACCAGCGGATCTTGGCTCGGCATTGGGCTTGCTCTGGGGCTCTTCGTCCCCTTGCTCTGGAGTACCCCGTGAGGACGTCGCCATTCATCCTGCTG
>CAZYKT010000107.1:0-13190 GCA_964648165.1 uncultured Polyangiaceae bacterium | reverse complement strand
ATAAGTTCATACGGCGGTTGGGCTTGGACGGGGCGGACCCTCTTGGGTCCGCCCCGTTCGTTATGTTGGCAGCCGGAAGAGGGTTCGCGGGTGCCACCCATGTGGGTTGCCACAAGGGGGCACGCAGGGGCGGCCAGAAGGGGTTTGCGGGTTGCTTCGCAGGGTGGCAGCCGGGAGAGGGTTCGCGGGATGCCACAATCGTTATGCATACTGAACGTTATTGTGGGGAGTGGGGACAGCCCAGTCCGGCCGCCGAAAGGCAGGTCGCGGGATGCTACCGACGCGGGCCGCCAGCAGGGGGTTCACAGGCTGAGATAAACGTTATGTATACTGAATGATATTCTGCGAGTGGGGAGGGCCACCTGGGCAGCGCGAGCCGACCTCGGCCCACCTGGGCAGCGCGAGCCGACCTCGGCCCACCTGGGCAGCGCGAGCCCATGTCGGTACTGGACCTCGGGCGCCAGCGGGGATCCGGCTGAAACCGCAACATCCTGGTGCGAATCGCCGAGACGGTCTAGGAGCCCCAGGTAGCATGGTCGAAGCTGGATCTGCCCTCTTGCCCGAGGAGCTCGTACAGAGCTTCCCCGGGCTTCGCATCGAGGGCGCCCAGCGCGCCTGGTCGTTGTTGCATCGGACCGGCAAACTGCCCAGCGAGTACAACGGGATCAGAAAGGACGTCTACGCCAGGCTGCGCGAGCATCTGGTCTGGCCGCGGATGGAGCTTTTGGAGGAGCGCAAGAGCCGCCTCGATCCCTTCGTGAAATACGCTTTCTTGACCGAGGACCAACAGCGCGTGGAGGCGGTGCGCATCCCGCTCGAGCACCCAGGGCGCGTCATTGTCTGCGTCTCGTCCCAGGTGGGTTGCGCCATGGGGTGCTCGTTTTGCGGCACCGGGCGGCTCGGGTTACGCCGCAGCCTTTCTGCCCTGGAAATCCTGGCGCAGGTTCGGCACGTCAAGGCCCGTCTGCCCGCCGGGATGCGCGTGCACGGGGTGGCGTTCCAGGGAATGGGCGAGCCCTTGGCCAACTTGACCGAGGTGTGGCGCGCGACGTGCCTGTTGAGCGCACCCTATGCGCTGGCCATCGATCACCGGAACGTGACCCTTTGCACGGCGGGCCTGGCTCCCGAGCTCGAGCGGATGGTCGAGCTCGCGCCCAAGCTAAGATATGCGCTTTCCATCGGCTCGGCCCGGCCCGAGAAGCGGGCCCTTCTGATCCCGCTGTCCAAGCGCTATCCGCTCTCGGAGTCCTTGGCGATACTGGCGGAGCATGCCCGTCGGGTGCGCATCGCGCCGCTGTTGGTGTACACGCTGCTCGCCGACACCAACGACGGCGAAGAGGAGCTCGAGGCGCTGGTCGGTCTGGTGAAGGGATTCGTTCGGCAGTCAGGGCTCGTGCCTCGGGTCACGCTGGTCGAGTACAGCCCGCTCGGTCAGGCTGACAGCTACCGGCGAGCGGAGCTCTCACGCCTTTGTCACTTTCGCTCCGTGCTGGGAGCGGAAGGGATCCCGGTGACGCGGCGCTACTCGGGAGGGGCCGATGTCGGGGCCGCCTGCGGTCAGTTGGGGCTTGGGGGCCCGCTCGCGGATTGAAGGTTGGGGTCGGGGCGGCATGGCACGCCGAGTCCGTCGCCCCTGGCGGGCCCGCTCGCGGATTGAAGGTTGGGGTCGGGGCGGCATGGCACGCCGAGTCCGTTGCCCCTTGGCCGCCGGGCCAAAATGCTCCGCGTTACCGCGCCGGGGCGCGGCTGAGATGCTATGACCGGCCGGTGAAGTGTCCTTTGACTCCCAACGGTTCCGCGCAACTGCCCGTTCAGTTCGTGTCGGACAAGGACCGTACGCTTGGCTGAGTCTGGGGTGTCCTCTCTGCAGATCCCGCCGCTTCGGCGGGTGGGGGTCTATTCCCGTTTCATTGCCCGTTCGTCGCAGCTGACGGTCCTGCTCGGTGTCGAGGAGATCCTGTATCGCCCCGGCAAGGATGAAACAAAACTCGATGCCATCCTAGGATGGGGCCATAAACCCACGGCCAGGCTGGCGCGGGAGGTGGCCAGGGAGCGAGGCATCCCGTACGTCGCGCTGGAGGACGGGTTTTTGCGGTCGGTCGGGCTCGGCCACGAGGATGCTCCCCTTTCCCTGGTCGTCGACGATCAGGGGATTTACTACGACGCCCGCTCACCCTCGCGGTTGGAGCGGATCCTGGCCTATTCGGGCTCGGACAATCCCCTGGAGGATCCGGGGCTGCTGGCCCGGGCCGAAACCTGTCGACGACGCATCGTCGAGGCCCAGCTGTCCAAGTACAACGACTCGCCCACCAGTGTGCCCGAGGCGCTTCGCGGTGGCGAACCGTTCGTGTTGGTGGTCGACCAGACCCTGGGTGACGCCGCGGTGGAGCTGGGCATGGGCGGGGTGCAGAGCTTCGATCGGATGATCGAGGCTGCCCTGGACGAGCACCCCACCGAACGAGTGGTAGCCAAGATCCACCCCGACACTCTGGCGGGAAGGAAGAGCGGCTATCTGGCGGGACGCCGATGGCCCAAGCGGGTCGAGCTGTTGAGCCATCCGGTCAATCCCGTGGCGTTGATCGAGCGCTCGTCCCATGTCTACGTGTGTACCTCGCAGTTTGGTTTCGAGGCGCTGGTCGTGGGGCGTCCGGTGACGTGTTTCGGGGTTCCCTTCTACGCGGGGTGGGGCCTGACCGACGACCGAGTCCCGGTGCCGCGGCGCGGCGTAACGCGCAGCATCGACCAGCTCTTGGCCGCAGCCTTGCTGCTCTATCCGCGCTACATTCACCCGCTGACCGGGGAGCGCGCCGAGGCCGAGGATGTCATCTCGCACCTGGCCCTGCAGCGCCAGCTGTTCGCCGAGAACGAGCGCAATTTCGTGTGCTTCGGCTTCGACCGCTGGAAGCGCCGGCACGTCCGCAGCTTCTTGCGCTCGCCGGGTAACACCCCCCATTTCGTCTCGTCGGTGGCGCGCGCCCAACGATACCTGAACGGTGCCAATACCACCCTGGTGGTGTGGTCAAGCCGGTCCATTCCTGGCCTCGACGAGCTGGCGGCTCAGAAGGGGCTGGATCTGTGGCGGATGGAGGACGGGTTCCTGCGTTCGGTGGGTCTTGGTTCGGACCTGACGGCCCCCGGATCGCTGGTCGTCGACCGACAGGGCATCTACTACGATCCGCGCACGCCCAGCGAGCTGGAGACGCTCCTCGGTACCGCAGAATTCACCGCCGACGAGTTGCGCCGCGCGGCAGCGCTCCGCGAACTCATCCTCGCCTCACGAATCAGTAAGTATAACACGGCGCGCCCCCAGGCGGTGCGCCTGCCGGCGGTTCGCGGTCCGGTGGTGCTGGTTCCCGGTCAGGTCCCGGTTGATGCGTCGATTCGACACGGTAGCCCCCAGGTCACCACCGACCGACAGCTGTTGGCCGCCGTCCGAACGCTGCGCCCGGAGGCCTTCATCCTGTACAAGCCCCACCCCGACGTGCTCAGCGGCAACCGTCCGGGTTCGATCGCGCGACGCGGCGAGGGTCTGTGGGACGAGATCGTGACCGATGCCCCGGTGGCCAGCTGCCTGGACGTGGCGGCCGAAGTCCACACCATGACCTCGCTCATCGGATTCGAGGCGTTGTTGCGGAGGTTGCCCGTGGTCACCCATGGACAACCCTTCTATGCAGGTTGGGGCCTGACCGAGGACCGTCTGCCGGTGCCGCGGCGCAATCGCCAGTTGACTCTCGATCAACTGGTGGCGGGGACGCTGCTGCGCTATCCGCGCTACTTCAGCTGGCGCGGCAATGCCTTCTGCGCGGCCGAGGACATGGTGCACGAACTGAAGGCCGGTCAGGAGAATTTCCGATCCCGAGGTGCACGCTACTCGCAGCTGGTCCGATATCTGCGTGCTGCTGCCCTGTTTGCCCAGGAGTGGATTCGTGCTGGATAGGTTTCGCGGTCGTCACATCCTGATGCTGCAGGGCCCCAATGGGTTCTTCTTTCGGAACGTGGCTCGTCACCTTCGGCGACGAGGCGTGCACGTCGTCAAGATCAACTTCAACCCGGGCGACACCCTGTTTTTCCACGAGGGGGAGGTGCTGTCTTTTCGCCAACCGAGCCCAGAGTGGCCCGGCTTTATGGAGTCAGTGCTGCGAGACCGACACATCGACGTGGTGATGTTGTTCGGGGATTGTCGACAGCATCACCGGGTCGCCATCGAGGTAGCGAAGCGAGTCGGGGTCGAAGTGTACGTCTTCGAGGAAGGGTACCTGCGGCCCGATTTCGTGACCCTGGAGCGGGATGGGGTCAACGGCAACTCGCACATCCCCCGGGATCCCGAGTTCTATCGACAGCTGACCGCAACGACCCTTCCGGGGGTCGTGCCAGTGGGGCCCATCTTCCTGCGGGCGGCCTGGTATTCGGGACTCTACGCCTTCGCCAATTCCGTCTGGGGCTGGCGCGTCCCCCACTATCGTCACCACCGCGATCTGAACGCCCTGCGCCAGGCCTATTATTGGGGAAGGAGCGGGGTGAGGAAGGCCTTCGCGTATTTCCGGGACCGGGAGTTGAACCGACGTTTGATGGCCGGGACCATGCCGCCCTATTTCTTCGTCCCGCTGCAGGTTCATCTGGATTCGCAGATCGGTCACTCCAAGTACCAGGGGATCCCCGAGTTCATCACCGAGGTGGTGGAGTCGTTCGCGGCCTGTGCCCCCCGGGACTGCTCGCTGATTCTCAAGGTTCACCCCTTCGATCGTCCCTACCGGGACTACCGCCAGTTGACCGGCGAGCTGGCTCGACGGACCGGATTGAACGGGCGATTGATCTACGCTGACGTCATCAATCTTCCAGCGACGCTCCGGCATGCGCGGGGCACGGTGGTCATCAACAGCACGGTTGGCTTGTCGTCGATTCAGCGTGGGACTCCCACCCTGTGCCTGGGCCACGCCGTGTACGACATCCCCGGTCTCACCCACCAGGGTACCCTCGCGGACTTCTGGCGTGATCCGGGCCAGGTCGACCTCGAACTCTATCGCAAGCTTCGTTACTGGCTCAGGACCAACAATCAGCTAAATGGCACGGTGTGGGGAGACATCTTCCCCTCGCCGCCAGCGGCCGAGAGGGCGGATCGTGAGGTTCCCGGGAAAATCCTGGGCCTGACCGAAGACGGTCCTTGAGCGGCGGCGAAGGTTCGGTGAAGACTACTGGCCCATGAGGCTGGCTGTCATTTCCGATCTGCATCTGGGGGATGGTGAGTGCAGGCTGGTCGGGTTCCACCAGGGGGAACCACGATTGGAGCAGCAGGTGTTCCGGGCGCTGTGTGACGCTCTAGAGTCCCCCGACCAGCGTCCGTTGGATTGGCTGGTGCTGCTGGGGGACGTCCTGGATTTCTCGATAGCCCGCTACGCGGATGCCTACCAGGCCGCCAGGGTGTTCTTCTCCGCTCTGTGCGAGACCCAGCTGGTGAGGGACTATCTGTATCTTCCGGGCAACCACGACTATTCCCTGTGGGAGAGCGTCATGCACCAGGCGAATGTCGTTTCCAACGTGGCGGAAGGTCGACGAGCGACCGCGCGCTCGGTCGTCCCCGCGGTGTTGGACGCGCGCCCTGGGCAGGAGTCAGCTCTGACGCTGGTTGGGGTACGCCCCTGTTCTGGAAAGCCTCGTCGTTATGGTGGGCTGTTCCTGGACGCCCTGTCTGGTGGCGAGGAAGATTCCACTCGACCGCGTTTCCACATCGCGTATCCCAACGCCTACCTGATCGAACCCGATCGGGGGGTGACGCTTCTCACCCACGGTCAGTACTTCCAGCCCTATTGGACTCTCCTTCTGGATCTGGCTCGGGGCGTGTTTGGGTCGAGCCTGCCCATGGGGCGTGACGGTGCCCCGACAATCACCGACATTGTCACCATCGATTCGGGGCTCAACGCTCTGACCAGCGCGGGGCTGGGGCAGTCAGGGGCGCTCGGGGGACTCATCGCCCGTTTGCAGGATGACGTTGAGCAGGGCCAGGGTGCGGAGCTCAGCGAGTATGTTGGGCGGCTCCTGTCGACGGTGACCGGGCGAATTGGGTCCGATCTGTTGACGCTCCTGACCGGCGTGTTGCGGGGGTGTCTGCAGGGTTGGGTGAGGGCGCACGTCGACGAATTTGCCGCTCAAGGGCTGAAGGGGCGCACGCGCCGCACGCTGACCAGTTCCGAGGGCAGCCGACTCGTGCAGCAGTACCTTAATGCAGCCTCGCATGAATGTTCGGTGGACATCCCAAGGATCGATCCCGAGGCACCCAGGCCCGACCCGAACGAGCTCCGCCAGCTGATCTTCGGGCACACCCACGACGCGATCCTGCCTTCGGACACGGATGGTCCCTCGGTCGTCGGATGGCCGTCCCTGCGGGTTGCCAACACCGGCGGGTGGCTTGCCAACGCGCGACCCTTGGTCATGTGCTTCGACTCCGAGACTCGTCCGTTCTGGACGGCACGGTGGATAGGCTAGGGGAGGTCTTTCACACCCCCACCGTGGACGACCTCCCTCTGCCAGAAGACGTGGTTTGGGGTTTTCTTCTCGACAAGGGTCTGGCATTCTTTAAGTTGACTGGGAGTCCTCTGCGGTGAAGCCGTCCATCCGAGTCGTCGTCGTGGCTCTGGGTGTGCTCGTCCTGGGCGCGGTGGGGATGTGTTTGCGTGCAGCCTACCTGGGGCAATCCGCTTGGTGGCCGGCACTCACCGCTGCCTGTCTGGTTGTGCTGCTGGTTCTGGCGAACCGAGGGATCAACAGAGCCCGTTGGGTGGCAGTGGGGGTGGCAAGTCTCGGTGTTGGCATGTCGACGCCAGCGCGGTGGATCCTGGATGAAACCTCGCCGGTCGTGTTCGTGCCACCCGTGTTGGCCATGTTGTTTGGCTCGCGGCGTGCGGTGGTCCTGGCTGGGGTCGGGACGTGGGCCGTGGTGGTGGCCCGCGGCTCGGGGCATTCCCCCTACCTGGAGTCGGCCTTCCTAATCCCCTTCGGCGTGCTTCTGGCGGCTCTGGTTCTGGCGCGCCGCGTGATCGAGGACTCCCTGAAAAGCGCCCGTCGGGCGAGTCGATTGGCCAGGGTGGAGCATCGTCGAGCCCAGGCGGAACGAGCGCGGGCGGTTTCCCAATCCGACCGAGACCGGACGGAACGCCGTTCACTGCAGGCTCAGCTGATAGCCGCTCAGCGATTGGAGAGCGTGGGGCGACTGGCGGCTGGTGTCGCCCACGACTTCAACAATGTCCTGACCGTCGTGACCACCCAGATGTCCTTCATCCAGGCCCTGCTGCCCCGCGAGCACCCCGCTCACGCCGGCCTGCATGAGGTGTGGCAGGCGACCCGCCGCGCGACGGCCCTGACGCGCCAGCTCTTCGCGTTCGCCCGCTGTCAGGTCCTGGAGCGGACCCCCGCCGATCTGAACGATATCGTGAGCGATCTACAGGGCCTACTGGCCACTATGATGGGCCGGGGCGTGGAGCTGAAGCTAGAGCTCACCGAACAGCCTGCGGTTGTGCGCGTCGACGTTTCACAGATTGAGCAGGTCCTGATGAACCTGGCCCTCAATGCACGCGACGCGATGGGGGGGGAAGGGGCGTTCTTTATCCGCACCGAGCGCCGCGAGGCAGGCCCGGGAGCACCGGCGGTGGTGTTGGTGGTTAGCGACACCGGGGAGGGTATGTCCGAGGAGATCCTGCGGCAAGCCTTCGATCCCTTCTTCACCACCAAGGCCGAATCCGGTGGCACGGGTCTGGGATTGGCGACCACGTACGGCATTGTTCGGCAGCACGGCGGGACCATCCGTTGTGACAGTGCTCCCGGTCAGGGGACTCGTTTCGAGATCCATCTGCCGGTCGTGAATGGGGATTCGGTGACGATTCCCCTGAGGCGTTCCTCTCATCCCCCGCCGCGCCGATCCTCACGACCCCCGCCGTATTCCGCGCCCGAGGAGGTCAGCGAATCCTATCCGGCCGAGCCCGCCAGCCTGGTGCGGGTGAGCCCCCCGGTTGGGCCGGGGTCGGGGAACGAAGAGGAGCCCCTCGGTGCCGATGACAAAGACGGTCCGGCGAGGAAGGCCAGGGCAGGCTAGCGCCGATGGTTCACTTCTGAAGGGTGCGCAGCAGTTGCTGTCGGGCAAGCTCCTCGATCCGTTGCTCCAACTTCGTCGAGTCCTCCGAGGACGCGTAACGACGGGCGTGTCGCAGCGCCGACTCGGCTCGTGCCGGGCGTTGTACCTTGAGTGCTGCGTCTGCCACACGGAGCCAGGCCTTGGTGCTGGGAACCTCACGCGCCGCGCGCTCGAAGCGCTCCAGCGCTGACAAGGGATTGCCGCGACGCATCTCCAGGTCGCCCAGCTCGGTCAACGCGCCAGCGCACCGTGACGAGTCGCGACACGCGACGGTCAAATAGGCGAGGCTGGCCTCATCCAATCGCGCCTTGTTGCCGGACCGTTCCGCGTAGGTCAGTCGATCCCGGGCGCACTCATGGGAGTCGGCGAAGCGCGGACAGTGTTTGGCCAGGAGCTGTTCGGCATCCGTCGCGCTCCCTCGTCGTTCCTGGATCGCCGCCCGCAACAGGACATCGCGCAGACTATCCGGCGCGATGCGGTGCAGCTCTTTTGCCTGCTCGTCCAGGCGCGCCTCGCACGCGGGCCGCGCAGCATCCGAACAGGGGCCTTGGGGCTGGGCGAGATCCGCCAGCAGATCTCTTGCCACGATCTCCCGAGTATCCAACAGGTCGGGATCTCGGATGAGCGAGTCGGCCAGTAACTGGTCGTGCAAGGCACGCCGGGTGGTGCGACCCGCGCGCTGGGCCAGAGCGTTCAAGAACGGGGCGCCGGCTCGACCCTCGGGGACGGCACGGCGGAGCAGGGCCGGATCGCTGGTCCATTGATCGGCTCGTTTGGCCGCCGCAGAAACCAAACCCGCATCCTTCTCTACGCTATTGCGCAGAGCCAGAAGAGCCTGGGGCAGGGCCTTACGGGAGGCCAGGACCTCGGCCAACAGGAGATGAGCTCGAGCGTTCTCGGGATCCCGCCGGAGCGCCTGATTGACGAACGGCAGGGGATTTTCCCGGTCCTTCTCCGCCAGGATGGCCGCGGCCATGGGCAGATAGGGATCCGCCGGGTGACGCAGCATCGCCGCCTTGAGCTGGGCTTTCGAGGCGGGCGATGGGTTGCGCGGTGCCCCAGCGATCAGCGCCCGGGCTGCCTTGCGATCGCCCATTGCATCGGGACGCCCGCTGACGAAGGCGAGCGTCCACAACGAGACACACAGGACCAGGCCCACCCCGGCGAGAGCTGGGGCCAGCCAGGTTCGTGCACGGGGAGTCGATGGAGATTCGTCGTGCTGCCGGGCGTGGCTATGCCGGTGATGGACGCCGCCGTACAGGGTGCCAGTCAGAAGCGATGCCGCCAGGGCCACACTGGTGATCTCGAGCCCCAAATCTGCCAGGTTCTGCAGCAGCAGCACCCAGAGCCCGATCAGCATGGAAGTGGGCAGGGTGTGTCGTCCGAAGCCGAGCCGAGTTGGTCTGAGCATCCAGGCCAAGGCAAAAAGGCCCAGGCCTCCCACCGGCAGACCCCACTCCACCAGCCATTGTACGACGAAATTCTCCGCGTGCTGGGCCAGGGTGTGCCCGGGGGTCACGCGATACGCCGCGAACGCCGTTTCGAAGGCACCGCGACCGATCCCCGACCAGGGGTGATCGGCCAGCAGCGGGCGGACGTAATCCGCCATCCGGAGCTTCTCGGTCGTCTCGTCCAGCAATCCCTGCCATATGTCGGGGGTCGCCCCCAACAGGGCAAAACCCATGGCTCCCGACGCAACGACAATGACCGGGAGCCATGGACTCACGAACAACCCCTGGGTCCGGCTCCTGTGCATGGGGGCCCGCAAGGCGATCCCCGCCACCAGAAGCCCCAGCACCAGACTGGCGACCCCGCCGCGCGACGCGGTAAGGACCACCATGGCGGTCAGAATGGCTAACCCCAGACCAATCGCCCATCGAAACAGGGGCGGTCGGCGCATCAGCATCAGGCCCAGACCAGTGAAGATGGCCAGGTTCAGATAGCCGGCGTGATTGTTGGGGTTGAGCAACGGCGCCACCGCCCAGGGAGGATTGGCCTGCTCCGGCTGGTACACAAAGAGCCAGGCGCGGATCCCCAGAAGGCCGTGGGCCAAGGTTAGGAGGCTGCCCAGCAGGGCAATCCCGAAAAGTAACGTCGCCCCTCGCTTCTGGCCACTCTGACGGCTCAGGCGCTCCGCCGCTACGAAGGTGGCCGCGTAGCAGAGCCATTTCAGACCCTCCAGGCGGGATGCTCCCGGATCGACGCTGAGGCTGGCCCAAGCATCGGGCGACAGGTTCCACAGCTCCCGGGCCTCGCGCCAGGTGCGGGCAGCCACGGGGGAGAGGCGCTGCAGCCAACTGCCGGGCAGGGGCACCGACTGAAGCCATGACCAGGCCGACAGAGCTACCGCGACCCAGGCGGGACCCGGCACCCGTGGCTTGGCGTCCGCCCTACCCACCAACGCCACCGCGCCGGCCAAGAGCGCGAGCGGAGCGAACCACAGGGTGGTCTCGACGTGAACGCTGCCCACGGCCAGGTAGGAGCCCGCGACGGCCAGGGCCAAGAGCACGGTGAGCAGGCGGGACTGGTGAGCCACGATGAAGTCACGCAGCCGATGCCAACGGCGCGACGAACGGCTCCGCGAGCGCCGTGAACTCCGACGCCGTTCGCGGGGAGGGTGGTTCCCGGGGCTGGAGTCGCGCGAAGAGTCCGAAGTGTGTTCCTGCTCCAAAGTCCCCCCACCGCGAGTGACTACCGGCCGAATACCCGAGACAATGCCACCATCAATGCGCCGAGCAACGCCGAGGCGGGCAGGGTGAGGACCCACGCAATCAGGATGCTCCGTGTGACCCCCCAGCGCACCGCCTTGACCCGTCGTGATGAACCCACGCCCATGATGGTGGCGGTGATGGCGTGGGTGGTGGAGATGGGCAAGCCCCAATAGGCTGCTGCTTGCAGGACGACCGTGCCCCCCGTCTGGGCCGTGAAACCATCCGCCGCAGTGAGTCGCGTGATGCGCGTCCCGACGGTCTTGATGATTCGCTTCCCACCCGAGAACGTGCCAAGCGCGATCACGGACGCGCAGGCGACCTTGACCCACGTCGGAACGTCCTGGGTGGCTATGGTGTGGCTGGCAAAGAGGGCCAGGGTGATGATGCCCATGGTTTTTTGGGCGTCATTGAGCCCGTGTGAGAGGGCCATGGCACTGGCGGACAGGATCTGAAGCCGACGGAACCTGTCACCGAGCGTGGCCATATTCGCGTTCTGGCAGACCCGGTCCAGCAGGAGGGAGAAGAAGCGCCCCGCCAGGAAACCGACGATCGGTGAGATGACGGTCGGTACCATCACCTTGAGCACGATCCCCATCCATTTGACGCCGTTGATTCCATATCCCACCATGACCGCCCCCGCGATCCCCCCCACCAGGCAGTGCGAGGAGCTGGAGGGGATGCCGAAGTACCAGGTCAACAGGTTCCAGGTAATCGCCGCCAGCAGGCCGCACAGGACCAGGGACAGGGTCGCCACCCGGGGAAAGACGATCCCGCTGCACAGAGTGGTCGCGATGTTCGTCGAGAGTAGCGCCCCAATCAGCTCCAGGACCGCTGCCAGGAGCAGCGCCCGGGTGGGCGTCATCGCTCGCGTCGAGATGGATGTGCCGATCGCGTTGGCCGAATCGTGGAAGCCATTCGTAAAATCGAACGAGAGGGCAACTGCGACGACAGCGACCAGCATCCAATTCATGGGCTCTTGCTTTGCAGTACCCCAGGGCAGCGCGAAGCTACCATTCGGCCCTCGGGGGGAGTCAACGGAGATCGGCCTCGTTTCCGATCGTCTCGCTCCATGCAGCCCGGTTGGATCGTCGTGAGCGTGCGACGCGATGCCAAGCGCCGTTTTTGCGCGTTATTGCTGGAACCGGAGTGACGCCCGGCCGCCGGCGACCCACCGAGGCGCAAATCCCTCTAGGGCATCACCGCAAAACAGTAAAATCCACCGTAGCCGCCGGCCGAGCCCACGCGCCGGGTGCCGTCAGGTCCCCCACCCATGGGATCGATTTCTTCCAGCACGCCGCCTGGCGCGCAGCCGCCCTCGTTCCACGCCGAGATCCAGTTAACCCCGCTGGTCTGTCTGGGCCAGGAATGACCGACCCTGGGGCAACCCTCGGGTTCGGCGCTGGTCCAATCCCAGCAGGTCGCCTTCTCCACGGTCCATTCTTCGCGGTCGCCGCAGCTGCTCCCCATCCAATCTCCCGGGGAGGGACGTTCACCCGTTGATTGGCCGTAGACACGACCATCCGCGCCCGAACCGGTCAGGATCTCGTGGTTGTCCACCTCACCCGTGCCATCCGGATTGTGATTGGGCACTCCATACTCATTGGGCAGATCGTTGATGATGAGCGGATCGGCGGTAGCGGGGCGTTCCTGGGTCAACTCCTCTAGATTGTTCGACACCAGAAGGCCATTGCGATCCCGCCAGGGTCCCTCACCGATGCGATCGATCGCGTCGACGCTCGAGGTGCTAAGAAAAGCGTGCCAGGTCTTGTTCTTCTGGCAGGGCGAGACGTACTCGGCCACGTTCTGGCAGATCGCGTCGGCACCCGAGAGCCCCCCCAGGTCGCCCCCGAAGCCATCCTCGCTACCGGATTCCCGGATCACCGCTTCGTGGCTGATCAGAAAGAAGCTGAACGTCTCCTCCTCTTCCGTGTCGCAGGCGACGGGCTCCTCGTCATCCGGGTCCGAGCCCGCCCCCCCCGCGCCGTCGTCCCGGCTGCCCTCCGAGCCGCAGGCGCAAAGCAGAAGGCTCAGCGCCCCCGCTCCCAACCCCGTGAAGAATCGATTGTTGAACATATTCACAGAGTAAAGAGACATACCGGGAGCCAGTGTCAAGCCTGCACCCATGCAGTTTTATGCACCCTTCACACAACCGCCTACATGATCTCCGTGTTGTTTGGGTCGGCGCAATCACGCCCCTTCCCCAAAAACGGCGGAGATCTCGGGGTGCGCGGTGCCCGGGCGCCGCCGAATTGCCCGGAGCCAGCCAGTTCCCGAGGGATTGCGGGGTAATGCCGGACCTGTCCGGTAGGGACACAACCATGACCGCGAAGTTTGACGTGATTGTAACGGTACCTCGC
>CAZYKT010000106.1:0-13288 GCA_964648165.1 uncultured Polyangiaceae bacterium | reverse complement strand
GGGCCACGCGACCCTGCCATGGCTGTTGCGCACCGAGGACCGGTTGTGAGAAGCTCAAGGCCAAGACGAGGCTCAAAAAGAAAGCCAGTTCGACGGGGTTGCCATGGAGTCAATCGTGCTCGATTCATGCTCGTTCGTGAAGTCATCGCGGGGTCCGCATTGCGCTCGAGTTCCACGTGGCCTGGGCCTCGGAGCGCTGCTGGTTGGTCTGTTATCGGCAGCCCCGGCGTTGGCTCAGCAGACCGCAGCCTCGGGAGAGGTCAGCGTTCAACGCTTCGATCCAGCTCCGGGCCCTCGGAACTTCTTCGTCACCCGCACCGCTCGTTCCGATGGAGAGAAGACGTTCAGTGCCGGGTTGATGCTCAACTACTCTCGACGTCCGTTCGTCGTGAGGGGATGTCTGTCGGCCTTCGGGTGCGATGCCGACAACGTGCCGCGGGAGAAGTTCTCGGTCGTCAATAGCCTGTTCACCGGTGATCTGCTGGGCAGTTTCACGCTGCTTCCGCCTCTCCAATTCGGGCTGAAGCTCCCGGTCACGGTTGCCAAGGGGCAAGGTATTGACAAATCCGATGGTAGTCCGGACCGCGACGGATTGCAGGGCGTTGCCATCGGGGATCCGACCGCCGAGGGGAAGTATCGATTCTTCGGTACGCCCGAGAGTCCCGTCGCCCTGGCCGGCGGGGCGTATCTTTCCGCCCCTCTGGCGCGAGTCATGGCCAAGGGGGACTACATCGGGGATCGTCTCCCGACCTTCGGGGTGCGCGGTATCGCGGACATCCGTGTCGGCCCTTGGTCGGCGGGTGCCAACCTGGGCGGGGTGTTGCGCAAGGTGGCTCGGGTGGGTACGACCCGGGTGGGCACCGAATTCCGGTATTCGTTCGCCGGCGGCTATCAGGTAAGCCCTGCGCTGCGTGCGGTCTTGGAGGGGTTCGGCCACACTCGATTTGCCTTCGACAAGGATGGCGGCGACGGCCTGGAGGCCCTCTTGGGCGCCCAGGTCAATCCGGTGCAGAGCCCTTGGCAGTTCAGCGGGGGCCTGGGCGTGGGAGTATCCAGAGGGATCGGCGTCCCCATTGCCCGCGGATTTCTGGGCGTCATGTACCTGGCCGAACGGCGGGATCAGGATCAGGACGGGCTCTTCGACGACGAGGACTCCTGCATCACGGAGGCGGAAGACCGCGACGGGTATCAAGACTCGGATGGCTGCCCAGACTCGGACAACGACGACGACCGCATCCAGGATTCTGCCGATAAATGCCCGGACCAGGCAGAAGACCCGGATGGGGTGGATGATCTGGATGGTTGTCCCGATCTGGACAACGACCAGGACGGCGTCTCGGACGAGAGAGACGCCTGTCCGAAAGAGAAGGAAACAAGGAACGGCTTCAAGGACGACGACGGTTGCCCGGACGAGGTGGACACCGACCTGGATGGAGTACCGGACGCTCGCGATCAGTGCCCCAAGGAAGCCGAAGACACCGATGGGTTCAAGGACGAGGACGGCTGCCCAGATCCGGACAACGACGGGGACGGGGTGCTCGACGCGTCCGACGAATGTGGGGAGGAAATGGAAACCGTCAACGGCTTCCAGGACGAAGACGGTTGTCCGGATGAGGAGCCCGATCCCAAGAAGAATCCCGACAAGCCCAAGGCCTCTGGGGCCGTGCCCAGCATGGACTAACGCGACGTCTACCAGTCCGTCCCGACCTCCACGTCGTGGGGTAGGGTGACCCGCGTGGCGCGGAAATAGCAAAACGGAGTGTACTGTAGGAGATTGGACACCCGTGACATGTAGATGTCCGCGTGGCGCTCGATCTGGCGGGCCAGGTAGCTCTTATCCGCGCCAGCCCGCATCAGCTGCCCCCAACGCTCGTTGACCAAGCGACTGGAGCGCTCCGCCAGGGGAGCGATCCTGGCGTCCAGCTCGTCGAGTCGGGTCCGCAGCGCCTCGCGCCGGAACCGCAATTCGTCCAGATCCACTGCGGGCTCTACATTGGGATCGTTCTTGTGGCGCTGCTGGGCCAGGCGCAAATGGGAGTACTCGTGCTCCAGGAGCGCTTTGTGCCGCATCATGCCATCGAGCTCGACCTGATCGGGAAGGAAGGCGGAGAGTTGCAGGAGCTCCTCTTCCAACTCCCGTACCACCAGCCCGGTGCGCCAGCGCATCAAGTCTTGACAAGCATGGACGTCTGCGTAGATGTGATCCCCCAGGTACAGGATCTCTTCGCCTCGTACGTCCAGGCTCTGCTCCACCAGACGCGCGTTGCCCCCCAGGTAGACGTTGGGTAGCTCCAGTCTGCCCGTGTGGGGCTTGAGCAACCCCGATTCCCCCACCAGCAAGAACGCCGGACTGTCCGAGGAAAAGAAGCCAGGCTTGCGCGCCTTGACCACCACCAGGGAGAACAACTCCGCAAAGCCCTGCCCGAGGGCGTGACTCATCATCGCCCGGGTGTATTCCCACTCGGAATTGGTGATAAGTAGCAGGGATTTTCCAGACTGCCGGAGGTCGAGCAAGGTCTGCCCAAGCTGCGGATCCGAGACCACGAACCTGTCGGGGTGAGCCATGATCTCCGCCTTGAGCGCCCCCATCAGGTGAGTGGCATCAATGGCTTCCCGCACCGCGCGTGCCAGCTCCCGGTAGGTCAGGCGGGGTTCCAGTCGTCCCGCGTCGAGCAGATCCACCAACTGCAGGAAAAGACAGGATTCTGACAGAGAGAACAGGGTGTCGAGGAACTGCCAACGGGGCCCGGGTAGATCCAGGGGCAGGCTGGTGTAGGTCTTCTGCATCTGGACGAAGCCGAGCATGGTCGTGCCATGGCAGGCCCGTCGCACGTGGCCAAAGCGGTTCACCTTGACCAGGTTCCCCTGCTCGACATCCATCAACAGCCCCGGGGAAGTCAGCTCCCGCTGGAATTCCAGCGATTCGACGGGCCAACCGCGTTCCAGCAGGCGCCGCTTGGCGTGAGCGAAGGCACGCTTCTCCCACACCTCGGTGTGGTAGTGAACCAGCGTGTAGTCCATGTCGAACCCCACGGCCTTGATGGAACGCATGTTCAGAGTCCGATTGCAGAACACTCGGCGCTCCAAGGGCGGCAAGGCGATGGCGGGTTCCGATGTCGGCATGGGACGGAGTCTAGACCACCCGATCGCCTTGGCGAAACCAGAGCCCCTGCTCCGCCAAGGACTGCCGGACGGTCGAAATGGCTCCGGTTGCCGGATTGCACCGGCCTTTCGGGTCTTCGCTGCGGGGTTGGGGTTCTTGCCGTAAGATATGGGTCTGTGCGGCGTAAGGACGTCGGGAACCGATCAAGAAGTGAGGCACTACGTGACACAAGAGGCAAGCTGGCTTCGCGCCCATCTGGACCAGGCCGTTCGGGAGCTCGGCAAGCACGGGCGCTTGCCGACCTGGCAGGAACTCAAGCGACTGGTCGCGGCCAGCGGAATCCTCTGTGTGGGGGTGGCGGGATGCGGAGGCGACGGGGAAGATGACGTCCCCAGTGAGGAGTGCAGCGGCGACAGCTGTGCGACCCTGTGCCAGGACGACCAGGACAACGACGAGGACGGACAGGTCGACTGCGACGACGAGGACTGCATCTCCATTTGCGCCGTACCGGCCTATGGCGTTCCCATGCAGACCGAGGACTGCACCAACCAGACCGATGACGATGCCGACGGCGCAGCGGATTGCGACGACCAGGACTGTGCAGCGCTGGCCGCTTGCACCGGGGGCGTCGAGTATGGCATCTACCTCGACGAGCAGTGTGGCAACGGTCAGGACGACGACCAGGACGGGGCCACGGACTGTGACGACGCGGACTGCGTGACCTACGCCGCCTGTTCGGGGGGCAACAAGTACGCGGTCAGTCTCGAAACAGACTGCTCCAACGACCGGGACGACGACGGTGACGGGGCCGAGGATTGTGACGACGCGGACTGCGCCATCGACCCGGCCTGCGGTGCCATCTCCCTGTACGCGGCGCCCGTCGGGTTCTGAAGGCGGCTCGTCCGCAGGCGCTAGCGCCCAAAGGCCCGATCCGTCGGGATTTGTCGGGCGTTTTCGCTCAGCCATTGAATCGGCCACAAAAACCGTCGATCCTTGGGTCTTCCACCATGACTCTTTCCATCACCTTCCTCGGTGCGGCCCAGAACGTGACCGGCTCGCGCCACCTGGTCGAGTCCGACGACGCTCGGATCCTGGTTGACTGTGGGCTGTACCAGGAGCGCCACAATGCTTCACGCAACTGGGAGCCCTTCCCCATGGCGCCCAATCGCATCGACGCCACCGTCTTGACCCACGCCCATATCGACCACACCGGTTGGCTGCCGCGTTTGGCGGCGCAAGGCTTTCGGGGAACGACCTACGCCTCCCTGGCCACCGCCGAGATCGTTCCGGTGGTTCTGGCCGATGCCGCTCACCTCCAGGCAGAAGACGTGGCCTGGAAGAAGAAGCGGCACGCCGCCGAGGGACGCCAGTCTCCCTATCCGCTCGAACCCCTCTACGACCAGGGGGACGTGGACATCGCGTGCCGGGCCATGCGCGGTATACCCTTTGGCGAGGCGATCCCCATCGCCAAGGGGATGACGTGCACCCTGTTCCCTTCGGGTCACATCCTGGGCGCCAGCACCGTCCTGTTGACCCACAAGAGCAGCGGCAAGACCCTGGTTTTCTCCGGTGATCTGGGGCGCCGCGGGCGGCCCCTGGTGCCGGATCCGGCTCCGCCCAAGGCTGCCAATATGGTCGTCATCGAGTCCACCTACGGCGATCGTCTCCACGAGGACTCCGTCGACGTTCCGACCCAGTTGGCCGAGGTCATCAACGGCACGCTGGACCGGGGGGGCACCCTGCTCATCCCCTGTTTCGCAGTGGAGCGTGCCCAGGAGCTCATCTACCACCTGCAACAGCTCCTGCGCGAGAACCGGATCCGCAAGGTGCCCATATTCCTCGATAGCCCCATGGCGATCAAGCTACTCGACGTTTTTCGCCATCACCCCGAGGCCTTGGATGCCGAGTCCCGTTGGAGGATGAAGCAGGGCGAGTCACCCTTCGACATTGCCGAGCTTCACATCTCGGCCACGCGCGACGATTCCAAGCGGATCAACGACGTGGGCCGCCCCTGCATCATCATCGCCGGCTCGGGCATGTGCACGGGTGGGCGCATCAAGCACCATCTGTCCCTGCACATCGAGAACCCGAAGAGCACGCTGCTCTTCGTCGGCTATCAGGCCTCCGGCACCCTGGGCCGGCAGATCCTGGAGGGAGCGCGCGAGGTCCGCCTGTTCGGCAGCCTGCACCCGGTGGCCTTGAAGGTCCACCAGATCCACGGTTTCTCGGGTCACGCCGATCGCAACGAGCTACTGGACTGGCTGGGGCAGATGCCGGGAGGGCCCCAGCGTGTGGCGGTGGTTCATGGCGGCTCCCAGGTGACCGCCAGTTTCGCCAGCGAAGTCTCGGCCCGCTTCCACTGTGACGTCGTGGTGCCGACCTTCAAACAACGAGTCCAAGTTTAGCCCCCAGGCGCACAAGACATAGCCATGACCGAGACACCTGAACCGCTGGCTGCGCACGAGGGAGAGGAAGTGCTGTTCGAAGGCAGAGCAGCCCTGGTCCCGGGCTTCGGTACCCTGCTGTTGGTCATCATGACCCTGGGCCTGTGGCTGCTGGTTCGCTGGTTCAAGACCTTGGGCCGCCATTACCGCATCACCACTCGTCGTATCGTGGTGGAGAGCGGGGTCCTGTCCAAGACACTGGAGCAGATCGACCTTTATCGTATCGCGGACTACACGGTGGAGCGCCCCTTCGGGCAGCGGCTGATGGGCACCGGCAACCTCCTGCTCAAGACCTTCGACAAGACCACGCCCCAGCTCGACGTCCGCTGCATCAAGACCGATGTGGTCGCGCTGTACGAACGCGTACGGGCCGCCACCGAACAGGACAAGGCGCGCCGTGGCGTGCGCATGGTGGATTACGAGGCCACGGTCTGAAAGCGGGGTTCGGCCGCCTGTTTCGGCCTTCGGACGGCTCGATACCGAACCCCGGAGACGTCCTTCGCCCTTTTGGGGTATCATCCTTCTTCTGTCAGGCTCTGCACAGTCGGGTTGGAACTGCCTGAGCCTGTGACACGGAGGGAAGCCCGATGGCAGATACGATGATGAGGGGAAGATCGCTCGGCACGTTGTCATTGGCGGTGACGCTCGTGGCCAGCCTTGGCGCCATCTCCAGTTGTGGTGGCTCGACCGATGACGAAAAGGACGTTGGTGAGGCGGGCTCGGAACAGGCGGGTGGCGGTGCATCGGACCGGGGGGGCTCGGCTGGGGCAGAGGAGCAGGGTGGCAGCGCTGAACGGGGTGGCAGTGCCGACCAAGGTGGAACCTCCGAAGAGGGTGGCAGTGCCGACCAAGGTGGAACCTCCGAACAGGGTGGCAGCACCGATCAAGGTGGAACCTCCGAACAGGGTGGCAGCACCGATCAAGGGGGAACCTCCGAAGAGGGTGGCAGCACCGAAGAGGGCGGTTCGACACAGGCGGGCGCTCCGGGTTTCGGCGGTGGCACCGAAATGGGAGGTCAGGGTGCGGGAGGAGCGTTGAGCAGCGGTGTCGCAGAGCAGCTCCGCAGCGCGCTCGTCGACAAGGTCGATCTGCTCTTCATGATCGACTCATCCCTGTCCATGGCCGACAAGCAGGACGTTCTTGCCGCGGCGGTTCCCCAGCTGCTAAGTCGCCTGACCAACCCGGATTGCATCGATCGGGACGATCCCACGGTTCGGGAACCGGGAACTCCGGGCAGCGCGGTTTGCCCGGCGGGTCTTTCGCCCGAGTTCATTCCCGTCAAGGACATCCACATTGGATTCGTCACGTCGAGCCTGGGCGATTTCGGAGGCGATGTCTGTCCCGAGGACGATGCGCCTCACAACGTGGCCACGAACGACCACGGGTGGCTGCTCGGCTCGTTGCCCCGCAATGCATCGCTGGGGCTTTCGCCGTTCTTGAGCTGGACCGAAGAGGATCAAGCGGGCGGCCAAGCAAGCCTCGATGTCAAGACCGCCGAATTCCAAACGTTCGTGTCGGCTGCCTCCGAGCTCGGCTGCGGCTTGGAAATGGGGCTCGAGTCCTGGTACCGCTTCTTGGTCGATCCCATTCCGCCGCTCGACATCGTTCATTCGGATCCAGCCGACGAGCTTAGCGCCAACCGGAGAAACGGCCTGGACAGTGAAATCCTGGCGCAGCGGGCGGCTTTCTTGCGCCCGGATTCCTTGGTGGCCATCGTGATGCTGAGCGAGGAGAACGACTGTTCACTCAATGAACTGGGCATCAGTTGGCTGCCGGCGAGGGCTTATACGGGGAGTCGACGCTTCCTGATGCGTTCTGGCTCCAGTGTATGCGACACGGATCCCAACGATCCCTGCTGCTATTCCTGCTGGACAGTTGAACCCAGCGGTTGCGCCGCGGATGCTCGCTGCACGGAGGGCACGAAGGGTGAGCTTGCAGAAGAAGCCGATCCGGTCCAGCTGCGCTGCTACAACCAAAAGGAGCGCTTCGGATACGATTTCCTGTTCCCGGTTTCGCGCTATGTGAACGCTCTAACCCTGAGCACGCTCTGCCCCTATCAGAGCTACGGGGATCTCGACTGCGACTGCACCGAGGCGGTACGGCGGGGGATCCCCTGCAACCCGAACCCCCAGGGCCTGCCCCAGGAACAGTTCATGGTGAAAAATCCCCTCTTCATCGAGCCGACCAGCGACGACTCCTCCGCCAACCCGCGAACCAGCGCGGAGCGGGTCTTCTTGACCGGGATCGTGGGGGTACCCTGGCAAGACATCGCCACCGAGGAGTCGCTGACCGAGCCCGACGTCCTATCGTTCAAGCATGTAGCGGACATCGACTGGAGCCTCATCCTGCCGAGCGACGGCAATAGTCCCCGCGATCCGTTGATGGTCGAGCAGCCCGAGCCGCGCCAGGGGACGCAGCCGGTGACGGGAGAGACCATCGGTACGGACACGCCGAACAGCATCAATGGGCACGAGTGGCTGCCACAGGGCAGTGATCTGCAGTATGCTTGCATCTTCGATCTCTCCAGTCTCCCAGAGCGGCCCCGCAACTGTGAAGCCATCGACTGCAACGTCGATCCCGACTGCACCGGCGACACCTGCGCGACGGATCCGCTCTGTGTGAAGCTCTCCAATGGCTGCGCCTGCCGCGAGGAGGACAAGCCCGAAGAGACCCTCAACCCGCTTTGCCAGCAGGGCTTGGGCGAGGGGCCCTACACCTCGACGCAATATTACGCCAAGGCCTTTCCGGGGGTGCGGCAGCTCGAGTTGCTCAAGCGCTACTCGGAGGCGACGGCATCCCACAACAGCGTCGTGGCCTCGATCTGCCCGAAGACCCTGGATCCCTCCCTCTCTGCCCAGGCCCAGTACGGCTACAATCCGGCGGTCCAGGCCCTGCTCTCCCGGATGCAGGAGAGGTTCGGGCCCAAGTTCTGCCTACCGTCGGCCCTTCCCACCCAGGCGGATGGGAGCGTCGCTTGCCGGATCATCGAGACCAAGATCACGGGGAGCTGCGGCTGCGACGCCGCGGCTCGACGCGCCGAGCCCTCCGAAGAGGATCGGGTGGCTGTCACCCAGAGTCTCATCGACGAAGGACAGTGCCCTGGTGGGAACTGCGAAGCGTATTGTTTCTGCGAGCTGCTCCAGGTCGAGGGGGCAGAGCTTCAAGAGTGCCAGAACGAAGCGGTCACATCCAGCACTCCCGGCTTCTGCTACATCGACGCCACCACCGATCCGGCGATAGGGAACCCGGAGCTGGTCAGCGCCTGTCCTTTGGCGAATCAAAGGACGGTGCGCTTCGTCGGCGATGATACGCCCCCCGTCAACACCTCGATCTACCTGGCCTGCGATCCGGGCTAGGAGCCCTTCTTGACCAGGACGTCCAGGCTCAGATTGACCGCCAGGGCCGCGGAGAACCCGCCGAAGCGCGTGGTTCCCGCGTAGCGTTCACCTTCCAGCTCGTAGGACCAGCGTGCCTGGGGGCGATTCATGTCGACCCCCAGGAGCAGCGCCCCACCAATGCGGGGCGAGAGGCGGCTGTCCAGGGGGCGATCCGAGACACCCACCCGCAGGGTCAACGTGTTCACGCTGGCTCTGACCCCGACATCACCGTAGCGGGAATCCGTGGAGACGTAGGTGCGTCGCGCGAAGCCAAGGCTCGCGTCGAAATCCACCCAGTTGGTGTAGGGCAGCACGATGCCGGCAAAGGCGCCCAATTGTCGCCAGCGTTCAGTGGTGTAGTCGCTGCGCTCGATCTGCGCGCCGAGTTCGAAATGGGTGATCCGAAGTCGCGCCAGCCCACCCGCCAGAGCGTGACCATGGCCCCCATCCTGGTTGGAGAGTACCGCCAGCCCGGCGTAGCCCTCCAACCCCACCGACCATCCGGGGTGGTAGTCGAAATGGATCCCTTTGATGCGTGGGGGCCCCTTGGCCTGCGGGGCGGGCCCCGGCTGTGCTTCAGGCATCAACTCGGGCTCGAACTCGGGCTCCGTCTGTCCGAACGCCACCGGGGCATACACTACGAACGCTGCCCCGACCCAACCCATCCACGACCTTCGCCTCGAACCGTCGACCATGAGACGAGCATAGATCCTATTCGCTGGCGCGTCACCAGTCCCACACCCTACGCCTTTTTCCCTCGGGGATCCTAGGGCTGGGTCTTGAGCCCGCAGACACGTTGGATGCGGTCCAAAATGGGCGACTGGGGGTTCTGCTGGATGAACCGCCGCGCCGAGGCCTGCTCCGATTCACCCAACCCCGAGGAACAACCGATGATCACCGCGAGGCCTTCGCGTTCCGCGGCCATGGCTCCGCCGGGGAATCGGCGCCGGTGCTCGTCCAGCCACACCCGGGCCAACTGCGGGTTGCCGCGATCCAGATCTCGCTTGGCGCCCGACAGCAGGGCCAGCTCCTGTTCCAAGGTGCTGGCAGCAATGACGCTCGCCGAGTTTCCGGGTCGCGCCCGACCGACCGCTGGCGACACCGCAGGGCTCACCGGGGGCGAGGTGCCGGCTGTCGCTGCGACGGACAAGACAGAGGCAGGCAGGGGATTGACGGTGAAGGGTCGAGTCGTGGGCGCGGTCCGAACCTGGGTGGTCGAGGCGGATGCCTGCGGAGGATCCGCGGTGCTACGCGACACCACCACGGCAGTCCCCGAGCCCCCCACCACGGCCACCAGAATGGCCGCCTTGGAAAGGGCGCCGAGGCTGGCCACCTTGAGCGGTCCGGTTGCCACCGCAAGACCGGTGGCCCCCTTCTGCAGAGCGCTGGACAAGCGGAGCCAATTGCCCTGTTGAGCCTGGAACGGGACTTCCAGGTTTCGTTCCGCCTCGATCAAACGTTGGAGTTGCTTGTCGATGCTCATGGAAAAAACCTCCGCGTCGCCGCCTGCTCCCTCGCCAGCAGATGCTGGAGCTCCAGGCGAGCCGCGCGCAGTCGCGAGTCGACCGTGCCGGTCTTCATGCCCAGGCAGCGCCCAATCTCCAACGAGGTCATGCCCTCCAGCTCGGCGAGGATGAACACGAGCCGTCTTGCTTCGCTCAGCCGGGCCAGCAGCTGGCGAAGCTGAGCCGCTGCATCCTGCCTGGCGGGTTGTCCGGAGCGGGAATCGAGCTCATGGTCCAGGTCGACGTCGACGAGGTGACGGCCCCTTCGGGCTCGATCCCGCTGCAGTCGCTTCAACACGCGATAGGTGATGGCGAACAGCCAGGTGCGGATCTCGGAGCGCCCCAAAAAGCCTTCGTACTTCCTGGCCACGACCAGGAAGACCTCATGGACCACGTCGTCTAGCGAGGCGTCGTCGCAGCCCATGCGCCGCGCGTTCTTCCAGACGAAGTCATGGTGCTCTCGGTACAACCGCTCGAGCTCCAACGGCTGATCGTGCCGGACGGGGGGCTCGGCCAGGGGTAGAGCCTCCGCGCTGGCAGAAGCAATGGGCACCTCGGTTCGTGCCCCTCCCGGCAGGGATCCATTTGCCAATCGAGAGGAGGGTCTTTCGCCGGGAGCCAACGGTGGCAAGTCCAACAGGCTCACGGAGTCCGTCCCAGTGGCCGGAATGGTCGGGAATCCGCTCCGAATTGCGGTTCGGTCACGGAATCCGCCTGGAAACCCCCAGACCGACCTCCAACAGGCCCAGGGCAGGCCGGAAGATCTCCCGGCCCTGCCCCCCCATGGCGACGCCGAAGCGGGGACGTTCCAGGGACAGGCCCGGGGCCAGGGCTCCGAAAGCGGAGAACCCCTTGCCCAGCGCCGTTGCCAACCCCAGCTCGGCGACGGCAGCGGACCACAAGGCCGTTTCGGTGTGGCTGTGCTCCAACCCCTGCCCTCGCCCCTGCATTCGACCCAGGCGTGCTCCCACGCAGACGTACGCACGCAGCGAGTCTTGGGAAGACAACCAGCAGGCGTCGGCACCCGCCGACAGGAGGCTCATTTGGATCGACGCTGGCGAGTCGTCGATTGACGCTTCGCTCGGCAGCCAGAGCTCGCCCAGCACCCGCAGACCAAACTCGGGAGTTGGCTCGACCCCACCTCCCAGAGCCATCTTCGCGTGCAGATTGGGCAGGACACCCACCCCACCCGAGAGCTCTGCCAAGACTGCCCAGACCGGTCGCCATGCAGTCGGTGGTGTGGACCGGGGTCGGGTGGCAGTGGGTTGGTCGGCGCGAGGGGCTGCACGCGGCGGCTGGGCAGTGTCTACGGGACGCGGCGAGGGGGGTGGTGCGATCGGCGCGGTGGTTGTGGCATACCCTCCCGATTCCGGCAAGAGCCCCTGCCTTTCTCGGGCGCGGGCCTCGGTGCGTTCCGGATCGATAGCCAGTGCCATGATGAGGGCGGCGGCGTTGACCAGGCGCTGGCAATCCGCATCAGCGAGCTCACGGGTGCCCACGCCGCTCTGGGACGTCGTGGTCAGAACCAGGTGATAGCGCTGATCGGCTTTTTGGATCACGACTGCGGAGAGCTTGAGTTGCTGCTCGCGGGGTTGGAACAGGGGGGCGCCCAGGGCGTCCTCCACCAGCCGTTGTGCCTCGCGCTGATCCGGACAGCCAGGCAGCGTGACGAACGCAAACTCGGTAGTCGACTCGGCGAGCGCGACGCGCGGCCCACCCAGAGCCACCCCTAATGCCAGCAGGAGCCACGCGTAGCGCACGTCCGGCTATCTACTGGGAGAAGGTGTGGTTTGGCAAGCAGCGACGGCCGCGCGGACCGCCGTCACCACGGGCTCCAGGCCAGCCACTAGCGTTGGAGCATCCTTCTTGGCCAGGAGCTCCGGCTGCAAAATGCTCTTGCCGATGGCCACGGCGCTGGCTCCCGCCGAGAAATAGGCTGAAATATTGGCGGCGCGAATGCCACCGCAAGCCAAAAGCGGGATCTGTGCGAACGGACCTCTGATCTCGCGGAAGTACTCGGGACCGAAGCACTGCGCAGGGAAGACCTTCACCATGGTGGCTCCTGCCCCATGGGCAGCATGGATCTCCTGCGGCGTGAGGGCTCCCGGAAATGCCAGCATGCCGTGTTGATTGGCTTGCTCCACCACCTCCCTGACCAGGATGGGAGACACCACGAACCGGGCTCCCGCCGCACGGGCCTCG
This sequence comes from uncultured Polyangiaceae bacterium, assembly GCA_964648165.1. GTDB lineage: Bacteria > Myxococcota_A > Polyangia > Polyangiales > Polyangiaceae > FEN-1139. The sequence continues at coordinate 657 of CAZYKT010000106.1, read as the reverse complement.
GCCAGCTCGACCGACGAGAGCACGGTGCCGGCGCCCACCACGAATCGCCCTGCTGCCAGCTCGACCAGGCGAGCTATCAGCCTTGCCGCAGACGGGGTGTTCATCGTGATCTCGACGAATTCGAGGCCCGTCTTCAGGCAGACATCGCACAGGCAGGGAAGGCTGTCGGCGTCGATGCCACGTAGGATGCCGACCAGAGGGAGGCGGTGCAGTCGTTGGAGGAGATCCATGAGGAAAAGAAACCTACAGTCTGCCGATGCGAGAGGGAACGCAAAGCGTCAAGATGGGTCGTCGAAAGGGGTGATGCCCTGTGGTAGCCTTGATTCGTTCCCGCGACGGTCAGGTCACTATGCGAGTGAGATCCCCGGCTCTCTGGTTCTGGTTGGGTACCGTTCTGGTTGCCTGTGGGTCTGACCCATCAGAAAGTGACACCGGAGGGGCCAGCTCGCTGGAACAAGGAGGAATGGCGACGTCGCAAGGCGGGGCGTTCGCGGCAGCGGGCCTTTCTGGCACCGTGGGCGGGACTGGCCTCGGGGGTTTCGTGGGTCAAGGTGGCAAGGGTCACGCGGGGACGGGTCAAGGCGGCACGGGTCAAGGTGGCACGGGTCAAGGCGGCACGGGTCAAGGCGGCACGGGTCAAGGCGGCACGGGTCAAGG
>CAZYKT010000105.1:0-13324 GCA_964648165.1 uncultured Polyangiaceae bacterium | reverse complement strand
CGGGTCAAGGCGGCACGGGTCAAGGCGGCACGGGTCAAGGCGGCACGGGTCAAGGTGGCACGGGCCAAGGCGGCGTGTTGAACGTCGGGGGCGTTCCGAGCGAGGGTGGCCTGCTGTTGGGTGAGGGAGGCGTTGCGCCGCCCGTCGGCGGGGTTGGTAACGGAGGTTTCTTCTTTGGATTGGGTGGCCACAACAACGGCGGGGCTCCAGGCGCCGGCGGTACGCCGGTCGAGGGCGGCACGGCCAGTGGGGGCGAGGGGGGAGCAGCTCAAGCAGGCTCCGCCGGGGAGGGCGGTTCGATGGCGGGTGCCGCGGGACAGGGCTCGGACTGCCCCTATACCGGTCACATCACGTACAGCCTGAATCGCGCCGGGGCTCCCAATGACGACGAACTCGATGCCTACGACCACATCATCGAGGCGATGGATGAAGCCGTCCGTTACTACAACTGCTACACGAACATCGAGAAGGTCCTGACCGTCAACTACGATCGGGGCGTCCCGACCGCCCAGGCCAACACCGACGGCTGGATGACCTTCGGAGCCGAGCGCCAGTACATGGTGTTGCCCACCGCCATGCACGAGATATCGCACACGGTGGGCATCGGATACTACGGTTTCAATGACGTCTACTGTGTTGACGGAGGCTTCACTGGGGCCGCGGCGAATGCCAAGCTGGACGAGTTGCAGGCGAACCTCGAAAACCCCGAGTTCCCCGACGTGCGCTGCGGGGGGAGCCATTTCTGGCCCTACGGGTTGAACTACGCCGACGAGTACGAGTCCGAGGACGATCTCACCGGTCACTGCGCCATGGTCATGGCGATCCGGCAGGACCTGGGCCTTTCGGAATGAGCCTGCCTGGGATGTCCTGGGTGCCGGGCACAAGCACCCCCAAAGGACCGCGCCAGCGCAGAAACAGGGGCAACATCCGGGCCCAGAGGCCACCGACCCGCGAAGAAACCAGCAGAACTGGGGTGGAGCGGCAACTTTGCAGGTGGCCGATACGGGTCGGGGCTGGGCCGACGGCGGTCCCGGGCGACACTGGGAAGGTTACCGTGTCCCGGACCTGCTCGAGTGCATCATGCAGGATTTCCGTTGCTTGGCTGCGGTATGCTATGAGGTGAAAAAAGATGCGTCCCGTTCGAATATCCGTCAAAGCCGTTGGTTTGGCCCTGCTCGGTTCCGGGCTGTTCGCTTGTTCGCATGGTTCGGTGGGGCCGGTAGCTCAGTACCAGCTGGCCTGTGACGGAGGCAAGGCCGGGAGCTGCGCCTCCTTGGGCGGACTGTACGAGGATGGAAACGGCGTTGTGCGGGACGTGGCTCGTGCTGCCAAGCTCTATCAACAGGCTTGCGATGGTGGCAGCACACGAGGGTGCACCGGTCTCGGCCTCTTGTATGCCCGAGGCGAAGGTGTTACCAAGAACGCGCGACTGGCTGCGGAGCTGCTCCAACGCACCTGCGACCAGGGCAGCGACAAGGGGTGCGCCGGACTGGGCGAGTTGTTTGCGGCGGGAGACGGCGTTCCCAAGGATCCCCGGCGGGCGGTGGGTCTGTTTCGCCGCGCCTGCGACCGCGGCAGCGCCCGCGGTTGCGTGAATTTGGCCGAGGCCCAGGCGAAGGGCCAAGGAGTTCCCCAGGACCTAAAGGCGGCGGCCGAGCTGTTGCGAAAGACCTGTGACGCGGGGAGTCCCCGCGCTTGCGCCAGCTACGCGGACATGCTGTCGGCCGGGGCTGGGGTCAACGCCGATCCGGTGCGCGCCGCGGTTCTATATCGCAAGGCCTGTGACAAGGGGAGTGCGGCAGGTTGTGCAGGCCTAGGCGACTTGTTGCGCCGGGGCGAGGGGATCCCCCAGAATCTCGCCGAGGCGGCGGGATTCTACCGGAAGGCCTGCGACGGGGGCAGCGCCGGAGGTTGCGCGGATTTGGGCAAGATGTCCGAGGAGGGCGAGGGGGTTCCCAAGGATATCGCCCGGGCGGCGAGCTTCTACCAGAAGGCCTGTGACCAAGGCAGCGCCAAAGGTTGTGCGAATCTCGGCGACCTGGTTTCCAACGGTCGAGGGATTCCGAAAGACGCAGGGCGCGCGGCGCAGCTCTATCAACGGGCTTGTGACGACGGGAGTGCGGCAGGCTGCTCCGAGCTGGGTAACCTGTACGAGAAGGGGGAGGGTGTGGCCAAGGACGCGGAGCGGGCCACGGCACTCTATCAGCGTGCTTGCGAGGACGGCAGCGCCAAGGGTTGCGACAACCTGGGAGACTCGTACGCGACAGGCAGCGGTGTCGCCAAGGATGCGACGCGCGCGGTGGCTCTCTACCAGAGAGCCTGTGATGGGGGGAGTGACCGCGGCTGTGCCGACCTGGGCAACATGTTGGCCAAGGGGGAGGGTGTAGCCAAGGACGAGACCAAGGCCCTGGCGCTCCTCGAGCGGGCCTGCAAGGGTGGAAACGCTGGTGGCTGCGCAGATCTGGGGACCATGGTGGCAACAGGCCAGGGAACGCCCAAGGATCTGGCCCGTGCCGTGACCCTGTATCAAAAGGCCTGCGACGGCGGAAGCAACCGGGGTTGCCGTGATCTGGGCGAGGCCTACGTTCGCGGGGAGGGGGTGCCCAAGGACCCGGCGCGCGCCGCGGCCGTCTACCAGAAGGCGTGTGACGATGGAAACGCCGGCGGTTGCGCAGGCCTTGCCAAGTTGGTCGAGGCGGGTGAAGGGGTGCCGAAGGAGCCCGCCCGGGCGGTGGCGCTCTACCAGAAGGCTTGCGAAGGCGGCAGCGAAAAGGGTTGCGTCGGTCTGGGCGACATGGTGGCGCGCGGTGACGGGACCAACCGAGATCCGGCCCGTGCTGTGACCCTGTATCAGCGCGCGTGCGACCGGGGCAGCCTGGCGGGCTGCTCCAGCCTCGCCGATGCCTATCTGAACGGTCAGGGCGTCGCCAAGACCCCGGCCAAAGCCAGGCAGATCTTTCAGGATGCCTGTGACAAAGGCAGCGATCGTGCTTGCTCCGGACTGGGCGAGCTGTACGCCAAGGGCGAGGGGGTGACCAAGGATCGCAGGCGGGCGCGCGAGCTGTTCCAGCGCGCCTGCGACAATGGCAGCGGCAAGGGGTGCGCAGGTCTCGGCGATCTGTACGCCAAGGGGAAGGGCGGGCTCCCGCAGGATGCCAACCGGGCGCGCGAGTTGTATCAGCGTGCCTGCGATGGCGGCAGCGACCGGGGCTGTGGCAAGCTTGGAGATTTTTACGCTCTGGGCAAGGGTGTCCCGCGCGATCCCAAGCGGGCCCTGGAACTGTATGAGCGCGCTTGCAGCGGTGGCAGCGGCGGTGCCTGCGCGGATCTGGCGGCGATGGTGCTCCGTGGTGAGGGTGTCGCCAAGGATCCGAACCGAGCCCTGACCCTGTACCAGCAGGGTTGCGATGATGGCAGCAAGAAGGCCTGTGCGGCGCTCGCCGACATCTACGCCAAGGGCAAGGGTGTGACCAAGGATCCGGCCCGGGCCAAGGAGCTCTATCAGCGGGCCTGTGACAACGGAGATCCCGTCGCCTGCACCAGTGCCAAGACGCTGAAGTTGCCGGCGGCCAAGCCCGCGGCCGGTGCGACCGCGGCCAAGCCCGCCGTCGGGACCAAGGCCCCTGCGGCTCCCTGACTCGGCCCTAGTTTGCGCGTTGGCTCAAGGGACCCGATCGACCAAGTAAAGCGTGGGGTGAGAACCCTCGCTGACCGTCAGGTAACCCTGGCCGTCGGCAGCAAAGGCAATCGCCTCTCCCTGAGGTTCGAGATGCACGGGGACGGGACAGGGACTGCGCTTGATGGCATCGTCCACACTTTCCCCTGGTTGGCGGGTCCACAGGAACGCTTCACTGTAGGTTCGGATGAGGATCGCGCTCCCATCCGGTGAGATGTCGCCGCCGGTCACCACGGCCGAGCTGGACGTGCCCGTCTGTCCGAGCCTGAGCGCTTGTACCAACTCCAGCTGGTTGACCCGGCTCGGATCGAGCGGCGCCTTGGCACGGAACAGCAGCGACTCGGCGCCCAGGGTCTTGGTGGCCAGGTAAAGGTCCGAGGTTTTCGGATCGACCATCAGGCACTCCGAGTCATAGGAGGCCCCCTCCGGATAGCTGAACCGATACTTCATGGCGTGTTTCAATTTCCGCTTGCCGGGGCCCTGGGTCGTTCTGGTCGGCGGCTCCCAGGTGCGAAAGACAGCGATCTCTGAACGCGCACCGTTGTTGGCTCCGATATCGCCCAGGTACACGAACCATTGTCCGGGGGAGGGGCCCGGTCCAAGGGCAATGTCTTCGACATCCACGAGCTCGGTCTTGGTCAAGACGTAATAGCCCAGATCCGCTCCGGTGGTTGACATCGCGAACAGCCGCCCGCGACCCCCCGCGTCATTGTGCGACCAGAGCACGCCCCGATTCTGTCGGCTCGCGACCAAACCGGACGCTTCGGTGAGCGCGCTGGCAGCGACCGTGCCCAAGGCCCGGGGTGAGCCGAATCTCGGACACCCCGCGGGAACGGGCAGAGGGCTGGGGGCTTGTGCCTGCGTAGCCGATGCGGCGGGGAGCGGTCGCTCGGGGGCGCGAGCATCGGCGGGCCCGGCACCGTGATGGGTACGCTCCGAGCAAGAACAGCTCGCGGCCAGGCAAACCAGGATGATTGTTGCAACGACGCTTCTGTTCGGCATGAGGCACCGCCGATTGGGCTTTCCCGCAGAATCCCAAAGACTCCCGGTCCTTACCAGATGCTCGGTTCGACAGCCCAGGCGTTTTGGAATGCATCCTCAACCCCTCGAACCCCGGGCCAGGCGCTCGACCCCGGGTTCGGGGTGGTGGGGGCCCCAAGCTATGCAGAACCACCGATCGCTGCTAAGTCGGGGGCTCGCCCCTGGGGCCGCCGTCCGCTGCGACGGACCAAACCCAACCGGCAGAGGAAGGAACGTCGACATGAAGGCGCCGTGGATCACCTACCGCCCCGAGATCAAGGTCCTGGATGCGACGATCCGCGATGGGGGACTCATCAACGACCACCAATTCGACGATGCCTTCGTTCGTGCGGTGTACGAGACCTGCGCGGCGGCTGGTATCGATTACATGGAGATCGGTTACAAATCCTCGGGTCGTCTCGCGGCGCGAGACCGCTTCGGTGCCTGGAAGTTTTGCAGCGAAGACGACATCCGGCGCGTCGTTGGCGACGAGCCAAGGGTCAAGATTGCGGTCATGGCCGATGCGGGGGGCAAGACCGATTACCACACCGACATCCTGCCCAAGGAACGCAGTGTCATCGATCTGGTTCGGGTCGCCTGTTACATCAATCAGATCCCCGAAGCCATCGACATGATCAAGGACGCCCACGACAAGGGCTACGAGACGACCTGTAACATCATGGCTGTCTCGACCTGTACCGAGGCCGAGATCGACCAGGCGCTGGAGGTTCTGGCTCCCGCTCCCTGTGGGACGGTGGTGGTGGTGGACAGCTTCGGCTCCATGTATCAGGAGCAGGTGCACGCCCTGGTGCTGCGCTACAAGAAAGCCTTGGAGGGGACGGGCAAGGAGATTGGGATCCACGCCCACAACAACCAGGAGCTGGCATTTGCCAACACCATCGAGGGCATCATCCATGGGGTTAACCGGGTGGACGCAACCATGGGAGGCATGGGGCGCGGCGCCGGAAACTGCCGGATGGAGTTGCTCCTCGGGTTCTTGCGCAACCCGCGCTACCAGATTCGACCTCTGTGGAAGCTGATTCAGGAGCACGTCGTACCCCTGCAGCGGGACAAGAACATGGAATGGGGGCCGTTGCCACCGTACGTCATCTCGGGGCAGATGAATCAACACCCGCGGATGGCCATGGCCTGGCGAGCCAGCGAGCAGAGAGAAGACTGCCTGGACTACTACGACCGCGTTGTCTCCGAGGTCTAGGCTCGGGCTAGCAGCAGCGCGGCTGGGAGAATCGTCGTTCCTCGGCACGAGCCCAGGCCTGTCCACTATCTCCTGGGGCATGGGTGGAACACTGGCAAGCGGTCGGTTCGTCGCTGACCGAGCCGGGCGATGGAGCGGTTCGAGCGGGTTGCGGCAAAAGGCCCCAACCGAAGCAGACCAGCGCCTTGAGGACCCGTCGCGGTCCCCGTTCCGGGATGTTGCCCGGCTCGGGCTCGGACACCCAGACGGGCGGCGTTTCCCTCAGCTCTCCTGGGTCCCTGTGGGTCAGGATCCGGACCCAGGTGTAGAGCGACGTCAACACGATGGCCCCCACCAACACCAGGAAGAAGCCAGCCACCGCTGCGTCGATCTGAAGGTTCAGCTGGGTTTGCTTCCACACCAGCCGAGTCGCCGCGGGGATGTGCCCGGCGGCGAGCTTTTCGCCGAGCTCCCGAGCCTTAGCCAAAAATCCAATGGCGGGATCGGGACTCTGGATCTTCTGGATGGCTGCCGTGAACGTCACTGTCGCAACCCAACCGAGTGGCAGCAGGGTGACCCACAGATAACGGAGCTTCTTCATCTTGAGCAGGATCGTGGTGGCCAGGCACAGGGCGATGACGCTCAATAGCTGATTGGCGATCCCGAACAGAGGCCACAGGCTGTTGATGCCACCCAGGGGATCGAGCACCCCCTGCATCAGGAAATAGCCCCATCCCGCCACCAGCAGCGCACTGGCCAAGAGGTTCCCGCTCCAGGCGCGCGTGTCACCCAGGGGTCGATACAGGTGCTGCAGAAAGGCTTGGACCAGGAAGCGTCCCACCCGCGTCCCCGCATCCAGCGTGGTGAGGATGAACAGGGCCTCGAACATGATAGCGAAGTGGTACCAAAGGGCCATCAGGGTGCGGCCCCCGATGGCTCGCGAGAACACCTCGGCCATGCCCACCGCCAAGGTGGGGGCGCCGCCCGAGCGACCGAAGAGCGTGTTTTCGCCCAGTTCCTTGGCCAGGCGAGCCATGTGTTCGGCGGTGACCGGGAAGCCCCAACCGGTCACCGTGGCTGCGGCTTGCTCCGGCGTCGCCCCAATCACGGCAGCGGGACTGTTCATGGCGAAGTACACCCCGGGTTCCAGGGTTGCCGCTGCGATCAACGCCATGATGGCCACGGCTGACTCCAGCAACATGCAGCCGTATCCAACCGGACGGGCGTCACTCTCGCGGGGAATGATCTTGGGCGTGGTGCCCGAAGCGATCAACGTATGGAAACCGCTGATGGCGCCGCATGCGATGGTGATGAAGCAAAACGGGAAGACGTTTCCCGAGAAGATGGGCCCCGTGCCATCGACGAAACGAGTCAACGGCGGGAGAGCCAGGGGGGGAAGCACCCACAGGATCCCCAGGGCCAAGGCACCGATGGTGCCAAGCTTCATGAACGTTGACAGGTAGTCACGCGGCGCCAGGAGCAACCAGACCGGGAGCACCGACGCCGCCATGCCATAAAGGATGATCGCCCAGGCCAGGGTCTTGGCGTCGAACGTGAATAGTCGCGACAGGGTGGGGACCTCGTGGAAGAAGCGCCCCCCCCACACGGCCAAGAGCAGCAAGCCAACACCGACCAGGCTCGCCTCCAACACTCGTCCGGGGCGCAGGAAACGCAAATGGATCCCCATCAACAGCGCAATGGGGATGGTCATCAGGATGGTGAAGCTTCCCCAGGGGCTGTGGGCCAGCGCCTTGACAACCACCAGCCCCAGTACCGCGATCAGGATGACCAGGATGCTCACGATGGCTACCAACGCGAGCAGGCCGGCGGTGGTATTGATCTCTTCCTTGACCATCTCGCCCAGGGATTTCCCGTCGCGGCGCATCGAGGCAAAAAGGATCATGAAATCCTGGACGGCCCCACCCAACACCACGCCGATCAAGATCCACAGGGAGCCGGGGAGATAGCCGAACTGCGCCGCCAAGACCGGACCCACCAAGGGTCCCGGGCCGCTGATGGCAGCGAAATGGTGGCCGAAGACGATCCAGCGGTTGGTGCGCACGAAATCGCGCCCGTCATCGTGCGCCACCGAGGGGGTGGCCCGTCGGTCGTCCAGGGCGAGCAACCGTGCCGCGACCCACTTGGAATAGAAGCGATAGGCGATGGCATAGGTGCAGAAGGCGGCCAGGACCAGCCAGGCGGCGCTGATATGTTCCTTGCGTGTGAGCGCTACGACCGAGTAACCCAGGCCTCCCAGCAATCCAACGCTCGTCCAGATCAGTACAGACCACCAACGTTTCACGGTGTCTCCTTCGGCTCGTCTCCAGGCGTGCTCGACTGAGCATTGTCTTTCACCTCGGCCAAGGCATCTAGGATACGTTGCCTCATCCAGTCAGGTATCTCTACCACTGCCAGTTCACGACAGGCAGACAGGCTCTGCCGCAGCGCCTGACAAGCGCCATGACAAGAGGGGCACTCGAGCAGATGCCCCTCCATGGCGGCGCAGTCCTGGGGTGAGAGCTCGCCCTCCAGCTTCTTGGACCACAGGCTCAAAACGTCGGGACAACCCTTCTCGGCCAGAGGAGCTCCACCCTCCAGCACGGGTTGCAAGGCCTGGCGCAGGGCAGAGCGGGCTCGATGCAGCCGGCTCTTGAGGGCCATCACTGTCATCCCCAAGGCCTCTGCCGCCTCCGGAGCCGTCAAGCCCTCGACGTCCCGCAAAAGGATGACCTCCCGATGCTCCTCGGACAATCCTGCCAGGGCTTCCTGTACATGCCGGGACAGCTCGGCCTCTGCCGCATCGCGCTCCGGTGAACCGTCGATCTTGTGGTGATCGAGCGCGGCCGAATCCTCTACTGGTGGTTGGTTCTTCAGGCCGCGGCGACGGCGTGAGCAAGCGCTGCGAGCCACAGCGAAGACCCAGCTCGTCAGCGAGGAACGCCCCTCGAATTCCCCCAGATGTTGTGTCACTGCCAAAAGGGTGTCCTGGACGACGTCCTCCGCGTCGGGGGCGGCGCCGCACATCCTTCGGCCAAATCGGTGGACGCGGGGAAGGAGCTCGGTCAGCAATTCCTGCAGGGCTTGACGGTCTCCCTGCTGGGCACGTTCCAGGGCCGTGGCTTGCATGGGCCCGAGCTTAGTACGCGTGACGCTGGATTGTACCGAAGCGGCCCACTGGTCGGCCCGGGTTGTTGGCGAGCCGGCGTCCACCCTGCCGATCCGCCGCGGGGCGTATCGCCTTTTCTCCGGCTCGGGCAAAATGACCGGTATGGCCGACGTCTCACCGGACCAGATCCTTTCCCAGTCGCGGGCCTTCATGGAATCCCGCGTCCTATTGACGGCTGTCGAGCTCGGCGTGTTCGACACGCTCGCCGGGCGGAGCATGACCGCGGAGGACATCACGAAGGCCATGGGTTGGGACCCGCGCGGTGCGCGCATCCTGTTGGACGAGCTGGTCGTGATGGGCCTGTTGGAGAAGCACCGTTCACACTACGCCTGCCGGACGGATATCGCCGAGCTCCTCACCAAGACGGGTCGTCGTTCCCTGTGTGCGGCGGTGCTGCACAGCGCGGTCCTATGGGACAGCTGGTCCGACCTGACAGCGAAGGTCGTGGGGACTGGTACTCGGCCGCGACGGGACGAGCTAGCGGCATTCATCGGCACGATGCACACCGTTGCTCATCCGATTGCCTCGCACATCGCAGCTACGGTCAATCCCGGCCGGGGATCACGCCTTCTGGATCTGGGGGGCGGTTCGGGGGCGTATGCCGTGGCATTCTTGCAGCGGGATCGTTCGCTCAAGATAACCCTCTTCGATCGCCCCGAGGTCTTGCCCTTGACTCGAGGCCGCCTCAGAGAGGCCGAATGCGAACAGGAGGTGACCCTGGTGGGCGGCGATTTCTTGGTCGATCCCCTGCCCGGGCCGCAGGATTTGGTCTTCCTGTCCGCAATCGTGCACAGCCTGGGGCCCGAGGACATTGCGCGCCTGTTTCTGCGGGTCTTCGACTGCCTCAGTCCCGGCGGCCGCGTCGTGATCAGGGACCACATCATGAGCGAGGATCACCTGCACCCTCGTGCGGGGGCGCTCTTCGCGGTGAACATGCTGGCTGCGACCCCCAAGGGTTCCACCTACAGCTACGCCGAGCTGTCGGCGCATTTGACAGCGGCTGGCTTCATCGACGTCGATCTGACCCAGGACGGGGAACGGATGGACGCGCTGATGGTGGCCCGCAAGCCGTCGACCTAGAACGTCCCGCCGTCGTAGCCCCACAGATGGGGCTGCGCATCGGCGAATTCGATGTACGTGCGGTCGGGCGGGACTCCCAGGGCCTTCTTGGTAAGTTTGCAGATCTCGGCGCTGAGGGCTTTGGTGGTGGAGGGCGTCAGCTTTCCGATACTCTTGACCTCGACGTAGCAGGCCGGAGCCCCGGTACCGCCGAACGTCATGGTCGTCTTGGGCAACAGGCAGGTCATCACCCACCGCTCTGGCTTGCCCAGCTGTTCGGCGACGGTTCGCGAGAGCTCCTCGAGCCAGGCTTCAGCCGCCTCGGGGCTCTTGGGTTCGACTGAGGTGAACACTTTGACCAGCGGCATGGCCCGAGCATCCTCGGGTTACCCCTTGCTGGCAACCCTGACGGCCCCTGCCGGCGGCGGGGAGGGGCCCCGGTCGGGGTATCCCTGGGCCCGACCCCCGATTTTCAGGGATTTTGTCCGGATCTGTCCGAGACGGGGGCACCCACCGGCTCAGCCCATGGTAAAAAGCGCCCTCACGATCTGTGACTGGCGGAACACCATGAACCGAAACGACAGTTGGTACGACCCACGGAATTGGCTTCGACCCGGCTCCAGGACTCGCCCCATGGCTTGGCTTGCAGTCCTCGCCCTGGCGACCATGGCGATCCTTTCAGCCTGCGAGAAGAACAAGGCCTCACCGTCCCTTCTGGCCCATCGCGCCCCGACCAAGAGTCAGGCGGTGGGCAACCCCGAGCGTCTGACCGACGGGACGCGGAGCCCCGAGGGCGACCACTGGCAGACCGCGGTCACCTCCATCCTGTCTGGCTCGAATGCCTCGGTGGAGTGGGATCTCGGCAGCGTCAAGTCGATCAAAGCTGCTTACGTCCAGGGTGACAACAACGACGAGTACATCCTGTCCGGATCGGAAGACGGCAAGAAGTTCCAGGAGCTGTGGGTCGCTCAGCCCGACGAGGATCCGGGGATGCGAGCTCGGACGACCTCGGCCATCGACGGCAAGGCGCGCTATTTGAGGTTGACCGCCCGGGGTGGGGATGGTCGCTATTCGGTGGGCGAACTGCAGGTCTTTGCCGAGGAAGGCGGGCTAGGGGCTGCCCCACTCGAGGAGAGCCAGGGCCTGCCCTCCAAGGAGTCGCTGCGCGGCAAGATCATGCTGGTCGTGATGGGGATGGGGTTGTGGCTGTTTCTGACCTGGCGCTTCTCGTCGGTGGGATGGATCCTGCTGACGGCGCTCATCCCGATCTGGACGGGCTTCAGCTTGTATCAGGACCTGTACGATACCTGGCCCTTGGAGATGAGGGAGGTGGCCTTCACGCGCGGCGCGGCGGCGGCCATCGCAGCGCTGGCCATCCTTCGGGAACTGGTCGCGCGCAAGTCCTACCCGGCGCAGCGCCGGGTCGTCCTGGGGGTGTTGGGCTTTGGCGCCATCGCCAGCGTGATGGCCTTCTTCAACCTGGGGCATCCGCAGTTCCGCGATCACAGGGCCAATGAGGCCCTCTTCGTTCACAACTTCGACATGCGGGTCTACTACCCGGTGGCGAAGTACTTCAAAGAGCTGCGCTACGATGGCTTGTACAAGGCCAGTGTGGCTGCCTACGTGGCTGATGATCCCACGGTCAGCTTGAAGTCCTTGCGCAACGTGGAGCTCAGGGATCTGCGGACCCACCGCATGACCCGGGTCGAGAGGGTGGAGAAGGAAATCAGCGCCATCCCCCAACGCTTCTCCAAGAGCCGCTGGGAAGAGTTCAAGGTCGACATGCGCTACTTCCGGCAGACCATGGGGGTGCGTGACTATCTTGGCAGCATGAAGGACCATGGTGGCAATGCCACGCCCGTCTGGGTGGCCATCGCCCACCTGATCTTCGCTGGCACCTCGGCCAACAACACGACCTTGACCCTGGGAGCCCTGCTCGATCCGCTCCTTCTACTGGCGGCCTTTGCGGCCATCTGGCGGACATTTGGTGTCCGAACCGCGCTGGTTTCGATGGTCGTATTTGGGGCCAACGATTTCTACATGTTCGGCTCCAACTGGGCGGGAGCAACGTTGCGCCATGACTGGATGGCGTACCTGGCCCTGGGCGCCTGTGCCCTGCGGACCAAGCGCTGGGCGTTGGGTGGGGTCTTCTTGGCGCTCTCCGCGGCCATCCGAGCCTTCCCAGCCTTCGCCCTGGCGGCGCTGTTAGCCACGCTGTACTGGTGGTTGAGGGACTGGTTCAAGAAGAACGGTCGCTGGCCGAACTGGCAGGAACTGTGGAAGGAACAGCAGCCCTTGGTCCGTACCTTCCTGGGTGCCGGGGCCTGTATCGCCGTGGTCTTCCTGTTTGCCTCGCTGCTGTTCTCCTTCGACATCTGGGGTGAATGGATCGCCAAGGTGGGGCGCCTGGACAAGGATCCTCACGTCAACGACGTCAGTATCCGCGCCCTGATCGCGGGTTCCGACAACCTGCAGATAACCGCTCTGGGGCAACGGGGACCCATCTATGCCGTCGTCCTTCTGCTCTCTGCCGCGGCGGTGGTTCTGGGCGCCAAGAACAAGCCCCTGGATCAGGTGGCAGTGCTGGGTACCGTGATGATCCCGGTCGTGTTCAATCCCGCCAACTACTACATCCACTTCATCTATGTGCTGCCCCTGCTGGCGTTGGAGAAGGCTCGCTCGGACAGGGCTTCGGCACGTCAGCCACTGACCGGCTACGATGGCTGGATCTGGGGGGTGCTCTTGGTCGTGTGTGTCGCGCAGTACTGGACCACGCTGACCACCGACGTCGATCTGCACTTCCAAATGGCTTCGGCTCTGATGGGCTTGGGACTGGCCGCCATCCTGGCCCTGGTGTTGAAGCGAGACTGGTCCTTCGTGGGACCGGAGCTCCGGCGGTCCTCGCTGGCCGCGCGATTGCGGGATTCGGTTCGAGAGGCAGGCTCCAAGCGCAACCGTGACGAATCGGACGAGTCGGAGTCGACGCAGGACACTGGGGATGCTGACGACCCCGAGCCAGCGGAGAAGGAAGAGGCGGCGCAGGGAACCACCGAATCCGAACCCGACTCGAAGTCCTAGATCCGGCGCCGACAGCGGCAAGACCGGGCTCGGTCCCCGGGGCCCCTCGCAAGAGGGGCCCTATTCGTCTCCCGAATCCAAGGCTACCCAGCATTAACGCGGAAGGTTCCCCAGCGTGACGGGGAATAAT
>CAZYKT010000104.1:9814-13391 GCA_964648165.1 uncultured Polyangiaceae bacterium | reverse complement strand
GAGGCGTTGCTGGCCAGCATCGATCGCTACCTGGCCTTCATCGGACCCGCCGCCCGCGCCGACCCGACACCCAACGTGTACGGCTCGTTCGACGGATCGGTCCAGTATCTGCGCGCCAGCATCCCGTCCATTCGGGAGCGGTTGGAGGCATTGATCGCAAAATAGGCTGTGCCTCGCCCCCACCAGGGGGTTCTGATACACTTGGCTTCGGCGTGCCTCCGTTGAGTCCCTCCGTGCAGTCTCTGCTCTCCGCTTACCGACGGCTGCTCGAGGAGCAGCTGGGACCACGGCTGGTGCAGCTCACCCTGTTCGGCTCCTACGCGCGGGGTGAGGCCCGCGCCGATTCGGACGTCGACGTGGCGGTGGTCCTGGATCGGATCGACCGTGCCGCCGAGCGGATCCTGCCCATGGAGTTGGCGGGGGATCTCATCGTCGAGCATAATCTGGTCCTCTGCCCGCTGGTCCTCTCGCTGAGCGAGCTACACTTTTTGCGCCAGCGCGAGGATCTGTTGGCAGAGAACCTGGATCGGGAGGGGATTCCGATATGACCGGAGAAAACGCGGTAGCCAATGCGCGAGCAGAACTCGCCAAGGCTCGGGCAGCGCGGCGCGCTGCCCAGGTTCTATCGGAGCTTGGTCTTTACGACGACGCGGCCAGTCGCCTCTACTACGCCGCGTTTCACCTGGTCAGCGCAGCGCTATTGACCCTGGGCGTCCAGGCGCAAACCCACGGTGGTCTGGCTGGCCTGCTCGGCCAGCACCTGGTTCGCCCCGGGCTGGTTCCGGCACAGCTTGGCCGGGAGTTCGCCGCACTGATGGCCCTGCGCGGCCAGGCCGACTACAACCGTCACTTCGTCATGGACCGCGAGGGTCTCGCCGAGGAGATGGAGCGGGCCAACCAGCTATTTGCCGCGCTCGAGGCTTTCCTCTCGCAGCGAGGCATGAACGACGGATAGCCGAAACGCTACGCTTTCCTGCCCGCTCCCAGGTTCGCCACCATGGTCATCTTCTGGGGACCCGAGCCATAGCGCTCACGGAGGGCGACCAGGATACCCTTTTCTACCTCCGCCCAAGCCGCTTCTCCGATATTGCGCCGCAACAGACAGAAGGGTGCGCTGCCCCGGCACAGGAAGTTCCAGGCCTGGTCCAGGCTGGGAGCCTCGGCGGTCGCGCTGATCTCTTCCACGGTCACCGAACCGAAGCCGGCGGCCGTCATCTCGTCCACGATCTGGGCAAGCTCTCCCAGGGGCGCCTTGCCGTCGCCGAACGGGATCTCCGGCAAGAGGTGGCGGAGCGCGGCGTAGATGTCGCCCAGCATCGGGAACCGCTCCATGGGCTGCCAGCTGGTGATGATCCCGCAGCCTCCGGGGGCCAGCACACGGTACAGCTCCCGAAAGCCTCGGTCGCGCTCCGGGAAGAAGATGAGCCCGAACAGCGAGAAGGCCGCATCGAAGTGGTTATCAGGGAAGGGCAGCGCCTGCCCATCGGCCACCAGGGTCTCGACTCGTTCTCCCGCCTGCGCCCGAGTTCGCAGCCTCTCCAACATCGCCGGGGCGAAGTCCACGGCCGTCACCTGGCAACCGCGGCGAGCCGCCAGAAGGGCCAGGGTACCGGGACCCGCGGCTACGTCCAGGACTCGGGTGCTCGACATGACGCCGGCGCGATCGAGCGCGATCTTGGCGTAGTTCTCGAAGAAGGGCGCGGTGACCTCGGCGTAGTCGTCGGCTACGAGCTCCCAGGCCAAGGGGGTTGCTAAGGGACTTGCCATTGGGCGGCGAGCTTAGCACCCGACCCCGCAGGGCGCCCTCAGGTCGGCCGGCGCCCTTCGCGGACGAGCTTCACGATTTCCCGATGGCCAAGACCAAGGTCGATTCCCTTGACGTCCAGGGGGGAGCCTCGACGGACATCAGGACTCAGGATGAAGGTCTGACCATCGCGACGCCGAATCCTCACCGCGCCGTCGCGGCGTGCCCGATCCAAGACATCGGCGAATTGTTGCCTGGCTTCCGAATAGGTGAATTCCTTCATGGTGAAACCTCCAAGAGCTCCACACCGGACTTGACTGCTACGTGGGCCAGCCCCCGGTCCAAGGTGAGCAGGGGGGCGCGCTGAACGACGGCACAGGCGATGAGATACGCGTCGTATGCGTAGATGCGGTGCTCCGCCGCGATCCTCAAGGCGAGCGTCAGATCGACGTCGACCAGCCTGAGGGGAATCGACGCATAGGCAGCGAGACATCGCTGCGCCTCGGCCAGGCCGATCCTCCGCCTTTTCAACAGAGCCCCCAGGGCATTCCCCAGTTCCCAGTGCACTGACGCTGGCGCCACCAGATCGGCACCAGTCGTCGCCCGAACCAGGGCCGTCCGCTGCGGCTCACTGACCAGAACCGCCACCAAGACCGAGGTATCGACGACCAGCTTCACCCACCAATTGTACAATTGTACATCGATCCCTCAAGTCCCAAATTGCGGCCCGAAGGCCGCCCCGTCCCGGATGCGCCCTTCGCTCCCCTACTGCCCACCCTGACCCAGGCGGCTCTTCCACTGAACCAGGAGGTTCAAGCTCTCCATCGGGGTCAGTCGGTCCAGATCCAGCGCGCGCAGCTCGTCGAGCAAGAGCTTCTCGTTGGGGCTGGGTGCCGGCTTGGTGTGGAACAGATCGAGCTGCTGGTCCGGCTTGCCGAGGGAGACGCCCGCACCGGGCGAAACCCCGCGCTCGAGTTCGGTGAGGACCGCGGCGGCCCGAGCCAGAACGGGAGCGGGCAACCCCGCCAGCTTGGCCACGGCCACCCCGAAGCTTCGATTGGTGGGACCAGGGCCCAGGCGATGCATGAAGACGACGTCTTGACCGATCTCCTGCGCACTGACGCTGAAGTTGGCGATGTGCGGGCTCTGCTCGGACAAGTCGGTCAGCTCGTGGAAATGGGTGGCGAACAGGGCACGACAGCGCACCACTTGGTCCAGGTATTCGGTGACCGCCCAGGCGATGGCCAGACCGTCCAGCGTGCTGGTACCGCGCCCGATCTCGTCCAGGATCACGAAGGAGCGATGCGTGGCATGCCGCAGGATGCGGCTGGTCTCCTTCATCTCCACCATGAAGGTGCTGTCCCCGCGCGCCAGGTTGTCGCTGGCGCCAACCCGGGACAGGAGCCGATCGACGATCCCGACGTGGGCGCTCTTGGCCGGAACGAAACTGCCCATCTGGGCCAAAATCACCTGGTGGGCCACCTGGCGCAAGAAGGTGCTCTTGCCCGCCATGTTGGGACCGGTGATGAGCCAGAGCCGCTGCGCGCCAGCGTCGAGCCGGCAGTCGTTGGGGACGAAGCGCCCCGCTGCCGCCAATCGCTCCACCACTGGGTGTCGGCCTTCCTCAATCTCCAGACGGTGGTCGTCGGCCACCTGGGGGCGACAGTAGTCGTAACGGTGGGCCACCTCGGCCAGCGTGGAGCTGACGTCCCAGCGCGCTACCCGCGTCGCCAGTTCCAGGATGCGGGGGCCCGCCCGGTTCACGGTGCCCAACAGGTCGTTGAGCAGGAAGAGCTCCCGCTCCCGATGGCGCTCCTCGGCGCTGGCGATGCG
>CAZYKT010000104.1:0-9714 GCA_964648165.1 uncultured Polyangiaceae bacterium | reverse complement strand
ACGCCGGCGGATGCGCTGCACGTCCCGCAGCGGTCTTTGGATGGTCCGTCGCAGCCGACGAGCCCCCAGGGGCGTCTGGGTCAAGTCGAGGACACTGAGCAGTGTCGTCTTTTTGTCCTTGCTGAGCGACTCCACCAGCTCCAGGTGCGCCTGGGCGATCTCGTCGATCATCAGGTGGGCCTCGGTCTGCCAGGTGACGAGCCGCGGCAGGGGCAACGCCAGTCCGGGGTTGCAGCGCCGAGCATAGTCGAGGACCAAGACGGAGGCCTCCCGCTCCAGCTGGGACAACTGGTTGGCCTCCGACTCCTGCCAGGGCGGCTCACCAGCTCCCAGTTCCGGGGTGGTCGGTTCGTGATGCCATCCGGCACGGGGCAGGACGCTGTGCAGGCTGGCCAAAAACTCGGGATCCTCGGGGATCCCGAGCAGCACCTCGCGGGGTGCGGAACGGGCCAGCTCGGCCAGCAGGGACGCCGAATCGCCCAGCGCCACGCTCATCAACTCGCCGGTGGAGAGATCCAAGAGCGCCAGGCCGTACCCCGACCCGTCACCGCGCACCGCGCCCAGCCAGTTGTTGGTGGCGGCATCCAGCTGAGATTCCTCGGTGACCAACCCCGGCGTCACCACCCGCACCACCTGCCGGGGAACCAGCCCGCGGCAGGTGGCTGGATCCGCCAGCTGCTCACAGAGGGCCACGCGATGACCGAGCTCCAGCAGGCGCGCGATGTAGCCATGCGCCGCATGGTGGGGGATCCCGCACATCGGGATCTCGTCGGGTTGGCCTTTGTTGCGACTGGTCAACACCAGATCGAGCAGCCCCGAGACCAATGTCGCGTCCGCCCCGAACATCTCGTAGAAGTCCCCCAGGCGGAAGAAGACGATGGCATCCGGATACGCCCGCTTGGCGTCCGCATGCTGCCGCATGACGGGGGTCTCGCGAGCTCCTCCCATCCGCCGTCTCCCTCCCTCCTCGGTTACAGGTACGGTTCGCCCATGAGCATCATCGAGCCCAGATCGACCAGACTCAGGCCCCCGGACGCTCCATCGACGACCACCAGGGCGTCCATCTGTGGCGAATGGATCATCGACTGAGGCAGCACGTTGTATCCCGCCGAATTGCTGACCAGGCTGGTCCCCAGCGGGATGAATCCCCCGTTGACCGTCCAGGAGAAGGTCATGTCCCGCTCCGAGGCACGCAGACCTCGATAGATGGCGAACCTTGCCTTGGGAGTCGAGTGGACGCAACCCATGGGCAGCGAGGCACCGAGCAGCGCCGGATCGAGGCCAGACTGCGAGTCGGCAACGACACAGGGATCCTCGTCCGGAACGCCGGCACCGATCCAGCAAGCGGGAAGCTCCTCTTCGCCCTCTGGGATCTCTTGGCAGGACGGGTCACTGCTAGTGACCTCCAGGACCCGCGACCGCATCAGCGCTTTGCGGGGGCTGCAGTCTCGAACGCAGCGCAGCTCTTCCCCGGGCACGATGTCGTGCAACAAGCGGCTGCCACGAACCACCCACTGTCCAGCGGCTCGGACCACGTAGCTGTGGATGCTGGGGAAACAGCAGTGAACCCGTTCGATCCAGGTGGCGCGATCCGAAGAAGACCGCGGGGTCGCC
Source organism: uncultured Polyangiaceae bacterium (assembly GCA_964648165.1). Lineage (GTDB taxonomy): Bacteria > Myxococcota_A > Polyangia > Polyangiales > Polyangiaceae > FEN-1139. The sequence goes on along the minus strand of CAZYKT010000104.1, from coordinate 8,100 downwards.
ACCAGGTGATCGTGATAGGCCTCAATGATCCGAAATTCGCGGGTCGCCTCCGGATCCTCGTCGGTGCCAAACCACTTGGTGCACGACTCGTACAGATCGGAAACACCGCAGCGCTGCCGCGCCGCCTTCGAATCGAAGTAGGGATCCTCCTCGTCGAAGGCACCGGTCAGCTGCACGAAGTCGGTGTGGCTCCGAACGAACCCGTCCAGCGGCTCCCCGTCGGCCACCCCGAGCTCGGCCCCAACGGCGCGGGTCACCGCGTCATCCGCCACTCCCTGATCGCAGAACCAAGCGTCCGGATCGCGCAGGGTCAATAGCTCCGAGGACAGCTGGGGATCCGAGGAGGCCGGGAGTTGCCCGGTCTTGCGCTCTGGCACCACCGGTCCCTCGTAGATGGCCGTGAAATCCTCGGTGGCCGCGTAAGCGCGCGGCTCGATCATCGGCAAGAGCAGGGTGTTGCTCTGGGCGGATTGTGGATCGAAATCGAGGCGGTTCTGCCGGACACCCGTTTGCGTGTACTGGCTGGTCCCCACGGCGAGCTGGGGCTCGGTCCCCGGCTGCCCCTTGGGGACGAACGGCACCGCCAGCATGCGGGGACGCATGCGCCCCGGACGGGATTGACCACTGCCCAGATCCCCGCTCTTGGGCGCGGTCAAGCGCGGGAACCCGGTCAGGGTCGGGGCGTGAACCCCGTAGTCCGAATCGGTGAGCATGAAGGCCCCACTGCGGACACGATGCGGCACCACCACCCCACAAGCCGCCTCGTTGGAAACGGTCGGATCGCCGTCCTTGACGAACTGGCTCCCCACGTCTGGCACGGGCGCGCAGCCACGCCAGTCAAGTCCCTCTTGGGCCGGGTTGTTGCTCACCGGACGCCGACAGGCTGCATCCCAATCCTCGATGTCGACTACGACGATCTGACCATTGCCCAAGGCCAGCATGCCGAAGGTGCCACGCAGCTTGCGCGGCGAGGCTCCTCGTTCAAGATCGTGGGAGGTCCGATACAGGGAACCCGGACGGCCCGCGGCCGGATCCGGATCGCACAGGGTCCCGAACTCGGCCGTGGCGGTGCTGGGGTTCACCACCGGCTCGTCATGATTGACGATCAACAGATCGCGAATCGGGGAGTCCAATCGGATCCGGTCCGGCGCCTCGAACGGCAAATAGGGGGTCCCGGGTCGGACCAAGGGGCTGCGTGGACTCGCCGCGTCACTGACATCGAAGATCATCGCGCTGCCGTCAGCGTCATCGACGGCATACAGGAACTTCTCCCCGGCCAGGGTTCGGGGACTGACCGCCACGGCCCGGGTAAACACCGACCGGTTCGGTTCGTCGAAGGACCGCGGCAGCAGCGGCGGGTTCTGGTGGATGTCGCACCGATCGGTGATGTCCAGGACATGGACCAGCGGAGCCTCCAGATCCCCGACGAACAGCCGATCCGTGTCGACGGCGAGCCCCGAGGGGCGAGACCGATAGCCGCTGGGGGTGGGACCGAAGCTGTAGCGAACCGGCGGGGCTTCGCAGCCTTCGGCTGGCACCAGATCCGCTGGGATCGCCTGCTCGGCCGCTTCGGGCACCGTCGAAGACAGGGCGATGACCTGGTCCGGTTGACAGTTCTCGAACGAACCGGCAGGCAGGTTCAGGATGGCCTGCGCGTCGAACACCGCGACCTGTCCCAGATCGGGCAGGGTCACCACCAGCTTGCGCCGCCCCACCGGGGCTATCCCCTCCTCCACCTCCAGATTGCACGGGCAGTCTTCGCGACGATTGCCCAAGGACGCCTCCGCCAATTCGCTCCAGTCAGAATCGGCGGTCGCCGGGCACCCGGCTCGATAGGCGCTGGGGCCGTCCCCGGTGGACGGCGCTGGATCGACGAGAATGGCCATGGCTCCCGGAGCCACCGGCAACCGACAGGCAGACCACAGGGTGATGTCACGCATCGGCTCACCCTTGCGAGCCGGCGCAATGCAGGTGGTCGGCAGGGCGAAGATCCCTTCCCGCCCCGGCTCGCCCACCCCGACGAAGCTTGCTACCCCGCCCGGAGTGGACACGATTCCAGTCGGATTGGCGCCCACCGGCAAGAACTCGACGCCCGGGAGGGCGGGGTCCATGTCCACCACTTCTTCGTGGTGCAGATCGATGATGGCCACCTCCCCGCGCAGGGTTTGGGTGATGAGCGCCATCACCCGCCGATCCTCGCCATCGTCGGCAGCGTCATCCGAGTCCGGACAGGCTCGGAGATCTCGCCCCGTCCCCGAACCCTGTTCCCGGCAAAGCAGAGCCACCTGGCCGCTGCGTTCCAGCGAGTACAAGGGCGGGGCTTCGGCCGTCTCCTGACAGCCAGCGACGAGAGCCAGAAGGGACCCTAGGATGATGTGGTGGAACGAGCTCACTTGGAGGCCCTCGGAGCAGTGGGCGGGGCCAGGTTCATCACGACCTCACCGTAGGTTTCGGTATGCCTGCGATCGAGCTCCACCACCCCCAGGTAGGAGTCGGTGAAATGGGAGACATAGGCCAGTGAATAGCCCGCCTCGCCGGCATCGGGATCAGGGGCTTTCAGGTCGAAGGCCATGGCGTGCGGCCCCCGACCGGTCGTGATCCAGCGCTCGATGGTGCGCCGAGACGGATCGTAGATGGCGATACGCCGGGAGTCGAAGCAGACCACGAACACTCGCGTCTCGACCAGTCCCTCGGCGTTGAGAACCTGACCCACGTAGATTCGCGACGGCCCCATCGGCAAAGGGATCGTGTCCAGGAACCGAGGCACGTCTCGGCTGGGCGTGGCCCAGGTGTCCGGCATCGTGGTGCCCACCACCAGGCTCGCCGGGCTTCGGGTCGCCAGGTACACGTCCACCGGAAGACCGGCACAGGTCAGTAGACAGTCGCGTTCCGGACTGGCGTCGGGCTCCACCGCCTGGGCGCATTCCGCTTCGCAGGCAGCACGCTCCGAATCATCGTAGGCAACCCCTCGGACGTCGTAGTCGGAGACGTTGGTGGTGAGCTTCACCTGCGCCGCCCGCTCCAGGAATGGTCGCGCCGGATTGGAGGCGCGGTCAGCGTAGAATCGCAATAGCTCGACGTCCGGGGCATTGCGATAGGCAACCAGGAATCCCGCAGGCCAGGGATCGATGCTGGCCGCGGCCTCTTCGGCGGCTTGCCGATCGAACCTCGCCAGAGCCGGCTCCGGAACCGCCACGATGGCCACCGGGCGCGACGCCAGTCCGGTGTGCACGAAGGACAACTGGGGGCCATCCTGCCATTGGTGCGGTTCCTGGACGAACAACGAGATTTCCCCGCTGGTCTGGTGGGTCACCGCGATGGCGCGAGCATCTTCCGTGGCGGCCAGGGCGTACGGCTCGGCCGGCATGCGCACGTCTCGAATGCTGTCTTCGGAATCGGTGCCAACCCGGTGCCATTCGTCGCAGGTGGGAGTGCTGCCGCGCTGTCCGCATTGCATCATGCCGTCTTCGTCGATATCGACGAAATGCAAGCTGGCTTCGCCACGGACCGGAATGAACAGTCGCTCCGCACCCGAGCTGGGGTCACGTCGCAACGATAGGTCGGTCGCGAAGGCACCGATCGCCACCGAGTCGACCAGGAGAGCTCGCCCCCCGTCCTGGGGCTTTACCAGATCCACGTAGCCACAGGGTCCGGGAACGATCACGCGACGCCCCCGATCACCCGGCCCGAAATCTCCGCAAGGGTATCCGTCCGAGTCGTCGTTCTGATTCTTGCAGTACGCCGAACCAGAATCAGTGGTTTTTACGCAGTGGTCGGTCCCTTCGCAGTCTTCGTCCGTCTGGCAGTGACGGGGCAGAAGATCGTGCACCCTGTCCAGATCGATGGCTTGAACGGAGCCTGCGTTGTACTGGAGATCGAAATCGCTGCTGACGACGAACAGCCTATTTTGCTCGGCGTTGATGGCGAGCCCCACCGGAAAGTAGATTCGCTCCAGCGGCGGACGCTTGCCTTCCCCCGTCGAGTAGCAGGCCACGAGGCAGAGCCCGATAAGGCATTGTAGCGAACGCATGGGCGCGGCGAGCCTAGTACAGAGAACCGCCCAGATCCCGTCTCGCCGCACCGAATCTTGCCGGCTCGGTCACCCGGAGAGCCGAATCTCAGCTTTCCTCGTGCAAGTCGACGATAATGACGCCCCGCGAGGTCCCATCCCCGACGTCCGGCGGGTGCGAGGAAGGCGTCCGTGGCCGGTAGATGTCCAGCGGCAGCTCGACGCGCGGTTGCTCCACATTGCGACGCCTCGCTTCTTCGCGCTGCCGGACTTGGTCGATAATGAATGGGGCGAACACGGGCCTTCGCTTTCCAGACCAGGATTTGTTCCTACACCTCAATGGTAGCCACGCCATTCTCCCGGTCAAGGTCGTCTGGCCCAGGGACCAGACCTCAAGGTGCCACCAGAATGCCTCTGACTCGTCCGCTCGGTCCTGCCACTCGCATAAGCGCCGAACGGTGTTGTAACTTCGTCGGTGGATCCAACGACATGAAACGGCAGTTGGTTTCTACCCCAGGAGTGATTTCGTGAGCGCTCGGTGCACCAACCGGTCCTGGCGCGGTCGGCGGCTCGCCCTGGCGCCCCTGGTCATTCGGCGGCTCGCCCTGGGGCTCCTGCTGATCATGTGGAGAGTTCAGGCTGCCCAGGCTGCTTTCGAGGTCCGAGACCAAGGCTGGGAGGGGACCAGCGGCCTGCTCCAGCTCGCGCGCTCCGCCCTGGGCCATTCCAGGGTCAAGGTGGTGGCCGAGCTCGATTTTGCGGAAATCAAGCCGTCGGACGGGGTGCTGGTCCTTCACCCCGAGGTTTCGCTTAGGGTCGAAGCGTTCAGTAGCTTCCTGGCTGGGGGAGGGCGCGTGGCCCTCTTGGACGACTTCGGCACCGCGAGCGACCTTTTCGAGCGCTTCGGGCTCCGACGCATCCCCGCCCCCCTGCATCCGAAGGAAATGCTCTCGAGGAATCGAAACCTGCCGGTTGCCATTCCAGCCACCACGGAAGGGGGCCAGGTGGTGCGGGGGCGACACCCCATTGTCGCCAATGTGGACCGGCTGTTCCTCAATCACCCCTCGGCCCTGGGGCATCCAGGCCTGACGCCGGTCCTGTCGGTGGTCACGACCGGCGGCTCCCAGGTGGCCGTGGCGGTCGTCGGGGTGGTCGGAAATGAGCGACCCGGCCGACTGTTCGCCATGAGCGACCCCTCGGCAATCATCAACCTCATGCTCCGTTACCCGGGCAATCGGGAGTTCGCGCTGGGGCTGGTGCGCTACCTGGTGGAAGACGACAGCTGGGGACGCCGCGGCGGGCGGCTCTTCATCGTGGCCAACGATTTTGGTCAGGTGAGCGACCCCGCCGGGAGTGGCACGACACGCCTGGGGTTCCGAGACAGCCTCGAGCGCCTGGAGCGGGCCATGAAGGAGGGATTCTCCGCCCAGACCCTGTGGATCCTGGCGATCCTGGTCGGATTCGTCGTCCTCCACTGGAGCTATCGCCACGGGATTCGGCGGATGCCGCGCCGACGCCCCCGCTACACGCTGCCCACTCCGCTGGTTGCCCAAGGGGGTTGGCCTGGTCGAGCCGCAGTGCTCATGGCTCCCACCACGCATCGTGCCCTGCCCCTGCTCGAGCTCAAAGCCGGTCTCGAGGAACGCCTGGCCTGCGCGCTCGAACTCGACCCGTCTCCCTCCCCTGAATCCATCCTGGAGACCGTCCGGACCCGGGCTCTGTTGGCCCCCGACGACCAGAAGAAACTATCCGATCTCTTGCTGCAACTCGGCAGGGTGGAGCGCAGGGTGTCATCTCATCAGTCCTTTCGACTGTCTTCGGAGCAGATTGCGGTGGCCCACCGACGAGCCCTCGACCTATTGAACCGATTGATCCATCGTCTCGAGCACCCATCGTGAACACTCCTTTGCAAGCCCCCGAACTGGATGCCGCGCGCCGTTGCCTTTTGACCATTCGGGAAGAAGTCGGTCGCATCTTCCTGGGCGAGCCCCGGATCCTCGACATCCTGCTGACCGCCCTGATGGCCAGAGGCCACGTGCTCTTGGAGGGTGTCCCGGGCATCGCCAAGACGACCCTGGTCAAGGCGCTGGCCGCCAGCCTTTCTTGCACGGTTCGACGGGTCCAGTTCACGCCCGATCTGTTGCCCGCCGACATCACCGGCACCTACGTGTTGAACCCCAGGGAGGGGACCTTCTCACTGCGCCAGGGTCCCATCTTCGCCAACCTGGTGCTGGCCGACGAGATCAACCGGGCTCCAGCCAAGACCCAGTCGGCTTTGCTTGAAGCGATGCAAGAACGTCAGGTGACGGTCGAAGGGGATCGCTACGAACTCCCCCAGCCATTCTTCGTGCTGGCCACCCAGAATCCCATCGACCTGTTGGGCACCTATCCCCTGCCCGAGGCCCAGTTGGATCGCTTCCTGGTTCGGGTTTCGATGGGTTACCCCTTGCTGCGGGACGAGGTGGCCATGCTCCGCACCCACACCGTCGTGGATCCCGAGCCGCACGCCGTGGTGAGCACCGATCAGTTGACCTGGCTTCAGGGCATCGCCGATCGAGTCCACGTCGAGGAGGATCTGTACGAGTACGCGGCCCGGCTCTGCACCTATACGCGCTCCCACCCCAGCGTGGTTCTGGGCGCGTCGCCTCGAGCGTCGCTGGGCCTGTTGCGCATCGGCAAGGCCCACGCCGTTCTGGAGGGACGGGCCTATCTGACCCCGGATGACCTACGGGCCATGGCCGAGCCGGTTCTGGTCCATCGTTTGGTCATGTTGCCGGACCTCGAAGGTCAGGAACAGCTCCGCACCCAGCTGGTCGAAGAGGCCGTGCTGCGTGTGCCCTACCGGCGCGAGGTGCGGGCCGTCTAGCCGCCGCTGCGTGCACAACGCCCTGGTCATCGAACAGGTGGAGCCCTCGGCGCAAGCTTAAGGCCGTCTAGCCGTGGTCCGGCCCTGGCACGCGGCATGCTGTCGCCCCCGCGAGATTCGAGCGTATTGACGAGCGCCACCAGCCGCAACAAGCTAGGGCTCCCATGATGAAAAAGCTTCGAACCCTTGGTTGCTGGCTGGGGCTGGCGATATCGGCCTGTAACGGGTCTACCCAGGGCCTCACCGTGGCTTCCTCGGCGGATCAAAGCCAGTACGCCGTGGGCTATCCGGATGCCCTGGCCTCGGCACGACAGCGATTCACCGATCAGGAAGCCAAGGCCAAGGCTGGCCTGGGTCGCTTCACCGGCTATCCGGACGCGGTCGGCGCCAAGTCCTATGAGCCGGTGCTCCGCACCTACGAGCTGGCTGACGCAGCCGGCAAGAGCTCTGCCTACGCAACCCGCTACGAAGAGACCGAGGTGATTGAGACCTTCTTCACCGAGGAGAAGACGCCCCTGGGGCAAGCCGTGTCCGGCTCGACGCACTACGCCGCCAAGCAGAACGAGTGCAAGAACCCGGGCGATATCGGGGGAGCGGCCGTCTTCGGGATGAACAAGGCGGTCGACAAACAGCTCGCGACGCGCCTGCGCTCCAGCGACGAGGCTCACTCCTACATCGATGCTCACGCCGAAACGCTGGGGGACAAACCGGCCGAGAAGCTGCGCGAACAGGCCGACGAGTTGAGCGAGGTTTCCTACCTGGTCCACGTGGGCGTGGAACGAACCCGCGAACGGGCCCAGCAACTGCTGACCGAAGCTTCGACCGTCCAGAGCACCCTGGAGCAAAGCATCGAAGAGGCCAAGGCGCAGGCGGCCGACGCGAGCCAGCCCGAGGCAGATCGCAAGACCGCCACGGCTCGCGCCGAGGCTGCCCAGGCGTCCTTGGGTCGTGTCGAGTCCGAAAAGCAACAGCTGCAGTCGCTCAACGAGCAGCTCGAGCAGCGAATCAAGTCGCTGCGAGCCGAGTACGACCAAGCCTTCGCCAAGCTGGTCGACACCACCAAGCAGAAGCTGAAATAGCCTGCCGGCGCGAACCGGGACCGACGCGTGTCCTTCCGAGCTTCTTCCACTGCCATCGCCATGGGCGCGGGGACCCTGTGCGGGGTGCTGGGCGCGTGGTTGGTGGGTGGAGCACAGGGTGGGCAAACGACCCCCGTGGCGGAGCC
>CAZYKT010000103.1:0-14035 GCA_964648165.1 uncultured Polyangiaceae bacterium | reverse complement strand
GGTTTCGGTGTCGAGCGTCAGCGGGTCCATTGCCTCGCTGAACGTGGCGGAAACGGGCCCGCCGAGCGCCACGTCCGTCGCACTGTCCGCAGGGGTTGTCGATCTGACGGTTGGGGCGGTGTGGTCACTATCGGTCCACCCAACGAGTTCCTCTCCACAACCGAACAGCTGGGACAACAGGAGAAACAGCATTGCGGCCTGGAAACGTCTCATTTCGTGTTTCCCTTCCTTCTTGAAGTCGTCTTTGCGGTCGGAAAGTACCTGGACCGCTGGTCTTGTGAATGCATCCACGAGTAGCTTCTCGAGTTGCACAGTCCTCTCAACGTGGTTTCTCATGGATTTGCTCCGTCGCTTGCACCGGGGGTCCGTGATTCGTTCTCGTGGACTTGCCCCAGTGCTGGGCTGTTCGTCGGGTTCGACGATCGTGCTGCAGTCGATGCCGACCGCCGTCCATGCCAACGGCCTTCCGTTAGGCGCATTGGGTGTTGCTCTTTTGCGTTTGGCGGCAAGGCAGTTTCCGCGCCAACGGTGAGACACCCCTATGTTTCGACAGCGGCGTCAGACATCGTTCCGCGACATTGGTTCGTTCAGTCAATATGACCTATCCATCACCTCAGATTGAATGCCTCCTCGACTTTTCAGTAGGACTCCGGGGAAACGGTTCTTGCTTCGTTCCAGGTGCGTGCCGACGCCCTCTCGGCTTGGCTAAACTATCTCCTACCCGAGCCCGTTGGTCCCACTCCGCTTCAACCCTGATCTTGGCGTTTGCTTTTGGCCAGTGCTGCTGGTTCCATCGGAACGGGCACAGGAACGACCAGGATCTGTCCGGGGCTGGAACAGTTCACTCCCGTTCCAATGGACTACCTTTTCCTTCTGTGCGTAGGAATCTCAGCCATGGGGCCCTGGCCTCTGCGATCCGCACCCACGATGAACCGAGTGAACACCAACCCAACCGCGAGGAGGATGAGCATATGGATGAATCCACCCAGCGTGTGGGAAGTGGCCACTCCGAGCGCCCATAGAAGGATGAACGCGATGGCGACGGTCCACGGCATGGTCTCGACCCTCTTGGGGCTAGGCCGTCAGTTTCTTGAAGGCAGCCTCGAGCTCGTTCCAAACGCTCTCGGCGCCAGCCTTGACGGTATCCCACTTCTCGCCACTGGCGGTCCTGAGCTCCTCGAGTTTCGACCGCGCCACCTCGTGTTTCGCCTTCAGGTCGTCAATATGCTTGTGATAGTCGGCCTTCACGTCTCCACCGACCTTGGTGGCCTTGGCCTTCAGCTCGTCCAGCTGCTCCCCCCATTGCGCGAGTTGGTGTTCCATCTTCCCTACGTGCGTCTGCCTGTCGTTCATCGGGCTCTCCGTTCGGTGCGCCGTACGGCGCTTTGGATTGCTAGAGTAGTGGTGTCCGAGTAGCCATCCTCTCTTTTTCCTGGCGCTCTCCGGGGCGGCCAAGCGCGGGAGCGACCATCGTCACAGGGCGGCACTCAACGGGGCGCACCGCTGACGCGCCTCAGGGCTCGATCTTGTCACTCAACCAATGACGCATCTTGTCGAGCGAATCAGTCAATTCCCCGTGAGAGGCTTTGAACCCAGCCGTCACGTCGTTCCAGTTGGACTCCGTCCCGCTCTCGACCCGGGCGAGTTGCTTCTTCGCTTCGCTCCATTTGTCGCGAACTGCGGCGAGCTGGACCTTGGCCTCTGCGTTGGCCGTACCGGTGGATCGGTTGACTTCGGCGGTTACCTTGTCCAACTCGGTCTGTATGTCGGCCAGATCTCCCTTCATCTTGGCGACCGATTCCGCCTTCTGTGAATAGGAGTAGTCCGCCACCGCCTGGGCGGCTTCCTTTGTTTCCGTCTTGACCTTGTCGCGCTGTGCCGCCATCGTGGTCACACCCTGTCTGGGCGTGGCCTCCGAATCCCGCTCTGCCGAAGAGCAGTCCACCGCAAGGCCAGCGACAAGAAGGGACACGAAGCCCAGGACGGATTGCCCCATGGTCTTGGTCGTCGTTGAGTTTCGGTTTGGCATGGAGTTGCTTGTCCCCGGCTCTCAGACCACTCGGCGGCCCTGGATGGTCCGAACGAGGACCAACACCACTGCGACGGCCAGAAGGACGTGAATGAGTCCTCCCATCGAGTAGGAGGTCAACAATCCAAGTGCCCACATCAGAAAGAGAACGATCGCGATTGACCACAACATGTGCTTCTCCTCGGATTCACGCCAAGCTTGTCCGGCTCCGGCGCAATCACTGCTTTGGTTTGGTTGTCCTGGGTTCGTATGCAGTTGCATCCTCCAGAGAAGCGAGCGAGGGCGCTGGCCCTCTGGGGGCGGCTCAGTCGGGTCACTTCAGGCCAAGGGTGATGACCGCATCACCCGAGCAATCTCTTGCGTGTCGGTTGACGCGGTGCGCTGCCCAAGGGCGCGTATCGTGCGCTCGTCACCGCACCCCTCGCCGCGCCCGCTCGCTATGGGTTGGATGCGTGCACCTCGTGCGCGATGATGATCTCGACGCGACGGTTATTGGCTCGCCCCTCGGCATTCGCATTGTCAGCGATGGGGCGGCCCTCGCCCAGCCCGTGGGCTTGGACGCGATCGGCTTGGTAGCCTTGCTGGATGAGATAGTCACGAACCGCCGCCGCCCGGCGCTGCGAAAGGTCGAGATTGTGGGCGTCAGTGCCCTGTGAATCGGTGTGCCCCTCGATGGTGAGATTGCGCTCGCGTGTCGTCATCAACACGGCAGCCACCTGGTCGAGGCGCGCGCGCGCCTCGGGCAACAAGGTCGCCTGGTTGGATGCGAAAAGCACGCTCCCCGAGAGTGTGAGGACCATTCCGCGGGGCTCCTCCTTGACCGCGGCGAGCTTGGCCAAGGCGGCCAGCGCGTCCGCGGCTCGTTTGTCGGCCGCGGCCCGCGCAACTTGCTCAGCGGAGAGTCGCTCTGCCGTTGCGGCGCCGCTACGCTGTGACCCCTCGAGTGCCATGCGGGTTTGGTTCAAGTCTTGTTTCGTTTCTTTGACAATCGCGCCCTGGGTCGCCCGATAGTCACCCTGAGCTTGACTCTGGTTCTTCTGCTCGGAACTGATGGATGCCGTTACTGCAGCCAGCTCCGACTTGCGTTGAGCAACGTAGGATAGATCTCGCGTCTGATACGAGTCGGGGTTCTCCTGGAAGGATTGCTCTGCCCGAGCGAGCGCCTGGTTCGCTACGTGCAGCTCGGCGGGCGCGAGTTGGGCTGCGGGCCCGTTACTTGCGCGCTGGTAAGCGGCGCGAGCGTTGACGAGTTCAGCCGGTACGGTGGCAGCGCAGCTGGTCAACAATGAGGCGCCGACGATGAGGACAAAAGAACTGGTCGTTGTCATGAGTTTTCTGCTTCCTTTGAAAGATTGTGCACTTCGGGGACTACTTGTTCTCTTGGCGTAGTTGGCGGACGCTCTGCACTGCTGCCTGGGCCTCCGACCTCTCGGTATCCTCGCGGGAGAGCGCCACAGCCAGCTCAGCGTCGGATTCGGCTCGCGTCAGCATCGACGCGCCCTCCTCCCTCTCGCCTTGCGCAGCCAATACCCGGGCGCGAGCGAGCTCTTCCTTGGCGAGCTGCAGATGGAGCGCCGCGCCAGGGACCGCCGGTGCCCCAACCTCCTCTGCCGCGCGGATGCCCGAGGTAGAGGCCTCGGTTCGCAGCGGTGGAGCGCTTGCACACCCGGCAGCGAACGAGCTTCCTATGAGGGCCCCGACGAACCACAGATGTCTGGTCTTGGATACATGCTTCATTGGATTGTTACTCTCGTAATGTCTAGGGGTTGGTGTCAGCTATGTGGACGCTCAGGCTCTCCGTTCGCCGGGCCCTTGGCGCACCGAGAAGAGTCGGTACGATCGCCACCAAACACCCACGCATGCGGGTGGCGTGAGTCGCCGGCTTCTGGAATTCAACCTGGCGAAAAGTGTCCGTGCCGCCGATTCCCAAGCCGGCGTTTCGATCTTCGGCGACCGCAGGGCCATCGTTTCCGTTCGGTCGTGTCGTTCAATGCATCGGTCATATGGTGATGGGTGCGCCGTTCTCGGGAGCCATGAAGGTGTGCAGGCTCTCTTTCTTCACACGCCCCCACAGCAGCTTTCATGCCACCAATTCACCTCAAGGGATTTCGCGTACTTGCAGTGCGCGCCAGTCCGGATTGAGGGCAGAGGCAATCGGAATGGAGGAACTTTCCCTTCAGTTCGAGGGACCGCGCGCGCGGTGGCGGGGGTGCTGGGCCCCATTTCGTCGATTCGAACAATTGGTGCACCCCTCGGGTCGGATTATCCATACCGCGCTCTTGGTCTCTTTCCCCAGAAGCGGCTATTTCGACGCCGTGATGGCACGTGTCCTGACTGGCTTGTGCCGCCTTCGACGCACGCGTACGTGACTGGCCATGGCCGCCAATCGTGCGATGATGTGGCCGAGCGGATCGAGCAGCCACCGCTGAACCTTCGAGGTTGTCTCCAGTGACGTTATTGGACGCGAGCGCGCGAAGCGGTCCTCAATCCAGGCCTCTCCCTGGCCGACGACGTGGGTGTCTTCGACCTCCACGAGGATCTCCAGGTTGGTGAGCGAGAATGGATCCAGGTTGAAGCTTCCCGCCAGCAGGTAACGACCGTCTGCGGTGGCGATCTTGGCGTGCAGAACGGAATCGTTCCACTCGTGGATGGTGACGCCTGCTGCGAGGAGACGACGATACAGGCGCCTCGTCGCTGCACGCGCGAAAGGGACGTCACTTCGGCCAGCCAGCAGGAGGCGAACCTGAACGCCACGCCGAGCCGCGGCGATGATGGCGCGAACGATGCCGGGGTCGGGGAGGAAGTAGCCATGGGCGAGATGGATTCGCTGCCGCGCGTGGGTGAACGCCAGAACGTACAACCGGCGCAGGCGCCATCCCCCCTTCAGGCCCGATAAGTAGATACGGAGTGAGGGATCGGCGGGGCGTCGTGGCTCGCCGCGAAGCATCTCCCCCAAACGGGCGCAGGAAGACCCACGGATCTCAAGCGCCAGGTCAGCCCACCCCTGCCGTAAGCCATCGCTCACGTTCTCGTTCCCGATGTTGATGCCACCGACGAAAGCCACTTCATCATCCACCAGTAGGATCTTGCGGTGGTTGCGACCAACCCTGCCGGCCAGCAGGGACAACAACCTCTTATAGATCCGGACCGCGCATCCGGCATTCCGCAGAGCGGCCACGACGGCACGTCCACCGCGCAAAGAGCCCCAACCATCGATCACGACCTGCACGGCCACGCCTCGGCCCGTCGCCTGTCCGAGCGCTTCCACGAACCGCTCACCGATCCCGGATGGAGCGAAGGCGTACACCTCCAAGTGGACCGTCCTTTGCGCCTGTGCGATCGCCAGGAGCATGCGCGGATAGGCTTGGGCACCCCCGTCGAGCAGAGCCACCGAGGAAGGTGCCTCCTGCCGCAGCTCCGCGTCGGCGGGAGTCTTGGGCTGGGAGTTGCCACTCTCGCCAGCGGGCTTCGTGGCCCCGACTGCGTGAGCGTGGCGGGCCCGGCCGGCGACGCGCTTCATACGGTTCTCAAGCACGCCGCCATGCACGTTGCGGGCCGGAAGCCATCCCGACGTATTGGGGGAGACACCGAAAGCCCGTCGTCCGAGCTAGCCCATCAGAACGATGGGTATGGCCAGTCAGTATGACGCTTCCCGTGTGGGACGGCCTGGAGCCCCGGTTGGGGGTTGGCCGGTGCGGCAGGGGACCATCAACGCGGGGCGATGACGACGCGCCAGCCGGCAACCATCCGGCACCACGAGAAACCAGCGTCAACTGTTCCCCGACTGCTCATGACCAGGGGCCAAGGAAACCCGGTTCTTGCCGTCTCTTTTTGCACGATACAAGGCACAATCAGCGCTTTCGACCAGCTCTCGGGGCGACTGTATCCCTTGGTCGCACACGGCAACGCCCGCGCTGATGGTGATGCCCACCTCGCCGCACATGATGGTCATTGCCCTCGCCCGGACCCTCTCGGCGATCTCGCACGCTTCGGCGGGATTGCCGGTGAAAGGGAGAATAACGAGAAACTCCTCACCACCAAAACGACAGCACACATCCGAATCTCTCACCTGTTCCACCATCATCTTGGCCAACTCGACGAGTATGCGATCCCCCTCTTGGTGACCGTGACGGTCGTTGACTACCTTGAAGTCGTCGATGTCCATCAAGATCAACGAGACGCCTGCCCCGTACCGTCGGTGGTTTCTGAACTCCAGCTCCAACAGCTCGAGACAGCTCGAATGGTTGTAGAGCCCAGTCATGCCATCGCGCATCGAAAGGTTCGCGATCTCGGTCACGTAGGATTCAGAGATCAAAGTTGGGGAAACGAACTCACTCGTAATATTCGAAAAATAGTCCAGTGTGGCGACGGTGATCCGAGCATTCCTACCAAGCTTCTCGGACATCAAGTGCTTGTGCCGGAGAACCTGGTCCCACAAGGTTACTGCGATTTCCGGAGCGAAGTACTGATGCGATATCGCGTAGAGCAAGTCCGAAAAAAAGACGCCACCCCTGTTCTCAACTTGCAGGTCAATTTGGGCCCGTTCGCTGCTGGTCATGGCGCGGTCACCGGCAAACGCCGAAACCAGTTCCACGCTCATGGCATCACCGGTGACCGATCTCCGCAGTCTGTCGCCGGTACTTTCAGCCAGAGCCGAAGCCTTCATGTCGTTACGGTTGCCACCCATCCTCGTCCCTTCGAGGGTCACGCCGGACAGCATCAGCTTTCAAATAGCGTAGTGTGCGGTCGGTGACGTGGCACTCGTTGAACGCCTCCAAGTCGCTGCCGCGTCGCGAAGGAAATGCTTCCAGCCTCACACGGTCTATCCAGATGTTGCGTTTGCGGGAAAAGCCGGCAGCGAGACCGATTGGCAAGATTTGACTACACCCGAGGTTCTGCGAGAGCCTGCGCAGCATCCTCCGCAACGATGCCCGCTTGCCAATGAGGCGCAGCACATACTGAAACCCCCAGCGGGTGACCCGGAGCCGGGGGTATACGCGCGCTTGGGCCCAGACGCGTGCCATTGTACTCGACCTAAGCAGATTTCGTGCCAAAGCCATACATGGGTTCAACTACGGAAGTTTAGGCGCTGGCGGCAGATCGCCTGCTTGGAGATGCAATCAAAATGATTCACCCCGCTTTTGACATGAAGCGTGTGACCGAAGCGTGTGGCCGAGGGTCGGCGTTCGACTGGCAGGGCCGGCTGGTTTCATGAAAGCGGTGCAGGGCGCGTGAGATCATCGACTCTCGAAGAACGTATCTCAACTCAAGCTGTGCGCAATCGTTCTGGGTCGCAACAAACACCAGAGCACCGGCACCGCGTCTACAGGCGGGAAGAACGCGGCTCCCTCCACCATCACGGCGGGCTGCAGCCTGGAAGGAATCGAGCCCGTTGGGTACTTGACCGACGTGCGTGAAAGAATAGACGCAGCGCCGAACCCCCGGATCGAGCTACTGCTCCCAATCAGGTGGAAACCGCCCCACAGGCGGCGCGACGTGAACGGGTTGTCGGAGGGCAACAGCCGACTGGGGCCCCGAACTCGGCCCGACGACCACCGAACAGGGCAGGCATGGAGCTTGCCGATCTGGCTCCGCCGATCAATATGGAGTAGCCTCCGGTCCAACTCGGAATGGGCGGGCAATCAATGCGAACCGACGATCTCAGCCACGCGGAGCTTCTGGAGCTGGATCCGGACGGGGGGATGATCCGTTTTGCAGGACAGCGAGCCCTCCTGCTCGACGCCGTGGCGATGGGGATCCTGCGGCAGTACCTGGTGGACAACTTCGGCATGTTGGCGGCTCGCACCGTGCTCACCCAATTCGGGTTCGCGCACGGCTGGCGCATGGCCGAGGCCATGCAGACCGAGTTTGGATGGGAGAGTCCCGAGGAGTGGAGTCGCGCAGGAACCCGCATCCATGCTCTGGAGGGCCTGTTCCGCGTCGAGGCGACCGATGGGGATCCGCGTTCCAAACAGGGGGTGATGCTGATTTCCTCCTACGAAGCCGAACAGCACCTTCTGCATTGCGGTCGCGCTGACGTACCAGCCTGCTGGACCATTTCCGGATTGATCAGCGGCTATCTGAGCAGGAGCGCCGGCCGGGAGATCTACGTCCTGGAGGATCGCTGCATGGGCAAGGGTGATGCCGCCTGCCACCTGTTCGGTCGCACCCGACAGGAGTGGGGTGAGGAGCGCACCGACGAGCTGCAGTTCTTCGAGCCACGACGACTCCAGGAGTGCCTGGATGTCTCGCTGCATCGCGTCATCGAGACCTTAAAGGCGGCCGAGCGGAAGCTCCACCAACACCGTCGAGCGCTGGTGCGGGTGGTGCGGGAGGTCGAGGAACCCCTGGGGCTCATCGCCATCAGCCCGGTGATGCGTACGCTCGTCGATCTGGCACGTCGCGTGGCCAAGGTCGACTCGACCGTGCTCATCACCGGAGAAAGCGGCTCCGGAAAGGAACGCATTGCGCGACTGGTCCACGAGGAGTCAGCCCGGGCCAATGGGCCCTTCATTGCCGTCAACTGTGGGGCCATCGTGGAAAGCCTTTTGGAGGGCGAGCTCTTCGGACACGCGCGCGGTGCGTTTACGGGTGCCGTCCAGGATCGTCCGGGTCTGTTCGAGGCCGCCAGCCGGGGAACGCTTCTGCTCGACGAGATCGGTGACGTATCACCGGGGATGCAGGTCAAGCTGTTGCGTGTCCTGCAGGAGCACGAGGTTCGACGGGTTGGTGAGAACAAGCCGCGGCGAGTCGACGTACGGGTCCTGGCGGCCACCAACCGCGACCTGGCCCAATGCGTTGCAGCGGGTACCTTCCGGCAGGACCTGTACTACCGCCTCAAGGTCGTCGACCTGCACGTGCCGCCGCTGCGCGAGCGAAGGGACGATATCCTTCCCCTGGCGCGGGTGCTGCTGGCCGATGCGGCGCTCCGGATGAGACGAAAGCTCGCGAGCTTTTCCCCGGGGGCAGCCGACCAACTGCTGCGCTACGATTGGCCGGGCAATGTCCGGGAGCTGGAGAACGTTGCGGAGCGTGCCGTCGCGCTGGCCAAGGGAAGTCGCGTAGAGCTGGAGGATCTGCCCGAGGAGGTTCGGAGTGCCTTGCCCAGGCCCGTGGTGGGCGTGGGGACGGTACGGCGGCTGGACGAGGTGGAGAAAGAGTACATCGTTGCAGCGCTCCAGCGGAACGGCGGAAACCAGACGCGCACGGCCGAGCAGCTCGGCATCGGATCGGCGACGCTCTACCGCAAACTCAAGGGCTACGCAGCGGTCACGACGCAGCAGGCAAGTGGCAAGGAGGCCAGACCGGCTCCGAAGGCTTCTTCCTCGTAGGCGTACCGCGGGAGCGCGGAACTGACGAACCACCGCCCGAGATCGTTTTCGGGCTAGCCACTGGCCAAGAACCGGCAGCCGACGCTCCGAATGGCATGAAGGTACCGGGGGTAGTTGGGCGCGATCAATCCTCCCCGCCCAACCAATGTGGCTTGGGAGATCCCGCCCAACCGAAGGGGTGGTAGGTCTCTCCGGCGAGGCATCAGGGCACTACCACACCGGGGGTCATCGTCCTCGCAGTTCATGGGCAAGCGGGGCCCTCGTTCCCGCAGTTCATGGGCAAGCGTCGTTCGAATTGATGGGGGCACCGCATCGCCTTGATGGATCGCAAAGTGCCACCAAGGCTCGATGGCTAGCAAAGGCCGGGGCCGGCGGTGTCCAGACTCCGTGGCTCGGATGATGCATGCATCAATGTTGTCCGGAAAGAAGCGGCAAGGATTCATCCCATGGCGACGCCCATCCTCGAGACCGCCTCGCTGGGAGAGGTCATCGTGGCCGTCTTCGACGGAGCGGGGCCCTTCGGCAGCGCTCCCGCTCGTCGTTGCTCGCCGCCCAAACAAGGGCAGGGATCGTCGTGACCGAGTGAGGAAAAGACGGAATTCGCATGATCAATACATTTTTGGCTCTCGGAATGGTGGCGCCCGAGCCTGTCGCCGGGCCGGCCGTGCCCCCCAATTTGGAGCGGTTCAGGATGGCATTCCTCCGCCACGCCAAGCGGTGGCTCCGGAGGTTCCTGGGGTCTCTGGTGCGGAACGAGCGACCAAGAAAGGAACTCCGTGAACTTGCACCCACTGCATGATCGCGTCCTGGCCAAGCAACTGGCGGAGCAAGACAGGACGAAGGGGTCGGCCGACTAGGAACGATGTGACCCCCATGACTCTAGCTCCTTGGCCTCGATCCGGTGTGCCGGCGGAAATACCGTGCCCAGCGCTGGCGATAAGGGATCGGGAATCATGAAGACTCTGCGCCGAGCCAACGAACGCCGCCGCGCTCGACATCGCGGACACGACACCTGGGTGACGGTATGCGCGCAGGGTGGCACGGAATCGGGGAAAGATAGCTTCGGGATGCTCGAGGCGCTGAGCGAGGATCGTCTCTCGCCCGGTGCCAGCATTCGCCGCCATTTGCATCGCGACGCGGAACTGGTCACTTACGTCCTGACTGGCAACGTGGCCACCAAGGGCCTTGACGGCTCCTCCAATCTCCTGGGCCCCGGGGAGTTCCAGTGTATCAGCGCTGGGCGGGGTATTCGGTATACCGAGACCAATGCGTCACAGACTGCTTCCATGCACGGATTTCATCTGGTACTCCGGTCGTCGCAAGCGGAGGCCAAGCCCAGTCGTGAGCAGAAGTGGTTCAGTGCGGCCGAGCGTCGCGGCAAGCTCTGCGTCGTCGCGTCCGGGGACGGTGGACGGGGCTCGCTTCGCATGCACCAGGACGTCGTGGTCTACTCGGCGATTCTGGAGTCGGGAATCCACATAGCACACGAACTTCTGGAACGACGGAGCGCCTGGTTGCACATCGTGGAGGGAGAGGTGAGTCTGGGCGACTTTCTGCTCGTGACCGGCGACGGTGCCGGAGTCACCGCCGAGCACGTTGTCTCGTTCACCGCCTGTGAAGAGACCGAAGTCCTGTTCATTGATCTGGGCGACTCGCCGGTCGCGCGGTACCTGCCATCCGAGGCCCCCGCCCATTCGGACATGGGCGGGCTGGATTCCGTGGGGGCGAACCAGAACGCGCGGGCCCGGGCCAGCGGTCTTATCGTGGCCCGGTGAGCATCTCTCGTTCGACGATCTCCGTGGCCGTCATCACGAAGCGAACACAGGGACGGATCTCATAGTACCGTGCAGTCCGCTCCGAGGGATCGCCCACCGGTTCGATGGCCGCCTGCTTCAAGAGCTCCCGGCAGCAGGTGGTGCCGTGGCGTTCGACGAACTGCTGGTGCATTCGCTTGATTCGATCGTAAAGAGCCTTCTTGCTCACAGTATCCTGGGGCGCATTATCGCCATCCACAAGGCCAGCGACCAACACCATCCCGCTGACGGCTCCGCAGGTCCCGCGCAGCCCACCCACCCCGGCGCCGAACCCGGAAGCCATCCTCAACAGCTGCTGAAGCTCAATCCCCAAGTCCTCCGCGAAGGCGCCCACCGTGGCTTGCGCGCAATTGTGGCCTTGGGTGAACAGGGAAACGGCTCGGTCGCGGTGGAGGGTCATGGTTCGTGATTCCGAGGTTACCAGAGACGCCGGGAGCTGGCCGAGTCAGGGGCTGGAAGCCTTCCGAGCCGGCTGGCGCGGCCTTTTGACCGCAGCTCGTTGCTTGGTCTTGGCTTGGGCGGCGCGGGGAGATGCCCGCTCCCGCGCTCGAACGTTTTCCGAATCCGCTCGCCGAGGCCCGATTCGAGCTCGGGTGCGTCGTCCAGCGCCCTCACCGCCAGACGGCCATGGGGTGTGAGCACGGGGATCAATTCAGCCCAACGGATCGTGAAACTTCAGCCCTGGCAACCGAGCGAAATTTCGATCATGAGTCCAGAGCTCGGTCGCTCCTGCGTCCAACGCCGTCAACCCAATTTGCAGGTCGAAGATCCGGGCTCCAGAAACGCCCAGATCGAAGGCGAGGTGGATGAGCCTGCGCTCGAAGTTGGGACCCGGGTAGAAGAAGCCCATGTCGCCGTCAGCAGAGAGAGCCGAAAAAAACTCTTCGACCTCAGCCGCCGTCGACGGACGCCCGGACGCGGAAGGGTGAGTGACGACCGTGAAGAATTCTGCGACACTCGGGAGAGTAACGCCCCATCCTTTCTTTGACGCTCCCGCGCTGCGAATCGCAGCGCAAGCTGCCTTGTGCTCGGGCACAGCGGCTCGATGGGCATAAACCAGAATGTTGGTATCGAGCGCGATCATCTCTGTGACCTCACCCACTCGTGCATCGCCGCCCGGTCGCTGAGGTCGACTCCTGGTGGAAGGCCGCCCTCGACCGTCACCCATCGGAACCGAGCCTTTGCCCCCT
This sequence comes from uncultured Polyangiaceae bacterium, assembly GCA_964648165.1. Lineage (GTDB taxonomy): Bacteria > Myxococcota_A > Polyangia > Polyangiales > Polyangiaceae > FEN-1139. Next base: position 1,671 of record CAZYKT010000103.1, on the reverse strand, counting down.
TGTCGAGTCTGCCCGTCCTCTCGAGCTCGGCGCGGAGGCCCCTTTCGACCAAGGCCCGCAGCGGCATCCGCAACTCCGCGGCGCGCTTTTTTGCGGCGATTACCAGGGCATCGGGGAGCTCTACGGTCGCCTTCATACGGTTAACCGTATTGCCGTATTCCCGTATTGTCAAGACGGAAGGCGTGGATGACTTCGCAACCATTGCTGCAGTTGGCATCAACAACACGTATCTGGGTCACGTCGAGCTGAAGCCGATCGCGCAGAACACCTGGACGACCGTGGAGTTCTCCCTGCCCGAGGCGTTCCGACAAGCTCTCCTCGGCGACTACCTGGATGCGAAGATAGAGCTGGCAGTCAACACCGCCGACGGCGCTCCCGCAGTCCTGCTGGACAACCTCCGGTTCACGGGTGAGCTCACCGCCCACGAGCCCCATGACGGACCATCGTCGGGTGGTGCCACCTGCCGCCCGCCAATCCCCCCAATCCATCCTGGAACCTCGGCTCACGCCCGGGAGCCAACGCGGCAATCCACAACGCGGCTGCGCGCGCTGCCGTCTGCCCAGGCCACGAAACAGCCTCTACGTCCTTCGCTCTTCGGACTCGCCCTTGGGACCATCGGGCAACTTCTTGGGCTCGTCATCGGTGTCGGAGAGGCCGCGCTTGAGATGGCGGATCCCCTCTCCGAGTCCCTTACCGATGCCACTGAGGCGGCTGGGGCCGAAGATCAAGGCGACCACCAGCAACACGACGATCCAATGAAACAGGCTCATGCTTCCCATGGGTATTCGTCCTCGCGGTGCGGGTGCTTCTCCGAACGGGCTTCAGCATAGCCCCTGGGGCGCCACCCGCCAGGCTTTTGCCCAAATCGGCGGGGTTTCGGGACTTTGGACGGCGGCCAGCGGGCTCGTTACTCGTCCGGTGCCCCAGCGCGCATCGCCGCCAACAGCGGATGCACATACCGGCGAGCCTTCGTTTCCAAATCAAGAGTGGCGGGTAGGTTGCCAGCGGCTGCCGCCAGGTCGCGAACCGTTTCGGACAGCTCCAGCGTGGCAAGGAAACCAGAGGGGCCCGCGGCCGGGCTGTGCCAGAGCGAGAGGGGCCAACGGCAGGGCGGCACGCAACCGGCCAGATACTTTGCATGCAACAGGATTTCTGGCGCGCCGCACCCCCTACCGCCAAGGACACACCTGCCAGTTCCCACCACCAGGATTTCCGGCGCGCCGTACCCCCCTCGCCAAGGAGGACGCACCTGCCAGCCCCACCGCCCAGAGAGACGCCCCCCACGTCGTCTCACGCCGCCAACAGCCACAAACCGATGAGCACCCCCGAGAGCGCCAGCGCCTTCTTGCCCCGGTGTTTCTCCCGGAACAAGGCGCCGCCCAGGGTGAAACTCACCACTACGTTACTGCGCCGGATCGACGAGATGAGCGAGATGAGGGCAGTGGGCTGGGACAGAGCGCGAAAGTAGAGGTAGTCCGCGACCAGAAGGAGCAGTGCGGTCAGCGGGATGGCGTAGCGCCAGGAGAACGGCGTCTTGGAGGCCAGAGGGGTCCGCGCGACGAGCAAAAGGACGCCCAGCTGCAAGATGGCGTTGTACTGCGAGAACCAGAACTGCATCGTGAAGGCGTCGATGCGGATGGCCTGCAACAGCTGCTTGTCGTAAAGGCCGCT
>CAZYKT010000102.1:0-15280 GCA_964648165.1 uncultured Polyangiaceae bacterium | reverse complement strand
TACGTTTCGTCGGATCGGCCGCGATGTCGAACCAGACATCGGAGAGCGGCCGTGTGTAGCCGTCCTTGTAGCGGTCGTCCAGGGTTGGCTGGCGGCCCCCATTGCGCCGAAGCTCCGCGGGGATCTGGCCCGACAGCAGCTCGTGCAACAAGGCCAGATCGACACGCAAGACCTGATGGGTCCCCGCTGAGGAGACCCACAAGCTGTCACCGCCACCACTGACCGCCAGGCCCCAGGGATCGGCTGCCCCTTCACTTACCCGGTCCAGCAACACCGTGGCGTAGAGACTGTTGGCGTTCAGATCGATGATGGACAGGGCGTTGGTGTTGATCCAGCCGCGGAAGATGTGGGTGGTCGGCACAGTGGTGCGGCCCAGGGTGTGGACGGCATATGCCCACCTGCCATCCGGCGAACACGCGACGCTCCGCACGGAGGAGGCTCCGAACGGCAGTCGGATGTTGGCGCTCGCGGTGGCCGTCGCGACGTCCAGCACCGTCACGGAGGCTGCGGCATCGGGCTGGGTCGCGTCACCCGAGGCCAGCAGGTGGGCTACGACGGCCTTGTCCCCCGACGGAACCGCCGTGATCGCGAACGGATAGGGAGCCACCGGGATCGCTGCCTGCCGCTCTCCCGTCCCCGGATCGAGAAGAAGGACCTCATTTCTGGAGAAATCGGTGACGAGCAGGCTCGCGCCGTCCGTAGCCAGCGCCACGTCGGTCGGTTTGGGATCCACGGTCAGGCGCCGAATCACGGCTCCGTCATCGACGCCCACCTCCGCCACCGTTCCTACGCCGTATTCGGCAACATAGACCGTACTGCCGTCGCTCGACCACGTAAGGCCCCTCGGGTTCCCCGACAAAGGCACGTTATGAAGGACGGTTCCGTCGTTGGCATCCAGGACCACCAATTCGCGGGCGGTCTCGTCGCTCACGACGAGCCGGCTGGCGTCGTCTGAGTAGCGGATGGCGTAGGGCGAGCGGTAGGCGGGTTCGGGAGGAAAGCCCCCACCCGTTCCAGCGTCGCCGCCGTTCCCAAGGCCGCCGTTGGAGACTCCCCCGCTCTCGGCTCCGCCACTCGCCGTTGCACCGGCAGTGGCGCCCGCGCCGGGCGCGCCGCCACTTGGGCTTGCACCGCCAACATTACGACCACCAACATTGGTCGCCCCCCCAACACCCATGCCACCGTTGCTGCTGCCACCGTTGGTGCTGCCACCATTTTGGCCGACATCGCCGCCGCCCGCCGACGGATCACTTTTGCCCCCCACGCCGCCGTTGGCGCTCCCTCCACCACGCGCCGTCCCACCTCCCACTTCAGCTCCACCAACCGATGGGCCGCCCGAGATCAGCGTAGCTCCCCCGCCGAGACCGCCCCCACCCGCCTTGCCCGCAGCGTCCGAATCCGACTCGGACCCCGAGTCGTCACTTCCACAGGCTACCCCAAGACAGGCGAGCGCTAGGCCGAAACAGAACCGGAAGCATCCAGAAGCGAACATGCGGATCCTTGCAGTGTGAGCAGCGAATTGGCAACCACCGGGGGGGCGCACCAGCGCCACCCAGCCATTTACTGTCTCGTCGATGCCCGAATTGTCAGTAAATTTGGAGATTCTGCCCTCGGCACTGGGCACGATTGAGTCAATCGGCTGTCATGTCAGTTCCCCTGGCCTTTGTGCCGGAGGCCTTGGTGGTTGGGGCGGCGCAATCACGGACCGGTGCGATTTCGCTCGGCCCGGCTCCTGGATCTGGCCGGTTGGATTCGAGAACGGAACCCTGAACCAACCGAGCAGGCCATCGTCGACCTCGCGACGCCCTGGTCCGCGGCGTGAAGAAGCGCACACGCCTCAGACCGCAGATGCTTTCTGCATGCGTGCCGATCGGCACGACTCGTCTGCGAGATTGCGGTTCGCATCGACCAATTCGGACTCATCCGAGAAGCGGCCCGCCATCGAATTCGCACTTCGCCGGTAGTGGGGCGCAAAGAAGCAGGGATGAGGTTCGGAACGGGACGGGACGGGACGGGACGGACGAAGCTTCCCTGTGATCGCGTTCCGGTCAAAAGTCGGGTATCATTCACTTTCCTGGACCGATCCCTGCGATCGCGGCGACTGCAGTAGGGCTTGCCTGGGCTCAAGGCCCCCCCACGACGAGGAGCGAATGGATGAAAGCAGAGTGTCGGATGACGAAGGCTTGTTTGGTTGGGATCCTCAGTATCGCCCTGGCTGGTTGCAGTGACTCGGAGGGTGGCGACAAAAACACCACCGGGGACGCGTCGGGAGGGGCAGCCTCTGGAGGTGCGGTAACGGGAGGTGCAATCGGCTCCGGTGGAACCCAGGTCGGCTCCGGTGGAACCCAGGTCGGCTCCGGTGGAACCCAAGTCGGCTCCGGTGGAGCCCAAGTCGGCTCCGGTGGCCTTCAAATTGGCTCTGGTGGCCTCCAAATCGGCTCCGGTGGCCTTCAAATTGGCTCCGGCGGTCTCCAAATCGGCTCCGGCGGTCTCCAAATCGGCTCCGGCGGTCTCCAAATCGGCTCCGGTGGCCTTCAAATCGGCTCCGGTGGGAACGATCCGGGCATCGGCGGCAACGACCCGGGCATCGGTGGGAACGATCCGGGCATCGGCGGCAACGACCCGGGCTTCGGTGGGAACGATCCGGGCCTCGGCGGCAACGACCCGGGCCTCGGCGGCAACGATCCGGGCCTCGGTGGGAACGACCCGGGCCTCGGTGGGAACGATCCGGGCCTCGGCGGCAACGACCCGGGCACTGGCGGGAACGAAGCCGGCTCGGGCGGGGACGACCCCGGCACCGGCGGGACTGAGAGTGTAACGGTTCTGCTTGCCGGTGACGATGTCAATTCCAATGGGCCATTGCCGACGACCGTTGAAGAGGGAATCAGCTTCAGCGGGGGCGGCAATATCCTCGTGCGTCCGACCAACATCACCACTGAGCCCAACACGAAGCATCCGGTTGCCATCTGGGGTCCAGGTGGCGGCACGCCTCCGACCGACTATCTGATGCTCCTCGAGCGCATGGCTTCTCAGGGGTTCGTCATCGTCGGGATCAGGGAATCGAGCGGAGGTAGCGAGCTGATGTCAGCTGCAATCGACTGGCTCGAAGAGCAGAACGCCGATCCCGGAAGCCCCATGTATGACCGGCTGATTCTCGATCGCGTCGGCGTCTTTGGCCACTCCATGGGCGGGCTGTCTTCTGAAGCAACGATCCGTGACGACAGTCGTGTGACGACTGCCCTTCTGGATAACAGCGGCGACTTGGGCCATGCCGCGTTGGTTGATGTGTTACTCCCCGTGGGTATCATCTATGGCGAGACGGGTATGGAAAGAGAGAACGCCGAAGGTGATTACAACAACCCGGGGAACAAGGGCCCCTGCTGGTTGGGCATGATGGCCGGAGGTGGTCACGGCTCTGGCCCCTGGGATGGTTCGGCGGCCAACGTGGCCTGGATGCGCTGGCACCTTGGCGGCGAGAACTTCCGCAAGGACGCCTTCATCGGAGACGGTGGTGATTACAACGACCGAGGGGTCTGGACGACTCAGTTCAAGAACTGGGACGGTTGGAAGAACTGGAATGAATAGCTGAGCGTGCGGCGTTCGCGGAGGGCCATCGTGCCGGTCGAGGTCCTCCGCGAGGCGCGCCGCAGGAACGCGGCGGGGTGGGCCGGGCCGTCCTTCCGATTGCCTGCTTGTGCCCGTGCCTCTTCCTTCCATGGGGTTGGCGCGCTATGCTTCTTCCGTGGGTTCGTCTTCCAACGCCCCTGATCCCCACGCTCGACTCGTTCGCGAGCTTGCCGAGCTTCCCCCAAGCGAACGCCGGGCTGTCTTCATCGCCGCGGCGGAGGCGGCGTCGCGATCCAGCCATCGCGTGACTGCGTCGTGGCAGTCGATTCGGGCGGCCATTGGGATCGTCAAGGGAGCTCCAGCGGACGCAATCGAAGATACCGCTCACTTGTACGATGGCTGAATTGGTCCTGGACGCGAATGTCATCGTCGCGATTCTGTACGAGGCAGACTCGCAGCACCGACGTGCGCGGGAGCTGGTTGACCAGCTGGAACGGACAGGTGACTCGCTGGTGCTACTGGACTTCATCGTGTTCGAGGCTCTGTCAGTACTGTGCCGTCGTGCATCCGAGCGGAAGACGACTCCACCCGACTTGAAAAAGGCCGTGGAGGTCATGCGAGGCTGGTTCGACGCTGGAGAGGTTCGGTTTCTTTCGCGCGAGGCCGAAAGGCTCGCGTCGAACGTGCTCGACGGGGTTACGAAAACCGCTGGGAGTTTGAACGCCAACGATGCACTCACGCACTCAGCCGTTCAGCCGAGACGACAACTTCCCTGAGTCAGGGGGCCATCGTCCCCAGGCACCAAGGCACCTATACCCGCTCAATCTTCACTCGGGACGCGTGCTCCGCAAGAGCTTCCAGATCGTCGAGATCCGAGGTGAGCACGGTCCCGCCGGGTTCCGCGATCGCAACAACGAGGGCGTCGACCGCCGAGCCTCGACCAGCGCGTCGCCTCAACAGTGCCGCGCGACGCGCCAGTGGCTCACCGATGTCTTCGACGATATCGCACGTTTTGAGAAATCGATTGGTGAGGACATCGCGCCCAGCGTGGCCTTGTAGACATTCAACAAGGACAGGAGTGGGTACGAGCGGTGGCCATAACCCGTGATCACACAGGGCGCGAATCAACGCAGCTGCCTGTCGCGTGTGTTCAGCAAGTCGGCTCACGCCGCCCGAATCCAGAACCAGCATCGACCTAGCCTGCTTTGCGGGTTGCGCGTCGCGCTATGCGGCTTGCCAAGGTGCCAGCTCGGGCTCTTTCTGCGGCTGTAGGCTGCCCAACCTGAGCGACCAACGATGTGAGATATTGGTCCGTTTCGGCGAGAAGGTCCTGGCGCCGCAGTTCGGCACGAACGGCCTGCTGCAGGAGCTCCGAAGCAGGTAGCCCGCGGGACTTGACCTTCGCGTACAGATCGTCTGGGAGGTACACCTGCATACGGGGCATACGCCTATATATACACACCTGGCCCAATTATGCAAGGTGGCCAGTCCCCAGCCAATCGCTTTCGGCTACATTCAGGGGTCTGCCAGACGCGCCATGTGGTGTCAGGTCTTGGTCCGTCCAACGGGCAGCGCCGGAGCTGCGCCGGCGACATGCAGAGCCTCGATTGACCGGGCGATCCCTGCAAGGAACTCTTCGACGGAGATCCTCCACGGACCTGTGTCGGGATGGACGATTCTGTTCGCCCTCTTGTGTCCTGTCTACTTAACGGCCGCGGTTTGAGCCATGAAGTCCGGCATCAACACCGACGCGCATTGCCGCTTTGGTCGCTGAAGAACGCAACCTGGCAAGTGGCAGTCCTTCGATGGCTCCAAGCCAGAGTCGGAAAGCCTCACCCCCCGGCGATGGTCATACCTGCGATAAGCACTGCGGGTGACCTGTTGGCACGGCAGGGCACATCCGCTGCGAGCTGGGCAAGCGATCGAGCCTTGAGCAACTGGACACATTGCATGATCGTGCAACGGAGGGGGCACGTTGACAAGACAATTGCATAGACGTTCGCCGATGAGGTGTCATAGAATGCCGCTCAAACAATTGCCGCCCCCAAAGGCCCCATGATCCGCAACCTCTACGTCGTCGTGGCAACTCTTGTTGGAACCATCTTGCTGTGTATCGCGGCGCTCGATTGGGGTGCCTACACCGAATTCGTTGCGTCGCTGACGTGGAGATAGGCGTGATGTACCGTATCCAGCGACCGCTCGAAACGCTCGTGAATGACAGCTGGACGGGAGGTTTTCTTGCCGGCTCGCTAGCCATTACCTTGCTTGCCTGCGGGACCTTGGTCGTCGTTACGCTGCTGAGGCGACAGTGGCGCTGGTTGTGGATTGGCACCCTGACCGTGAGCTGCATTGCAGTCCTTCTAGCCGGCGCGAACATCGCGTTGTGTCGCATCGATCTGGTTACCTTGCTGACACCCGAACGCATTTTGGCGAGTCTGGATCCCTCACAGCAAGCGCGGTTGGTTGCGGAAGCGCACTCATGCACGATAGTCACTCGCCAGTTTTCCGGCATAGTCGTCGGTTCGGCAATGGGAGTGCTCGCACTGTCACGTTTGCGTTTCCAGCCAATGAGTCAGCGTGCCCGACTCGCCTTCGTTTGCGTTGCTGCGTTCTCGTTGACCGCAATAGGGGCTTTCGTTAGAGAGGGAAGGCTCCTGTCCGGACCCGAGAGCGGACACAGCGAACCCAGTGACATAGCCGTGTTGTTCGGGGACCTCGTGAGCTACGCCAATCAGGCGTTCGCGGTGACGAAGCATGCGTTGGTGGGGTTGTCTATCCTTGGTGCGGTGTGGCTTTCACTTCACGCCGTCCGCGATGCCCGGCGGGGTGCCCATGCGTCGCGACTTGGAATCCTCGGTGCCAGTGCCTTACTGGCGTTGGGCGTTGTTGCGTATGCTGGCACTCGCGCCCATGCGCATGACGCCTATCACCTACTTTCGCCGATCGACGCCAATTCTTGCTACGTCGACAAGAAGCTGCTCCCGCTGCTTCCCGTGGGACCCGCGCAGGAATGTAGCGAGGGACCTCTCGTCCAGTTCCTTCTCGATCAGGTCAGCGTCGACGGCTCCCTTGTCAGTGGTCCACTTGAGCTCGAAAATGTCCTACGGGGGAAGTCGGACCTATGGCATGAACTCAACCCTGGTCACAAAGACGCTTCTCTCACGGTTGCCATTGCTGCAGCAGATGGTCGGGAGGCAGCGCCGATGTTGCCGTGGCTCGAAGCGGTGAAGCGCTCCGGCTTCACACGAGTGGGCGCCCTCTACACCATATCTCCCAAGCCCGTCACCGCGACTGCGACTCTCGGTGTGCTCACGCGCGAGCGTTGCTGCCTTCAGTTGGTCGCTCGAGTGCCCACCAAGGAAGAGGGAAAGGCGCTCGGTAGTTGGGGTGATTTGATGCGGTCTGCACGCTCCAGTTCCGCGGCCAGCGTTGGTCGGTGAGAGTGCACTGAACTTGCGCCACACTCACCATCCGGCTATTGGAGGTGCATTCCGGTACAGGGAACGAGATTGGTTTGGATGTGTAGAGGCGTCCCGCGTCGACATCGGACGGTGAACTTCGGTCCAGACAACTCTGCCGCCGCGGGCACCTCTGTCGCAGAGTCGGAGAGATCGGGTTCATCGAGTTCGTCAACTGCGACGTCCTCCGCCGCTTTGAACACGATGTCGACGATGTCGTCCAACCCAGTGAATTCTCGAGGCACCGCAGACATGCCCATCTGGGCCCTTCGGTGGCTTCCAGACGATGAGGAGGTCGCGCGGCGGGAGTCGGCCGTTGCCCGTGGAGATCCGTGCTTACGGGCACCAGGCCAACATGGGCTCCGGACGCCCCCTGCCTTCATTGCTGGCGCACTCGCAGAGGCTCACGGCAAGGAACCTGGCCTGATGCTCGTTCAGGGGATAGGAACTGGGAACCAGGAGCGACTGGGCCTCCTGCTGGGTGGTGGTGGGCGACAGAGAGGACGGCCACGCGATTGCGCCGGTGGCCCGCTGCAAACCGACGCCGATCGCACCCCGGTTGTCGAAGGCCTGGCCAGCGCCTCCGGCAGCACGGGTCCGATGACACAGGGGGAGCTCAGCAACGAGTCGGAACCGTCAAGGCGCGCAGTCCAGGTCACAGACAGAAGAACTCGAACTCCCACGTAAGATCCACCTCCCATATCTTGTCCACCATTAGTTCGCACAGCGATGGGCAGTAAGTGATGGAGTCTCCCCGAGGTTCCAGCCAAAAGCCGGCTTTGCAGTCCTCGTAGGACTCCCGTGGCAAGGTCAGGATCTGCGTTAGCTCGCCATTTTCCGTAATCCGGAGCGTCGCCTGGCTCAGATCGACCGATGGGTTGTCACGGAGCTCGGGCACTCTCGCCGAACATTCCAGACTGATACCGTAGAAGGGTCCTACCAGACTCTTGAAGCCGTCCTCCAGCGTCACCGGGTCAGTGGGACTCCCTATGTCGCACGGCCGCGGCATCGGAAGGCCACAATCAAGCAACCAGCCGTCGCGAACTTCGTCGCTCAGGCTGGTGAGCGACTGGCGCGCCTGCTCGCTGTCTGGCAGCCCGATGATCACGGGGCTACCCACGGTGAAGGGGTCCAAGTCGTTCAGCTCGGAGATCAACGCGTCATGAGCATCGGTGCCAAAACCGCACTCTGCCGTCGGAGACGGGACGCCGTCGAGCACAAGCACGAGGCGGGACACCGTGTCGACGCCGATGAGAGTAGCCCCCGCCACGAGGTCATCAATTGCCACGGCAACTGCTTCATGGGCAGGCTCACCACCCGCCGGTTCGATGGCGTCGAGCGCATCGATGAGGCTCTGCGCGTGCTCGGGCGTCGTCGGAGCCAGAGGGATCCGTACGCTCGCGGTAGAGCATTGGCCATCGGCGGGAATGGTTGCCAGCCCCAAGGCCACGGTTGGCGGCGCCCACTGGGCGAAGCCGGCGAGGGCATCCTTTACGACCTGCCAGCGAGTGAGCGTGGAGCCAAGTGCTGGCTGATTCATGGATTCGCTCGCCTCTACGACGAACTCGTAGGCGTACCGCCGCGCCGGACTCTCGCTGGTTGCGGACGCACAGATGGAACGGCCACTCGCCCCTGCAGCCAGGCCGGCATCCCCAGACGTTCCTCCCCCGCCGCTGGGGCCGGCGCCTGGATCGCCGACACCCGCGCTTGCGCCAATCGCTGGTCCTTGGCCAGTCGCTCCGGCAACGCTCGACTCGTCCACCCCCGAGCTTCCCGCAACGACATGTCCCCCCTGGTCGAGCTCAACCTTGCCGCCGCAAGAGAGAATCAACGACAGAGCAGCGAGCGGCCCCATGGCCGTCAGTAACCCCAGCCGTGGACGCTGTGGGGACGCTCGCTCGCTTCGCATCGTTGGGACTCCCATAACCCTATGGCAGCGGGGCCGTTGTCTTCTTCACTAGTCTGACACCACCCAACGCATTCGGGTAGTAGAGCCTTGGCCCGCGCCGATTCGCTGGGCGGCGCGACGCTCTGAGCCTGATTGCCTTGGCTGGCTGACGGCCTATTACTGGTCATGCCACCGCCCTTTCTGTTGGTTCTTCACGGCGCAATCACGACAACGCCCATACACGGCTCGTCAGCTCACCTTGTGTGAGCGGATCGGGATGGTAGAGTCCTCGAGTGTCCGGCTCGACACCTCGCACACCAACCTACGAGGCTCTGCTCCAGTTGCCCGACACGGTCGTCGGCGAAATCGTCGCGGGACAGCTGGTGACGAGCCCGAGACCGGCCCCGGGTCACGCCTTCGCCACGATAGGCCTGAGCATCGCGGTCGGTTCGCATTTCCACATGCGCACGAATGGACCGGGTGGGTGGATCATCCTCCCCGAACCCGAGCTCCATCTCGTTTGACGCAGTCGAGATGGACCTGGGACGGCTGTGGTGCGGGAGGACGGGGGGGTGAAGATGGGCCCCCGGGGGACGACGGGGTTGATCCGTCGCTGGCCCACCGCCGCTACTGCCCGCACCGGTCCACCACCTCGTTGACCTTCGCCCGCTCCTCGGCGGTCATCGACAGCCCCCACCGGCCCTTGATCTCGATCCAGTCCGACACGTACCCGCACCAGGCGTCCTCGTCGGGCGGCATCCACTCCTCGGGCCCCTTGGACCCCTTCGCTCGGTTCGCCCCTTTGGCGACGACCACCAAGTGCTCGGGCTGGTCGAGGTCGTTGGCGTACCGCTCCCTTTTCTTCCCGTCCCAGGCCCATCCACCGGAACAATGGGCGTTTTTGAGTGGCACCATGTGGTCGACGTCGAGCTGCCTGGGCTCCGTGTACACGTCGCCCGTGTAGGGGCACCTCCAGCGCCCCGTGGTGACCCGGCACCGCCTCTTGTCGGCGAAGCTGACCGGAACCTCCGACTCGGCGATGAGGACCTCCTGGCGGGTGTCTTGGCAGTCGTGATCGGCGTCGATCCAGTGGCGCCACGCGCGGCGGTCGTAGTCGGGGATGGGGCCGATCGGTGGGGCTGGCTCAGCGGCTCCCGGGGTCACCGGCTGCGGAGCAGCACCGCAGGCAGCCACGAGGGCGCTGAAGGCGAAAAGGAGCGTGCGCGAGTCCACGGGGCCTCCATGATGGCACTTTCGCGACCGTCGCGGCAGGCGCAGCTTCACCGAAGTGAGCAACGCCCGGTACTGCTGCGAAGGCTGCGACCAGGGGCCGGTATGCAACTTTATCGTTTCAGCTGCCAGCGCAACACGACAAGACCCACCAGACCAGATTCAGGCATTTCGGGCGCTTGGCAGCCGCAAACCAGAGATGGGCGGCTGTCCGCGCCACGGCTCCAGAAGTGTGGGCCGTGCGCACGGTCCACCGAGTGACTTGACGAGGTAAGCTAATAGCTTATAATACCATGTGCGCTTCGAATGGGATCCAGAGAAGTCCGAGCGGAACAAGCGCGTGCACGACGTGTCCTTCGAGGAGGCGTGCGAGCTATTCACCACGGATGCACCCGTTTTGGAGGTGTACGACGTCAGCCACAGCCAGACAGAGGATCGGTTCAAGTCCATCGGACCAATAAGGCGCGGTTTGGTTCTGGTTGTCTGGACCGAGCGAACCGACGATCTCGTACGGATTATCAGCGCTTGGTGGGCCACGAGCGCCGAAGAGAAATTGTACGCCGAGTACGTGGAGAGTATACGATGAACGATCGGGAAGAACTGACTCGAGAAGAGCTCAGTCGAGCCCTAACTCGAGCACAACGACGCCGGATTATTGCGGGCAAACTCGAGCCGGGCGATGCAGCTGCGTTGCGACGGTTTGTTTGTCTGACGCAGGAGCAATTCGCGGCGGCGCTCGGGATCAGTGTTCACACCCTGCGCAACTGGGAGCAGGACAGGGTCAAGCCGGACGGTCCCGGGCTCGCCTTGCTGCGCATCGCCGCCCGTCACCCGCGAATCGTCCGCGAGAACATCGACTCCCCGGCATAGAGCGCTGGATCCAGCGTTGGCCGCGGTCCGTCCAACGGCTGCGGCTTAACTTGCGGCCCGTCCGCTGCAACGCTTTGTCGTTGGGCAGTCCTGGTTTGCCGTCCATATCTCACGCAGCGTGGACTTGTACTTTCAGGCGGAGTCCGGCATTTCGTACCTGGTCTTGCAGCGCAAGATGCACGAACTGTGCCTGGTGCTGCTTGAGCGTCTTTGCAAATCGCGCCGCTCGCTCTGGGCTCACGCTTCGACGCCCCTGCTCGATATCGCATAGATGTGACCGCGATATGCCCAGTCGAGATGCAAACTGAGCCAGACTTTCCCCTTCGCTTTCGCGTATTCCCGATAACGCGGCTCCCAGCGTCAGTGGGCCACCGATAAGGTCATCGAGAAACTGCTGGTCCGAATTGGCCAAGCGGCGGGCCTTTTGTCTAGTAGTCATGCTTGTTTACCTCCTCGACCCAGACTGTCTCGACAGAACCGTTCTCATGAACGGTATAGATGGCGCGATAGGCTATGTACGCTGGAACCTTACCTAGCTGCTTTCGGGCAGTGGCGGATAACCGAACGTCCACTTTGGTGGTGTACCCGTTATGGGGGTACAGTCAAGCCACGGCGAACTGGTCAGGGTATCCCCATGCCGACTGGGATCTGCCCAGTGCCACTTTCCAACCTCATGGGTCCACTCCGAGGCACTTTTTTCCAGGGTCATGGAGTCATCCAGGGCCGTACTTTTCCAGGGTCATGGGTCCAGTCCCGACAGGACGACCGGTAACCAGGGCAGCTCTTCCTCGTCAACGGCCCGGGTGCCGTCGGGAGGAAAGCGATGTCGTACCGGGAGATCCAAATGATCGATGTGAAGGAAGTTCTCCGCCACTGGCAGGCGGCCCTCTGAAATCGGGAGGGCGCAGAGAAGCTTCAATGGGGCCGCCGTGCGAACACGGCGGAATGTTCCTGGTGCTGGTGCGGAATGGAGAGGTGGATCTGGCTTCAATCAGGGCCGCTCGCGTTGATGGATCCGGGTCAGGTGTGACGAGCGGGCTGGGGCTAGGGGGCCGGAAGCTGCTGTTGGGATGTCCCCATGCGACCCGCCACAATCGTCGAATTTCCTTGGCAGCAAGGAAATCCTCTTGTCACCCAGTGTAGGGCCCTTGCGCGCAAGCCGGATTGTGACCCCCGGTGTCACCCCGGCGTTTGCCCGCAAGGAAGAACATATCGTCACCCTTGGGTGTCGCTTGCCGGCAAGGAGCTCCGAAGGCAGGGTCTTCAGACTTTCTTGCCGGCAAGGATTGGGGGCAAAGACGGCCCCCGTCCCTGGAGCTCCCGCGGCAAAGGCCGGCGTGCGTGTTCCTCGAGCAACATCTGCAGCTCGACCGGCTCCCCCTCGAACTCCATGCTGGCCGCCACGTTGTACGGGATTTGATTCCAACGCCGAAGGGCCTTCTCCTCGGGGGACAGGGCCCGCCACTGCTCGATAGCTTGCCGCCAGTCCATGATGGTCCGCAGCCTACCTGGGCGTTCAGACGCACGCAACACGCAGAATGCCTTGGTGGTTGGGGCGGCGCAATCACGGCGGGGCGGCTGGATCCTCCTGGGCGACGCGGAGCTCCACCTGGGCGCGGACATCCTCGTCCCGGATATGGCGGGCTGGCGTCGGGAACGGATGCCTGACCTCCCCGAGCAGACCTTCATCGACGTCGCACCGGACTGGGTGTGCGAGATGGTCACGCCCACCACGGCAGCGTTCGATAGAACCCAGACATTGCCCATCTACTGCCGCGAGCAAGTTCCGTATGTCTGGTTCATCGAGCCTCTCGCGCGCACACTCGAGGCATATTTGCGCGGACCGGAACGGTGGGAACTCCTCGCCTGCTTCTGTGACGACGCCCTGGTCCGCGTCGCCCCCTTCGACGCCATCGAGTTCGAACTGGGCCGGCTGTGGTACGGGAAGAAGGGGCAATGAGGTTCTGCCACGGACCCTGGCCATCCAGAAGACGAGGCCGAGAGCGCAAGCTCGAGTTGGCCTGCCCTGTCGAAATCGCATCGTAACCGCCGGGACTGCGGCTGCGGACTCCAGCACGCCAGGAAACCCAGGCGGAGCTTTGGGGGGGAGGGTTTGCGCCAAACCCTCGGGCGAACTCTCCGGAAGATGAGCGCCGAAGGCTCCTCTAGGCAGGGCTCTCTCTCCTCACACCCTGCTCTCTGTTCACGACTCCCGCCGCGCAGCAGCTTCAGTCCTGCCCAGCCTCGGACGCAGCCGGCACGAAGTCGTACGTGAGCGACTGCTGGTTTCCGGTGCTCGGGCAAGTGATCCGGAGCATCAGCGTTTTGACACCAACGGTACCCGAGTAGCTGCACAGGCTGTTGACAGCGAAAGCGAGCGAGGTGCCTTCGAGCGTGTACGTACCCATCTGCACTCCAGCATGAGAGGGGTTGAACCATGACGCGTCCTGTTGATCGGGGGGGCCGCCTTGCAGAGCTGCGCCGATCACTGTCCCGTCGTCGTAGAAGCGATTCATGTCGTAAGTCTGGGAGGAAGGCCAGGACTCGCAGTCTTCGGCGCTTCCCTCACAGGCATAGTAAAAGCCGTTGGTTAGAAGGGCCGGCGTTGCGTCCGCGTCGCCGCTACCCTCGCCACCGGCGCCACCGCTCTCGTCCAGGTCGACGCACACGTCCGACACGCACGAGAGCGCGCCGTCGCAACTGCCGTTCCCGTAGCACGGGCACCCCTTGCTCCCGACCGGGCAGGTCGCTTTCTCCGCGTTGTCACTACTGCCACCGCACCCGGCCACGGCCCCAACGGCCAGCATTAACCCGAACAGTCGTCGCATGGCTCCTCCGACGAGCTTGGACTCTCCGCGATCCACTCGAGATTGTCCAGTGCGAACAGGCCTGGAGCCGGCTCTCCTCGGCGGCCACAGCCGATCGGCCCGCGGCCGCTCTTGCTCGGCGGTAGCTCCCGCGTCGCGGTGTAGCGGGGTCGTGCTCGGATGCGACGGCTCTCGTCGCATCTGGTCAGCGGCTTGCCAGCGGAGCTACTCGAAACCGTCCCGGCCGCGGGGCCCGGTTGGTCACCTGATGTGGCTGTCAGAGCGAGTTTCGGACGCTCTCGGGAGCATCCAGCTGCGATTTCCGGACCGATCCGATCAGCGTCTGTTCAATCAGCTCTTCCGTGATCTCGATGCTGTGCCGCTGGTGGTCCTTCGCATAGTAGATGTCAGCACGCTCGCACTGGAACCCTTGCTCCAGCAGCAGCAACACCTGGGCGCAGAGCTGGGCGGCGCGACGCTCTGAGCCTCACTGCCTTGGCTGGCTGACGGCCGATTACTGGTCATGTTACCGCCCTCCGATGTGACCGTGGTGCACTTGCTCACGACGGTTTCTCATCGCGGTACTTGCCCTGCATTGGCACCAACCTGGAGGATTATGTGATACTGATGAGCACGATGTTAGCGAGTATCTTGGGCTATACTCGTACGTGGACTATGCGCAGCCTGCGGACGAGAGTCATTGGTGCTTTGGGGTAAGAACAAGCCCCAGGGTATGCGTCCGACTTCGCAAGGGTTTGGCAGGTACCGAGCCAACACTCCATCGTCCATAGCCGTTCTTCCGAACGATCACGTACAACGATGACCAATCTCCAACGGCAACACTGACATCCAGTTGCCCGCCGAACTCAGAGGAGGTCAAGGTCTCCGTAGATGCCCTCTTGGATGGCTTCGAATTCACTCGCGGGAAAATGACACCGACCATCGTTCTGAGCGTGAAAGATTGCCGGTTCGACGTCTGCAGCCCGAGAATTCGTGAAGACCTGCCGATTATGGTCCCAGGAAAGCTCAAAGTGGGCCCGTACGCCCTTGATGAGTGGCTCTCCATTGCCGCCTAAGGTTGCCACTGGCAGCCCCGAGACAAGAAACCAGGGCACGTCAGAGTCTTGGAATGTTGTACCACCGCGCAATTCCCACGAGTGCCCCAACGGCTTCCAAATGCCCGCCGCAACCTCCTGGCAATCATGAACCGAGACACCGGGATTCATGAGTCCGGTACGCCAGTTGCACGAGCACTCGCACTTGCACCACAGTCCCTCTCGAAGGTAGTACATGCTGGGAATCCTTGCGTTGAACTCCACCACGGTTTGGTGGACAAGTCGATTATGCAGCCTGTTGATGGCGGAAGCAAAGCAGTTCGCGATTGATGGGGCTGGCGTAGCCGATCACGATCCGAAGCACATGGATCTCGGGTTCCTCACCCTGTTGTAACCTTTGGGCAA
>CAZYKT010000101.1:0-15363 GCA_964648165.1 uncultured Polyangiaceae bacterium | reverse complement strand
TTCGAACCTGCGACATCCGGCTTGTAAGGCCAGCGCTCTGCCGCTGAGCTACCCGCCCTTCGGCTAATCCACACAACGAGAATTCTCGCCCAGCGTCGATACCACGAGTGCACACCGGTGGCGAGCCCGCCACCCTGCTGCCTTGCTCACTCTGCGCTCGGCTGCTCACTGGATTCGGATACGCCTCCCGAGAGCATGGGTTCATTCCCCGAGGGAACCGGCGCTGGCTGCGATGGCTCGACACCCGAAGAACCGTCGAACAACTCCCCGGCGCGGTACTCCAGCAGCACCCGCTTGGGCCCCAGGCGATCGTCGGGGTCCTCGAAGACCAGGGCCTCGCGCAACACGTCGTCCATGTGTTCGACCAAGACGATGCGCAGACTCCGCAGGACTCGTCGCGGGATATCCTTCAGATCCTTACGGTTCTCTTTGGGGATCAGCACCGTCTCGATGCGGTTCCGCTGTGCGGCGAGGAGCTTCTCCTTGAGACCACCGATCGGCATGACCCGCCCCCGCAGGGTAATCTCGCCGGTCATCGCCAACTGACCGCGCACCGGTACCTTGAGCAGGGCGCTAGCCATGCTGGTCGCCATGGTGACTCCTGCGCTGGGACCGTCCTTTCTGACGAAGTCGGGGAAGTGCACATGGACATCCAGCAGCTGGTGGAAATCCTGAGCCAGGCCCAAGCGATCCGAGCGGGAACGGATGTAGCTCATGGCCGCCTGAGCACTCTCCTCCATGCCCTTTTCCAACAGGCCAGTTATCACCAGCTTGCCTTTGCCCGGAACGACACTGACCTCACAGTCCAGGATGTCCCCGCCGTATTCGGAGACACTGAGCCCGTGGGTCAAACCGATCTCATCGATGACGTCGGGCAGACCCAGCCGGTGCTTGGGGACCCCCAAGAACTGTGGGATGTCCTGGGCCCGGATCTCCCACCCCGACAAGCCCTTCCCCTCCTTGACCACCTTGAGGGCAACCTTGCGAGACAGGCTGGCGATCTCCCGCTCCAGGGAGCGCACCCCCGCCTCCTTGGTGTAGTGATGGATGATGGTGCGGAGCGCGTTTTCCGTCACCACCACCTTCGACTCGCGCAACCCGCACTCCTCCAGCTGTCGCGGAACCAGATAGCGAGTGGCAATGTTGAGCTTCTCGAACTCCGTGTAGCTGGAGAGCTGGATGATCTCCATCCGGTCCTGCAGCGGGATGGGGATGCCGCCCAGGGTGTTGGCCGTGGTGATGAACATCACGTCGGAGAGATCGTAGTCCAGATCCAGGTAGTGATCGTTGAAGGCGTGGTTCTGAGCCGGATCGAGCACCTCCAGGAGCGCCGAGGCCGGATCCCCTCGAAAATCCATGCTCATCTTGTCGATCTCGTCCAGCAAGAACACCGGGTTACTGGAACCCACACGCTTCAGGTTTTGCACGATCTTGCCGGGCAGAGCCCCAATGTAGGTCCGACGATGTCCTCGGATTTCCGCCTCGTCGCGCACCCCACCCAACGACACCCGCACGAACTTGCGCCCTGTCGCCCGCGCGATGCTCTTGGCGATGCTGGTCTTGCCCACCCCGGGAGGTCCCACGAAGCAAAGGATCGGACCCTTGAGTTTGTGGGTCAGCGCCTGAACCGCCAGATACTCGACGATCCGTTCCTTGCACTTGACCAACCCATAGTGATCCTCATCGAGGATCCGCTCTGCCTCGTTGAGGTCGAAGCGCTCCTCGGTCTTCTCTCCCCAGGGTAGGCTCAACACCCAGTCAACGTAGTTGCGAACCACCGTTGCTTCCGCACTGGTGGGGTGCATGGCGCGGAGCTTCTTGAGCTCCTTCTTGATCTTGCCGGACGCCTCCTCGGAAAGCTGCTTCTGTGCCAGCTTCTCCTCGATTTCAGCGATCTCGGTCTTGAGCTCGTCTCGTTCTCCCCCCAGCTCCTTCTGGATCGCCTGCATCTGCTCGTTCAGGTAATATTCCTTCTGCGTCTTCTCCATCTGCTTCTTGACGCGAGAACGAATCTTCTTTTCTACCTGAAGGATCTCGATCTCGGCCTGCATCAGCTCATAGAGCCGCTCCAGCCGAGCCTTGACCTCCGCCGTCTCCAGGAGCGCCTGACGATCCGAAAGCTTGATGGTTTGCAGATTGGCACCGATGGTGTCCGCGAGCTTCGAGGCTTCCTCGATGCTCTGCACAGTCATCAGGACTTCCGGCTGCACCTTCTTGTTGAGCTTGACGTAAACCTCGAAGGTGCTCTGGATGCTGCGAACCAGAGCCTCCACTTCCAGATCGGAGTCCAGACCGTCCGGGATGTCCTCCACCTCGACCTGGAAGTACTCTCGCGACTCGACGAAGCGACGGATCTTGGCCCGACGCCTGCCTTCGACCAGGACCTTCACGGTTCCATCGGCCAAACGCAGCAGCTGAACCACGACGCCCACCGTCCCCACCGCGTAGATGTCATCCGGCGAGGGATCGTTGGTCCTGGCGTTTTTCTGCGCGGCCAGGAAGATCTCCTTGTCCTTGGCCATGGCATCGTTCAGCGCTGCGATGCTCTTTTCCCGACCCACGAAGAGCTGGGACACCATGTGCGGAAACACGATGATGTCTCGGAGCGGGAGGGCGGGCAGCAGCCGGCGGTTCGAGGCTCTATCCTTGTCGCTGTCGTTACTGAAGAACATATTAAAGACCGCAATCGACCGGCTGGTCTCGTGACCCCAATGGTCGTGTCAGGGGAGCCACCCAGACACCCTCTATCAGCCCACTTCGGCTTCCTTGTGATAGACGATGATGGGTGGTTCGGCCTTGAGAATGACGTCCTCGCTGATGACGACTTCCTTGATGCCCTGTTTGCTGGGGACGTCGTACATGATGTCGAGCATCGATTCTTCCAAGATGGCGCGGAGCCCCCGCGCTCCACTCTCACGCTCGATGGCCCGTCGGGCCACCGCGGTCAGGGCGTTCTTGTGGAACTTGAGCTTTACCCCATCCATCTCGAACAGCTTCTGGAACTGCTTGACCAGACTGTTCCGCGGCTTGGTCAAGATGTCGACCAGCGCATCTTCGGTCAACTCATGCAACGTCGCGATCACGGGCAGGCGGCCGATGAACTCGGGAATCAGCCCGAACTTCAGCAGGTCCTCGGGCTGCACCTTGCTCAGGAGCTCACCCAGGTTCAGCTCTTTCTTGCTGCGAACGTCGGCCCCGAAACCGATTCGTGACTGTCCCAGTCGACGCTGGATGATCTGATCCAGCCCGACGAAAGCGCCACCGCAGATGAACAGGACGTTCGTGGTGTCTATCTGCAAGAAGTCCTGCTGCGGATGCTTGCGCCCACCCTTGGGAGGCACGTTGGCAATGGTCCCCTCGATGATCTTGAGCAAGGCCTGCTGAACACCTTCCCCGGAGACGTCTCGAGTGATGGATGGATTGTCGCTCTTTCGGCTAATCTTGTCGATCTCGTCGATGTAAACGATGCCGCGCTGCGCCCGCTCGATGTCGTGATCGGCATTCTGCAGCAGCTGGACGATGATGTTCTCCACATCCTCACCCACGTAGCCGGCTTCGGTGAGGGTCGTGGCGTCGGCGATGGCGAACGGTACCTTGAGGATCTTGGCGAGAGTCTGGGCCAGCAGGGTCTTGCCGCTGCCGGTCGGCCCCAGCAGCAATATGTTGCTCTTGCCCAGCTCGACGTCCTCCGGCGATACTTTGGAGTCGATGCGCTTGTAGTGGTTGTGAACGGCGACGCTGAGGATTCTCTTGGCGCGCTCCTGTCCCACCACGTACTCGTCGAGGATGGTCTTGATCTCGACCGGCTTGGGGATGGGCGTCCCGCCCGGCTCCGGCTCGTCCTTGTCCCCTTCCTCGGCGATGATGTCATTGCACAGAGCGATGCACTCGTCACAGATGTACACCGTCGGCCCGGCGATGAGCTTCTTCACCTCTTTCTGCGACTTGCCACAGAATGAGCAACACAGATTGCCGTTGGTTTCGTCTCGCCGTCGCTCCACGTGCCAGTACCTCGGGTGACCCGGGACGCACCCGAGCCATGGTCGAACTAGTGTCCGATTCTAGGTCTCAACGGCCCTGCTCGCAAGCGCCAGGACAGCATTCCCCGGCCACGGATCCTGTCGATATACCCAGAACTGCTCGGGATTCCGAGGATCTTCGCGCTATGTGACGGGCCTAGGCCTGTCCATCCCGCTTCTTTTTGTCGAAGACCTCGTCGATGAGACCGTACTCCTTGGCCTGGTCGGCCCCCATGTAGAAGTCACGGTCGATGTCCCGGGTGATTTCCTCCCGGCTTCGCGAGGTGGCAGCCATCAGGATCTCGACGCACACCTCCTTGAGGTGGCGGATTTCCCGAGCCTGAATCTCGATATCGCTGGCAACGCCTCGCGTCCCGCCGTGCGGCTGGTGGATCATGATCCGCGAGTGCCGCAGGGCATAGCGCCGGCCCTTCTCCCCCGCCCCCAGCAGCAGCGCGCCCATGCTCGCCGCCTGACCGATGCAGATGCTGCTAACCGCACACCGCACGTACTTGAGGGTGTCGTAGATGGCCAACCCGGCGGTGACCACTCCCCCGGGCGAATTGATGTAGAGCTGGATGTCTTTGTCCGGGTCCTCGCTCTCCAGGAACAGGAGCTGTGCGATGATGATGTTGGCTACATCGTCGTCGACCGCGCTGCCCAAGAAAACGATCCGGTCTTTCAGGAGGCGACTGAAGATGTCCCAGGTGCGCTCCCCGCGGTGGGTCGTCTCGACCACGTGGGGATAGATGATCCCCGATGCAGCCAGGACGCCGGGCGGTTCATGCCGCAACGTCTCGAGGATCTGCATCGCCTGGGGTCGCGTCTCGGGTCGCTGACTCATGGGGTGACTCCTGGGCGGGAACGGGTCATTCGTCCACAATGTTAGCCTTGGACTGAATGAGGTCCAGGATCTTGTTCTCGAGGATCATGCCGATCAGGATCTCGCGCTTCTTCCGGTCCGCATACTCGGCCCGCAACTTGGCCACGTTCTTGCCACTCTGCTCGGCCAGCTCGGAGAGGCCCTCCTCAATCTCCTTGTCGCCAATCTTGATCTGGTTCTTTTTGGCGATTTCCGCCATCAACAGCCCGGCCCGCACCTTCATTTCGCTGTCGGCGCGGACGCGCACCCGCAAGTCGTCCCCCAGGGACCGGGGGCTGGAACCCGTCATCCTGGCCCGCTGCAGGATCTCCTGTTCGGTAACCTTCATCTGCTGCTCGACCAGAGATCCTGGTACGTCAATCGGATTACGTTGGACGAGCTCGGCCACCAGCTGTTCGGCCAGGGCGTTCTCGCTTTGTTCCTTCAGGGAAGCCTCCAACTGCGTGCGGATATGATCTCTGAGGGCTTGCAGAGTCTCGAACTCCCCCTCGTCCTTGGCCAGTTCGTCGTCTGCCTCGGGAACCACGCGTGTCTTGACGTCCTTGATCTCGACCGCGAAAGTAGCGCTCTTTCCACGCAGCTTCGGATGGGGATGGTTGGCGGGCATCTTGACCGGAACCCGCACTGAATCACCCATTTGCTTGCCGAGAACGGCGTTCTCGATGTCGGTCAGCAGGGTCTTGGCCCCCAGCTCCACTTGAAAGCCCTTGGTTCCGGCGTCGGCGATCAGCTTTTTGCCAACCTCCACCGTGAAATCGAGGGTAACGATGTCCCCCGTGGCAATTGGCCGCGGTTCGGACAGAGGCTCCAGCGTCGCATGCTCGCGGCGGATCCGCTCCACCTGCTCCGTGATCTGCTCGTCCGTGACCTCGACCTTGGCGCGCTTGGCGGTCAAGCCCTCGTAGTTGACCTCGCCCACCTCGGGGAGAACCTCGAACTTGGCTCGATATTGGAAGGGCTTGTCCGGAACGATGCGTTCCGACTCGAAAGTCGGCCTGCTGATGGGCTGCAGCTTCTGCTCGCCCACGGCCTTGGGGAACGACTCGTCCACCAGTTGCTGCGCCACCTCGGATGCGATCCGCGGCCCAAACATCTGCATGATGACGGCTCGCGGGGCCTTCCCGGGGCGGAACCCGCGGACTTTGGCGCCGCGCGCCACCTGCGAAAAGGACTTTTCCAGCTCGGCGTGGACGCGATCCGAGTCGATCGTGACGTCGAGCTCCATGAGGACGGGACTCAGCTTGTTGACGGTGACTTGCATGTCCGGCGCGCTCAAATGCCACCCCCGTTTCGCTGGGTCAAGCGTTCTGACCCGCCCGGTCAAGGCCGAGAGCCAGCACCCGGAGTCGGCTCCCGGGGTGCGCCGCAGTTTTCTGCCGGACGGCCCCGCCTAGGCCCCACAAAAGATCGACCCCCGCGGGAGGCAACCGCGGGGGTCGGAATGTGCCCGGGAAGGGCGAGTCACCAGGAGCCGACGGCGCGTGCCGGTCCCAATGACCAAGACCTATGCGTCGCCTTCGGCGGCGCGGAGCGCCGCCTCGAAGGGATCCAGGTCGAAATCCATGTCGTCCAGCTGGGACTCCTCCAGCTCGTCTGCCGACCAACCCGCGCGCAAGCCAGGACGGATCAGTTCACGCTCGAAATCAGCAAAGCTCTTGAATCCTCGAGGACCATTCATCACTTGGGTGCTCCTGCTGGGCAAGGGGGAAACCGCACCGGGCCTTCTGCCCGATGGCGACCGGTGAAAAGCGTCACGACACAGGACCTCCGCTCGGCATCCTGGGTCCAGAACCCGCCCTCCAGGATCCGCTCCCTGGCCGCCTGCAGTCTGGACTGTCGACCGTTAGGCCGATCCAGCGACCGACCAATTCCCAGATTGGTTCGGCTCAGGGGCGTTGGGGCTGGGTTCATCATCTGAATGCCTACGTTGTCCTACATCCACGTACAATGTACGCCGGTGCCCCTGGGTCTCCAAGAATTCGGTCAACTTGCCGGTACATCGGTGGGGCGGCCCGCCAATCGACAGGCGCGGCGCAGCCCCACCCGAAAATCGAGTAAGTTGCCCGAGCTTCGGCAGGAGTCACCCTTCGGCAGGGCCTATGCCCCGACGACCCGACATCATCGCGATCGCGAATCAGAAAGGCGGCGTAGGCAAGACGACGACGGCCGTCAATCTCGCTGCGGCCCTGGCCGCCGCAGAGAAGACGACCTTACTCGTCGATCTCGATCCGCAGGCCAATGCGTCCAGTGGGGTGGGTGTCCCCCCGGGCAGTGCCGAGAACACCGTCTACGACGCGCTGATTGGTCGGCGCAGTCTCGCGGAATGCATCCTCCCCACGCCGCTTCCGGCTCTGCATGTGGTGCCGGCTACCCAGGATCTGACGGCCGTAGAATACGAGCTGTTCGAAGAAGAGCGAGGCACCCATCTTCGACGATTGCTCGACTCCCCCGCCCTCCTCCCCTACGATTTCGTGATAGTCGATTCCCCACCCTCACTGGGTGTTCTGACCTTGAACGTCCTGGTGGCAGCCCACCGGGTGATCGTGCCTTTGCAGCCGGAGTACTACGCTCTGGAGGGGATCACCTATTTGATGGCCACCATCGACCGCGTCCGGGCCTCTCTGAACCCTGACCTGACGGTGCAAGGGATCGTCCTGACCATGTGGGATCCGCGCAACCGTCTGGCCCACCAGGTCGCCGAGCAGGTCAAAAACCACTTCTTCGTGTTCGAGACGCTGATCCCTCGCAATGTCCGGTTGAGCGAAGCGCCGTCCCACGGCCTACCCGCCATCCTCTACGACGTGCAAAGCAAAGGGGCGCAAGGGTACCTGAGCCTGGCCCGCGAAGTCATCGAGGCGTTGGCGTGACGAATCCCAGCCCTCCGCACAAGCCGCAGCGGGGCCTCGGTCGGGGGCTCGATGCACTGTTGCCCGCACGCATGCCGCCCGCGCGGGAACAGGGGGCTCCCAATTACGGGGACGGCAATGTCTTTCGTTGTCCCATCGAGAAGCTGGCCCCTCAGACTGGACAGCCGCGTCGTCATTTCGATTCGGCCAAGTTGGACGAGCTGGCTCAGTCACTGACTGAGCATGGCCTGCTCGAGCCGCTCGTCGTTCGTCGACGTTCGGGCACCGATCAGTTCGAGATTATCGCGGGTGAGCGACGCTGGCGAGCCGCTCAGCGCGCCGGCATGAAGGAGGTCCTGGTCGTCGTCCGCGACGTGTCGGCCGCAGATGCCTTCGAGCTGGCACTGGTCGAGAACATCCAACGGGAGGACCTGGATCCCATCGAATACGCCGAGGCTCTGGACCGGCTGGTTCGTGAACACGACTACACCCAGGAGACGCTGGCACAGCGGCTGGGCAAGGACCGGTCCACGGTTGCCAACGCCCTGAGATTGCTGAAACTGCCCGCCAAGGTCCGAGAGCGGGTCGTCCTGGGTGAGCTCTCCGAAGGCCACGCCCGCGCGCTACTGGGGTGTCCAGACTCCGCGCTGCTGATGCAGCTTGCTGACAAGGTGATTCGGGGACATCTGAGCGTTCGCCAGACCGAGCAGCTGGTGCGCGCGACTCGTCCCAAATCCGCCTCTGGCAAAGACAGCCCGGCTTCGGCAGGTACCAAGAGCCCCAGTGTCAGGGATCTCGAGACTCGACTGGCGCGCCGCCTGGGCACCCGCTGTGAGGTAGAAGACAAAGCCGGGACCGGCAAAATCGTCGTCCACTACGCATCACTGGACGAGCTGGACCGTCTGCTCGAGATCCTGCTCTGAGCGCTGGCAGCAGACTCTCGCCATGCGTCGGTTCACGACGCCATGGGGACGGCCATCCTACTTGCAGCCCAGGGCGGCCGCTTCCTTCTTGGCATCCGGCCCGATCCCGGTTTCACCGCCGAGTTCGGCGCCGCGCAAGAGCTCCCGGCAGGCCTCTTTCTTGTCTTTGTCCCGCAACAGATGCCCTCGGTAGTAGTGACCGGGAGCGAACCGGTCGTCAAGCTCGATGGCCCTCTGGTGGTCCTTCAGGGCGCCGTCCCGATCGCCGAGATCCTCCCGACACATCCCGCGACGAACCAACAGGGCAGGATGCTCCTTGAGCTTGATGGCCCGATCCAGGGTGGCCACGCAGTCCGCGTAGGCCTTCACTTGGCGGGCAACGTTGGCCGCCACGGCCAGCAGCCGCTGATCGTCGCTCTCCCGAATCGCCGCCACCTGCGCCAGCGCCTCGGCGCGTTTTCCCGCCTGGACCAGCAGCTGGGCATAGGCCACGCGAACCGTCCAATCGCCGGGGGCCGCCTGCACCGCATCCGCGTAGGCCACCAGAGCCTTGTCCTTCTCACCCAGAGCGTCCAGCGCCAAGGCCCGATTCAGCGTCAACGCAGGGTGTTTGGCCGCCACCGCCAACCCCTTCTCGACCGTGCTCAAGGCATCCTTGGGTTTCTGTGCCTCGAGCTGGGCAGCCGACAGGTTCACGTAGGCCTCGACCAAGCGAGCGTCCAACTCCAGAGCCTTCTCGAAGGACGCCATCGCGGCCGGTCCGTCCTTGAGACCCGACTGGGCAACGCCCAGGTAATAGTGTGCCTGAGCGTCCTTCGGGTTCTTGGCGATGGCCTGTTCGGCTGCTGCCTTGGCGTCCTCGAAACGGCCCGCCTCCAAGGCCTCGGTGGCGCGCGCCACCTCGGGACTCGAGGCCTCGGCTGCCCCCGAGCCCGCACCGGATTTGGGTTCGTCATCTAGCGGGACCACCTCGTCAGGGGACGTCGCAGGCTTGCCACCGCCACAGGCTGCCGCCCAACCCACGATAGCGACCAGCAATGAACCCACCAGAACTCGACGACCTTTCATGATGCCGATCCTCCGCCAGCGGCCCCCAGGGAGCCGACGGCAGCCAGGATACTCGCCTCAAGCGCTTGGATACGCAATGGCTCCGTGACCCTCCCACCGCCCGCCTCCTCCACGTAGAAGACGTCCGCCACCTGGTTGCCTTCCGTGTTGATCTTGGCCCGTGAGATGGTGCAGCCCGCCCGCTGAATGGCCCGCGCCAGCTCGAACAGCAGGCCGAGACGGTCCTGTGTGATGACCTCGACGATGGTGTGCTGGCTGGAGCCACGGTTATCGACGTGGATTCGGGTGGCAACCGCGGGGGCGGGACGACCGGTCCATCGGCTGTGCGAGGTCAATCTGGCCACCAGCTGCTCCGGCGTGGCGGAACCGTTGAGCTGTCGCTGCAGCGCGTCCTGGCACCGCACAGCCAAGGTCCGACCGGTCCGCATCCGCTCCCCGCCTTCGATCCAGAACAGATCGAGGGCCCGAGGGCAGCCCAACTCGTCGACGAAGGAGTAGATTTGAGCTGCCACGACGTCTCCGTGGCAACAAGCGATGCTGGCGGCGATCATGGCCAAGAGGCCTGGCCGGTCCTCGGAGAAGAAAGCGAACTCGCCGTAGGAACCCTGCACCTCGATGACCTCGACCCGGGCCAGCGGCGCCGCGCTGTCCAAGACCATCCGGGCATGGCGAACGATCCGTCCCGGTTCGTTGAACAGCGTATAGCGTTCCGGCATCGCCTCCAGGAAGCGAATCAGACGGGGTTCTTGCGCCGGGCGGTCCCAGTCCAACAGGACCCGAGCTCGCGCGAGCTCAGCCAGTTTCGGCACGGCACTGGACTCCCGATCCAGCCGCTCTTCGCAGGCCAGAAAGAGCGTATCCATCATACGGGCCTTCCACTGGGTCAGTGACTCGGGGCTCGTCGTAGCGACATCGCAGACCGTGAGCACGAACAGCTCGTTCAGCCCCTCCTTGCCGTGGACCCCCTCCAGGAATCCATCCACGGTTTGGGGATCATCCAGGTCACGTCGCGTCGCGGCGTGATAGAGCGTGAGGTGCTGTCGGATCAGATGCTGGACCTCGCTTCGCTCCTCGGGTCGCAGACCCAGGCGCGCGAGGATGCTCTCCGCCAGGACAGCGCCCCGCTCCGAGTGGTTGGAGCCACCGATGTCCTTGCCAACATCGTGCAAGAGCGTGGCGAAGAACACCACGGTCGGGCGCGCCAGCTCTGCTGCCACTCGCGACGCCACTGGATACTCGCTCAACCAGTCTCCCCGACACAGCTCCCGCAGCAGATCGACTGCCTTCACCGAGTGAACATCGACCGTAAACACGTGGTAGATGTCGTGGTGAACCCTGCCCACCACCGGAGCAAACTCGGGAATCATCGCCGTCAACAAACCCACGTCGTGCAGCTCAGCCAGCACGGAACCATGGGGGAATGGCCCCCGAGGCACCCAAGTCACCAGCTGAACGAAGAGGCGACGAGCCGTCTCGCTCTCGCGGAGGCGCTCGCAGAATCGGACACCGGAGGCGGCCTGCGCGATCTGGCTGCGAGCGGTGGGATGAACCGGCAGCTGACGAAGTGTCGCCTCTCGGTACACGCGCAGTGCCAGGGAGGGCTCCTCCTCCAAGGAAGAGGCCAGGGTGAGCTGGCCGGACAACAGCGCCAAGCCCTGGCCCAACAGCACCGGGCGGGACTGCCGCACCGCTGTCGGCGCGGCGCGCAGAAAGACCAGATCACGGGCCCGGGCAAGAACCCTGGCATGGCGATAGTAGTCGCTCATGAACCGCTCGATCCCCTGTGGATCGCTCCCGTATCCGAGGCGCTCCGCTACCTGTTCCTGTCGGTCGAAACTCAGTCGGTCATTACGTCGGCCACCCATGAGATGCAGGACGTTGCGCAGCCGGTAAAGGAAGTTCGCCGCAGACTCGATGGGTTCCCATTCCCGAGGCAGCAGGACACCCATCTGCACCAGTTCGCGGGGATGGCCGACCTGCCAACGGGCCTTGGCGGTCCAGTGCAACACGTCGAAATCCCGGACCCCCCCGGGTCCGTTCCGCACGTCCGGTTCCAGAAGGTAGACACTGTCCCCATAGCGATCGACCCGTTCCTGGGTGCTACGCGCCAGCTCAGCCAGGAAACCTTCCACGCGCCCTGCACAAAACAGAGCTGACGCGACTCGTTCCTGCAGGACCCGAATCTGCTGGCGGTCCCCTGCGATGGCTCGTAGGTCCAACAGGCTGGTCGCGCTGGGCAGATCCCTGGCCGAGAGCTCTATCAACTCGTCAATGCTGGTTACCTGGTGCCCCAGGTTCACCTTGGCGTCCCAGAGAGGATAGAGAAACGCCTCCAGGATCCTCTGTCCCCGCGAGCCGTCCTCGGTCAACAGGCGCACATCGAGGTCGCTCGCGTAACTGAGAGTTCGACGCCCGTAGCTCCCCACCGCCGCCAGGGTTGTCCCCCCCGGTTCGGCGCTCCCGTACAGCTTGGCCGAAGCCGTGCGGAAGAGCGCGCAGAGCATGCCGTCCATCGCGGAAGCAAACTTCCGCCCAGCCAGTTCACCGCCCTCGGCGGGTCCTTTTTCGATGGCATGAGCCATGCGCCCCCGATGCCGTTGGAGATAGGTTCCCAACTCCTCGACCAGGGCGGCTTGCTGACCCGGCAGCGGGCCAATCGAGGGGGACGATTCGGGGGGATCGGCGCTCATGGGTGGCCCGCGGAGGGACGTAACCCTATAGCTGAAGGACCGCTTCGCGTCAGGTCCCCACCCCGTGCTAGGCTTTTCTGTATGCGGATGACCCTCGGGCGGTTCGCGCTCATCTCTACCATTGGGATTCTGCTTCTGCCGTGGCTCGACTCCGGGTCGGCTCGTGCCAGTCTTATTGACGCCATCAGCGTTTCGGATCTGTTTCGACAAAGCGAACAGGCTCTCCTGGTGGTGCCCGGCCAAGCCGAGAGCCACTGGGAGACGTTGGGTGGTTCGCGACGCATCGTGACCGACACCGAACTCATTGTGAAGGACGTGGCCAAGGGGAATGGGGCCCCAGGCCAGGTCCTGTTGGTGCGCACCCTGGGCGGGACGGTCGGCGAGATCGCCCAGTTGGTTCCCGGTGAAGCCACGGTGGGTGGCTCGGGTGAGGCCTTCCTGTTCCTGGATGAGGACGACCAAGGACAGAATTGGGTCACCGGCATGGCTCAGGGGCACTATCCGGTCCTGCGCAGCAAAACGGGAGAGGGACGCCTACAGCCCAGTCCGGGCCTGCATGGGGTTCGCCATCCCGAGAAGAGCGCGGTGCGGCAATTGGTCGGCCGAACCCTTACGGAACTTTTGACCATTCTGGCCGACAGCGAGAACCAATGAACAGGTGGCTGCGTCTCACCGGTCTTTTGACCCTCTGGTCCCTGTGGCCCACCGTCGCCCTGGGCTTCTGTCGGACCGTGACCTGTGAGCGCAACGACGCGCCGCCCGAGGAATGCACGGGCCAGCGCGACCTGAACGATTGCCTGGTGGAGGGCCTGCCGTTGTACTGGCCCCAGCCCTGCATCTCATTCTCGGTGGGCCAATCGGGTTCGCCCCGTCAAGGGATCACCGCGGCTCAGCTCGAGCGTGTGGTCCGGGACTCCTTCGACAGTTGGCAATCCGTGAGCTGCTGGGGGCAGCCCCCGGGCCTCTCTGTCGAGACCTATCCGCAGGTCGCGTGCGAGGGACTCGCCTACCGGCAAGACGGCCCCAACCAGAACCTGTGGATGTTCCGGGACTCGGACTGGCCCTACAAAAACACCGGGGATCGGGCCCTGGCCATGACGGTCGTCACGTTCAACTACAAGACGGGGGAGATCTACGACGTCGACGTGGAACTCAACTCCTTCGCCCGCCATTTCACGCTGGAGGCCGCGTCGGCCGTCGATGATCTGCCGAGCGTGGTCCAGCACGAATCCGGTCATTTCCTGGGGCTGTCCCACACGAACGTGCGCTCCGCGACCATGTACGCGTACTACGCCCCCCACGACCTGACCATGCGGACGCTCGAACCGGACGACGCGATGGGGATCTGTACGGTGTTCCCTCCCGGGGAGATCCCCGAAGATTGCGACGCCGAACCGCGGCACGGCTTCTCCACCGAGTGCGAAACTGACGATGGCATGTGCAGCATGGCCGTCTCCCCCTCCCGACAGACCGTCGCCCCTCGGCTGCTGCTTTGCCTTCTCGGACTCGGGTTGGCGACCGCCCGACGTCGCCGCCCCGCCCCCCGCGTCCAGGGCTAAAAGCCGAGATACTGTCGGGCGACCTCCCGATCCACCAAGCCGTCTCGCATCAGCTGCTTGATGCTCATCTCGAAGGTCTGCATGCCGTAAAGGCTCGCCCCCTGTTCCATCAGCTCCTTGAGCGGGGGGTTGCCCAGGGGTCGTTTGATGCTCTCCCGCACGCTGCCGGTACCCACCAACACCTCCATGGCCAACGCCACACCGGAACCGTCGGCTCGGGGCAGCAAGCGCTGGGCGATGACCCCCTGCAGAGCATCCGCGAAGCGTTCCCGCGTGTGTTCGCTGCCACCTTCCATCAAGGCCATGACTCGGTTGACCGTCCTTAGGACATCCGGCGTGTGCAGGGTCGACATCACCAAATGGCCCGTTTCGGCAGCTTTCAGGGCGGTACCCATGGTCTCACCATCCCGAATCTCCCCCACCTGGATCACGTCCGGATCCTGGCGCAGGGCCGCCCGCAGGGCATCGGCAAAGCTGATGGTATCGAGCCCAATCTCGCGCTGACTGATGGAGCACCGGTCGTCGATGTATAAAAACTCGATCGGATCCTCGATGGTCACCACGTGTCGCGAGGTCGTGTGGTTCATGTGGTCGATCATGGAAGCCAGGGTCGTACTCTTGCCGTTACCCGCGGCTCCCACGCACAGGACCAATCCCCTCTCCTTCTCGGCCAGGGTCCGGCAGATCTCGGGCAGCCCCAGCTGCTCCAGCGTCGGGACCTCGAAGGGCACGATCCGCATCACGATGGCGAGGGTGCCCCGTTGTCGATACACGTTGACTCGGAACCTCGCGCAATCCGGTACCTCGTAGGAGGAATCAATCTCGGTCAGGGTCTCCAGCTGCTCCCGCGAGCAACGTCGCCCCAACAGATGCGCCGCCGCCGCCAGGGTGGCCTCCGGGGTCAAGGGATCGAGCCGGAAGTACACCAGCGTCCCGCGCACCCGAGCCCCCGGCGGCTGTCCCACCTTGAGGTGCACGTCGCTCGCGCCCGCCGCCACCGCCTTCCTCAACAACTGATGCAGGAAGTCCTCGGCCAGGTACGGGCTCGGATTGCTCAACGGCAGGCTGTCCACGAGCGGGTAGCTTAGTCGTCCCGGCTCGTCCCAGCACCCCCAAGCCGCTCCAGGAGCTCTGCCTCCGCCCGCCCGAGCAGGCCAACCGGGCCCTGGCGGGAGGGATTCGCCCCAAGCCAGCCCCGAACCCGGGACAGACAGCTCTGCTCCCCGGGAACGTCCAGGCGCTCGCCGAAGGTGGGAGCGTCCAGCATCCTGACCAGGATCCCCAGCGCCGCCTCCCGCTCGGTCGGACCAGTCGTCTCGATCCAGGCACAGTACCGGCCGATGGCCAGCTCCACGTCCGGGGCATAGGGCAAGGC
>CAZYKT010000100.1:0-15805 GCA_964648165.1 uncultured Polyangiaceae bacterium | reverse complement strand
CTGAACCAAGAGCCCTTCCCCCTGGGTCTTGACAAAGCGGGGCGATATCCCTCGGATCTGCCCGAGCTCGCGCAGATCCCGAGGCAGACGAGCGGCGATTGACTGGAGCACGCGCGGCTCGGGGGCCTGCTGACGATCCTGCGGTGACAAGCGATTGTACCAGTCCAACAGGAAGACCAGCACTCCCTGCCGGGTTGCATCGAGCAACCAGGCGTGCCGGAAGGACGAGAGCTGTAGGGGCTCGCGGCGAACTGGACGCGGCAACAAGCACTCCCGGGAAGCATGCTCGGCGATAGTGAGGCGTCCCAGGGCCACCAGCCGTTGCTCGAGAACCTGGTACAGGGGGACCAGGCTATCCACATCGTCTGCCGCGTAGTCGAGCTGGGACGGGGGCAAGGGACGGAGCGTCCAGTCGTCGGTCTGATGCGCCTTGAGCTTCTTCTGGCCGAGCACGCGATAGGCCAGGTAAGCAAGAGAGACGTTTGATTCGGGGCCCAGCAGGGCCCAGGCCACCTGCGTGTCGACCAGACGGGGAGGGGTCGACAGACCCAGGGCGGACATCAACAGCGGCAGATCCTCTTGGCCACCGTGGAGCACCCAAAGCTGTTCGGGCCGCCCCAGGGAGCTGGCCAAGCTCTCGATGGTCCCCAGGCGCAAGGTGTCCAGTAGGTAGGTTTGCTCCCCCACCCTGAGCTGAACCAGGCACAATCTGGTACTCTGGCGGGTCGATTCAAACTCGGTGTCGAAAAATACAGCCTGGGGCGCTGCAATCTCCGCGGCCAGCGCCCTCAATCGACTCTCGCTCTGAACCAACTCGTACATCGAGGACCATTCGGAACCGAGTCCGGCCCACCTGTCAATCGCCGACCGCGAAATGCCCCGCTTCAGGGTTGCCGGGGCTCCGGCCCTACTGGATAATGGGCGGGTCGACGTTCCCACCTGGACCACTTCTGCATGTTTGCCCGCCGACGCAGCGCAGCCCTGGAGTTGGTGCCAAGAGATCCGGCTCTTCCCTTCTCTCTGCTCGACGTCCGCGCCACGGCCTTCACCTATCCCTGGCACCACCATCCAGAATTGGAGCTCACCCTGGTGCTCAAGGGGAGGGGGCTACGTTATGTCGGCGACTCCATCCAGGACTTCGAGGATGGAGATTTCTGCCTGATCGGTTCGGGCACTCCGCACTGCTGGTTGTCCGAGCCGGGGCCTGGACGATCCGTACGGGCCTGGGTGATCCAGTTCCCGATGGACCTCTTCGGGCAGGGTTTCTTGGATCTACCCGTGGCTCGTCCCCTGCGCAGCCTCTTCGCTCAAGCCGAGCGCGGATTACGCATCACTGGGGAGCTTCGGGATCGCAGCGCCGCCAAGATGGAGCTCATCTTCAAACCCAGCGGGGCACCGCTGGAGCGGCTTGCAGTGTTGTTGGAGCTGCTGTCGAGTTTGGAGCAAGGCGAGTCCTTGACCACGTTGTCGCTGGGGACCAGCACGCGTTCCCAGTCGCCCAACCAGGAGGCGACGCTGCGTCGAATCCTGTCCTTCATCCACGAGAACGCGGCCAAGGAGATCTCCCAACGGCAGGTGGCGGAGCTGGCCGGTCTTTCCCCGGCGGGATTCAGCCGTTTCTTCAGTCGCCATTTCAGCAAGCCCTTCGTCGCCTACGTGGCGGAGGTTCGGATCGGTCATGCCTGTCAGCTGCTACTGGAAGAGGGCGTGGGGATCGCGGAGGTGGCAGCGCAGGCTGGATTCAACAATCTGGCCAATTTCAATCGGCGTTTTCGGATTCTCAAGGGGATGACCCCCAGCGCCTATCGACGCATGGCGCGCGGTATGCCCGCCGGCTCCTGAAGAACGCACGTCGGCCAGCAAGTCAGAGCAGCGCGGTATCCGACGGGGACCGGGCGGAGTAGGATGGGAGGGTCGATGGTTGCAGAGCGTAGTCGTCCCGCACGAAAGGGCGCGACCGGGCGGATCCTGGTCGTGGACGATGAACGAGTGGTAGCCCGCGTGCTGGCGCGGGTCCTGCAAAGCGCTGGCCACGAAGTGCTGACCTGCTTCGACGGCATTTCCGCTTTGGAACAGGTCGAGTCGGCCAACCTGGACGTGGTGGTCTCGGACATCGCCATGCCGGGGTTGGACGGGATTGATCTGCTCCGAGCGGTTCGGGCTCGGGATCTCGACTTGCCGGTGGTGCTGATCACCGGTGTCCCGTCGCTGGAGACTGCCGTTCAGGCGGTCGAGTACGGTGCCATTCGTTACCTCCAGAAGCCGGTCGAGACGGTGATCCTGCGCGACACCGTAGAGCACGCCGTGCACCTCAGGCGGGTAGCCCTGGTTCGACGAGAGATCCTGGAGACAGTGGGGGATCGGAGTCGTCAGCTGGCCGACCGAGCGGGCCTGGAAGTTCGTTTCGAACGGGCCTTGGCTCAGCTGTACGTCGTGTTTCAGCCCGTAGTGAGCTGGACCACCCGAACGGTCTTCGCCTACGAGGCCTTCGTCCGTTCCCGTGAAACGACACTGACCCAGCCCACCGAACTGTTCGACGTCGCCGAGCGGCTAGGAAAGCTGGAGGAGCTGACCCATCGGATCCATGAGCTGTGCGGGCAGCGCTTGGGTGAACTGCCCGAATACGCTTTATTGTTCGTGAATCTGCACATCAACGAGCTGACCAACATGGATCATCTGGAGCACCACTCGCCGCTCTTGGGGCAAGCAGGCCGGATCGTGCTGGAGCTCACGGAGCGGGCGAAGCTGGAGCAGATCCCCGATCTTCACCCCCGTATCTTGCGCCTGAGGGACTGCGGATTTCGAATTGCCCTGGATGACATCGGGGCGGGCTACGCCGGTCTTAGCTCCTTTACGCTCCTGGATCCGGACATCGTCAAGCTCGACATGACGCTGGTCCGGGACGTGGACAGCTCGCAGACCAAGCGACGCCTTCTTTCGTCAATGCTGCACCTGTGCGATGACCTGGGAATGCAGGTGGTCGCAGAGGGAGTGGAGACGGAGCGAGAGCGAAGCACGCTCTGTGCGATGGGATGCGATCTGATGCAGGGATTCCTGTTCGCGTCCCCGACCGAGGCCTTGAAGGCACCGGCCTTCTGCGACCATTAGGTCTTCGCCGGACCCCAACTGGCCGGGGAGCGGAGGATTCGACGGTCTAGCGCCGCTGGCGGGAGCGTTCCGGCTCTGGCGTCTTCTGGGCTGCCCAATGCTCCCGCAACAGATCCCCCAGGCTGCCCAGACCCGAGCCGGAACTGGCACCCGACGGTCGCTGACCGAAGGTCTCGTAGTTCTGGCGCTCCTCGATCTCGGCGACCCCACGAGCGCTCAGCAACATCCGCCCTGTGGTCGGATCCTGCGAGATGACCGCCACCTTCATCTCCTTGCCAACCGGATAGGCCCGGCGGTGGTCAGCTCCTGGCGCCAGAGACAGCTCGCGCAGGGGTACGAACCCTTCACCGCGCTCGGTGCGCAACACCAGGCCACCCGGCACCACCTTCCTGACCGAGCCCACCAGAATCTCGTCAGCCTTGACCGCGGGAGCGGCCTGAGCCGGCTGGGCTTGTTTGAGGCTCAAGCGCACCCGATCCCCGCGGTCGGTGCTCTCCACCGCCAGAATCCGCGCCTGCACGGTCGCCCCGATGCTGACCGCGTCCTCGGGTCGCTCGATGCGGTGGTTGGCCAGCTCCGAGATGTGGATGAAGGCGTCGATTCCCCCCACATCCACCACGGCGCCGTGCTTGTTGAGCGCCTTGACCGTGCCGTCAACGATCGTCCCCGGCACCAGGCCCTCGCGGGCCTTGGCCAGATTCTCGGCGCGTTGTCGCTCGAGCAGCGCGCGGCGCGACACGATGACGTCGCGCCCCCCATCGCGGATCTCGAGGATGAGGACGTCCATGTCCTGCCCCTCGTATACGGACAGATCAGCGACGTGGCCGATCTCCACGTGAGAGGCGGGACAGAAGGCTCGAGTGCCACCCGCCAGCTCCAGCTCCAGGCCACCCTTCTGAGCTCGAGCCACGTGAGCGCGCACCGGCGTGCCGGTTGATTGCGCCGTCTTCAACAGCGAGGCATCGAGCGGGGTGCCGCGACCCAGCCCGGTGCTCAGCACCGGGGCGTTACTGCGGGCATCGATGACCGTGCCACGTAGGCGGTCACCCACCGCGACGTTCAGGTTCCCCTCCGGATCCCGAAGCTCGCTGGCGTCGATCCGCGCCTCTGCAGGCCCACCTACATCCACATACACGAAGTCCTGACCGACCTGGACTACGACCCCTTCGACCACATCCCCGCGGTGGATGCGCTTCCACGCGCCCTCGGGGTGGGCGGCCGTCGCAGCGCCAAATAGGGACGAGAAATCTTCAGGAGGTGACATCGCGCGCAAAGGGTGACACAAAGTTGCCTGCCTGGCCTGTGCCAGGAATAAGAGCCATCCATGGAGTCGAGCTCGGTCCGTTCCGCCACCATTCCCGACGCGATTGTGGCCGGGACCGACCTGGGACGTCTGATCAGCAACCGCTACCTCCTGCTGGACTCGATCGGCCGGGGTGGAATGTCGGATGTGCTGCTGGCACGGGACGTCCGTAGCGGCAGCCTCGTCGCCCTGAAGCTGTTGGCCCAAGAATACCGGGGATCCGCCCAGCACGAGGAGCGAATGGAGCGGGAAACGGAGCTCTTGGGGCGCGTTTCTCACGAAAACGTGGTGCGGCTTCTGGACGCCGGGTGGTCGGACGATCAGGTTCCGTACCTGGTCCTGGAACCGCTAGTGGGGGAGACACTGCATCAGACCCTGGGAAGGCACGGTGCCGTCCCGTTGTCTGTGGCCCTGCCTTGGCTGCGGGCAGTGGCGGTCGGGCTCGCGGCCTGCCACCGGGCCGGAGTGGTCCATGCCGACGTGAAGCCGAGCAATGTCTTTTTGTGCGGCCCCATCGACGCCCCCACTGACCTCAAGCTCATCGACTTCGGTCTGGCCCACTGCCTGCTCGGCCGCTTTTCGAGTCCCGGCCCCGACTGCATCGGCGGAACCTTCGAGTACATGGCACCTGAACAGATCCTTGCCGAACCGGTCGATGCCCGCAGCGACGTCTACGCCTTTGGAATCCTCATGTATCGCTGGCTGACCGGTGAGCTGCCCTTCGACACACCCATCGGTTCGAGTCTCTTGGCGCACCACTTGACCAGTCCCCTGCCCCCCCTTTCCTGGCTGTTGACGAGCTTCGATCCTCGGGTCGAGCGAGTGATCCATCGTGCCACACGGAAGGACCCCCGTCGTCGCTACCCGGACATGGATTCGGTCATCGCCGATCTGGATCGCATCGCCCAGGGCAACGAGGAAATCCATGGGGTCGAGCTCGGCCAGGGTCAGGATCGGTACGAACCCGTCACCGACGTCGGGCGGCGCGCGCTCGGTTTGCTCACTCGCACCCATCGATTCGCGGAGGCCGCGGCGGCGCAGTGACGGCCATTGGCTGGCTCGACCTCGGTCACTCTGATACGGTGACCGTGCGGTGGACAGGCCGCTAGTCTCCTTGGCAATCGAGCCCTTGCCCCCGAGCGTTGGTGACTCGTCCCCGGTTGCCGAGGGCCGCGGAATCCACACGCTGGTCCTGCGTCTGTACCGGGCCCAGTCGTTGCGCTTTTTGGCGGTCGGAGCGTCCAACATTTTGGTCAGCTTGGCCGTCTTCTGGGGCCTGATGGCGCTGCCCTTCACCGTCCCCTACAAGGCTGCCCTGTGCCAGGTCGCCTGTTACGTGGTGGGGATGATCTGGAGCTTCTTCTTCAATCTCCGGTTCACCTTCAAGACTCGTGGCAAGCTGGGTCCCCGTGCGGTCCGCTTCTTCGTGCTGCAATCGGGGTGCATGGGCCTCAGCGCGCTGCTGGTGGGCTGGGGCATCGACGTGCTCGCCCTGCCCCAGGCTCCGGTCTGGTTCTCGGTTCAGGCGGGCATCACCGTTCTGAACTACTGGCTCTCGCGTGATTGGGTGTTTCGCTCGTGACTCGGAGAAAGCCGTCCGGCATCTTGACCGCAGAGCTTCTGCGGGCGGCGCTGCTCGCTCTTTGCGACAGCTACGACACGCTCAACGCCCAGCTCTTCAAGGGTCAACTGAAACGTCCCATCCTCGCCTTCTCGGACACACGGCAGCGCCTGGGTCACTGGATCGCCGAGGGGCGCCGGATGGAGCTATCACGCTATCTGTTGACCGACGTGGGATGGGGCGTCCTGGTCGAGGTCCTCAAGCACGAGATGGCGCATCAGTACCTCGAGGAGGTGCTGGGTGAGCCCGCCCAGGAGCCACACGGCGAAGCTTTCCGCAGGATCTGCGAACAGCGGGGCATCGATCCGGCCGCCTCCGGTCTGCCCGGCGCAGCCACGTTATCGGCGGACACGGAGCGCGTCCTGGATCGCGTCACCAAGCTATTCCGCCTGGCGGAGCAGGGAGAAACCCACGAGGCCGAGGCGGCAATGGCCGCGGCTCGACGCTTGATGCTCAAGTACAACCTGACCCAGCTGCACCGCTCGAGCTACGCCTTCTCGCACCTGGGAGAGCCGACGGGACGGGTCAGCGAGGCGGAACGCATCCTCGCCAGCATCCTGGACGAACACTTCTTCGTGCAGGTGA
This sequence comes from uncultured Polyangiaceae bacterium, assembly GCA_964648165.1. Classification (GTDB taxonomy): domain Bacteria; phylum Myxococcota_A; class Polyangia; order Polyangiales; family Polyangiaceae; genus FEN-1139. The sequence continues at coordinate 9,188 of CAZYKT010000100.1, read as the reverse complement.
TCTGGGTGCCAGTGTGGCAGCCTCTTCGGGGCAAATCGGGGAGCGTGTTGGAAATCTGTGGGAACCGTGAGAACCTGGAGCTCGCTGGGCACGTCTACGCCTTCTTGCGCGACGCAGCGGAGCGTTCCTGGCAGGCGTACAAAAAGACCTCGGGCCTACCAGGTAACGCACTGCGACGGGAGTACCTGGCCGGGGTGATGACGGGCTTTCGTGACAAGCTCGCGGCCGCTCAGAAGCGGCACAAGGAACAGGGTCTGGTCTGGGTGGGGGATGCCCAGTTGACCTCGTATTTCAAGCGACGTCACCCCAGGGTTCGCTGGATCCGCGGCACCGGTAAGCGACGCCCCGAGGCCTTCACCCATGGTCGCGCTGCAGGCAGGCAGCTCGATCTGCACCCACCGGTTCCGGCGCGGACCTCGGGCGAAACCCGGCTTCTGCCCGGTCGTCACTAGGGACCGCGCGCCTCGCGTTACTGCGACGAAACAGCCCAGAAACCAGGCTCCATGCCCTTGCCTGGCGATTCCTGTTTCCGCTGCGGGAAAAGCCTCGGTATGCTGCCTTCCGACCATGGTTGCCGAGCATGTGGCCGGGCTCAGTGCCCTGGCCCGGGAGGAGGTGGCGACGAGCGTCGCGCGTTCCGCGCTGGGGCTGGAGCGCCTCATTTCGGCGGGGAGGATCCTGTTCTACGGCGCGATCCTGGTGCGGCTCGCCAGCCTCGACGTGCGATGGTCGGGCCTGCTGCTCACGCCACTGCCCTTGGGCCTCGGTATCCTGTTCTCCCTGTTCGTGCTCCTTCGGCTCAAGACACCGCCCAGGAGCTCGGCGCTGTGGATGCTGTCCGTCACCTTGGACGCCCTGGCGGTTCACGTCGCCCTGTCCGAGAACGCGCTCTGGCCGCGGCCCGGCTACGAAGGGATCCTTCACATGCCCGACTCGATGGGGATCCCGCTGGCCATTGTCGGCGCGGGCCTGCGGCTATCCCTACCGGTGGCGATCCTCGGGGGATTGCTCAACCTGATCGGTGTATTGACCCTGGTGTCGATTGACGGCGCCGTATCCGGGTTGGGCCCCCGCGCCCAGTCGGCCCACCTCAGCATCTATCTCATTTTCATCGGGGCGAGCACGCTGCTAGCCGTGATCTTTGCCCACGGAACCAGGCGCATCGTGACGCGGGCCGCCGCTGCCGCCCTGCGCACCGAACAGGCCGAACGGGGCCTGGGCACGGTGCTGGCCGATTGCCACGACGCGCGCTCCCTGCTCACGGCGGTCCGCTTGAGCGCGGAGCTGGTCAGCAAAAGCTCAAACCGTCCGACCGATCCCGAGATCCAGCGATTGCGGCTGGCTCGCGACTGTCTACTCCAGGATCTCCACAGCGTGGAGGAGCTCATCCTCGGTGTTAGCGAACGCGCCTTGGGTGATCTGTCCGTCCTGAGTCCAGCGACACCCGTGCCCGTGGCAGCCAGCGTGCGGCGCACCCTGCGCCCGTTACGACTGCGCTTCGGTCAGGTGTCGTTCCGGGTGGACGCCATCCCGGACGACCTCGAGCTACTGGTCAGCGGCGGCGCGCGCGCACTCGATCGCATCCTTATCAACCTGGTCGCCAACGCCTGCGAGGGGGACGGCAAGCGGGGGGCCAACAACGTAACCGTTCGAGCCGGCGTTTGCGCGGACACTCACTCCATCGAACTCGGTGTCATCGACGACGGCCCAGGCCTCGCCTCGACCACGCCCGAGGCCTCGACCACGGCCAAGGGCCTGGGCGTGGGCCTCCGGGTGGTCCGCGGTATCGTGGAGGCCAGCGGCGGCAGCGTATCCGTGGAGAAGCGCGACGGTGGCGGCACCGTGTTCCGGGTGCGGCTACCGCTAGCATCACGGCAGCGCGCCGCCGTTTCGGAGGTCAACGAGGTCGCAAGCTGACCGGATCTTTGAACGGCTACCTACCCGTCCAGACGAATCGACCGCAGCATGTACTGCAAGAGCTGCCGCGACACGCGGAGCAGACCCGCCGCCCTACGGCGGCTGCCTTCGGCGCGCCCCATGGCCTCGCGCACCATCGTCTCGCGCACCTCGGCCTGGACGGCGCGTACCGACTGGTGTCCCACCATCCCGCGCAGGTGCGGGCGCAGATCGGCGGATTGCGTGGCGACGCGGAGGATCTCGGCGCGCACGGCGTCTGCCCCGAATGGTTTCGACAGGTAGGCGCGTACACCCAGCTGGGCCAGCTGGAACGACTCGTCGGCTGTGGCCTTGCCGCTCATCGCGATGACGGCGGGAATGGACTCGCGCTGGAGCGCGAAGTTCAATACGTCGAACGCAGAACCGTCCCGCAGCTTCACGTCGAGCAATATGACGTCCGCCGGCCAGCCCCTCAGCTGCTCGACCGCCCCCTGTGCCTCGCCACACAGCCGCAGTTCCTTGACCTCCGGCTCCAGGGCGAGCGCGAGACTGCGCAACAGCGCCGGGTCATCGTCGACCACCATTACGCGAAGCTCACGGAGCCCGGCCATGGGCTTTCTTTACGCCGTACCAACCCTATCGGCAAGCTGTCTGCACGTACGTTGAGGCGTACTTGCAGGGGAGGCCCCCCCCCTGGGTCGTGCATTTCATGTGTTGGCCGACGCGACCGCAGATGGCGCCAGAGACCGGATAGGTGGGAGCCCCATCGGCCACGCAGGTGCTGGTAGGAGCGGCAGCGCAGGCATCACTGTGGGCGGCAATCTGGACGGGGGTGGGCACAGGCACTTCCTCGACCCCGTCGCAGTCGTAGTCCACGCTGCCCGGACCCCATTCCTGCCCGATCGAGTCCAGGCAGGTGTCGACCTTGGCGCATTTCTGCGAGTCGTCCGCGTACTGAGGGCACCAGATCTGCGCGTTGTCCTGCAGGCAGTAGCCGGTGGAGAAGAAACTCGTCTGCCCCGGGTGAACGTCGGGGTCCTGGTCGTAACAGTCGGTTCGCGGGTAGCCCCCATCGCAGCCAGCATAGGCCTGGCTGGTGAAGCCGTCGCCGTCCACGTCCTCGGCGAGTTCCTCGGCGGAGCCGTCGGTATTGCTGCAGTTGTCGTCGATCCGATTGCAGAGCTCCTGCGCACCCGGGTGGCGGGAGACGTTGTTGTCGTCACAGTCGTCGGCAGGAATCGCCTGGGTGGTCCAGGTGTCCACCGGACAGCTCGACTGATGGGACTCACAGTCTGGGGGTGCCACCCCGGGGTTGCTGCAGCCCGTGGCGGTCGCCGCCCAGCTCGGCGCGTGGAGATCGCCGTCGGCGTCATAGGAAAAGGACAGAAGGACCCCGTCATCGACGTCGCCGTCGCAGTCGTTGTCAGCCCCGTCGCAGATCTCCGCGCTGGGTCCCACGGTTCCCTCACAGTCACTCCAGGCCCCGTTGCTCATGCACACTTGTTCGCCGTAGTGACACGCACCGAGCGGCATGTCGTCTGCGTCCAACACGGGGAAAACGACCGGGGTTCCACTTTCGGTCGTGGCGCAGGGCGCGACGTCCTGGGGCGTACAGGTGCAGGTGGTTCCGTCGCCCAAAACGTCGTCGTCCACCGAACCACTGCAATCGTTGTCGATCTGATCGTCGCAGGCGTTGGGCATCCCATCGCCCTCCGGACCATCCCAGGCATTCGGATTGACCTCGACGTCATCGTCATCGCAGTCATCGCCGAGTGTGACGACGATCCCCGCCTCTTGCGACAGGCAGGCGCGCGTACCAAACCCGTCCAGGTCCCCATCCTTCGCGCGATACTCGCACTCGCCACTGTCCAGGTTGCAGGTGGCTACCGCGCAACCGCTCGGACTGGTGACAAGCGCGGGACAATCCGAGGAGCTCTCGCAGCGACCCATCGAGCCACCCGCGACTCCAGCGCCGGCCAGATTGCCGGAACCGCCCTCGCCCGGGAAGGCACCGGCCACATCGGTTGCTCCAGCCTCGCCGCCCACCGGGCCCAAGCCGCCCGGATTGCCCGAACCCGAGGAGGATTCGCCACCCGCCGGGCTGCCAGCACCCGACTCTCCGGCGGTCGATTCACCCGCCTGCCCTGCAGTTCCACCGCTCTGCTGTTGACCGGCTTGACCGGCTGAACCACCCCCGCCGTCGCTGCCACCCTCTCCGGCAGCGCCCGCGTCACTACCCTCGCCGGCCCCCGCGTCACCGCCCTCGCCCGCCCCCGCGTCACCACCCTCGCCGGCGTGACCCGCGCAAGCATCGAGCTCGTCCGGACATCCATCCACACCGATGGTCTTGTACTTCAGCTCGTCGACGCTGCAGGCAGCCACGGAAAGGACCAACCACGCCAAGATCTGCGTCTTCATGCGAGCCTCCGCTAGAATTTGCCTGACACGCCTGCCACCCGGTACCCAACCCACGGCGTGATCGGGCGCCCTGCAGCTGTCTTGGTCCGATGTTGGACAAGGTCTAGAACGACCATCGTTCCACCGGCTGCCAGCGCTACGGTCCCGATAGCCATTGTCCAGCCGGCGCCAGTGCGCGCGCTCTGCTCTTCATTCTGCAAGCCCGAGATCCTGTCCGCTTGGTCGGCAGAGCACCAGAGTTCACCGTCAACGGTCTGACAGTCCGACCCCGTCTGATCTCGTTGGTCGCGCTTGTCCGCGGCACTGGAAAGAAGGAATCCGCCGGTGACCAAACCCGCCACCCCCAAGACCCCAACTCCAATGCCGGTGTAGAGCAGCGGTCGCCCCTTCGACTGGTCCTGTTCGGCCGGGGCTTGGGGACTCGGCGGAGGAGCCGCAGGAGCCACTGCGACCGGCGCCTTGGCCACGGCCTGCAGGCGCAGGGTTGCCGACTTCTGCTCGCCCTCGGCCAGGACGACCGTCTCTTCGGCGTGTACTCCTTCCCCGTCCGCAATCAGTCGATGTTCCCCGGGGTTCACGGGGCGGCGGATCCCCAGGGCGGCGGCGTTCAAGGATTGTCCATTGTCCGTCACGGCCAAGGGCTGATTCGAGCCACCCTCCACCGTCAAGGTCAGATAGGGAACCCGCGGTTCGAGGGCAGCCAGCTCCGCTTCTCCGATGCGCTTGGCTTCGCGGAACCCGGCACTCGCGTTGGCCGGGACCTCCTCGTGTTGGAGCGTGATGTAGAATTCGCGTGCGTCGGCCAAACGTCCCATCTTCTCACTGGCGCGAGCCAGGTAGAGTAGGTGCGTCACGGCATGGAAGAGGGACTCGGCATTCCGGAAGCTGGTCACAGCCCCCTGGTAGTCCCCGGCTTCGTATTGCTCGGTTCCCTTGATGGCCCATTGGCGCGCGGTGCCTTTGGCGTCGACATTCGGTGCCTGAGCAAGCGCCGTGCAGGTGAGCAAGAACAGGCCGAGCACCAACGGCAGGGCTCGCCAGATCTTGGAGCACACAAAGACATCGCAGCGAACAGCGGCTTCGCGCACGAATGGCATCTCGACTCCTCTCGGCGGCCCAATCGGTTCTCGGCCACCAACCACAACAGAACTATGTGTCCCACTCGGATTTGAACCAATCAAGGAGCAGCGTGGACGACTGGGACTCCGAACAGCGGGCCAAGTGACGGGGAAGCCAGGAAGCCTTGCTGCGGATTCGGTTGGGGCGCGATTCCCGGTGGGAGCAAGCCGTCAGCCCAAGACCACCAGGCGCTTGGCGTCGGCTGCCGGTGTCGGGTGGCCACGGGGCGAATAGGAACGATTCCCCAGAACGCATCCCGTTCCCAACGCGCCAGCCTAGAAGCGGATCTTGGGCCCGCGCTGCAGGGAAACACCATGCACCAGGCGGCCTGGTTTGGCAGCCGCAGGCACAAATGTCATAAGTCGTAGTGGGTTTGCACCGGCATCGGTCTCGAATGGCATCCGCTTTGGCCGGCATCTGCTTCGGCCGGCATCCGTCACGACTGGGGTCCATTTCGACCGTGCCCCCTCTGGAGGCAACGTGAAGACGCGCAAGACATTCTTGGGTAGAGCCCCTGTAGCCTTGGCTTGCTTGTTCACTGTCATTGGTTGTGGAGAGGACGAGGCGTCCACCAGCGGCTCTGGAGGGACGACTGATGAGGTCGGGGGTGCAGGCGTGAGTACTTCCGGTGGTGGGCCCGCCTCGGGTGGCTCTGCCACCAACGGCGGAACGGGTACCGGTGGAACCGGCACAGGTGGTGCGGGCCGGGGTGGTGCGGGCACAGGGGGCGCTGGCATCGGCGGCGCAGGAGTCGGCGGAACGGGAAGTGGTGGCGAGATCGCCGGGGCACCGGGGCTAGGTGGGTCCGGTGTGGGTGGTTTGGGCCTGGGCGGCGCAACGACGGGGGGCACGGACGCCGGGGGTACGAGCACCGGCGGCGTCGGCACCGGTGGCCTGGACAACCAGGGGGGCCTGACCGAGCAAGGCGGGGTCAACAACCTGGGCGGCGGAACCCTGGGTGGAATGGACAATCAGGGAGGACTGGTCGAGTTGGGCGGCGATCAGAATGTCGGCGGGGGGATCCCCGAGGCCGGCACCGGCAACCTGGGCGGCTCGGGTGGAGTAGCCGGTGACCCCTACGAAGCCACCGTCGTTCCCACCAGCGACACCACCGGCAACTGGACGCTGGATTTTCCACCCTACAAGCTCGTGGTCAATGCCCAGCGCGGGGCGACCATCACGGAGTTCTCGTACAACGGGGAAAACATGATCTACCCGGCCGAGGGCTCCATCTTCGTGCCCAGCCCCCAGTCGGCGTTGCCCGGCTGGCCTCCACCTGACGCCCTCATCGCCGAGCCCTACACGGCAGCAGCCGAGGGCAACGTGATGACGTTCACGGGCAGCAATGCGACCGAGATCAACGTCAGCGCCAAAAAGCGTTTCTGGGCCAATGCGGCGAGCGGGATCGTGACCCTCGAGTACACCCTGGTCAACGAGGCGACCAGTGCGGCCTCCTGGGCCCCCTGGGAGATCACGCGAGTCCCGGTGGGGGGAACGACCTTCTTCCCGGAGGGTGAGGCGATCGACATCACCCAGGACGACTGGTTCACCCTGATGGACTTCGAGACCACGGCGGGCATCACCTGGCTCGATCACGAGACGCTCAGCGGCGAAAACCTCATCTTCGAGCACGACGGGGCCGAGGGCTGGTCCGCCCACGCGGACACCATCGGTGCAACGCCCCTGGTCTTCATCAAGACCTTCCCCGATTCACCCGCCAGTGCCCTGCCCGACAACCAGGGCGAAATCCAGATCTGGTCCAACAGCTCTCAGATGATCGAGTTCGAGCAGCAGGGGACCGAGCAGAGCCTGGATGCCCAGGGTGAGCTAACCTGGACGGTTCACTGGCAGCTGGTGGAGGTCCCGGCGGAGGTCAGCTTGGCGGTGGGGAGCACGGATCTAGTCGATTTCGTTCGCTCGAAGCTGGTCCCATAGGCCCTCGGCTCCACCGCGCTCGCGGAACTCAGCCTGACAGGGGCGGGGTGAGGCTGCACGTCCCGCCGGCTCCACCGCACCTGCGGGAACCGCCCTGAAGACGTCAGGGTCCGACTTCGCACTTCGTGGCTCCACTTGGCGCGGACGGCCTGCACGGCACACGCGACGTCAGGCTCCGCCGGCGTGTCCGCCGGCCCGAACGGAACGGCACACGCGACGTCAGACTCCGCCGGCGCGCATGGCACGGCACACGCGACGTCAGGCTCCGGCGGCGTGTCCGCCGGCCCGAACGGAACGGCACACGCGACGTCAGGCTCCGGCGGCGTGTCCGCCGGCCCGAACGGAACGGCACACGCGACGTCAGGCTCCGGCGGCGTGTCCGCCGGCCCCCATGCGCACTATCGACTTCTGTGAAGTTCGAGCTCGGTGATCTCGGCGGAGGTCCCAAACCGCATGGGAGGCCCCCAATGACCCGTGCCAGGCGATACGTACACCCAGGTCTTCCCTTGGTGTCGGTGCAAACCCGAAACGTAGGGCTGATTGAGGCGGACCAGATAAGTCCAGGGCCAGATTTGCCCACCGTGGGTGTGGCCCGAGATCATCAGCCCGACTCCGTGTTGCGCGGCCTGGTCAACCTGTTTGGGTTGGTGGGCCAGAAGGACCAGCTCGCGACTGGGATCGTGCCCCAGCAGGGCCTTCGCCAGATCCGCCCCATGACCAGCCGGTCTCGCTTCGTGACCGGAACCGTAATCGTGCACGCCGGCCAAATCCAACACTGCGTCGCCCTCGCCGATCGTGACTCGCTCGTTGCCAAGGATCTTGATTCCGAGGCGTGGCAGGTGCGAAAGCCAGGGTTCGACGCCCGCGTAGTACTCGTGGTTGCCGGTCACGAAGTAGACACCGTAGCGGGCGCGAAGGTCGGCCAACGGTGCCACGTCGCCTTGCAGCTGCGGCACACCGGCGTCGACCAGATCCCCGGTAATCACCACGATATCGGGTTTCAGGGAGTTGACACGACGCACGACCTCGGAGACGAAGCTGCGCCGCAACAACCAACCCACATGCAAATCACTGAGCTGCACGATTCGAAGACCATCCAGGCCGGCGGACAGCCGAGCCAGCGGAACCTGAACGCGCCTCACTTGCGGCGCCTCCAGCCCCGTTTTCACCGCCACTCCGGACACAACCGCCGTCAGGCCGACGGCGGTCACCGCCAGGACTCGGGACAGCAAGAGGCGCGATCCTGGAGCCGTGAGCAGCGTAACTGGCAACGCTTTGCTTGCGAGCAGTAGTATCCCGCGGATCAGGTCGCCGCACAAAAGCAGAGCCAGCAGATAGAAGAAGCTCCCCATCCACAGGTAGCCGGGGCCTGCAACGAACAGGGCCCAAGGTCCGGTGAGCGCGTGTGACATGATCATCGCCACCGGCAGGGAAAGAAGCGCGGCGATCAACAACCGGGTCAGGTACACGTGCCAGCTCCGCGGCAGCGCGGTGTCGCGGATCAGGCGAAGATGGAGATAGTAGTGCGTCCCCCCCAGGATCCCGAGCACCAGCACCAAGAAGAAGGTCATGACGAGCAAACGAGTCATACGCCCGGGACTACTAGCGCATCCGAGGGGTCGGCGACGAAATGGACCCTGCTGCAGCCGCAGATTCGGGGGTTGCTGGGGCCATGAGTCAGGACGGGTCACTCGGATGCCTCCTGGCTCGCGTTGCCGGCGCGGCTCGCCCTTGCTCAAGCCTCTTCTGGCTCGCGCTGCCACATGTGGCCACCGCGCGGGCGGGAATCACATGGGGACACGCTGACGCACGTGGCCACC
>CAZYKT010000099.1:0-15939 GCA_964648165.1 uncultured Polyangiaceae bacterium | reverse complement strand
GTGGTGGAGAGGAGCCGGTTGGGGGAGGTGCTGTCGTGGTGGGACGTGCCTAGGGATCGGTCGTAGAAGCCGTTGGCGTCGTCTGTGTTGTAGACCAGGTTGTTCAAGTGATCGTATTCGAACGTTTCTTCTTGGACACGCTGGTCGAAGGAGACTTGGTGTGACGGCTGGGGGAAGCGCTCTTCGTCGGCGTTTTCGGGGTCGAAGGGGGCTTGCCAGTCGGCGCTGCCGGGATAGGTGTAGGCCGTGTGGGTCAGGCGGCTGTAGCTGTCGTAGGTCCATTCCCGGGTGACCGGGTGGTTGGTGTCCGGCCACTCGTCCTCCGTCCGCCAGTCCTCCGCCTTGGTGAGGTTACCCCCGACGTCATACGTGAACGAATAGTCCTCCAGCGCCAACTGCGTCGTGGTGGGTTGGCTGGTGGGTGGGAGCGTGTAGGGACCCGAGCCGGGCGGCGCCGTCCAGAGGGGCGGTGAGGCGCGGTACGTCTGGACCGATTCGACTTGGGTCAGCTCGTTGTAGCTGTAGCTGCGCTGGGTCTGAGCCGCGTCTCCAAAGTGGACGTTCGTGAGGAGACCACGGGCGTCCCGGTGCTGGCTGGTGATGAGCGTGCCATAGCTGCTGCCCATGGTCCCCACCAGTCCGCGGCGCGTGTACGTGGGGCGGAGCTCGCTGGTTCCGTCGGAACCCAGCAACCCCAACGCCGTCGCTCCCGTCGATGTCCGGATAGGACGGTTGGCCACATCGTAGCTCGTCGTCTTCACGTACCAGCGGGGAGCATAACGCTCGGCGAGGGTGTTGGATACGGGTCCGGGCTTCGCGACGCGTTTTGCCGTACCGACAGGGCGGCCCAGGGCGTCGTAGGCGTAGATTTGATAGGCGCCCCGGGTGCGGACGGAGGCCGTGCGACCCCAGAGCCAAGCCGAGTTGACGGTGAGCGTGGTGCCACCGGCGTCCACAACCGTGCCCGCGCCTGGTTCGGCATAGTCATAACGGTAAACGGACTCGAGTCCATTGCCAGTATCATCGAGGTCGGGTGCACTGTATGCCGGCTGGTTCGCCTGGCAGGGTGAATAGTCGGAACCAAGCAACCGACCCCCAGCGTCATAGTGGTAGTTCACACCGCAACCGAGGGCGTCACTCGTACCCACCAGACGCCCAGAATCATCATAGGCATAGCGCCAGGCGCGCAGATTACCGTCCACGACCTTGGACGTGTTGGGCTCGACGTTCAGCACCATTCGGCCCAGGCTGTCGTAGGCGAAGCTCCGTTCCACATCGGGGCTGCCGGTGCGCTTCTGGACGATCCGGGTCACCTCCCCGGTGGGAAGATATTCGGAAACGACATGGTGCTCCTCTATCCCTGAGCCCGACTTGAGCCGGCTGATCCCGATGACGGTCCGGCCATGTCCGTCGGATATCGTGGTGGAGTACGTATTCTGGTGCGGCCCTCCGATCTCGAGATCGCTGGCGTCGTATACGTCCGTGCTGAGGGCGTGGTAGTGAGTCTCGACCTTCTCCAGGCCGTCTTGCAGGATAACCAGTCGGATCCGCCCGAAAGCGTCGAACCTCTGCGTCTTGGAGTTCGTGCCGGGCTGGGTGTCGAGCGGCAAGGTGTCCGGCCCGAGGTCATAGGGGAAGGCCTCGAAGGTCTGGAACGCCATTCCCTTGGCGTTGTACCGTACGCCGCCCTGGGCAATGTACTGCGATTCGTCGCCAGCGTCGGGATCCGCCTGCTTCAACCTGAAGATGGGGCGACCCAGACCGTCCACGTAGGCCCAATCCTCGACGTACAGGATTGAACCGGCGGTGTCCTGGTCGATGCTGCGCGTGCGCAGGATCGAGTAGGGGGTCGTCGTCGGATCCGTGGTCAGCTCGATCTGGTAGGTCTGACGCGGCTCCGGATCGAGCTGTCCAGGATTGGTGAGGCTCGGTCCGTAGGATGCCACCACTCGACCGAAACCATCGTAGTCGACAGCCGAAGGCTGTCCTCTGGCGCTCACCACGCTGGTTGGAAGGCCAAGCCCTCGATCGTAACTCGCCGTTGAGACGAACTGTCGGTCTCCACAACCGTCCGGACCCAAGGCGCCAGCGTAGGACGTCGAGGTCACGACGAACTCGGCATATGCATCGTCGACCTCGATGGAGCCGCATTCGCCCAACGGACCCCTCGTGAAGAGCGGGTTTCCGAAGATGTCGTATTCGGTTTGGCCGAGCGACAGCATGACCGGCTCCCCCTCACCCCCAGAGGCGTGCTCTGGCGCAGGGGCGGTGCTTCCACCTGCCGCGTGGAATCGATCCAGCGGTATCGTGCCCTGGAGCTCACCCTGAACCTCGGTCGGATCGCCCGCGGCAGAGTAGGAAATGAGGCGGCGGGCCCGCGGTTCTTGGCCATCGCTGCCCGTCACATAGCTCTCCACTTCGCGAAAGAGCCAGCCCGAGGGCTCCGCGCTGGGGCGCTCGAAACGACTGGTCACCGTGATCCGCTCGTCCGGACCCGCCGGACAACCCGATACGCAGCCCTCTTTCACGCTGGTCGTGACGTTGCCGAAATCGTCCTGCACGGTGAACGAACGGAGCCGCGCCGTGCCGGATGTCGCTCGCAGAACCAGTGTCCGCGTTCCTTCTTCGGTTTCGCCACCTTGCTCGACGCTGTAGTCGGTGGCGGCGATCTCGGAGGGGGAGGCGTCGAAGCTATCCGTGTCGTACAAGAATCCCGTGACCTCGGTACCTCGGCGCTGGTAGACCCGGCGACCGTCGAGCGCCTGGTAGAGCTCCTTCACACTGTACCGAGTGTGCCGCGTTGCCTGAGCTACCCCGGATTCTGCCAGCGTCTCCTCCACGACCGGCAGACCTTGCAGGGCATCACCCCAGCCTTCTTCCGTCATGTCCCCGAGCAGGAACTCCGATCGGGCGATAGAAGTGGGGCTATTGTCATCACCGCGGTTCCACACCGTCGCGTCGCGGAAGCCTTGGAAATTGCGCTCCTTGCCATCGAAGACCGGATCCCGGTACACATAGTCGGTCACCACGACACCCGGGGGACGACCCACCAGCTCCAGGTTGTCCCGAACCGTCATACGGGTCACGACCGGCGTGGTGATCGGCATCACGCTCGTCCAGGGGGAGCCATCCCGAGCTGCCTTCAGCATGAGCTGTGCCGAGGAGGCGTATTGGAGCTCGGTCGTTCCACCCAGTCCGTTGTGGACCTTCTGTAGAAGGTACGGCTGGACACCGCCGGTCAGATCGACGTACCGGTAGTCGTAGGCCTTGCCCCAAAGGAGATCGGGCGTTCCCGAACCGTTGATATCCGAGAGGACGGCTTGGGAAGAGCCATTGGGGTGAATCGGCATGTCCTCGAGGGTGCCGCGATCCGTGAATCCCGTGCCGTTCTCGTTGACGTAGATATCCACTGAATCGGACTTGATCTTGATGAAATCCGGTAGGCCATCCGCGGTGACATCGTTGAGGAGCAGCGTGGCCGTGTCCAGGAGCCCCAGGTAGGGCGCGTTCCCCATGCTGATGGCCCGATCCTCGCCGAAGCTACCGGCTGGGCAATCGTCTCGCTCGCCGGTGCCCCAAGTGCCGTTGCCACGCCCAGGCCAATACAGGACCTGGCCGGAGCGGAGCCGCACGATGTCAGGAAAACCATCACCGTTCATGTCTGCGACGAACACGTCCGGATCCCCGAACTGGATGGGCGTGGCACTCCAGGGTGCACAGGCGCTGATCGGTTCGGTGGAAAGCTCCGCTTCGGTGGGGCTGGTCCAGCTGGCGTGCCCGAATTGTCCTTGCCCTCCCGGGTAGCGGCCCAGCGAAAAGAAGGTCTGGATCTCGGTGGGAGCGGAATAGACGATATCCACGAGCCCATCGCCGTTCACATCCATGACCTGGGTGTGCTTGGCATGGCGGGTCCAATCGATCTTGACGCTCTGTCCCGAAGGTGTGGTAACCGGCGCCCCTTGCCAGGCCCAGCCGGAGCCGTCGTTGGCGGGGCTGAAGACCGAGTACCGAGTCGTTTGGTCCATGTGGACCAGATTGATCCGACCGTCGGAGTCGAGATCGAGGGCACTCACGTTCCGGTTGGTGAGCTTGAGAACTCCCGCATCGATCCGGTCATCACCCCGAACATCCATCGAGGCCGCTCCGGAGAAGCGCAGGTTTCCCCCATCCCCATTCAAATACAGGCCATGCCTCCCGTCGTAGAGGGCGGCGGAGGTCACGATGACATCCGGCAGGGCGTCGCCGTTGATGTCCATCAGGCCCGTCTCCATCTGTCCCAGGGAATGGGGCGGGCTGTTATCGAGTCGTTCGATTTCTGCCGAGAACGGTTGGTAAGCCAATCCCTGCGAATCGACAACCGGGCTCTGGTCGCTTTCTACCTGTTGGTATTCGAAACGAAGCGCGGGAAGGCGGGGGCATTCCGTCGAGGGCAGGGAGCCTTCGGAATTCTCTGCCACTGCGTCCGTGCAACGGCCCTCGGACTGGAAGCTGACGAGCAGCGAAGTGTGACTGAACCAGTCGTACGTAAAATGGTAGCGACGCACCAGCTCCCGGGCAGCCGAGGTGGAGTCGAAGGGCTTGCTGGCCACGTCGATTCGAACGATCCGCAGCCGGTAGTCGGTTCGGTAGCCGCTACGGAAGGAAATCAAGGAGTCGGGGCGCTGCTCGTACGTGAGCCGGGTGTGGTGGGCAAACCGGGTGAGATCGACCGTGGTCGGGTCGTCGGTCGGCGTGGTGTCGTAGATGTCCGACAGATAGGCCAACCCCGAATCGCTCAGGTACCGATAAAGGACCAGGTTCACGGGCTCCGCCTGCCCCGCTGGGCCGGTGTCGGTGTGGCTGTCGAACTGTCGCACCAGGTGCCAGCGAGCGATCTCCTCGGGTCGCTCGGGGTTGCTCTCGAGTGCTCCCTGATAGCCGGTTCCATCCAGAGGAACACCGAACTCGAGGTTCATCCCATCCTTGGCCTGAACCCTCCAGGTCCGGTGATCCGGCGACCAGAAGAACCGGTAATAGCTGCCTTCGACGCGGGTTCGGAAATACTGCCATCCGTCGGCCCAGGTCGGCATGACCTCACCGGCGAGGGCTGCCGCACAGCTACCCCCCGTGACCCGACAGATGGGAACCAGGTCGGATGCCCCGAATGCGAAATGGTCCTGGTTGGCGTGCCATTCATCACGGTCGTCATAGCGGGGCAGACCGTGGTCGGTCTTTCGCGAGATGGCAGAGAGGCCGATGTTCCAGCCCACGCCAGCGATCCCGGGCCCAGAGGAGGAGCTGTAGGACAACAAGAGGCTGGGCTGGACGTTTCCGCGAGCCTTGGGAAGCCCGATCGGGATGGAATAGCTCGCCAGGCCTGTCGAGAGCTGCGCGGAAAAGCTCTCCCCCATACCGAGCGGAGTCCCCGCCCCGCTCGGCAGACCCAGAGACTGGGAGCCCACCGGATTGCCCCCGTCCGCCGTGGGTAGCGTCACACCACCCGAGGAGGCTGCATCTTCACCCGAGTCGTCCTCGTCGCCGCCCGAAGCTGCGGCACTGGCCAATACCTGGGAGTTGGACTCCGAATACACCCCCGTGGAGGTGTCTCCCGAAGGAGTGTATGTCGTCGCCTGGCCCCAGGCGGGTGCCGCCGGAATGGCACCCGCCATGGCCACCAGAAGACCCAGGACACGCGGAAGCATTGCGAAGCGTTTCATTGGCTTTCGCTCTCCGTCGGAAAGGGCCCCGACACAACTCTCAGTTCTGGGTGCGGAAATAGACGTTATCCAGATAGAAGTCGTAGTTGGGCGAGTTCTTGGTGAGCCACTGGATCTTCCTCAAACGCTCCGGCTTGAAGTCCTTCCGGACGCCCCAGTTCGGATCTTGGGAAAGTTCCCCCCAGCTGATGCTGTAGGGATTGATGGGCCAGGTCGGGCCCAAAGTGATGTCGGCCCCGTGGCAGTTGTCATCCTCCAGGTCCGTGATGCACACCTCGACCCGCAGAGTCCCCGAACCCTTGGCGGAGAACTCGATACCTGTGTACTGGCTCGCGTCGTATCCAGTCCCGGGGCAGACGGTTGATACGCCATCGATGTAGCTGCTGAGCAGGAAGAACCCAATTCCACCGCCCTTCCAGTTGCCGGCGTCACATCCGGTCCCACTGGTGTGAGCGCGGTAGCCGCTTGTTCCCAGCTCTGGCAAGAATGCCTCACCGGTCTGCGGCACAGCCGTGCAGGAGGTCCCTGCATGGAACCCGTACCAGAACCCCAAACGACCTTCGGACGTGCCGATCTGGCGATTTGCGTCTGCGAAGTTGTCGATCAGGGACGTGGTCCCAGTGGCGGTGCATTCTCCGTACAGACCCGAACCACCGGCACCACCTTGACCGGCCCCGCCGGTGCCCGAGCCGCCGGTTCCTGAGCCACCTTGGCCAGAACCGCCTTGGCCGGGGGCACCGCCTTGATCGCTCTGCTGGCCTCCGGTTCCGCTGGCTCCTCCTTCATTTCCGGCGCCAGCTTGTTCGTCTGCACCGAAATGATCGGGGTCGGGGCCTATCACCCCCTGGCCAGACTGGCGCACCCAGTAGTCCTGTTCAGCAAGGATCTGCACCCGTTCGATGCGGTCGAGCCGAACGTCGGGTGTGATCTCGAAGAACAGCTCATACGTTCCAGCTACGGGCCTACCGAAGAGCTCACCCCTGGCCACGTTGCTCACGAAGGGCATGTTCCAACTGGTGCCGACGGGCTCGAGCCATTCCTCTGCGGCCAAGGATTTGCCGCCCTCGATGTACGCGGTTGGAATTTGGACGTGGCGCCACTGCTGCGCGTAATCCGTCTGCCAGGATGGTCCGGCATGCACCAAGTCGAACCGAATGAAGGGGTTGGTATAGCAGTCGGTCGGATCCGTGGCGTTTTCACAGTTCCGCACGCCAGTCCCCACCAGATTTACGGCCAGACGACGCCAGCGCACATTGTGGCGATCTCGGTAGACGGGTTGGGTCCATGCCCCGTTCTTTCGTCCCCAGGAGTCAAGTACAAAGCCGAATCTCGCATACGTGGGAGCATGACCACCGCAGACGGTGGACAAGCTCGTCTCCATGGGCATCTCCCCCATTCCAGGATGCGCAATCCACTCCCCGGTATTGGGGCAGTAGAAGCGCCACCCCGTGGAGTCGGCTCGAAGCACATTGCCTTCGAGTATCGCATTCGAATCGGACTGGTCCGGCCCGGGAATGGTCAGGACCTCGGTGTCGGGCAGGGAAACGGACGTGGGATACGTCATGGTGTAACCCTGAACGAACCGTTCCAGGTTCCCCACGTAGTCAAGCAGCTTGTTGGGGTAGATGGTCCCCTGCTGCTCGGGCACCACCGAAAGGCCCACCACGGCTGGGGCGTTGAGGTCGCTCTCGTAGACCTCGTCCGCCCAGACCGCCGGGGAGGCCACGAATGCCTGGTCCGCCTCCAAGGTGGAAAGGTCGACCACGAAACGCGCCTCGATGCCGCGGCGGGCCGCCGCGGCCAAACGCCTCGCGTTCTCCAACAGCGTCCGCGCGCGCCAGAGATCGTAGCTCCGATAGGTGCGCCGCAAGTCGGCGTTGGTTGCCAGGGTACTGGTTGCAAGATCCATCTCCAGCTGAGCCCTGGCGCCAACCTGGGTGACCTTGGTTTTCAGCTGCTCGTACTCGACCAGCGATGCCATCAACTCACCCACCACTTGGGCGGTGACGGCCATGTGTGCGTTGAGCTGGGCATCCGCCTCGGCCATGCCTGTCGCGTAGGTCATTTCCGCGGTCTTGTACTGCTGCGATGCCAACTTGCGCATACGGACGACGGTCTCCGCTCGCAGCTCGGCAAGCCAATTGAGCTGCGCGATTTTCATGTCGCCGATCTCGTTCTGGTAATCCAGGTCGTTGAACGCCTCCTTGTAGGCCCTCGCCGCGTCAAAGCAACGGCGATTGGCTGCCCAGCTTGTCTCGTTTTCGCGCGTCATGTGACACGAATTTCTGCGTGCCAGGCAGAAGTCCGCTACGGACTTGGCGACGTTCTCGCCGACGTCTCGATAATCGTCTGGCGTCTCCGTCGCAGTGCAACTCCGTGCGGAGCACTCGGCGGGATGACAATGCCCGGGGCCGTCGTAGGCCGCACAACTTGTGAAAGTGTCGACCCATGTCCCGTCCCACTTGCATTCCAGGCGCAGCTTCTGTTTGGCCGTGTGGCGCATGTCTCTAGCTCGCTCCTCAGCAGCTTCCACCTCCGCCTTCGCCACTGCAACCTCACTGCAGCGGAGGCCCGAGTCGTCGTCGAGACACTCGGTCTCGGCCGCGGGCCAAAGCTCATCTTCTTGCGCTTTGGCCAAGCCTTTGGTCGCCTCAGCCTCTGCCATTGCTCTTGCCAACCGGGCATATTCGTAGCCATGGGTGCGGGCGAGAGATTCGCTTTGGGTCGCATTGGCCCGAAGGGCTCGAACAGCGTTCCAGATTCGGGTCAGCACACGTTGCAGCTCAGTTCCGCCATACTGTCCAAAATCGGCACTGGCGTTATCCGCCGCCACCATGACGTCTCTTGGCACGGGAATGTTGTCGGGAAGGGCGGTATTTAATGTGAGTTTTGCTACTTCGCATTGGGTCTTGGCCGTGTCGTTCGCGAAGGCATCCATGTCGGTCGTGCAGGTGGCTTCGCTCGCATCCGGGTCACCCTCCCCAATGGTGAAACTCATCATCGCCCTCTCGAGAAGGCAGTTCGGAACACGCCCGCATAGGGCAGCCAGCTCCTGGGACAGGATGCCCTCCGCTCGTTTCTCGGTCTGCGCAAGAGCCGTCTCGTCTCGAACCTCTTCGGAGATCTTCTCGATGGCTGTCTTGACGGCGCTGGTCGCTTCTTCGGCGGCGGTCTTGGCGCTTCGCAGCAGATACGCGTAGGATTCTTCACCAGCGGTACCACCGATAAGGGAGGCGTCAGCAGGGGGAACCCAGTTTGTCTCTAACCCAAATCCATCGTAGCGCGGCCGGGACCAGTTCAGCTCGTCGACGGCCGTGATGCGCTGGGCTAGGTTTGCAAGCCAGCCTTCGTCGACGTAAGCGGACCAGAGCATACCAAGATAACGATACGAGTTCTGCTCTTCGTCGGTCGTTCTCAGCAGGAACGTTTTTCCAGATTCGTGAATACCCTCGAAGCTCGTGTGTGTCAGGTTTTCTGCGTAACCGGAACCTTGTGCAGCATTTCCGGTGGCTCCGATCTGGGAATCCAAGTTGGCCCGAGATATCCCATCAAGGCCAACGTAGTTCGGATCGATAGCGGCTGCAGCCAGGCCGGCGTTCACAGACCCGTAATCGTAGCTCACCATGGACATCGTCCCTGGTTCATCGGCACGACGCAGCACGTCCACGTAGTTTGCGGCGCGGAGCAGAACCGTGGTGGGGCCAGTCATACGTTCCACTTCGGCCAGCACGGCGGCGAGATCCGGGTTCTCGGGAGCCACCGCGGCGAGTTTGAACAGGACCTCGCGCGAGAATGCCAGGCCGGAGATGGCGCCCACTTTCCAAAATTCGCGCGGAACGACGTTGTTGTCGCACTTCCCCAAACCATAAGTCCAGGTCGCTTCCGGCGCTGCACATTCTGCATTTGGCGACCGGCGACTACCAACGGCATAGGGCAAGAACCTGGTGTCCGGGTCCAGCTTCAGCCATGTTTGGACTCCTCCCCAGTTGGATGTGCTCTCAGAGATCGTGCCTGACGCGTGGAATCGCCCACTCGCTCTGAAGTCGGCAATGAGCGCGCCCGGTCTTATCACAGCGTCGAACAGTCCATTGGCCAGACTCTTCGCGTGTTCGAGCGAGATGTCGAACCTCTGCTTGAGCAGGTATTCGTGTTCATCCTCGAGATGCGGCAGACTGGCCAGGACAGTCTCTCTGTCGCAGCCTTCTTCACCCACGGCGCATTCATTGAGCCGAAGAGCGGCCTCGACCTCGCTATAGATCCGCTCCCAACTCTTGGGGTTAATCTGGTACCCTTCTCCATCAGGTGCGTGTGCAACGTAAAGGGCATCAGCCTCTCGAGCCAAGGACAGAAGCACGGAGACTCGAGGGTCATCAGAACCCTCCCGGACCGGAGCGAAGTAGGGCAACCCCGAACTCCAGTCTTTTTCCCCCCACATGTCCCCCAGGGGATCACCGCCGTAGAGGACGGCCATCAGCCGACTTCGGGCCGACTCTGGCCCGTAGTCGCGCTGAAAGGCGTCACGACTGCCCGAGGAGGTCCAACGCGCTCCTGCCTGTCGTTCGAGATACGCGGCGAATGCCGTCGTGGTGGCGTTGGCGAGGCGTATGGAGCGCACGAAGTTGGCCAGCATGATGTCCGTGACAGGCGGCTTGTCGGTGCTGCCGTCACCGGGGTCGTTCACCATCCAGTGATAGAGGACTGGGGTCCATGTGTATTCCGTGTCCGCCGTCTCCGGAACGTCTTGGCGGGTGCGAATCTTGAGGATATGGGCGAAACGGAGCATCGCGGCTTGGGCCCGCTCGCGTGCTAGCCCCAAGATCATCATGTGCTCGTCATCGGTGGCGGAGAGCACGTCCGCGTCCTCGAGGACCGTGGTCATGCGCTGCGCCATGCACAGGTCAACGGTAGCCGCAAAGACATCGCCGTATACACGGAAAACCGCCAGCGACAACCAGTCGTTCCCGGGTCCTTCGGTGGGATAGCGGAAGACCCGTTGACTGTGGTCGGTCTTCGCCAACTCCTGTTCGGACCATGCTTCGAACCTGACGACGGGTGACTTGGGGTCCATCGGCGGTAACGTGAGCGCAGCGACATTCTCTCCGGTTGACGGGGAGATATTGCATTGCGCTGTCGTGCGGCGAAACATCCACTCCTCGGTGGGCGTTCCGTAGCAGATGTTGTCCGGTGGATCGTAGCAGTCGCGGGCGTGGTCGACAGGGCAGGGTGACTTGGCCATCTCGTCGGCAATCTTGTCGATCGCTGTGCCCCTCAGTGCGAGGTTCCCGTCACCGGACTGGCTGTCCATCGCTAGCATCCGCTCCGAGAATCCGGTTGCGCTATTGACGCACTGGACATAGGCGTCCGCCGCGAGAAGCTCGGCGTAGCTTGCGTCCCACGCCGATATCGGTTTGCCGGTGCGGTCGTCGATCACCGGCTCCCAGGTGACCGGGTCGACCTGAATCGGGTAGGGAACGGAGCTTGCTTTGGGAATGCCGACGGTATCAGCCTGACGCAAGCTGGCGGATGGTTCGCTGTCCTCTCCGGCACAAGCCGAAAGGACCGAGGCAATGATGGCGAGTATCGTGATTCGTGTCTTCATGATGGCCCCATCCCTTTCCTAATCGGCAAAGGCACAACGAACGCCGTACGTCATCGGCACCAGCTTGAGCGAGGATGAGTCCTCGTCTTTGGGTGACGTGGGGATAAGCTGGGCAAATGGGCGCACTGCGTCGATCGCCCCCGGATTGCGTCCGTACACGAGGCAGAGCTGCTTGTTCGCACAGGCACCGAACAATGCCCGCTCGCTGCCTTCCACCAGCTCGGACGGGCTGATCAGGATGTCCTCTAGCCCTGCGGCGGATGCTCCTTGCGGGTGGTGCCTGGTCGCGAACCGCTTTTCCGCGAGTTCGGGGCAGCTGGAGCGGGTCTGTTCCATCCCGGTCCCGTCGATGACAACCGCGCGTGCGTGCTCCTCGCAGCTCGCCGGGTCCTTCCCCCACGGATGTTCCTGCACCTCGGGACCCCTGGCGGCGCGGAGCCACTCGGGGAGCGTCGGGAGGCGCCCCTCGACCCATTTGCAGAAGCGCTGGGCGTTGTCGTAGCCGACGCAGAGGGCCACGTTGTCGCCATCGCCTTTCATGGCTTGGCGGGCGAGGTCGGGGCTCGAGCACTCGTCGAGGCGGGGTTCCTTGCAGGCCCCGGCTTTCTGGCACTTTTTGTACTGCTTGACGGTGACCGGGTGCTTCATGATGGAAAAGGCCTTCACCGACTCCACCCTGCGCAGCTTGCCGCGGGCGAAGCCCACCGTGGTGTCACCGCCCTTGACGGTGACGGTGGCGCCGGCAGCGTCGGGATCCGTGGGAAAAAGCGAGGGCTCGCCGTCGCCACAGGCCCCCAACCAAAAAACGGCCAGCCCAGACAGGCCCAGCCACCTTGCAGTGACACGCTTCGCCATCTCTACCTCCGTTGTCGTTCCGCAACGTACTACGCGGCGATGATTGGGCTCCGTCACTTTATGGTGACGGAGGGCTTCTCGCAGAAAAGATGCGACAAGAGTGGGTTCGAGGCGCGCTTTTGCCGTTGAACCCTGACCGATGTGGCGCACACGAACAGGAGCTCGCCGAAACAGTCGGGATTCTTACAATGAATCGCGAACTGCTCGCGTCATTTGTCCGTCGTCGTGGGCCCGGCCGCTCGGGATCACGTCCCTGTTGTCTCTCAGTTGTCCATGACGATCGCCAATTGTTGCGACGCACCCAACCACCGAGCGCGATGCACCAGGATCGTTGGGTCGCAGCTGTGCCGCCCCAGAACGGCTCGTCCGACCAAAATGACCCATCAGCTCGGCCGAACCGCGCACCGCGCCGCTTGGGTTGGCGTGCTACTCGCCAAGCCGCAACCCGTGGGAAGCCGGGTAGACACCGCCATTCGGCGGACCACCCGACCTGAGTGCAGAGCAGTCACGCTCGCGGCTCATGCAAGGCTAGTTTGAGAAGCCTGGCGTACTGCCGGAAATCTCCGCAAGTTGTGTAGATGGCTAGCTTCCTCTGCATGGCTACAGCGCAAATCAGAAAGTCCGTATTCGAGCCCTGGATACCGCGTTCGCGGCACCGGTTGAAGGCCGACGCAGCCTCTTCGTAGTCGGCAACCTGGAGTTCCAGGTCAGGGAACGCCCTGAGATGATCACGCAACTGCTCGAACTGAGACTTGACCTTCATGCCGGAAAGCACTTCCTGACGTACCGCCCCCAGCATGACCACTCTGCCCTCGCGTATCAGTTCCGCCAACTCCACAGACGCAGCACTGTCAACGCGCTTCGCGCGCCGGAGCGCGAGAGACCACACCGACGTATCCACCACGACGTTCATGTTCGCCGCCGCTGCTTCTTGTAGTCGAATGTCGCATCGTAGTCCATCTTACCGAAGAGCTCGAGTACTTTGACCTGGCGTCTTCGCTGAACGTATTCACGCAGCGCCTCGTTGACGGTGTCCTTCTTGGTTCGATGACCGCCAACCCTTTGGGCTTCCACGAGGAGGTTGTCGTCAATCGCTAGGTTGGTTGGCATGCGTTGATAGTTACACATGAGCATGTGTAGGACAACTTGGACCCGCTACTGCGCGGCAAATGCAGGCTTTCGGCGCCATGGTCGTCACATGGCGCAACAGACGGGCTGGGTGTCCCGGGAACCCCTCACCAAAGTCCTTTAGAGCCGCTGAAGCCTCTTGCCACGCGCAGAGTTGAGCGGGTACACGCAAGGCTTCCACGTGGCTAGGTCAACCCCGCCTCGAGGCGGGGGGTTCCAAGGGCGCGTTTGCCGCCGAACCCTGTCAGATCTCGCGCATACCCACGGCGGTCCCCGACAAGGTCGGGCCTCTTTGATGATTCGCGAACCGCTCGCGTCATTCTTTGGTGGTCGTGGGCCCGCCCGCTGCGGATTCGGAGTCTGCCCGAATGGCGTAACCTGCACCGTGAAGTGAGACAATCAGGTGTGCCGCGGGGCCCAGTCGTTCGCGCAGCTGCCGTATGTGGTTTCGCACCACGGAGCTGGACTCGGCGGCAGCAGAATTGAGGGCGTTCTTGCGCAGTTCCTGCTCGGTGACGTACCGCCCCTGGTTGCCCAGGAGATAGGCCAGGACCTGGAAATTGCCGGGACGAAGGTCGATGGCAACCCCGCGGAGGAACGCGTGCTGAGTGAGCAGATCCACACTGATGGGCCCACAAACCAGGTGTCCAGCCATCCCTTGGGGCGGAGTGGGCATGCGCCAGGTCACGTCGGACCTTCCGGGGGGGGTGAGCGTACGCTGTCGGTGACGCTCCGCTCGCGCCAGGAGCTCCGCTGACGCGATCGGTTTGGTGACGTAGTCGTCCGCACCTAGCTCGAAGGCGAGACACTTGTCCGTCGTGCTGTCCCGCCCCGTGATCATGATGATGAAGACCGGAAGCTGCCGGTCACGCAAGTACCTGCACAGATCCAGGCCGCTGGGTCCGGATTCTGAAAGGTTCCAGTCCAGGACGGCGACATCTGGAACGGACTCACCCAGGATCCTTTGGGCTCCTTCGCCGCCGAAGGCCAAAGCGACTTGCCAGCCGTGAGCCTCGAACACCCGCCCGAAACCCCTGGCCACGCCCGGCTTGTCGTCCACGATGAGGATCCGCATGCTGCCCCGTCGGTCCCAACCCAAAGGCAATTGCTATCAATAAAAGGCCATTTGCTGGTCAGCGTCAAGTCGTGGCAAAGAGGAGCCACGGTGGGTCCGTCTTTCGGCCTGGAACACACCTTGCCCCCAATGGAAAGCCAAACTGGATGCGCTCGCCCTGGGGCATTCCCTGGGCTTGGTTGACAGATGTTCAGCAACCATCTCGTGCCGAGATCCGATAGATTGGAGCTCTCCCAAACCTGAGGAGCCCTTGGCCAAGCCCATTTCTTCCCCGTACGGTGCAGTGCCATTCCCTGGTCGACGGGCGGGTCCGCTGTCGCTGGGGGCTGCGCTCTCCCTTGTTCGACGGGCAGGTCCGCTGTCGCTGGGGGCTGCGCTCTCCCTTGTTCGACGGGCGGGTCCGCTGTCGCTGGGGGCTGCTCTCTCCCTTGTTCGACGGGCGGGTCCGCTGTCGCTGGGGGCTGCGCTTTGTCTTGTTGGTTGTGACGGCACAGGTGCGTCCGATGCGCCCTCCTGTCGCGCTGACCAGGAACGGTCCTGTACCGGCGAAGACGATTGCAGCGGAATAGAGCGCTGCAACGACTCGGGGCAATGGACGGCCTGCGACTGCGAGGACGATTCGAGCGCGGGGGGTACCGGGGGCGCCCCGAGCGGGCTGCGTTTGGGCGACTCCTGCGACCAGGATTCGGATTGCGACGACGGGCAGCTATGCCTGGATCAGGACACCGAGGACTGGCTCGGTGGCGCCCCGTCGAGCGGGTTCTGCGTGGCCGATTGCACGGGCTCTCCCGAACTCTGCGAGGAGTTCGAGGCCGGGCTCTGCGTGGCCCGCGAAGTAAACGAGAGCACCGAAGAAGACGTGCCGGCCTACTGCATGCCCGCTTGTACGCTGGGGGCCTCGGGAGACGAGGCCGACCCCTGCGCCGGGATCAGCGCGACCGTGTGCGACAGTCTGAGCCAGGATGACAACCTCGGGTTCTGTCGCCCCCTGTGTCAGTTCGACGACGACTGCAAGAGCGGCCGTTGTGACCGGAGCTTGGCCGTCTGCGTCGCCGAAGCACCCGGTGTCGAGGCGGGGGTGTTGGGAGAGCCCTGTGACGTCGAGGCACCGGCCTGCAACGGCCTGTGTCTGGCGCTCAACACCGGTGAGACGCTGTGCTCGCATCGGTGCCGCTACGGTGACACCGAGCCCTGCGAGCTGTCTTCGGAGGGGGACCCGCGGGGGATCTGTGGCTTTGCGGCACCCGGGGCTGCGCTGGGCGACGTGGGATATTGCACGCCGCTCTGCAACTGCGATAGCGACTGCCAAAACCCCGAGCTCTTCTGCACGAGCTTCGACGATCCCCTGGCGTTTGAGAGTCTCGGGGCCCAAGGATTCTGCGCGCCGGGTCCCGGCTCCGGTCTAGAGTGTTCCTAGCGCGACACGACGGGTGGCGGCGCGGCGCGCCAGGTGACGGTGCGGCGCGGGGCCGCGCTTTTGCGGCGCGGGGCGATGGGTGGCGACGCGGGGCAACACGGGGCCGCGCTCTTGCGGCGCGGCACGACAGGGGACGGCGCGGCACGACAGGGGACGGCGCGGCACGACA
>CAZYKT010000098.1:10152-16243 GCA_964648165.1 uncultured Polyangiaceae bacterium | reverse complement strand
CTTCGACGCCGGCTTCGCCCGTTCCACCCGTCTCTTCGACGCCGGCTTCGCCCGTGCCACCCGCCTCTGCGGGTCGGGCCTGTCACGGCCCGGAGCGCCTCTTCGAGGACCCGATTCTCTTCGCGCAGGCACTCGGCGATGCGGGCCATCCGCTCGTTGAGGAAGAAGGCCAGCATGGCGACGACGAACTGGGCGGTGATCGAGAGCATCGGGTGGCAGCCAGGGCTATCGCGGCGACATCGCGGCCGGTGTCCGTCA
This sequence comes from uncultured Polyangiaceae bacterium, assembly GCA_964648165.1. Classification (GTDB taxonomy): domain Bacteria; phylum Myxococcota_A; class Polyangia; order Polyangiales; family Polyangiaceae; genus FEN-1139. The sequence continues at coordinate 15,985 of CAZYKT010000098.1, read as the reverse complement.
CCAATGCTCGTTGTCCTTTGCAGAGAGGGTGGGAGTCGAACCCACGGTACAGTTTCCCGTACACATGATTGGCAGTCATACACCTTCTGATGATGCCTCCACCCGCTCGGCCGGGCTGCGCCTCGGCCTCCCGACCTCCTCCAACGCCATGCTTGGGCGTACCGCCCTGCGGCTGGCGGGAAGGAGGCGGGTGAGGCGGATTTCATCGCAGGTTCCTTGCATCGCTTCCGGTCAGCCACTGCCACGCCTTGCAGCTCTCATTCGTGGTCGGTATGATTCAAGTATGACCGCAGCGAAGATCGCCATTACGCTACCGCAAGCGCAGGTCGCCCATATTCGGCGAGTCGTGCGAGCTGGGCGCGCTGAATCGGTATCGGGTTACATTTCTCGAGCGCTCGCAGAACAAGAGCGGCAAGAATCCCTTCAGACCCTTGTCGCAGATCTGATTGCACAGCATGGTGAGCCAACGCAGAAGGAGATGGCATGGGCAAGGCGCGCGCTCGGTCAACGTCGGCGGGGGTGACATTGGATGCCGGAGCGCTTATCGCCCTGGATAGGGGAGATAGGCGAATGATCGCATTGTTGCAGCACATCCTTGCGCAGGGACTTGGCTTTCGAGTGCCATCTGGCGTAGTTGGTCAGGCGTGGCGGGACGGCCGCCGCCAAGTCACACTCGGACGCTTGCTTCGGGCGCGCGAGGTAGAGATTGTGCCTCTGGACGGCGAACTCAGTCGAGCCTGCGGGGAGCTTTGTGGAATCGCTGGCACGAGCGATGTCATTGATGCTTCCGTGGTCATCACTGCCAAAGAGCGCAATGACGTGATAGTGACCAGCGATCCGGACGACCTGCAACGCCTCGATCCAGCCGTGAATCTGGTACGGATTTGATTGGGATGTCGTTGACCGACACTGGATCGGGCCGGCAGCGGCAGTGCCCTTGTCGAGGCGCTTGGCGTGCGGACGGCAGCTCGGGCTGTGTGCCGGGATGGGTACGCACTTCACTCCTCTGGACTTCAGCAGCGCCCTCCACGCATCAGTGAGCCAAAGCGGAGTCGTTCGGAGGGAAGGAGACGGGTATGGCGGAGCCGTGCAGCATGGCTGGAGGAGTTGATTCGGTGGAGGGAGAGCGGGCAGAGGGCGGAGGAGTAGGCGCGGAGCCGAGGGTTTCACCCGAGAACGCTGACGTTTTGGGCCAGCCGGGCATTTCGAGGTGGCATTGGCCAACGGCCGGCGGGTTCGGGTTCGCGGAAGGGTGGTCATCGAGCACCACCCGGTCGTGATGGGTGCTAGTTTCACCTACCCGTCGAACGCGGGAGCGCTGGTGAAACCGCCAGAAACACGGGAATGTAGATTGCGTATATCATTGCCTCACGCCCGAAGTGGCTAGCCCTCGCCACGAACCAACTCCCGAGCACGATGGCCCAGCTCAGCGCCAGGATGCCGCCGATGGACGTGCCTGCCACCAGGAGCGCCGGGCCGAAACCCGGAATGGGGCGCGCGAATAGCCCGTCGGCAGGCACTACCAGGTCGTGTGACTACTCGCCTCCAAGCTGGAGATACTCATTGGGGCGATCGCTAGGTCCCATTGGCTGCATGTGCTCCGCGGCGTAGCCCTCCTCGAGGCTACTGGGTACGAGAACCTGCGCAGCTCGGGCGGGGCCGGGAGGTGCTCTCGCGAACCCGAGCCGTCTCTTTTGAGACGGCCGATTTCGTCGCAGCTAGGGACTGCAACTTCCAGGCAGCGTCACCACGTCGTCTCCGCTGCCGCCCTGGAACTCGTAGGCGCCGATGTCGACCGGCGCGCCCAGGCCGGTGTTGGTCACGTCCGCGATGTCATACCGCGGGTTGCCGTCAAAATCGGCGATTGGAACCACGGCAAGGCAGCCATTGCCCGCATCGATGGCGGGGGAGTCCGAGGACAAGTGCAGATCGCCCCCCGCCGCATCGACGAAGAGAGGGTCGTCAGTCGTGATGGCCGTTCCATCGGCATAGCCTCCCTGAACGATGCTGTACGAAACGACGGGAACCGTATCGGAAATCTCCCTTCCCGCACCACCGTTGTTCCAGAAGATGGAGTTGGAGACGACCGGGTACGAATAGTCGTTGGACATCCCACCGGTGTCGTGTCCCGACGTATTGCCGGAGAATGTGCAGTTCGTCACCGTCGGGGAGGAGAAGGCGTTGGACATCCCACCACCATACTCTCCGGCTGCATTACCGAAGAACGTGCAGTTCGTCACGGTCGGGGAGGAGGAGGAGTAGTTGTACATCCCTCCGCCGTACGTGGCGTTATTGCCGGAGAACGTGCAGTTCGTCACGGTCGGGGAGGAGGAGGAGTAGTTGTACATCCCTCCGCCGTACGTGGCGTTATTGCCGGAGAACGTGCAGTTCGTCACGGTCGGGGAGGAGGAGTAGTTGTACACCCCACCGCCAACAGAAAGTACCTCGGCTTCCCCGTTGGCATTTCCATCCCGGATTGTGAAACCGTCGATGGTGGCATCAGTCGCACCGGTGACCACGTGGTACACGTTGTCCGAAGTGACGCCTAACGTTCCGATGTCGCCGGACAGGATGGTCTCATTGGCGTCGAAGTGCCGGTCGCTCCGGTCGCCCTCCGTTCCGTCGAAGCCGCCGTATAGCGCCACGTGCGCGTGGAGCTGGAACGTCGCTGTGCGCTCATCCGTCGTGGTCGGCAGGTACGTGCCCTGTACTACCCACACCTCGCAGGATTCGAAATCCTCCAGCCTGGCTTGGGCAGCATCCAACCCGGCCTGCACCGTCCTGAACGCGGTTGCCCAGGTCGTTCCATCCTCGGTTCCGCTGCCGTTTTCCCCATTCACATAGACCACACACTGGCTGCAGTCGTCTCCCAATACGCCGGCTTCGCAGCCACAGACCCCATCCTGGCACGCACCGTGGTCCTCGGGGCTCACGCAGTCATCGACCAGCGACTCCTCCCCTGCCGCGTTGACCAGTACGACGTCCCCATCTGCGTTGCACATAGGCCCCGGGTCGTAGCACTGTGCTTCCTCGTCGCAGGCCTCACCGCTTGCCGCGCAGGGATCTCCATTGCTCACGCAGGCGTTCAAGTCCTCGTTGCAGCTCTCTGTTCCGTCGCAGAAGATGCCGTTGTCCGGACAGGCTCGTCGAGACTGACCGTGGCAGCCCCCACCAGAGCAGGCATCCCCTACGGTGCAGTAGGCCCCATCGTTGCAACTGACCCCATCTCGGTCCGAGAAGCTGTCGGTGCTCTCGGATACATCGCAGCCCCGGCAGACATTGCTAGGAGAGACGGCTCCGTCGGCGTAGCAGGTGCCGTCGACGAGACAACCGGTGCAGATCACACCTTGTCCCGCGCTGCCTGCCGCCGCGGGCTCACCAGCGCTGCCCCCGCTCGTCCCAGCTCCCCCATCACCAGTCCCGCCGGTCGTTTCGGCCCCCGCTTCGCCGGCGACACCTCCGCTAGCGTCCGCCCCAGCTTCCCCGGCACCACCTGTCTCTTCGACGCCAGCTTCGCCCGTTCCACCCGTCTCTTCGACGCCGGCTTCCCCGGCGCCACCAGTCTCTTCGACGCCGGCTTCGCCTTGTCCACCCGTCTCTTCACTGCCAGCAGTTGCTGGTGTTCCAGCCGCGCCCGCGGTGCCCCCGGTCGTCTCTGCGCCGGCTTCGCCCATTCCACCAGCAGGACCTGCTCCGGACTCACCCGCGTCGCCACCATCGCTCGGCGGGCTGCCTCCGGTCTCGTCGCTGCCTGCGTCACCCGCGCTGCCTCCCCGTTCGGTGCTGCCACCGTCGTTCGAACCACCGCCGCCAATCTCCCCCTCGCCAGCGGCACCATTGCCACCCTCCTCCCCGACACCGCCCCTTCCCGCCTCTGAATCCGAGCCGCCGCTCTGGCTAGACTCGTTCCCCGCCGTGCCGCTTTCGCCTCCCAGCCCATCCCCCTTTCCGTTGTCGTCATCCGAACAACCCATCATGAGGGCAATGGCTAATGCACCGAGGACTGGCTTGATGACGGTCATTGGGGTCCGTTCTTGGTCGAGATTGCCGCGGTGGCGGCGAAGAATAGTCAGACTAGCTTTGCGTTCTAGCAGCTTCGCTCAGGGCCCCGCAAGCTCCATCCTTTGTGTCTGGATGGCAGTCACGTCCCTCTCCCAAACACCTGGTCGGGAGCCAGATTGGTCCCGATTCCGTGAGCTCACCGACCTTGGTAGGATGGAAGCTCGACGACGTACACGTCGACCGTCGCACCACCCTCCCAGTCCGACGAGAACAACACCCTGGTGCCGCTGGGACTGATGACGGGATGCGGTTCTGCCCAGTAACCCTGGGGTCCGTTGTTCCCCTGCGAGCGATGGTGACCGATCCGACACACCGTGCCGGTGTTGGTGTCGGCCAGCAGCAGCTCGTTGTCCAGCAAGCTCTGACCGTCCGCTTCGTACCCCACCACCGAAACGGCGACCCATCCCGGTGCACGATGCCCCACTGCAGAGATGTGCGTCCCCGAGGGCGGATAGGGGTAGCCCGTGTCCTCCCCGATGATCACCCGGTCTTGCCCCGTGGTCATGTCGAACACGACCAGCGTCCCGACGCCGGAGCCCTCCGGCCCCTCGTCGAAAGCCACCGTGTTGAACGTGTCCGTCCCGTCGGCGAGCATTCCCAGGGATGCGTGCTCGTACGGATCGGCCACCGGCAGGGTGCTAAGGTGGTTCATGTCACCGTCGTAGATCTCCCCACCGAGGTATACGATGTTGCCGCTGGGCGCTACCTGGGGACCGAGGTCCGGAGCATCCACCCTTGCGCTCTCGGTGTCCGTGTCCAGGTGATACACGAACGCTTCTTGGGAGTCCTGGCACAAAAGACCATAGGCATTGCCGTCCCAGGAGATGTACATCGGGTCGTCCCCAGCCGAGACACTTTCGCACCAGTCGAACTGGTGGACCACCCGGTTCTGGTCTTGCGACACGGAATACTCCATAAACTCGTTGCCTCGCACGTAGTGAAGAGTATCCGGGTCGCGCGGATCCCAATACACCTGTTCCAGATCGGGGGGATCGATGTCAAGGGTGCGCACGAACTCGTACGTGCGACCGTCGTAGAGCCGATGCCCTCCCCCCACCTCGTACACGATCAGGTACGATTCGTCGGCATTCCACGCCTGGATGGTGGAATACAGGGTCTTAATTACCTCCCCACCCGTTTCCTCGGCGACGTCCGTCACCCGAACCACGCGGGTCAAGAACTCCGGATCCGTCATGTTCTCGAAGCGGGCTGGTTTGGGCAGCGACGGGGTCATGGGGCGATTGTCCGTGTCGGTGAATAGCCCCTCGCAGCTCGCTTGCGTGTCGCCGCTGCCGCCGAGTTCGCCAGCACCGCCCGTGCCGGGATTTCCACCTTCGCCGGGGTTTCCACCCAGCTCCGATGCACCACCAACGCCTTCGTGACCACCCACCGTCGAATCTTCGCCACCTTCTCCGGTATTGCCGCCGCGATTCGCATTACCACCTGAGCCCGGTCTTCCTGCGACCTGTTCCGCTCCACCCTCGCTGTCGCTGCCGCTCTGGTTGTCGCTTCCCCCGCGCGCGGCGCGACCTGCGTTGCCCGACTCGACACCGCCTTCGCCCGCGTTCGGCTCTTGGGCGACCCCGGCTCCCCCGCCCACCGATTCGTTCTTGTCCTTGTCGTCGTCGGAGCCACATCCCAAAAGGACGATGGCTCCAACCAGGAGTCCAAACACCCGGCGATTGGTCGCAAGCGAAGTCCGTTTGGCACGTCCGGTGGCTTGCTCTGTCGATCGGTTGCCTCGGCACATCAGGGGTTTGCCGGATTGATC
>CAZYKT010000098.1:0-10052 GCA_964648165.1 uncultured Polyangiaceae bacterium | reverse complement strand
CACTGCGTCATCGACTCGGAGCAGGTCTCCCAGGGATCCTCGGGGGTGACGGTCAGCTCCGTGACGTTCAGGCCCAACGAGCAGGAGCAACCCCATTCTGAGGTGAGCTCGGGGTTCTGAATGCAATTGACGTTGAGTGATTCGTTGATCTGCAGCGACGTGTCACCGAGCTGGGCGTCTCGCGAACAGGTGTAGGAGCCGTAGCAGTCGGTCTGATACGCCGACTCACTGGAGAAGGTGCAGCTGGGCTGACTTAGGTAGGTTATGTCGTCGCTGCTGGTGCAGATGGTTCTGAGCGTCGTGCAGGCGCCGGCCAGCGGCGTATCCGCAGGCAGGTTGACGCCAGTCGAGCTCTGGCCGTTGGAGCAGTCGCAGGTCAACGGCTCCTCTCCCTCTTGCCAGCACGAATAGTACTGGGAGGAGCTCACCAACAGCGATGCACCTTCGACGATTTCACCCGATTGCGTGCAGGTGTAGTTGGAAGAACAGGACGTGGTTGAGGTCTCCCGGCCCGACAACTGGCATTCCTCGGCGGAGAGGCTGGGTGGCTGGGCCGAGCCCAAGCACAGGGCCGCAATGTAGTCGCACGAATCGCCAGCAACGACACCGGCCAGCTCGTAGGAGTTGCCCCTCTCACTCCCGTCGCACCAGCAGGAGGCTCGCCCTTGGTCGATCGCCGAGCAACTGATGTAGGCGTAGTTGTCGCCACATTCGAATTCGGTGGTGCAGTAGTCCTGGCTTCGATCGAGATAGGATCGGCTGCAGTTGGCGGGCGGGTCCACCTCTGGCAGGGGAACCGTGACCTCGATGGCACCTCCTGCGTTCGGCGCTGCACCCATGCTCGGTCCACCTGCATACGGTACTCCTCCGGCTTCGGTCCAGCCTCCGTATGAGACCATGCCTCCAGGTCCAATGTTACCGCCGACGCCCATCCCCCCCATTTCGGCGGCTCCAGCGATCTCGCCTTCACCGCCTGCCTCGACCCAACCCCCGGAATCACCCGTGCCGCCATCCCCTTCGCCCCCGGCCTCGGTGCTGCCGCCTTGTTCCACGGCGGACCCACCATCTCCCGTTTCGCCAGCGTCTCCGCCTTGGCTGGGTGCGTTGCCCGAGCCACCCCCCGTTGGAGAAGTGCCGCCAGCCCAAGGAGTCGCGCCGCCGGCTTGAGGGATCACGCCGCCACTGCCAGCGCGGCCACCCGCTGGACCGCTGCCGCCGGCACCGCCGCGACCGCCTTGCGGCGCCGCCCCACCCCGATTGACGTGCCCACCTAGTTCGTTCTGCCCTCCCGCGATAGCCAAACCGCCTTGGTCGACGTTGCCCGCGTCGCCAGCCTGCTCACTCCCCGCCTCGCCGGTCTCACCGGCGCTCTCGCCCCCGGCCCCGGCCGAGGTCTCCTTCTTGTCCGAATCGGAGCTACCTCCACAGGCAACCGCGAACACCAGTCCCAGACCCAATAGACCACAGGTAGTACTTTTTTGCACACCGCACCTCCAAGTCATCCGGGGCGCAGGATACCTCGACTCGAGCCGATCGGCACGTGGCGATACCGGACCCGCTAGCACTGCGCCGAACCGGCCCGGGGCATGACCCAAGAGGTGGCTACGGGCTTCGGCGGTGGGCACGACTCCAAGCCAGAGCTAACCTCACGGATTCGTGGCAGTTACGTTGGCAACGGGGAAGTCGACGCTCCCATTGCCTCCCCCGGTCTCCACGAGGATCTTCGCCTCCAGGAGGTTGCCGAGGTCCATCCCCAGGCTCGCCCACGCGTCGAAATGCTGGGTGATGGATATCGTCCCACACTGACGAGCCGTCTTGCGGACGCTGTAGTACTGCATCCAAGTCGTGATGGATGAGTCACAGCGCGAGCCACCCGTTCCCTGCGTCGACCGCGTGTACATGATGTAGGTCCCACCGTCGATCTCGACCTCCCCCTTGTTCGTGGTCATCCCCGGGTTGACCGGCATGCCATTATATGAATCGTCGAAGATGTACCATTCGACGCAGGGATCGGTCGACCAGCCATAAATCCCGAAATACGAGTATCCACCGCCGTTTCCCGACTTCCTGAATGCCAGCTGCGCGGTGATCGTTCCGTACTCGGCGTATGGCTTGGGGGTACTGTTCCAACCGCCCCACTCGTAGCCAAGCCGGGCCAGAAAATCACCTGAGTTGTTCCAAGAGGCGCTGAAGGCCGGGACGTCGTAGGTCGTCATGTTCCCCGTGCCCACGTTCGACCAGATCTGCCAGGCCAGTTTGCCTTCGCCGCCCGAGCCATTCCCTGAATGCTGCACGCCGGCTGAGGTGGGCATGGGAGCGTCGCAGTCGATCTCGCCAGCGCCGGCCGTGCCTTCACCGCCATTGCCCGGGGCACCGCCATTGCCCGGGGCACCACCGTTGCCCGGGGCACCGCCATTGCCCGGCGCCCCGCCCTGGCGGAACGAGAATCCGCCCTCAGCGGGTGCTCCGCCGTTGCCCGGCCTGCCGCCGGCTCCAGAACCGCCGTTGCCAGGGGCACCGCCGTTGGCAGGCCCTCCGCCGGGCCCCGAACCGCCATTTCGGAACATCGAGTAACCAGCGTCGCCTGGGGGTGACCCGCCGGGCCCGGTGCCACCGGTGCCGGTGCCCCCGAGCCCCGCGCCGCCGAAACTGGGTGCTCCGCCTGGACCAGAGCCGCCTGGTCCAGAACCGCCTGGACCGGAGCCTCCCGGGCCGGAGCCTCCCGGACCAGAACCCCCGAACGCGGGTAGGCCACCCTCGCCCGGTGCGCCGCCATTGGCGGGCGTGCCGCCATTGCCGGGCATGCCGCCATTGCCGGGCGTACCGCCGTTCCCCCACAAACCTCCGGCTCCCAAGACACCGCCGGTTGTGGGTGGTGCGCCACCCACAGCCGTCTGCACAAGGCCTGCACTGCCACCAGCGCCATTGGCCAAGCTGCTCAGCTGGCCATCGTTGTCACTGCAGGCGACAAGGACGAGAACGGTCAACCCGGTGAGAAAGCGGATGTGCATGTGACAACCTCTTCTAGAGCGGTCGCGAATGGCCCAGATCGGCTCACTCGTCAGTGTCGTGGCGATGGAAATGCAGCCCGCGGAAAATTGCTGGTGCCCAGGACGACGAGTCTGTTCAAAAGCTTAGCATTTCGCGGTGTTTCTGTCGATCTGGCGCCACACCTCGAAACGTTTCCTCGCCTCCGTGGGTTGGTGTTTCGATAGACCACGGAACGCTCTTCGACAACCGACGACTTGGATTCGGTGTTGAGCGCGGTTCCTGCAGCTCCGTCCTGAACCCTGCTTCGGCTCCGACCAGTTCAATCTTCCAGTGTGCCGGGACGTCGTCGTTATACGAGTCCGATATCGCTCCGCCTTCGGTCACCTCCCGTCGGAAGCCGCGTCGTCATCGCGGGCAGCGATGTCGCCGGTTGCTCGTTACTGCGCCGCACCAGCCATTGGACCGATAGCTGGTGTCCGATCTCCCGCTCTCGGTTAGAACGCCCAGCCCAGATTCAGATTGAGGATGGGGACATAGGACTTTCCCTCAACGGAGGCTTCGTCCCCGGTGTCCGTGTCCTCCGCCTCGGCGCGTGCGACCAATCCGGCCACGCCAAGCTGAGCCACGAATGTGAAACCCACGCCGGTCATCAGCTTGTAACCCACGAAGGGGCCCACGGCGACACCAGCAGCCGACCCGCTCAGGGACTCATTGTCCAGGGATTGCGCGTCCACCTTGAGCCACAAGGCCTCCGCCCCCAGCTGCAAGGACTTGAAATCACCGATGGGATAGTAGACGAGTTGACCACCGAGCTCGTAGACGTTGACCTTGACGTCGTCGCCAACCGAATCGTCGAACGTCATCTTCCCGAAGCCCAGGATGGCCGCCACGGACAGCGGACGATCGATGGGGAGCAGTCGAACCTCCGCTGTCACCTCTACCACCGGAAGGACCAGATGTAGCGGAGACACAGTGACCGTTACCCAACGCCTACCCTCGGCATGGGCCGGGCTCTGCACCAGAATCGTCGCCCCCACCAAGACAAGCCCCAGTACCCATCGCTGACCTGAGCCCCAAGTCTTCATGATGAGGCCAATCTATCCCGAAACGGGACCTTGGGGAGGTTTTTTGAGGGATGCCCCGGGGGTAACACGCCGCTCAGCGCTGGAATACCACGGTAACCATGGAGCGCGAGGGTAGCCGCCAGGGGGACCCGGGAGCCGCGGTACCGAGTTGGGTCCAGCGCTCACTCTGGCCGGGACGGAAGGTGGTTCGATGGGCGGTAGCCGTGTTTGTTTCGAAGGCCCCAACGTCCACGGAAACCTCCGCCAGCTCGGCACCGACGTTGAGGAGCACCACCGTCAGCGACTGCTCGTCGGGGGCTATCCATGCCGAGGCAAGGACTTGCCTCTGGTCGCTGCTGGCCTGAACCCGGACATGACCTGGATCGGTGTAGCGAGCGAAATGCCGCACGGCGTAGTACTGATCACGGATGCGGGGATCGCGGCCGACCATCCCGACCAGACCGCGCATTCCGTCCCAGATCAGATCCCAGTAGACGAAGGCCACGACGCCTTCCTCCACCAGCGAGGCATGGATGAGCCATGCCGTCTCGAAGCCCCCGGTGTTGCCCTGGTCACCCTCCGTCCCAAACTCGGTCTGAAACAGGGGCAGACGCGTCGACTGGCCGAGGAGCTGCATGCCTTGTACGTAGGCGACAGGACCTGGCTTTTGCCATTCTTGCTCGCCGCCCGCACCCGCCTGGTAGAGGTGGTGAGCAGCCCCGTAGAGCAGGCCCTGTTCCAGACCCGCCAGGTATCGCTGCGTTTTTTGGTCCCGCAGGCCCGTGACCTCCGGTCCCAAGAACTTGGGCATCCCGGGGAGCTTGCTGAGCCGCGCATGGACGGCGGCCAGGGCCTTGCCGTAGCCCGGATACTGGGGGCTCTCGAGGGCAGCAAACTGGCACCCCTCCCAGTCCGGAGGAATGAAGTCGGGCTCGTTCTGGATGCTGATGAACTCGGGCACGATCCCCATCGACTGGTAGTGGGCCAGCGAATCCACCCAATACTCGGCGAACTGTTGGTAGACGAACTGCCCGTTCTCCTTCTTGAGCGTGCAGTCCGGATTCTTGCGACATCGTTCTCTACCGCTCGCCTTGAGGGCTGCGGGGGGCGACCAAGAGGTCAGCAGCAATCGCGGGGGATGACCCAGGGCCTTGGTGGCCCGCTCGAGGATCTCGACCTCGGTTCGCAGGTTGCGGTCGATGGTTTCGCTCCGTTGGTAGCGGTTGCGAAAGCGCAGGATGTCCAGACCCAGCTCCGGGAACAGGACGTCGTAAACGCGGTCGGGGGTGGTGGGGCCGGTGATCCGTTCGTGGTGCCAAGCCAGGGCAGCCCCAAAACCCTCCAGGGTCTGGTAGCGGCGCTCCAGGGATACGAGCACCGAGACCTTGGCCCCCGGTCTGCCATCATCGTAGTCGGATCGAACGTCAGCCGCCAAGGACGGCGCTCTGGACGTTTCCGACTCGGCTGCGGGGAGCTGGCTGGTGTCGGAGGGAACACCGTATTTGCCAATACAGGAGACGAGGAACCACCCGACGGCCAACCAGGCAAGCGCGGGCTCGTAACGGAAGGTCGCGGCCCGGGGTCCCGGCTTGGCACGTGTCACGATGGGTTCCTCCTTTCCCGCCGACACGGCGGGGCCCCGTGTAGATAGCCCAACGAGTGCCGTGTGGGGCGCTCCGTTGCAGCAGAGAATCGTCTTTCTTCGCCGAAGCTCATCGGACGTTGACTAGAAGCTCGCGTCGTAGAAATCGAAGTCAGCCGGCGCGGTCGAGGGGGCACCCTGCCCGGTTGCGTAAAGACCGATCACCGCTCCGGTGAAATGGCAAGAACCGAACTTCTCGAGATACTCGGCGGCGAGACATCGCGTGGGCAGTTTGGCAATGGTCCGCCGGTGCCGGGGACCGCCCGCAGCGAGCTCGTAATGGTCGGCGGAGCAACGGATCTCCAGCCAGACAGGGCCCGCCGGTAGCCCGAGTCTGCCCACCACGCGCGGTCCCTTGCCGCGGTTGGCCAGCGCCACCGCTTCGAGTCCGCCTCGGCCCTCGCGTACCAGCAGATCGTAGTGGAATCGCTCGTTGGCCCGCACCACCATCCCGGCGGATTCCAAAGGCCGCCCGGGTGTGAAATCGAGGCAGGTCCGCACCACCCCCGAGATGCCGGGTTGAGGTCGACCGACAAAACACGGTGAACCGACCTCGTCGATGGTCGCGGCGGTGCCCCACAGTCGCAGCCATCCCGGCCGCTCCCGCAAGGACCAGGAACGCGGGACCGGGTTGCGGACGAACAGGTACTCAGGTGACAGGCGCGCCGCATCGAAATGGTCGCGCTCCGATGGTCGGGATGGCGCATCCCTTGGCAAACGAGGCGCCGTCATGACCGGCTCGACCCTCCCCTTGTTGCCCATTCGGGGCCAGCCGTCGGGGCCAAAGCTCACTGGAACGAGGAATGTTTCACGCCCCAGGTGATGGTGATGCCCGCGGTGGGGGCGAATACCCAATAGGACTGCCCAGGTACCACCGTCGGGAAGCTCCACCCAGTCGGCGTGACCGGTGGCCTGGATCGGATGGCGAGTCCCTCGGTGCGAGAGCACCGGGTTGTCGGGGCAGGGCAAGAACGGACCCATGGGGCTCTTGGCTCGCGCCACCACCACCGAGTGACCGTACGAGGTTCCCCCCTCGGCGATGACCAGATAGTAATAATCCCCGCGCCGATACAGATGGGGTGCCTCGGACCAGACCCCTCCGGTCCCTTCGAAGATGACTCGCGGGCGCCCGCGCAGACGACCCGTCTCGAGATTCAGTGTCGTCTGGTAGATGCGGGGATGTCTGAAGTCGCGCCCCGGACCGGTGCGTGTGTAATAGACCTGTCCGTCCTCGTCGAAGAAAAGGGATGGATCGAACCCCTCTCGATCCAGCCAGACGGGTTCGGACCAGGGTCCTTCAGGTCGACGGGCAGTAACCAACAGATTGCCCTTGCCCCCAACCAGGGTCGTGACCAGGTAGAAGCGCCCGTGATCATAGCGAATCGTGGGGGCGTAGATCCCCTGCGAACTCGGGATCTGGCTCAGATCCAGCTGGCTATTGCGGTGCAGGGCATGCCCGATGGCACGCCAGTGCACCAGATCACGGCTCTCGAACAGGGGTACGCCCGGGAAATACTCGAAGCTGCTGGTGGCCAGGATGAAACGATCGCCCGCGCGACACAGGCTGGGATCGGGATGGAACCCTGACAGGACCGGATTTTCGAAGCGGTGAGGCCGGAGCAAGGCGGTCGCCTCAGTAGGGAAGCCTGCGCCGTTCGCCAACCACCTCCAACCCTAGCTCCAGAGGCGCCTGACCCAGCAGGGCCACGCTGCGGGGATCCGGTTGGCTGCCGCCCACGCTGATTCGGAAATGCCCCGGTTCCAGGACGCGCTGACCCGTTTCATCGATCAGACTGAGATCCCGCGGAGACAGCGAAAAGGCGATCCGGCGCGCTTCCCCGGGAGCCAGGCTGACGCGCGTGAACCCGCGCAGCTCGTGATGCGCCACCCGGCAGCTCGCCTCCAGATCCTTGACGTACAGCTGAACCACCTCGTCCCCAGCTCGCTTGCCCACGTTCTGAACGGTCACCGAAACCTCGACACTCTGTTCGGTCCCGATCGAGGCAGCGGAAAGGCTGGCGTTGGTGTACTGAAAACGGGAATAGGACAGCCCGAACCCGAACGGATAGATGGGCTCTTTGTGGAGGAAGCGGTAGGTGCGCCCCTCCATGCTGTAGTCCTCGAATTCGGGAACGTCGCGAATGGACCGCGGGAACGTGATGGGCAATCGCCCCGCCGGGTTGTATGCACCGAACAGCACCTCGGCGATGGCCGTCCCACCCTCTTCGCCGGGGTAGAACGCATCCAGAATGGCATCCACCTTGGCCTGAGCCACGTGGCTCACGACCGGGCTGCCCGCCAACAGGACCATCACCATGGGCTTACCCAGGGTTGCCAAGTCTTCGATCAGCCTTTCCTGCAATCCCGGCAGGGAAAGGTCCGTCTTGTCCCCCGAGGCTTCGGAGTTGTTGGCATCACCCTGTTCGCCCTCGATCTCGGCATCTAGTCCAAGCACCAACACGATGACGTCGGCGCGCTGAGCCATGCTCATCGCTTCGGACAGAATGCCGGCGCGCCCCAGCCCATCCATGACGGTTCCGGTCCGTTTGCATCCCTGGGTGTACCAGACCTTGGTCCGCTCGGAAACGGCGGCTCGAATGCCGGCCAGCGGTGTCACCGAGCGCGACGGCATCCCGAAGTAGTTGGCCAGAAGGACCGAGGGATCGTCGGCGTTGGGACCGATCACGGCGATGCTCCCCAGGTCGTTGCGCAAGGGCAGCAGGTTGCCGCGATTCTGCAGCAGGACCATCGACTCCCGGGCAGTCGCCAGGGCCAATCGCCGGTGGGCCTCCGAGTCGTTGACCTCATAGGGAATGGATGCGTAGGGAACCCGCTCGGGCGGATCGAACAAGCCCAGGCGCATCTGCGCGGTGAACAGCCGCGAAAGGCTGCGGTCGATTTGTTCCTCGGTGAGCAACCCCTGTTCCAGCGCGCTCGGGATGTGCTCGAAGGTGCAACCACAATTCAGATCACAGCCCGCCTGGAGGGCGAGCGCGGCGGACTCCTCGAAGCTGTTGGTCACCTGGTGGTTCTGGTGGATGTCACGCAGCGCCCAGCAATCACTGACCACATAGCCCTGAAATCCCCACTCCTGGCGCAGGATCTCATCCAACAGATACGGGCTCCCACAGCAGGGCACGTGATTGGTGCGATTGTAGGCGCCCATGATGCTCTGGGCCTGGCCCTCCACGATGCAAGCGTGGAAGGCAGGCAGATAGGTCTCACGAAGGTCCTTCTCGCTGACCACCGCATCGAAGCGGTGTCGCAGGGCCTCCGGCCCACTGTGGACAGCGAAGTGTTTGGGGGTCGCGACGACCTTGAGATATCGCGGGTCGTCACCCTGCAACCCGCGGCAGAACGCCACGCCCAGTCGCCCGGTCAAGAATGGACACTCCCCGTAGGTCTCGTGACCACGGCCCCAGCGCGGATCCCTGAAGATGTTGATGTTGGGCGACCAGAACGTCAGCCCCTTGTACATCCCGCGATCGCCCTGGCGAACGTACTCGTGGTGCTTGGCTCGCGCCTCGTCGGAGATCGCGGTGGCAACCCGATGGATTCGCTTCTCGCTGAACGTCGCCGCCAGCCCAATGGCTTGCGGGAACACGGTGGCGACCCCGGCCCGCGCCACGCCGTGCAGACACTCGTTCCACCACACGTAGCGGGGGATCCCCAAACGTTCGATGGCAGCTGCTTCGTGCACCATCAACGACGCCTTCTCGATCGGATCGAGACGCGAAACCAGATCCTGAACGCGCACCTCTATCGGCAGGTCCGGGTCCTGGTAGGGGTAGCAGCAATCGCCCAGGTCGGGTACGGGTTGCACGGCAGTACCAATAGGTACGACACATCCCTAGCGCCGCGCCAGAAGGAATCATTTCCGGTTCACACGGAATTTTTGCGACAACGTTTCTTGGTGCCGGCCATCACCATTGTTCGACCCCCACCCCCATTCGCGTATCAGCCGAAACCATTCCGGTATCATCCCGAAAGGCTTGGGGTTCACCGGGATGGGCCCCGCCTGACGCTTTACCGCACAACGGGGCGTGCCTCATACTTCCGGCGCGCCTCGGCCCCCGAGGCGCCCCACACATCATGAACAACCCCCGCTCGTTCCCCGGGTTTTGCTCCTTGGTGACCCTGTGCGTCACCACTGTAGCCACCCTGGTGGTTTTCGGCTGCAGCTCGAGCGACGCGGCACGGCAACGCGCGGAACGAGTCCGAGAACAGATGGAGAAGGATCGCGAGGCGGCCCTGGCCTCCGAGGCCTCCCTGCGCGACGGCGGCCCCGGCGAAATCGACCCAAGCCTTCACAAGGTGAACCTCGGTCTCCCCGACGATCCCCAGGGCGCCATGCT
>CAZYKT010000097.1:0-16486 GCA_964648165.1 uncultured Polyangiaceae bacterium | reverse complement strand
GCCTTGAAGCGGGATCTGGCCACGTTGATGACCGATTCCCAAGGCTTCTGGCCGGCAGATTTCGGTCATTATGGGCCGCTGTTCATCCGCATGGCCTGGCACAGCGCCGGCACCTATCGCACCGGCGACGGGCGCGGCGGCGGCGGCCGAGGCCAGCAGCGCTTCGCCCCTCTCAACAGCTGGCCGGACAACGTGAACCTGGACAAGGCGCGTCGCCTGTTGTGGCCCATCAAGCAGAAGTACGGGCAGCGGATCTCCTGGGCGGATCTGATGATCCTGACCGGCAACGTGGCGCTGGAGACGATGGGCTTTCGCACCTTCGGATTCGCCGGTGGTCGCGAGGACGTCTGGGAACCCGACCAGGACATCTACTGGGGTAGCGAGAAGACCTGGTTGGGAGGTCACGAGCGCCGCCCGGATGGGCGCGCTCTCGAGAATCCTCTGGCGGCCGTGCAGATGGGTCTCATCTACGTCAACCCGGAGGGCCCCAATGGCGTTCCGGATCCGCTCGCCGCGGCCAAGGACATCCGCGAGACCTTCGCGCGTATGGCCATGAACGACGAGGAGACCGTGGCCCTCATCGCGGGTGGCCACAGCTTTGGCAAAACCCATGGCGCAGGCCCGGCCTCGCACGTGGGGCCCGCTCCGGAGGCGGCTGGCCTCGAGGAGCAGGGACTGGGCTGGAAGAGCAGCTTCGGGACCGGCAAGGGGGGTGACACGATCACCAGCGGTCTGGAGGTCACTTGGACCACCACTCCGACGCGGTGGAGCAGCAACTTCTTCTGGAACCTGTTCGGTTACGAATGGGAGCTGACCAAGAGCCCAGCAGGAGCCCAACAATGGGTGCCCAAGGGCGGCGCCGGCGCCAATACCGTCCCTGACGCGCATGATCCGAACAAGCGCCATCCTCCGTCCATGCTGACCACGGATCTGTCACTGCGCTTCGATCCCGCCTACGAGAAGATCTCACGACGCTTCTACGAACATCCAGACGAGTTCGAGGCCGCCTTCGCGAAGGCCTGGTTCAAGCTGACCCACCGCGACATGGGTCCGCGCGCACGCTACCTCGGTCCCGAGGTACCGAAGGAAGAGCTCGTCTGGCAGGATCCCATCCCCGCGCTCGACCACCCCCTGATCGACGAGCAGGACATGGCCGCGCTCAAGGCGAAGATCCTGGCGTCCGGGCTGTCGGTATCCGAGCTGGTCTCGACGGCCTGGGCGTCGGCATCCACCTTCCGCGGCTCGGACAAGCGGGGAGGGGCCAACGGCGCACGGATTCGGCTCGACCCCCAGAAGGACTGGGAGGTCAATCAGCCCCAGCAACTCAAAAAGGTGCTCGAGGCTCTGCAGGCGATCCAGGATGAATTCAATCGAACGGGGGCCCACGGCAAGAAGGTGTCACTGGCCGATCTGATCGTGTTGGGCGGTTGCGCTGGCATCGAACAGGCCGCGAAGAACGCGGGTAACCAGGTCACGGTTCCCTTCACGCCGGGGCGCATGGATGCTTCCCAGGAACAAACCGATGTCCAGTCTTTTGCTTTTCTGGAGCCCGCAGCGGACGGCTTCCGGAACTACCAGAAGGCCCGTTATGCCGTCTCGCCCGAGGAGTTGCTGGTCGACAAGGCCCAGCTCTTGACGCTCACCGCGCCGGAGATGACGGTCCTGGTGGGCGGGATGCGAGTGCTCGGAACCAACGTCGGACAGACCCAGCATGGCGTGTTCACCAAGCGCCCCGAGGCGCTGACCAACGACTTTTTCGTGAACCTGTTGGACATGGGCACGGAGTGGAAGCCGCTCAACGAAGCCAAGGAGCTTTTTGAGGGCCGTTGCCGCAAGACGGGTGAGCCCCGGTGGACGGGCACCCGGGTCGACCTGGTCTTTGGCTCCAACTCGCAGCTTCGCGCCCTGGCCGAGGTCTATGCCAGTTCGGACGGACAGACCAAGTTCGTTCGCGATTTCGTAGCGGCCTGGACCAAGGTGATGAATCTGGATCGATTCGACCTGCGGGTTCAACGGTGAGGTAGCGGACCCAGGCGACGCCCCCCTCACCGCCCAGTCAAGGCATCCATCACCCCGAAGTAGGCGGGTTTCTTCTCGTAGTCCGGATCCCAGAGCAGCCCGGCCGGGTCTCGCCCGACCGGGCACCCCGTGTCATCCTCGTTCTTGAGCCACGAGTAGCGATCGGTAATCCCCCAGAACGTCACGGCGGTGCACGCGGGCTGCGCCACGCAAGCCGCAATGATCCCGTGGTACTCCTCGCGCTGTTGCTCCGGGGTTTGCCCGGCGCAAACATGGATGTCCATCTCGCTGATGAGCACCTCCAGGCCAAGATCGGCGATGCGCTGCATGTTGGCCACGATCTCGGCGAGCGGGATGGTTCCGTTGGGTGCCCCCTGGTGCATCTGCAAACCTACCCCGTGCAGGGGAACGCCCCGCTCCACCATGGCCTGTACCATCTCGTAGATGGCGTCGGATTTCGCGTTGAGGCCCTCGGCCCGATAGTCGTTGTAGTACAGCTTGGCGTCTGGATCCGCCTCGTGCGCGGCTTCGTACGCCTCGTCGATGAAGCCAGGACCCAGAACGTTCGGGAACACGTAGTCGCGCAGGGCGGGGCCGTTGGTCCAGGTCTCTTCGTTCTGCCAGAGCTCGTTGACGACGTCCCAGGCCGCCACGCGTCCGCGATACTCCTCCACGATGGTGGTGATGTGATTGAGCATCACGGAACGGACCTCGTCGGGGTCGGTCAGACTACGCACCCACTGGGGCAGCTGGTTGTGCCAGACCAGGGCGTGGCCCTTGACCTTCATCCCGTTTGCTTCGGCGAAATCGACGATCTGGTTTGCCGGCCCGAACGTGAACTGGTTCCGCTCCCCCTCGATTTCCTGCCATTTCATCTCGTTCTCGGGGGTCACGTAGTTGTGCTCCCGGGCGGCAGTGGCGTAGGCATTCTCCCCGATGTGCTGCGTCGAAAGAGCAGCCCCCACCAACCGACCCGAGCAATCCGCCGCAGCCTTGAGCGTTTGCTGAGGCTCGCACAGCGGCTGGGGCGGACCACCCGCCACGCTGGTTGATCCTGCGATGGGCTCCGAGCCAGCGGTCCCCGCATTGCCCCCTTGCTCCGCGACGCCACCCGTTGCATCGCCACCGCCCGCGGAGGGAACACCCGCTGACCCGGCGCTGCCCCCGAGAAGTTGCGAGCCGCCGTCGCCTGCCGCAGCGCCACTGCTCCCACCCTCGGAAGGGCTCTGCCCACCGGCACCGGCGCCGCCCGACGGCGCGCCCGCCCCGAGTGAACCCGCGGAGCCACCGCTCGCATCCATCCCGCCGCTGCCTTGGCCGCCCTCCGCCGCACCCGCGGCGCCACCGCTCGTGACGCTGCCACCACTGCCCTGTCCACCCAAGGACGAACCACCGACCGTGGCGCTCTGCCCACCCGAATCCGCACCTCCCGCAATCGCGCTCTGTCCACCTGCACCGGTATCCCCCCCCGACGAGCCGCCCTGAGCCGTTCCTGCGCCACCACCACCAGAGTAGCGCCCACCCGAGGACGAACCGCCGGACGTCTCGCTCCGCCCGCCGGAGGCAGCGCCGCCCGACGACGCGCCGCCCTTGGTCGCACCCGCAGCGCCACCCGCCGCGGTCTCGCCGCCCATCGTCGGCGTTCCGGCCTCCCCACCCGAATCCGTGGAGCCATTGCCGTCGGTGTCGTCACTCGAACACCCCGTCAACGCGACGCAAAGGCCAACCATCGAAGCACAACGAGACCAATCGGAGTAAAGGGCCATGGGATGGAGCGTCCTCTCGGTTAAACGCTGATACTACCATGGTCCGTGGCTCGTCGTGGTGCCGCTTAGCTGTGTGGGGAAAGGTGGTGGGCAAGCGTTTCGGCCGACACGGCTGCACTCCTGGAAACGTCTCCGTGATGACTCACGGTTTCCCCCCCCGCCTCCGAGGGAGCAAGAGCGATGATGACCTGACCCGTTCTTGCGCCGCTCTCGGCATATCACCAGAGCACAGACGACTCTCTTCTGGTCGACCAGCGCGGTCCACAGCGTCAAAAGGAGTCGACGGTTTCGACCAGGCGATGGCTACCACCGATAGGTGGCGAAGAAGATCGGAAGCTGCTTGTCGTTCCTGTCCTTCGCCCGCTTGACGTCCTGTTTCGTGTAGTCGACCCGATCAACCTGTTCGTCCTGCTCGTTGAGCAAGATGATGAGCCCGCCATCGTTAGGAAGAGAAACGGGACCGAGGCCATCACTGGCCGTGAAAGCCTTGGCCTGTCCGGGTTGCAGCACCCCGCTGAGGATCGCCTCCTGCTTCTGCCGGTCCCGCAGCTTCCATCCCGCCAGATCGATGGGCTTGGTCTCCAGGTTGAGAATTGACACCCATTCCTCCCCGTGGCGTTCAGGAGCCACATGGGCCGCGGCCAGGTAGACTTGGATATCGTCGTCGCGGACCGCCGTACGCGTCTTGTCATGGCCGATCAGATCGTCCTTGGAGTTGACGTCGACTCGCTCGGGAAACGAGGTAATCTTCAGCTCCGCGGCCCGCTCGTTGGGGTGGTAAAATAGTGGGTTTCGTTCGTAGACCTGGTCGGGAAACTCGAGGTCGGTGAGCTCCTCGATCTCCCGAACCGTTACCTGGTATTTCTGGAACTCGAACACCTTGCGCCCGGCCTTGTCGGCAACTGCGGCCGCGTCCTGGTACATGAGGAAGGCTCGCACGTCCAACTGATTGGCTTGCTGGGCGTCCTTTGATCCGTTGTTGACGAAGGCGACGATCTTGAAAAAAGCGGCCGGAACCTCGGCGGGGACCTTCCCGCTCGGCTTGACCGTTCGCGGTGACTCCCCATAAACCGGCCCCGCGAAGACGACGATCTTGCCATCCTTGGCGATTTCCAGGTTCTGCACCCAGTCCTCAAGTGCCAGCCACTCGTCCTGGTTGACGTTCTCGTGCTGAAGACATGCGTTGGCGTGATAGAAGGTCTGATCCGAGGCCTTTTGTGCGTCGCGCTGGGTCCTGCCCCACCCGGCACTCTCCCGTCGGGCCATGTGCCCGCGATCCCACATGTTGCGCACGTAGTAGGAGTCGTCGAGCTGGAAGTCGTCACCAATGCGGGTGTCGATCCTCCACTTGTCGGTGCGCGACGTCTTTTTCATCTGCTGTTGATCGATCAGAGCCACGACGTATACCGGTGATCGCTTGTTGGTGTCCGTTACGACGGCGTAGGTCGGGTACTCCGCCAACACTCGGTTGGTGAGCTCCTCACGACGCAGGATGGCACCGTCACGACTGGGTTTGGCGACGGGAAGTGGTAGGCATACCCCCAGGAAGTTTTCATCGTATGGCATTCGAACCGGCTCCCTCTTTTTTGGTTTGGACGGGGCAGTAACGTGACGACGCGAACGACCGTTCTGGCCAAGCCGTCCGCGGGGCGAAGCGCGGCTGTCCCGTGCACCGCGCCGGGCGTCCAACGCACAGGGTCACCCGCCGTGGATTGCCGCGTCAACGGGATCGATATTCGTCAACGTTTCCGCGAGCTCCGGTGAGCGCTTGTCTGATCTTGCGGACCAGTCCCGAGGATCACATCGGGGCGTGCGGCAACCCCTTCGCGCCCTGGTCCAACCAGGGCCTCACTCGGGGTGACCCCTGCGTTGCGCAGCTCGGGTCAGCCAGGAAACCCTGGCGGACGGGGCGTGGAGAACCCTTGGCCACGGCGGGTGTCAGATTACGGACGGTGGACAAATGGCTGGCTGCTCTGCTGACCCTCGGAACCCTGGGCGGATGCGCGGCCCCAGGTCCCCAACCGACATCGCAATCAGCCGCCACCACTCGAAACGCCGCGCACCCCGAGCTCCCGACGTGGCCGACGCCGCGCCTGAACCTGAATGTCTTCCCGGTCGGCGCCAAGCCCACCGTCGAGCGCTGTGAGGCAGAGTCAAGGGGTGCTGGCTCATCCTGCACTCCGGAGCTGGCCATCCGGCATCTGGAGACGGCCCTCTGGGCCAGCTGTGCGCTGCTCGAGGACCAGAGCGTGTGGTGCTGGGGCGAGCCCCATTCGGGGACGAGCGGACCCGACGACAGCTGGCCCCGACAGATGCCGATTGCCGACGTGTCCAAGCTGGTGGGAGCTTATGAGCGATTCTTCGCCGTAACGGCGCAAGGAGCGCTGCACTACTGGGGGAGCCAGGGCAAAGACGGCAAGTTCGACCGCTTCGAGTCTCCGCGGCGGTGGGCCGAACGGGACGTGCTCGACGTCGCGGCAAGCTGGAACCAGTTCTGTGTCCTGCCTGCGGATCACCGCATATCCTGTTGGGATATCGAGGGCTATCCCTCGGGCACCCTGCACGTGCCAGGGGCACAGCGCATCGTCATGAGTTCGTCTCTGGCCTGCACCTTGGACGGGAATGGGGACGCGGCCTGCTGGCGATCGCGGACCGAGACCCGCATCACCCTCCGACAAGGAAACGTTGCTGAGATGGTCGCAGGGGGTGACGCGGTCTGTGCCTTGCTGCAATCCGGGCAGGTCCGCTGTTGGCGCGGACCGAACGAGGACCGTCCACTGGCCAAGAGACTCGGCTCGGCGGTGAAGCATCTGACCGGGAGCCCCGACGGCATCTGCGCCCTGACCGAACAGGGCGCGCAATGCGTCCCGTTGCCTTCGGGTGGCGACCGCGACCAGGCCGTCGCCTTGGCGCAGGAGGTCCTGCCCCAAGGCGTCATTCCGAGCAGCGTCAGCATGGGCGCCGATCACGCTTGCGCCACGGCCGACGGCGTCGGTTGGTGCTGGGGGAAGGACAACCTGTTCGGGCGACTCGGGCAGCCCGACCTTCGCTTCGACGAGCCGGCCCTGGTGCGGGTATCGTTGGGGGATCTGGCGGCACTGCACCACGTCAAGGACGTTGCCGTCGGTGATGCTCATCGCTGTGTCCTGGTCGACGACGGCACCCTGCGCTGTTGGGGAGAGAACGCCGCGGATCAATTGGGGCTCCCGATTCGGCGAGCCTACGCCGGACCCATGGTGGTCGGCGGCCTGCATGACGTGAGCAAGGTCACCGCCTTTGGTGCCACCACCTGCGCCCTGTTGAACGACGGTTCGTTGTACTGCTTCGGTCAGCTGCCATGGCGAGCCGATCTCGCCGTGTGCGGAACCAGCACCAGCGGCCCCCCCCTGCCCTGCAGCACCGAGCCGAACCTCGTCGCGCGCGAGGTGGCGGATATGGGGTTGGGTGCCGGTTTCGGCTGCCTGGTGGGGCGGGATCGTAAGGTGTATTGCTGGGGAAAGAACGACCTGGGGCAACTCGGTACGGGGGATTTGGTTGATTCGTCGCAACCACGACCGGTCGTGACTGCGACGGGCAAAACCCTGGCCAAGACCCGGTGGTTGAGCGTCGCCTCGGCCCATGCCTGCAGCATCCTCGAGAGTGGCACGCTCTACTGTTGGGGCAACAATGCTCCCTTTGAGCAGGGTCGCCCCTACAACACGCCGCCCCACCTGTCGCGCGCAACACCCCTTCTGGCACCCAGGGACGTCCAGGCGGTCAACGGGCAGTGCCTCTGGTCAAAATCCAGCGGGCTTTGGTGCTGGGGTCACGCCTTCGAAGACGAGCGAGCTTTCACGTACGAGCCCCGTCGAATGGGACGGTGCCAGATCGACAGCATCGGGTCCGATCCGAGCCTGTGCTACACGGACCAGCAGGGCGTTCATTGCCTGGGATGGTCGTACCTGCAAGACGGCTATTGGCACAATGGGCAGCTATTCAGCCAAACGGGCCCGTTGTCGCACTTGACCGGCAACGGGTCGGAGCGCTGCGCCATCGACGGGAAGGGAGAGCTCCATTGCTGGACCGCTGCGAGCTCCGAGCTGCGCACGCTGGTGGGCAGGATACCGGCACAACAGCTGCCCTGGCCCCAGACCGACTGCACGAGCGACAGCCCCCCTTCGGTCCTGCCCCGCTTCCCTCCGCTTGCGCCAGAGCGCGTCGTCCTTCAAGAGGTTCGGTACGACGGGGGTGAAGGGGCCGAGCTGAACGACGTCGCCACGTTGAACCCCAAACAGGTCGAGCGCCTGATCGAGCTGCTCAACGCTCCGGAAAACTACACGTCTTCTGTGACCTGCCACGACGAGCACCATCGCTACTCGTTCCGTGACAAGCTGGGACGGGAGCAGGCCGTGGTCGAAGTGGGGGACGAGTGCAGCACCTTGGTTGCGGATCCGCACATCCCTGCCCAGCATCGCCTCGGTGGCAATATCGTGAACAGGCCCCTCCTCCTGGGACTGTCTCGCCTGTGCGCAGAACTGGGACTCAAGGATTGCCCGCCCCACGCATCGCCGGACGGGAAGGAATAGTCGCTCGTCTGGTTCGCGGCGACGAGCTGGCCCGGATGAGCGGCATCCCGGCCGACGGGCTGCCCCGCCGAGAAGATGAACCGAACTGGCGCGACACGACGTCTGCCAGTTCGAGTCTTCGGTGCCACGCCGAGGGCGGTCGAGGAGAGAGACACGATGCGGAACGTCCAGGTGGTCGCCCTACTTGCCCTCGGGCTCGGTGCCTGCAGCTCGGGGACGGATCCTGCGGATACGAGCGCGGCTGGTGCAGACATAACTGGTCAAGGCGCGAGTGACTGGACGGGCTCTGGGGGCTCGAGCGCCCTCGGTGGGAACCCACCGAGCGGTGGCGCGGTGGGGCGAGGCGGAACGGGCCTCGGCGGGACACCGAGCGGGGGAGGCTCAGCCAGTTCCGGGGGTTCACCGACCGCTGGCGGAACACCGGCCACCGGCGGAACACCGGCCACCGGCGGAATCCCGGTGAGCGGCGGGGTCCAGGGCGACGGCGGCGCGCCGCTGAGCGGCGGCGTGACCGGCCATGGCGGCGCCCCCGGTGTCGGCGGCTCCACGACGAGCGGTGGAACGACCGGCGACGGGGGAGCCCTTGCGGTCAGCGGCGCCTCGACCAGTGCCGGAACGACCAGCGATGCCGGAGCGCCAGTGAGCGGCGGCCCTTCGACGAACGGCGGCGTGGCGGGCGGCGCTGGAACCCTCGCGGTCAGCGGCGCCTCGACCAGCGGCGGCGCGACCGGCGATGCAGGAGCCAGCGAAAATGGTGGCCAGGCGGGCTCCGCGCCCATCACCTGTGAACCGGTACAGTCCCCATTGGCCGCGGGCGACCACCAGCTCGACCTGCAACACGGCGGGCGCTCTCGCCGCTTCATCGTGCATGTGCCCAATGGCTTGACGGGCAACGAACCGGTCGCCGTGGTCCTGGATCTGCACGGCGCTAGCGGTAATGGATCGCAGCAGCAGGGAATGAGCGGGTGGGATGCCGTGGCCGAGCGCGAGGGTTTCCTGACCGTGTACCCCGACGGAATCGACGGATACTGGAACGTGGACGACACCTGCTGCGGCACGGCGGGGGCAGAACGTATCGACGACGTAGGCTTCATCAGGGCGATCATCGAGGATCTGGGGACGCGGATCTGCGTCGACGAGAGACGCGTCTTCGCCTCTGGCTTCTCCAACGGAGGGGGGCTGGCACATCGTCTGGGCTGTGACGCGGCCGATGTCATTGCCGCCATTGCACCCACCGCGACCGATCTGCGGACCCAACCCTGCGAACCCACCCGTCCCATTTCGATGATGGAGGTCCGCGGAACCGCCGATTCGCTGGAGCCCTACGAGGGTGGGATCGTGGGTCCCCCGGGCGGGCAGTACGAGTCACCTGGAGCGCTGGGCTCGCTTCGGCTCTGGATGGACATCAATCAGTGTTCGGACACATCGACGGTGATCGATACGTACTGTGAAAGCTACACCCAATGCGGAGATGACGTGGAAACCGACCTTTGCTCCCTGCCCGACGTGGATCACTCACCGTACGGCAACGCCCTCCATTTCAACGTGGCCGAAACCGCCTGGAAAATGTTCCAACGACAGCCGATGAGATAAAGTGCACCCCAGGCGGGTTTGGGTCGGATTACTGCAGTTAATTACCCCGGTCGCGCGACCAAGATCGGCGTGGTAGTTTGTGCGCAGAGCGCCGCAACCGGGCGCTCGAAGGAAAAATGAACCGGTCTCCGGTCGCTACCGCGACTGCTGCACATCCCCCGAATCCACCGAAGCTCATGGCCGCTCGCCGTTCTCAAGTCTCGCTGTCCCTGGTCGTCGACCGGGAAAAGCGCGATACCAGCGACGGCGAGCTGGCAAGGGGGCTGGTGGCTGGCGAGGCCTGGGCCGTCGCGGAGACGTGGCACCGCTTTGCGCCGATGGTGCTGATGATGGCGGAGCGCTGCCTGGGTTCCAAGTCAGAGGCCGAGGATGTCGGTCAAGAGGTCTTCTACCGCGTGTTCCGCAAGGCCAAGACGCTCCGGGAGCCTGACCGCCTGCGCAGCTTCATCTACTCTTTTGCCATCCGTTCGCTTCGGACCGAACTCCGCAAGAAGAAGCTGCGTTCCTGGCTGCTGTTTGATCAGCCCGAGGTACTCGTCGAGGTGGGGAGTCGTTCGCTGGACGTGGAGTCGCGGGATCTCTTGCGAAGGTTCCACACCCTGCTCGATCGCCTGACACCGCGCGATCGGCTGGTGTTCGTGCTGCGACGCATGGAATCCATGACCGTCGAGGAGATCGCTACTCACCTTGGGATTTCGACGTCCACGGTGAAACGTTCCATGGTGTATGCGTCGAACCGGCTTGCGCGTTGGATCGACGCCGATCCTGGTCTGGTCGGTCTCATCGGCAAGGAGGGGGGGAGGCTATGACCTCAACGTCCCACGAACCAACCGACTCCCGGTTTCTGACCTCGCTGACGGAGCTCCAACGCAACGGCGTGGGCCGACCCACCAAGGCCGAGCTCGACCAGGGACTGAACTCGCTGTACGCCCGTATTGCTTCACGCCGAGTTCGTCACCGGGGCCTGGTGCGTTGGTCGCTGGTCGCAGCAGCGATGGTGGTGTTGGCGGTCGTGACCCAACGGGTCGTTTCGCTCAACCGCCAGCCAATCTCCCCGCCCCGAACGCCGGTTTTGGCATACCAGATCGAGGGCGGACGCGTCCTCGAGGGAGGCTATCTGGGCGAAACCGGACGGACCGGGATCAAATTGCTGTTCAACGAGGGGAGCCAGTTCCTTCTGATGCCGGGGACACGCGGTCGGCTCCGTTCCGTCAACCCCGAAGGGGCCCGGATGGCCATCGAGAACGGGACCGCATCGTTCCAGGTCAGCAAGGGCAGTGCGCGGCGTTGGCTGGTCGAGGTTGGACCCTTCCTGGTCACGGTCAAGGGAACCATCTTTGTGGTTTCTTGGGATCCAACCAGCGAGCGGTTCGAACTCCAGCTCAGACGGGGTCGCGTTATGGTGAGCGGCCCGGTTTCGGGTGGAGAGTTGGCGCTCCGGGCTGGTCAGCGGTTGGTTGTCAGCCTGCCCAAAGGGGAGACGTTGATCACCGAGGCGCCGCCGGATGACGCTCTGGCCCGAGCTTTTGATGCTCCCCAACCCTCGGCAACGGCTCCGAGCGGACCGCTGCCTTCGACTGCGCAGGTCACCCCCGTCGAACCAGGCCCGTCGACAACGCCCTCGCCCATCCCGTTGGCTGACGCCAAGGTCGGCAGTGAGCGCGGATGGGCCAATGACCTGGCAAGTGGCAATTGGGACCGTATCCTGGAGAAGGTCGATCGCACCGGGGTGGACGCAGCATTGAGCGGAGCATCCAGCGAGGATCTGTTCGCCCTGGCCGACGCGGCTCGCTATCGACGCCGGGCCGATCTGGCCTATCTTGCCCTTTTGGCACAGCGCCGCCGCTTCCCCAATTCGCCTCGGGCCCTGGACGCGGTCTTCTTGCTGGGTCGAGTGGAGGAATCTCGAGGCGCCGGGGTGGCCCGGGCCATTGCTCGGTACGATGAGTATCTGGGGCGAGCCCCCACCGGCCCCTATGCCGCGGAGGCGCTGGGACGGAAGATGACCCTGACCAACCAGAGCGGGGGGCCCGCGCAGGCGCGACCCATCGCCCAGGAATACCTCCGTCGTTTCCCCAAGGGAAGCTATGCTGGATCGGCGCGGGCCCTGCTTCGCGTTCCCTGACCGATTTCCGTGCATCCCTTGCGACTGACCATCCTGTCGTTGCTCCTGCTGTTGTGGGCTGCTCCGGTGTGGGCGGGGACCGTCGCCATCCTGCGCTTACCGCGGTCGAACCCCGCGTTGACAGAGGCGCTGTCACGGCTTCATGGGGAATTGCTGTCAGTCGGCTTGGAGGTGAGGCTGCTGGGGCGCCCCCGGAACTTCGGCGCAGACTCCGACGAGTCGTGGGCCTGGTTGGAGCGGGTTGCTTCCGAGAGCCGGTTCGACGCCGTCATCGAGGTGGAGGGATCCACGGCGCCGGTTGCGGCCAACGTCTGGGTCGTGGAGAGATCGCCACGAAGACTGGAGTATTCCAAAGTTGTCCTGGAACCGACCGCAGCAAACCCCTCGGAGCGGCTGGCCATTCGCACCGTCGAGTTCCTCCGCTCCACCTTCCTCGTGAAGGACATGGTAAAAACGCACGAGCCCGTCGTGAGCTCGCCCCCCCCCAATCCGCCGCCGATCGAGGCGCCCCAGCCCCTGCGGCGCTTGGGACTGGAGCTGGGTGCATCGGCACTGACCAGTCTGGACGGGGTAGGCCCTGCGGTCTTGCCCATGGCGCGGTTCGACTGGGTAGCTCGCTCGTGGCTCGTGGTGTACGCGACTCTGGCCGGTCTGGGAAGCCACCCCACCGTGGCAACGACGGATGGCAACGCGCGGGTGGCCCAGCAATATGCCATCCTGGGCAATCGCTTTCGATTCGGCTCCGACCAGTCGGTGCGGCCCTTTTTGGCCCTTTCGATCGGCGCCCTGCACACCTCGGTCGAGGGTCAAGCCGATTTGCCGCGCCAGGGACACACCGGGGATGAGTGGTCATTCCTGCTGGACGGGAGCCTGGGGATCGAGCTGCCCCTTTCCGAGCGCTACTTCTTGGCGCTGTCGGGCCACGCCCAGTTGGCCGAGCCGATCGTTGCCATACACTTCATGGACGAGGTGGTTGCCACCACGGGTCGTCCCAACCTCGCTGCGGCTTTGACCATCGGAGCCTGGCTATGACATCGCGTGGCGGACTCGGACCAGTCATCATGCTGTCAGTCGCCGCCGGGTTCAGCGGCTGCGGGCGTGTCGATGTGTATGCCATCACCGAAACAGGCAGCGCCGGGAACGGTAGCGCTGGCGAACGGGGCACCGAACCAGAGCTCTGTCCGTCGCCCGCCCTGGCTGCGGGAGACAGCAGCTTGAGCCTGACGGTTGGCTCGGAGAGTCGCAGCTACGTGCTTCACGTTCCTTCGACCTACGACGGCACCAAACCGGTGCCCCTCATCGTGGATTTCCATGGGATCGGCAGTACGGGCTGGGGCGAGCTGTCGAGTTCACCCTATCCCGCCGTGACCGATCCAGAGGGCGTCATCATGGCCTTTCCGGACGGCAAGGTGGGCCCCATCGGCACGGGCTGGAACATGGGCCCCTGCTGCGTCGAGGATGCCGACGATTTCGGTTTTGCCCGAGCCTTGGTCGCAGAGATCAAAAGGAAGGCCTGTATCGATGAGCACCGGGTGTATGCCATCGGTGTGCTAACCGGTGGGGGCATGGTCTACGCCCTGGCCTGCCAGGCTGCCGACCTGTTCGCCGCCGTGGCCCCGGCGGCGTTCGATCTTCTGGAACAGAACGCGGACGAATGCCAACCATCGCGTCCCATCACCGAGATCTCGTTCCGCGGCACCGACGACTCCCGTGTGGGCTACGAAGGAGGTCCCTCCAACCTGGTCCCCAACATGTCCATCACGTTTTTGGGTGCCCAGGCGACCTTCGAAAAGTGGGCTAAGATCAATGGCTGCACCGGCGCCGCGTCCGAACCCGACATCAACAATTGCTCGTCCTACTCGGGCTGCCCCAGCGGCGTGGAGGTGATCCTGTGCACCGAGGAAGGTGGCCGCGAAGAGCCCGGTGACGCGAGCATCGCCTGGCCGGTGCTCAGCCGTCACACGCTCTGACCGGTCGGGCCGTCCTGACGGCAGGCGACGCCCGTAACCTCGAGCCAACTCCGGCCGCCGTAGCCCCGGCCAATGATGCCGCCTGCGTTGCGTCACAGCCCCGGCGGCCTTTTGGAGCTGTGGGAGAGAAAGAACACCCCTGCACATCTCAGGGGGTCGCCGCAAACTCGACTCATGCTCTGCCTTTGCGCCCATCTCAAGGAGCCCGGGATGAACCCTCGATTCGTGGGCCTTCGTGCCCTTTTGGTCGGGCTTGCGGGGCTCGTCCTGGCCGTACCGGCGCAGGCGGCATCGCTCGAGCCCGTCAGCAACTGGGGTGCGGACGGTGTCCCGTCGACCGTTACCATGTCCATCTACGTACCTGACAACTTGGCTCCCAATCCTCCCATCCTGGTCCTTTGCCATTACTGCGGAGGGAAGGCCTCCGACGTCTTCGGCCAGGCCAGAAACGGTGGCATCGTGGAAGCGGCGGACCAGTACGGCTTCATCATGGTCGTCCCGCAAGGATCCAATACGGATGGCAGTGGGAGATGCTGGGACGTGGGCTCGACGAACGCCCTGACACGTTACGGCGGGGGTGACACCGAGGCGATCGTGCAGATGGTGGAGTACACACTGAGCCAGTACGACGCCAATCCCGATCGGATCTACGTGACCGGGGATTCCTCGGGCGGGATGATGACCGAGGCGCTGCTCGCCCTTTACCCGGACATCTTCAAGGCTGGCTCGGCATTTGCCGGGGTTCCAGCCGGATGCTGGGCGGCGAACAACCCCGGGGGCGGGTGGAGCAGCCCCTGTGCCAATGGAGAGGTGCAGCACACTCCAGAGGAGTGGGGTGCCATCGTCGATGCCATGTACCCCGACTACACGGGGCATCGCCCGCGCGTGCAGCTCTTTCACGGTGACGGGGATGACACCATCAGATACCCCAATCACGTGGAGGCCATCGACGAATGGACCAATGTCCTGGGGTTGAGCGCCGATCCGGATTCGGAGGAGACGGTGCGCCTCGGGAACCACGATGCGACGCGGCAAGGATGGCAGGACTCATGCGGCACCGTCGTCCTCGATGCGTTCACGTCCCTGGGTGGCGATCACGGACCTTCGGACGCGCTATTCAACGCTGACTATGTCATTCCCTTCTTGGGCCTCGATCAAACGGGTCCCGTCGATCCGGAGATCGCGGCCTGCGGCGGGGGCGCCGGTGGAGCGGGCGGTGGGGGTGGAGCCGGAGAGGCGGGCAGCGGGACAACAGGCGGTGTGGCAGAGAATGGGGGCGAGCCATCCCTCGGCGGTGCGACCACCGGAGGTGAAAGCGGTGCATCGAACGGGGGTGTGGCCGGGGGTGGTCAACAGGAGCTTGGCGGCATGCCCTCCTTCGGCGGGGCGCCAACCGGCGGCATGCCGGGATCGGGGGGTGGTCAAGCCACCGGTGGTGTCCTGGCAACTGGCGGAACGATCTCCTTCGGCGGAACCACCGCCATGGGCGGATCGGTGCTGGTCGCCGGCGGTGGCCTCTCGACGGGCGGATCGACTCTGGGGAGCGGAGGTGCGTCGCCCCCCGCAGGAGGTGTAACGGGGATCGGCGGACGCACTGCGTCGGGCGGGTCCCTCGGCATGGGCGGCGCTGCTTCGGTGGGAGGCAAACCCGGCGTCGGCGGCGGTGCCCTCGCGACGGGCGGAATCGCTGGTGCGGTGGGCGGCCTGTCGGATGTCGACGCCGAGGCGGCCG
This sequence comes from uncultured Polyangiaceae bacterium, assembly GCA_964648165.1. Classification (GTDB taxonomy): domain Bacteria; phylum Myxococcota_A; class Polyangia; order Polyangiales; family Polyangiaceae; genus FEN-1139. The sequence goes on along the minus strand of CAZYKT010000097.1, from coordinate 716 downwards.
ACGAGGGATCTCCTGACGACGGTGGTTGCGGCTGTCGCATGGCCAGCCAGCACCACGGCTCTGGCTGGCTCGCTGCCTTCGGTCTGTTTGTCGGGCTGGCCTTCGGCCGGTCGCGGCGAGGCGCCCGTGTGTCGGGAAACGATCCCGAACGGGCAACGGAGTTTCCCCGCCACTAGCCATCACGTCGGTTGTCCAGACCTGCTCCGCCGCTGCCAGATCTATGGGGGGGGCATTTCATCACCCCCCATAAAAACTCCGGCGACAGAGCCCAATGCGCGACCCAGCGGGTGCGTTGGCTCTGAGGGAGCGGCCCGGCTTTTCGCTCGACTCATTGCGGCCCGGAACGGTCGCCTCGCCGCGACCCTCGCGCGCCGGAAGTCCGCTCCGCTGCCAACCCGGGTGCTATCATGGACTCACCTCGCAGGAGTCGTGTCCTGGTGCACGGGGCCGTTTGAAAGGGACTTCGGGATGACCAGACTAGCAGCGTCGATCACGGGCACATGGCTGGCGTTTTTCGTCGCGGCTTGCGGCTCCGACCCATCCTCGAGTTCGGAAACGGGGGGCTTCGCGGGCAACCTCGGTGATTCTGGTGGAAGCGACGTCACCAGCTCCGGCGGCAACTCCGTCAGCAACGGCGGCGGCCCGGTTGGCAATGGCGGCATGGTTGGCAACGGCGGCGTGGTTGGCAACGGCGGCGTGGTTGGCAACGGCGGCGT
>CAZYKT010000096.1:0-16536 GCA_964648165.1 uncultured Polyangiaceae bacterium | reverse complement strand
ACGTCACCCGAACCGTGTAGCGTGGTGACGCTCTGGCTTTCCAGGGTTACGGACAGTGAGCCGTTCGACGCCTGAACGGCCCCTTCGTCGTTCAGGTTCTTGTTTGCCGACGTGGTGAATTGGTCGAACGAGGCGACGTCCCCACCAGACAGTTCAATCTGAATCGTCTGCGAGGACGAGTTCTTGTTGACCAGGACGATGACGACGTCGGATTCGCCCTTGTAGGCAGAGACGAACACGTTGTTGGCGGGGCTCTTGGTGGCCTCCACCCGCACGAATCCCGGGCGGACGAACTTGGAGAAATGCACCATGCTGTAGCCGCGTTTGCTGATCTGGCCGTCGTCCTTCATCAGCCCGTACTCCCTGCGGATGTACCACCAAACATAGGCCTGGAACTCCGCCTCCACCATGGCGCTGTGGATGTGATACGCGACGTCCAACGCCTCGGGCCACCGATCCGCCGAGTTGGCTTCACTGTTGGGATAGTAGACCTCGGTCATCCACAGCTCCTTGCCCGCTCCCTTTTCCTTGAAAAGCGGGTAGGGAAAGTCCCTAATCTGCGTGCCGTAGGTGTGAGCACCTAGGATGTCCAAGTTGGCCAGGGCCGCATCGTCGTTGAGTATCGGATCCGACATCGACTTTCGATACTGGAAGGACTCGGGCGCCATGACTCGGAAGGGGAGCGAGCCGGCATTGTCCCTCATGAAATTGCAGATTCCATCGGCAGTCCACCAAGTCCATTCGTTGGCGTAATCCGGTTCGTTCTGGATTGATACGGCATAGAGATCCACGCCGTTGTCCTTCATGTAGTTGTAAAAGTCGGTCAGGTGGGTAGCGTAGTCGCCATACATCGAGGGGTTGACGCGCTTCTGTCCGTCGATGGTAGTCGCCATGCCCGACGGCGGGTTCCAGGGCGAGGCGAACACGATGGCGCCCAGTTCGATGGCTCGCTGGGCCGTCGCCACGTCTCGACTCCAGCTGTTCTGATTCTCGTCCACGTGGATTCGCAGGATGCTCAATCCCATCTGATCCTGATCGTTGCCAAAGGCCGTGGTCCTCTGGGCTTCGGTCAGATCACTGATCCAGACTGGATGATTCATGCCCCCGTATCCTCGGATCACTTGTTTTGCGTCGTTGAGATCAACCGTCACACTCTGCGCGAAGGCGTGGCTGACGGCACAGAGCACCAAGGCAAGACTCAACGTCGTGGGGCCGAGTTGACGGGTGGGATGCATGGGAAACCTCGGGGGTAGGGAAGCGATGCTCGCGGTCTGTGTGTCACCCGCCCACGGCGCCCAAATTGTCGCGTCAGGCCACGTGCGGTTCTTTGGGCGCGGGAAAGTGACCAACTTTCTGCGCAAGAAAACGATACCGCACAGAGCGGGAGCCCGGTACGGGTTCGCTATTGCCTCACCCCACGACAAATCTGAAGCGCCAAGGGAATAGACCTTTCTTCCCTTCGGCGATTCCGTTCGAGCCGTATCGGCCGAACCGAATATCTCCGTCGCCGGTCTTCCACCGGCTCCTTCCCATTACCGTAGAGATGAAGCTTTATTGCTCGCGCGACCAAGCGCATCCCGAGCTGTCGGGGGGGGCGGACGTGGCCGGCGAGAACTTGGCTTCCTCCTCGCTCCGGGGCTGGCGCGGCTTGTCTTCCGGCGGTGCTGCCAAGGTCCGGTTCGCGCAGCGGCGCACGTACAGCTCGCTTTCACCACACCCGGTCACGAGCATCCGATTGGATGTGTTCTCGAGCGTCTCCACTCGGCTCGCCGGGCACCCGTGGCGTTTGGCAAAGTCAGCAGCAGGGGCGGATGGCTTGGGCTTCTCACAACCCGCACCCAGCAGCATCGCGGCGAGCAAGAACGATCCGATGCCAGTATTGATGCCATTCATGCGGGGACCGTAGCTCCGCTGCTTGGACGAGGCAACCCGATCCAATTCCCGTATCATCGCGCGACCACCTGATGGTTGGTCCGTCGCAGACACGAACGTTCACGCCGGCAACATCACGTGCCAGAGACCGCGCGTTGGCTGCGTTCGGCGGCGGCTACCGTGTTGGAAAGCAGCAGCGCGCGGGTCATCGGACCCACACCACCGACGCGAGGCGACAGCCAACCGGCCACGGCCGCCACTTCCTCGGCTACATCGCTCATCAGCTTCTTGTCCCGGAACGACACCCCGGCGGCGACCACTGCCGCTCCGGGCTTGACCATGTCGGGCTGGATGAGGCCCGCCACCCCCGCCGCCGCCACGATGATGTCGGCCTGGCGCGTGTACGCGCCGAGATCCTTGACCCCGGTGTGCACGACGGTGACCGCGGCGTTGGCGTTGGGCTTCTTGAGCGTCAATAGGTTGGCCAGAGGGCGTCCGATGGTCAGCCCGCGACCCACGATGACCACGTGCTTGCCCGCGATGGGCACCCGGTAGTGCTCCAACATCAACTGGATCCCGCGTGGGGTGCAGGCCAGCGGCGCATCCACCCCCATGACCAGGTGTCCCAGATTCACCGGATGCAGACCGTCCGCATCCTTCTCGGGCAAGACCTCCAAAAGGAGCCTTTCGTAGTCGAGCCCCTTGGGGAAGGGATACTGCATGATGAAGGCATGAACCGCGGGATCGGTGTTGAGCCGTCGGATGACGGCTCGCACGTCGGCCTCGCTTGCCGTCGCCGCCAGGCGTTCGTCAAAGGAACGGATCCCGAGCTCGGCGCAGTCCTTGTGCTTCATCGAGACGTATCGATGACTCGGGCCGTCGTCTCCCACCAGGATAGTGCCCAGGCCCGGGGTGATGCCGGCTCGGCTAAGGATCGCGATCCTCTCCTTCAACTCCTGCTTTACGAGGGTGGCCAGGGCTTCGCCGTCGAGGGTAATAGCTGTCATCGGCGCACCTCTTAGTACGAAACGGCGGGTCAGGCCACGGTTGGGAACGGCCTTCTCTTTCCACTCGCCGCCGAGCCCCGGACTAAGCACGGCGAGGCCTTCGTCCCGGGGCGTGAGAGACATGGGTCCGTCATTACGCCGGACCAACCACCCGAACCGCCCATCCCGCTGGGCGTACTATCTGGCCCTGGACGCGCCGGCTTTGCGGCGCAGAAGTGCTATTGGTTCGCGATCACTCGCGTCAGTGTGACGGGCTTCGTGTCGCTGGAATAACCGACGGTGCCGACGGCGGTCGTGTCGCCCATCGTCAGATCGAACGACATGATTCGACCCGGCATGACCGAGCAACCGGACGCCTCGCAGCTGCAGACTGGATCATCGATGCAAAGGAGCACCTTGGCGCAATCCGTTGGGACCAGTGGGTCCAGAGTCGCACAGTTGCCAGCCTGGTACCGATAACCAGTGTTGGGGAGACAGGCAAAGCTGCCGTCTGCATCCTCGACAGGTGTCTGCAACTCGCACCAGTCTGTCCAGGCCGCGTTCTGGTCGATGGTGAACAAAGCGCGCGTGCTCGCCACGCCCCCACTGATGATTGCGTACGGATAGCCAGGGGCGTGGTAGCGGGACGGGATGCCTCCGAGGCCTGTGTCTGCTACCTCCCGGTAGCTCGGTGGCCAACCAACCTCCGGATCGGTTGGAGCAGGCGGCGCGACATCGGTGCCGAGCGCGACGGTTCCACAGACCCCGCCGAGCTCACTGGCTCCATCGATGACGACCGTGACGGTGCCGAATGACTCGGATTCGCCGGTCCAGGTACCAACCACGGTCGGTAGGTTGCTGCTCGCCATGCAAGCGGCCAGGATGTCCTCGGGTGAACCCGCGGCGCCGCCTTCCGGCATTCCCGCGGCGCCGCCCTCCGGTGTTCCCGCAGCGCCCGCCTCGGGGGTCCCCGCGCTACCGCCTTCGGGTGAACCCGCCGCGCCTCCCTCGGATGCACCCGCAGCGCCCCCCTCTGCCGGCCCAGAGCCCGCGTTGCCCCCGCTCTGTGGTGTCGACCCCTGGCCCGCACCCCCCTCGCTGGCAGTGCTGCCGCTCGAGCCCGCGGTGCTGCCTCCGGTCTCATCCGGGGACGCGCCGGACTTGCCGGCCACTTCCTCCCTCAGATCGATGATCTTCCCGTGGCACGCCGCCAACCCGAACACCGCAAGGACAATCAGTGATGTCTTCATGTCGTTACCCGTCCACCGCGCCTGGAGCCGCCGGTTAATCATGGATTGGGATGACGCCGCCGAATCCATCATGGAATCGTCCCGAGTAGGTCGTCGATTGCCGAGCGCATGATGCTGTTCGGATATCGCGCTCGGAAACGAGTCGCGCGAGCCTCGGCCTCCGTGCGGCGCCCGGCTTCAACCAGCGCCTTGACGGCCAAGGCCTCGCGCTCCTCGCAAAGGACGCTGCTCGGATACAGCTGTTCATGCTGTTCAACGGCCAGAAGCGCTCCCGACCCATCCCCGCGGCGCAGGGCGGCGCGAGCCGTGTCAAGGAGCGTCCGTTGAGCGGTGAGGCTCTCCTTGGGGCTTGGGGAGGAGACAGGGCTCGTGTCATCGACCGGCGGACTGCCGCGCAGGGGGGCAGGCAGTGCAATCGACCTGTCCGCCGCCGCTGATGCCTGCGGTATCACCACCGGCTCGAATGCCCGGACCGGCAATGGGACAGAAGACGGGGCAGGACCAGGGTGGGGTCGCGGGTTTGGTGGCTTGTTGGGCCTTGCCGTGTTCTCGACCTGCGGCGCCGGCGAGCGAAGATGCTCGAACGTGGCAAACGCCACGGCGCCGGTGACACCCCCTGTCGCAAAGGCCGCAGCGAGGGGAATGGGGCTGCCCAGGGTTGCCAAAGCGATGCCCCAGAACCGAGCCCGGCGGATCGGACGCGATGCTCGCTGCAATCGGACCACACTGCCAGAACCCCGGGGGGCCGACACGCTCTGCTCGAGGCGAGCGCTCAGCCGTCTCTTCTGCTCGTCGGTGGGGCCGATCACGTTCGAGCGGAGCGCACCCAGGAGTTCCTCCTCACCCTCATTCCATCGGTGACCGCTCATCTGACACCTCCACGGAGTCTGAGTCGGTTCAGGGACGCGGAGAACTGCTGGCGAGCCAGCCGCAGGCGCGAATAGGCCGTGGGAACCGGGATCCCTAGCGCCAAGGCCACCTCCGGGATCGGGCAGCCGTCCAGTTCGTGCAGGATGAAGACGGCACGTGGAGCCAGAGCGAGCTGCTGTAGAATGCTCTCTGCCATGGCCAAAGCCTCGGCGTTGACAAGCTGCTCCAGGGCGCTCGGCAGCGGATCGTGGGGTTCCGACGGAGCATCGAGGATTTCGAACCGATTGCGGGCCCGCCGTCGATAGTCGGAGGCAACCCGCGCGGCGAAGCCAAACAACCAAGGACGAATCGGGCGCCCGGGCTCATACCGGTCGAGCTGCTGGTACACCTTGAAAAAGACATCGTGGGCAAGATCCTCGATGTCGCGCGGTGGGACACCCAAACGTCTCAGCGAATTCCAAACGTATTCCAACTCTCGTTCGAAGAGGGCAGAAAACTCCAGTCTGCCTTGGCCCCGTTCCAGAGGAACGGTTTCAGGCGAATGCCTGACCATCAACCTTGATTGGGATGGGGGGCTCGAATCCATCACCGAAAATGCCAAACCGACACGGCGCCCAGCGATCCAGCCAGGACATTGGCGTCCCAAGTCCTGCCGGAGCTCGCTATGACGCGCGGCCGGACGACGGGAAGGAGCAGATCCGCGTGGAGCTGAAGGCCAAGAGCCTCCGTGAACAGCATCTCGCCGCCCAGACGGCCTCCGGCTAAAAGGAAGAACGCCGAGCCATGCTTTCCATCCGAAGCGAAAAACACGCCGGGCGAGCCCAGCAGGCATCCAAAGAACGGCCCCTGGTGAGTGCAAGCGGCGAGGTTCGAGAGCAGGGTGTGCGAGCGGAAGCCCTGCTCCTCGTTCCGAACCGGTAGATCGGCTCGCACGTCGGCTGAAAACGACAGGTTTCCTACTCGCCCCGCCCCGAATACCAAGCCACCGGTAGCGAGTTCGGGATTGATGCGAATCGATTCGAACGTGCCCAGGCCCAGGGCCCATCGGATGGACGGGGCTCGCGGCCGCGGCGACCCTGGCGTTGCGGCTGCGTCGGCCAGGGGGAGAGGTCTGTGGGTGACATCCTGCGCTGGCGGAGTTGACGCGGCTGGCTTCGGGGGCCCCGCCGGTTCTCGGTTTGCCGACGCAGTATCAGCCGGGGGTGCGGTCGGCGGTGCGGCGCTCGTCGGATCGATGGCGATGCTGATGGTTAGGGCGAGCGTCCCCACCAAATCCACACAGTGATCGAGATCGGTCGTCACCACGCGCAGGCCGTGGCTCTCACCCTTGGCGTCGATGAGCTCGACCCGTCCAGCCAACCGATCTCCCCGGCGCTCGATGGTGACGGCGATGGTCCGGTCCGAACCAGGCAAAAATGGGTCGTAACCCAGGCGGCCCTCGACCTCGGCGCGGATGGCAGCCTGGTCCGGGCATTGTTCGGCGCCCTCGCCGCGAACGTAGCTCAGCTGACTTGACGCAAAACCATAACCAGTGGTGGTCGACAGCAACACCGCTACACCGGCGAGCCGAGCGCGGCCGCGATTTCCAGGTATTCTCCGAGGCAATGGGCGGTGTGGGGACCGGTCGACCAAGACCCCTCGATGATGCACGATTTCCGCCTGGAGGGGCACCGCCCAGTTGGATGGGCTTCCCAGAAGTCGCTCGCGGGGGCGCCGGGGACGCCCCCATGTTTGGTTCGCCGGTTACGCCAGCCGCCGCCGCCTCGCTCAGTTGCCAGGCGCGTTGGAGCATTCCGCAACTGCCTGCCGCTCGGCGACGCACACGTCCGGGTTTGGTCCGATCGAACCGTTGGTGCAGACCGTTGGGTTTTCCTGTACGAGCAGGCAGACCCCATACGCTTCCAGCGTCGTTTCCGGGCACGTCGCCAGGAGCGGAGCCACGACCTCGGTCTCCAGGTCGCTGACGCAGTTGTCCTCGTCGTAACACTCGAGGGCGGAGGAGGCCGCGCAGAGGGCCTCGCAAACATTCTGGACCATGTCGCCCCCCACGGTCGTGCCTCCGCCTTCGCCCAGTACGGCCTGGAGACGGTTCCGGAGCATGGCGATGGCGTCCTTCAGGTACCAGGCAGTCCCTTCGAGATCCGCGGACGTAATGATGGGATCGTGGGCGATGGCCGCGGCGACCTGCTGCTTGTACTGGTCGAGCTTCTCCCCCAACCTGTCCACGATGAACACCTCGTCGAGCAGGCGTCGGATCGACGCATGATACCCCTCCGTGGACAGGGCAATGGCGCGAATGGTCGGATCGCAGGTGGCGGGGATCGTCCCTAGCTCGCCGTCCTGGGTCGGGATCGCGGTGCCGCAGTCGAGGCCCATCGTGTCCCAGGGCTGGATGTTGCCGAGCCAGTGGTCCAGAAACAGGATGGCATTCAGGTCCCAGGGGATGAGCGTGAAGGGTCCGCCCGCCACGTCCTGATACATGTAGTAGTTGTGGTTGGCCGTCCCCCAATCTCCCGCATAGAACGTGGTGATCCCGTCCCAGTTCGCGATCCCGTAGTCGACGGCCATGTAGTCCAGCATCTTGGTCAAATCCATGTGCTGGCCGAGGGTCTGCGGTAGGTTCTCGTCGGAGGCCGCTATCATGTCCGCCGAGAACGCGATGAAGTCCTGGTTGGACGCCGTCTCTTCGTTGGTTTCCAGGGCATTGTCGAAATACCAATCCGCGGTGGTGATTGGCCAAGCCTCCTTGTAGAGGTTGCCGTCCCCATTGGGGAAATGACGGTCAGTGAATCGCCCATCGATCGGTTCGACGACTCGGTAAAGGCCCAGGGATTTGCCGTTCACGGACAGGAGTGCGTAGCTGGTCCGCGGTGCGATGATCCCAAAATCGTTGAAGATCTGATAGCCCAGGGTCTCGGCGTACACGCTCCATGCGTCGGGGAGCTGGTTGAGCACGAGTCGCTTGAGGCCATAGAAGCGCCCCTGGGGGTTGATCTTGTTGAATTTCAGCTTGTAGGAGAGCTTGTCGCAGACAAGCTTCCCGGTGGCGTCGACGCAGGAATCGAGCGAGTACTCCCCCTTGGGACGGAACCCCACCGTGCCCAGATCTTGCCCGTCAATGGTGACCTCGGCGCTGGACCAGATCTCCTGCTTGGCCGTGGCGATGAGCCGGTCCCAGGCGTCCTTGGGCATGGTCACCTGGACGTCCAACACCCGATCCTTGGGAAACACCCCCTCGTCATCCGTCGCGTAACGCCACTCGACCCCTCCCGCGGAGCCAGCGTCACGTCCGCCGACCCCGCCCGTTCCTCCGACGGACGAAGACGGCTGCCCAAGCGACGACTCACCGTCCCCGCAGCCCGATACCACGACCACGACGAAGAGAGCCCAGAAGGAGCCTGCGAGCCGAATCATGGAACGCCTCCAGAGGATGAGAAAGAGCGAGACGCAAGGAAACACGGGGTATAGGGCAGCAGCCCGGCGAGTTTATCAATTCATCTCGCCCATCGCGGCCCATTCCGTCCTGGGACAGGTTCGGCCGCACGGCGGAGCGCGAGGGAGCGCCCAGCCCAGCGCCGGCGGAACCAATGGATTCCGCGTCCACCGGGGGTGCGACTCCTCTTCCGTGCTGCTAGAAGTGGATCATGTACGGTAGGACGTTCTCTACAGCAGACGAGCGCCAGTCGAATCGACAAGGATCCAGCCAATGGCTCTGGCCGATGATCGCCATCGTGGCGGTTGGTTGGGGATGCGGCGAGTCAGACTCCAACAAGGTCGTCGACAACCCCGACGCTGGCGCCCAAGGCGACGCGGGCGCGCCGCAGGACCGCGGGGAATACGACGCCTGTACGACCAATTCCCCAGCTGATCCCGCACCCGACCTGACGGGACGCTGGGCGATCCGAACGGTGGCATCGCGCTATGCGCCAAAGACCGGGTTGACGTCGGCTTTCTACACCCGAACGATCAGCATATTGCTGGCGGATCAGACGCAGGATGGCACCGAGCTTGGTCTGGATGCACGGTATTGCGCGCAACACGCCGAAGATCCGGACTCCCTGGCTCACGTCGTCATCCCCGAAAGCTACGTGGATTCGCTTCAGCCCTTCGTGCGCAGGGGTCGCTATGCCAAGGGTGAACAGGGGGCAGAGCTGTTCCTGCTGCCCAGCTTCGCCGAGGTCATGGGCGCCACCCTGGAAGATCCCTTTGACGATCCATTGCCGACCGACGTCGATGACGAAAGGGTCATGGACCAGGACCAAGACGGCAATCCGGGGATCACCATCAAGTTGAGCGGAATCGCATCAGGGGATCTGTACGTCGTGCAGCGCCAGACCAGCGTTTGGACGGGTATCGCGGTGAGCACTGATCGCGTCGAGGGGCACTATGGCTTCACCTCCGAGCAGTACGTCCTTGCTTCCGATCCGGCCTCGCTCAAGCCATTGGCGTCGCAGACCGCCATCGTGGATCCGGATGCCTGTGCCAGTACCTTCGTCATGGTGCGTGTCGACGCCGAGTCCGTCTGCTCCGACGTGCTGGACGACGATACGCTCTTCGACTAGCGAAGCACCTTGAGCACCAGGGATACTCCCGCCATCATCCCGGAGCTGGTGTAGCCGGGGTAGCCGGGGTTATTGGTCTGCAGCCCCGAAGAACCAGGAAGTGGACGGTTGGCCACGCGATCGACCGCGCCGTCTGGGAGCTCGTCCCGGACCGGGGAGTCCGCGTCAGTGTGCTTTTCGACCGAGCGCGAGAACATGAACTGTCCTTGCAGATACAGGCCCAGCACGTAGTCCGTCGTCAGATAGCTGAACGGTAGCTCGAAGCCCAGGCTAGTCCCCCACCGCGTGTTGTCGACGTAGTTGGTTCGGCCGCGCTGAGCCGGCACCGGTGACGGCGCGACGCCGAGTTCGGCCGTCAGTCGGCGCCCCGATTGCTGCAGCGTCCACCCCAAACCAAGATTGACCGTGTCGTTCCAGGGGTCTACGGGGCGCTCCGCGTGCCGGTCGCGATACTTGGACCATTGAGTCCACACGCCCTGCACACCGAGCTCCCACGTCGTGGAGCCGAATTCGCCGCCGCTGCCAACCCCCACACCCACCCGCAACGGTTCCGAGCCCTGAGTCAATTCGTAGGACTGTACGACCGCCGTCTCGCCCGACGGATAGGCGTAATCCCAGAAGCGCAATCGGTTGCTCCCGTTCGTGTCCCAGGACTTGGGGGTGTGAAGCGTAGCCGTGACCAGAGCCCGCCTCCATGGTCGCAATGCGAGCCCGACGAATGGCGACGCGGCGATCACGGTGTCGATCTCAGGCACCATCAAGAGCGTCCGCTGATCAGCGGCATTGGGAATATACACCTGCATCCGGGTGCGGGTGGCCATGCCCATGTCGATCCCGGCTCCCCACGATACCTGTGGGGCGATGCGCCCCCCCATGGCTGCCGCCAGGGTAGGTACCCTGAGCCGGTCTCCGAGCAACTCGAAGTGCAGCCGGTTCGAGAAGAACTGCTCCCGTTCGTCAGCGAAGAACGACTCCTGCTGCAAAAATCCGGTGGCTGGGACCAGGGCGAAGAAGCCGAACACCAACCTGCGATCGTTCACCAAGGGGCGCACCAGACCCAGAGCGACATAAGGGGTCACGTCGTTGACCTGCGTGTCGCCGCGTCGATGCAACAACTGGGAAGTTGGCTGGGGCCAGAACTCCATGCCTCCCGAAGGGCTCCGCACCAGATCGGCGTCATACACCGACTCCGGAACGTCCACGCCTGAAGGGCGAACGGAGAGGCGGATGCGGCTCCGGGTGCCCAACACCAGGACACCGAAACTTAGACTGGGTGGAACGTCGGGCAACAATGAGGGATTAAAATAGGTGACCTCCGTTCCGCGCGACAACACGCGAGCCGTGAAACCATTCCCAGTACCTGGAGCCCCAATCGTCTCCAGCACGCTCGAGGCGAAGCTCGGTGGGGACGCCAACAGGGTAAAAAGGGCAATCGCTCTGGTGGGCTTGGAGATGCGCTGACTACTCCGAGGCTTCGGCACCGGCGGATTGTTACACAGTTTCTGGGTTCCGGAGCAGCTATTGCTCACGCCGCATAGCGTGCTCTGGTATACACAACGAAGGGATCCTGTAACCTGTTGGGGGCACTACCCCGGCAAAAGGCTGTTCGACTGAACGACGTCCGGATCACAGCGGGGTTGGGACTACGGGACGAGCCCACGGCTCTTCCCCGTTGGCTACGCCGAGGTCTGTCGCGACCACGACGTCTGGCAGCGCGCCGTGATTGCGCTGCTCCGGCAAGAGGGTAACGCGCGCCCGTCGAGCTCGCGCCATGGACCAGTTGGTTGCTTTGCAGCGTTTCGATGTCCCGGCCAAGGCGGTTCATGCGATGGTTCGATCAATGGGCACCAAGGAGTCAGTGGCGGGCCATGGGGCCAGCCACGCAGAAACGGCGTGGTTGGCATGCCCCGCACAGAAACCTGGATGCCCCGGAAACCGGCAAAGCCGCATACGCCCCATCATCGACCGAACATGGCAAAAAACGTCGCCCAATCGCCGGGCCTGAACCGGAGCCGCCCCGACGGGAAACGTCGCCACGTTGAGAGGGGACGCTCCTTTGTGTCAGAATACCAGCGGTCCGAGGCTCTGGGTGCTGGCCAAGACCGCGCTGGAGCTTGGGGCCGAAGAAGACCGGGAAACGCTAATGTGAGCTACTGCATTTCCCGGTGGGACACATCGCATAGGAATCCATCATGAGACAGCCCATCGTTCTGGCTTGCCCGTTCCTTTGTACCTTGCTCGTGGCGTCGCTTTCCCAGGCTGCCACCTACTACGTGTCGCCGGACGGGACTGCGACCGCGGACTGCACGACCCGAGATAATCCGTGTGAGCTCACCGCGGGTGTTGCCTTGGCCCAAGCCGGCGACACCGTGATCGTGATGGATGGCGTCTACACCACTCAGCTCTCGGTTCCCAACTCAGGGACCGCCGAAGCCTGGATCACATTTCAGGCTGACGAGTGTGCGACTCCCATCTTCGAAGGGGTGGGCGACGATGGGGACAACCAACCGACCGGGATAGGCTCCCAAACCGAGACCTACCTGCGCTTCATCGGGCTCGTCTCCCGGGGCTGGAACGCGGGTTTCGGCAACGGTTGGGCGGAGGAGGGGGAGACCTCCAACGGCCATTTCGAGTATCACTACTGCATTGCCGACGCCAATGGGCGCACCGGGTTCACGTTTTACCGCGCGAAGGGCATCCATATCCGGAACTGCATGTCGGCGCACAACGGTAGCAGCACGCTTCATTCATGGTCGAGCGGGATGACGTTGCTCGAGTCCGACTCGAGCAGTGGTGGTGGTGATCAGGCCCTGATCGAAGGCAGCGTCTCCTTCGAAAACGCGGACTTCGAGAGGCACACGGACGGAAGCGGGTTCATCGTAGACGAGGGGGCCCACGGCGCCATCCTGGTGAACAACGTCGCCTTCCGAAATGGCGGTTCCTGTTTCCGCCTCACCAAGAGTTCCCGGACGACGTTTATCAACAACACCTGCTACCACAACGCTCAGGACAGCCAGTCAACCGGGCCAACCAACCCATCGGAGATCTACTTCACCAACCCCAGTTCGCAGGGAACCCACGACGGCATCTCGTTCCTGAACAACGTGCTGGTAGCAACCGGCGTGGGACCCGGTGCCGAGCCGGTCGCCAACCAGCCGACTTCGGGTTGGTCGAACAACGTCACCGCGACGGGGCAGGTGAACTATTTCACGGCACCGGATGGCAGCAACCCCGATTTCACGCCCGCTGCGGCGGCAACGGATCTGATCGGCAGGGGGGCAACCGGCAACAACGTGCCGACGGATGACGTTGGGTTCGATCCCCAGTGCATCATCAAGGCTACCCCCACCGCCTACGGTGCGTACACCAACGCGAGCTGGTGGGAGTACTCCATCAACTACGAGTACATCCAGAGAATCGGCGGCCCCGCCAAATGCTTCACTCCTCGCCCCCGGACGGGCACTCCGGACATCGGCGCCTACCTCAACGCTGCCGCCCCCACGAACGCGCCGGAGTGCGTACCCAGCTTTGGCGGCACGCCCTCTACGGGAGGTAGCGCCGGCACGGCAGGGTTCGAAGACAACCAGGGTGGGACGAGCGCGGGTGGTATCTCCGAGGGCGGGACGTCACAGGGTGGCGGTCCAGGCACCGGAGGTGCGTCGGGTTCTGCAGGCACCCTGACGACCGGTGGTGCGCCTGATGCCGGTGGTGTCCCGGGACTGGGAGGCAGCGACCCCGGAATCGGTGGCATCGCCGACATGGGTGGTTCGTTCGCGTCGGGCGGAACGGGTCCCCTCGATGTGGGGGGAGGCCCCAGTGCAGGTGGTATGCCGGGTGTCGGCGGTATCACCGGCTCAGGTGGTGCCGTAGCGGCGGGAGGTCAGCCTGCCTTGGGTGGGTCGGGGCCATCGGCTGGCGGCGCGTCAACCGGGGCTGGCGGGAATCCATTGACGGCCACTGGTGGGCAAACTACGCCCGGTGGCTCGACGGCCGTGGCTGGGGCTGCGACGGCGGGCACCGCAGGCGACCCCGCGGTGGTCTCGAAGGCTTCACCGGACGACGGCGGCTGCTCCTGCCGTGTCCATGACTCCACTCCGAGCCGGGTTTCTTGGGCAACAATGGGGTTGCTCGGTCTGGCGTTGCTCGGTTTGCGGCGCCGTCGCGTTTCGCGCTCGCTCTGACGTTGGTGAGCTCGCCAGTCGGGCGAGTTGCTCGATACACCAAGCCCATGATACGTGTGGCTCATGGCGCAAGCGTTGCGGGCGCGATGCCCGAGCTGTCGCAGTGCGATCGACGTGGATCCCGACCTGGAGTACGCGGCCTGCCCCAAGTGTCACACCCAGTCGTTCGTCATGACGGCAACCCGCCCTGTCCCGCCCCATCTCATGAACCGAAATCTGTCGGTCATCGACACGACGCGCCGCGGAAAAGGCTGCCTCGTCACGGGGCTGGTGGGCGTCGTTCTCGTGGTGACAGGGGCATACCTGGCGACTCGACACCTGGCCGACCGAGTCACGGTTTCCGCACAGCCCTCGGTGGCCGCGACGTCTCCAACCACTGTGAGCACGGTGGTACCGGCATCATCCCTGATACTACCCTTGGTGACGGCAGCTTCCGTGCCCAGTGGCTCCGCTGCGCCGGCAGCCGCGGAGAGCTCGGCCCGGGCAGGATTTGACGGAGCCGAGGTGACCGGTGCCCTGCCTGCCGAGGTCGTTCGTCGCATCGTGCGCCACAACGTCGGCAAGTTCCAGAGGTGTTACGAAACCGGCTTGCGGAAACACCCGCGACTGGAAGGAAAGGTAGAGTTAGCGTTCGTGATCGGGACGGATGGCAGCGTGGTCAGCGCCAAGCCGCAGAGCTCGAGCTTGTCCGATACGGCCACGGTGAGCTGTCTCGTATCTGCCGTCAAAAAGCTACAATTCCCCGCCCCAGCGCAGGGAGTGGTGAGCGTCATCCTGCCGCTGACATTCCAGGCTCAGTGAGGGCGACTCGTTACCAGGTTAGCCCGTGGCCGATGGGAAACAAGGGCGGGTCGCTGGTGTAGTCGGCGTCGTCCCAGTTGATCGGGATCTGGCCGTCGTGGGGCCAGCTGTGGCCCAGCTTGCCCACGGGGCTGATGGAACCGAACAGGACGTCGGTGACGCCGACTCCCTCCGAGCCGGGTAGCCAAGCCGCAACGACCGCCTGCAGATTGGCGTTGGCGAGGTACGAATCAATGATCAATGGGCGCCCCGAGATGATGACGAGGACGACGGGGATGCCCTTCTGGAGCATGTTTTCCAGCGCGGTATGATCCTGGGCGGAGCGGGCCATCAGCGACAGATCGGTGGCATCCCCGTATTGCTCGGCGTAGGGCGATTCACCAACCACCACGATGCCCACGGTGGCTGCGCCCGCCGCGGCCGAGCCATCCTGGCTGAACGTCACGTTCGCGTCGCCAACGGCTGCGCGGATCCCGGTCAGGATGGTGGTTCCAGCCGTCGTGTCCGCATCCGCGGAATGACCCGTTCCCGTGCCCAGCCCCTGCCAGTCGATGGTCCACCCACCGCACTGTTTGACCATGGAGTCTGCCGCCGTGCCCGCGACGAGCACCGGGGTGCCGGTGGCCAAGGGCAGGACGTTGTTGTCGTTCTCCAGCACCACCAGCGACTTGGCCACGGCCTCTCGAGCGATGGCGCGGTGTTCGGTGGAGCCGAGCTGTGCCGGATCGGTGGGGACGCCGTAGCCGGCGTCGAACATCCCCATCTCGCACTTGACCTGCAGGATCCGGGTCACCGCGTCGTCGATTCGGGAAACCGGGATGTTGGTGTTGGGATCACTCGAGGCAGGTGCCGCCTCCAACAGCTCCAACGTCGTCTTCCAGTTGGGCTTTGGGTCCGTCCCCGTCGCTCCTGCCATCATCAGCATGTCGAGCCCGGCATTGATCCCCGAGGCCACCTGCTGTGCGCTGGGAGGCGGATAACTGCCACCGCCCCCACCGGGCAGCTTCATGATCGCGTTGTAGTCGCTGACCACGATACCAGCGAAGCCCATCTCTCCCTTGAGCATGTCGGTTACCAGGGCCCGGCTGCCGGTGACGCGCTGCAGATCCGCTGCGCTGGTCCCGTACTGACTGTAGGAGATCATGATGGTGGCGACGCCCGCGTTGATCAGGGGCTGGTATTGGTCGACCGCCAGGCGTCGGAAGGTCGCCTGGTCCATGACCACGTCGCCTTGATCCGTACCATTGGCCGTGTTGCCGTCACCGGCGAAGTGCTTGGCGCAACCCAGGATGCTCTGCGGAGCCCTGAGGTTCGTCCCCTGCTGCAGACCTTGGATGGCGATCTCGCCCATCCAGGCTGCGATGCTCGGATCCTCCGAAAAGGATTCGAAGGTTCGCCCCCAGCGCTCATCGCGGGCGGCGGCGATGGTGGGTGCGAAGGTCCAGTTGATCCCCGTCCCCCGCACCTCGGTGGCAGTGGCCTGGAAGACCCTCTGCACCAGGTCCGGATCGCGCGAACAGCCCAAGCCGATGTTGTGAGGGAACATGGTGGCGTCGCGGACGTTGTTGTGGCCATGGACCGCATCGATGCCGTAGAGCAGCGGGATACCGAAGCTCAGGGCCGCGTTCTGGTACTCGGTTGCCATGGCCGCCCAGTCGCTGGCGCTGTTGGTGGGCGGATCGGCGCTGCCGCCGCCGAACACGGAGCCCAGCTGGTAGGTCTGCACGTCGGATGGCGTCGTGGAGAGGGTCTCACCCTGGATCATCTGAGCGACCTTCTGGCTCAGGCTGAGCCCCCCGAGGATCTCGGCGGCCTTCGTCTTGCATGCGTCCGTCGGGGTCCAGGGAGTGACTGGCACTGGCAACGTGGGTGGCTCGTTGAGTCCGCCCACACCCGTTCCCCCGGTGGGCTCCGCGCCGCCCGTTGTCGGGACGCCGCCGGTCGCATCAGCGCCTCCTCCACCATTGCTCGTTCCGCCGGTGTCCGAGCCTCCCGCCGGCGGTGCGCCTCCATT
>CAZYKT010000095.1:14464-17934 GCA_964648165.1 uncultured Polyangiaceae bacterium | reverse complement strand
GCATGACCCTGCAAAAACCAGCCCCTAAGTGGCTGCATGATCCTGCAAATTGGCACTTGGCGGAGGGTTTCCTACGTGATTCCATCCGGTGACGTTCCCACCGTCTGTAGGCTCTTCGAGAATGGGGAATGGCTCAAGCGCCCCGATGACCCAATCGGCGGATGGTCCATGGAACCTAGCCATGGCGGTCATCACGCTGCAATGGCCGAGCCTCTCCGACCCACGCTCTCGAACGGTCGTGTCTTTTGCACCCTGCCCGAGCCCATCGAGGCGGCTCCGCTCGCGGTGTGGAGGGATCGCGGTGGGCTCACCAAGGTAACCTGGCCGAAGGGGCTTCGCGATGGGATCTTCGAGAAGATGCGGGTTTCGTCTTGTCGGGATGGAACCGCCTGGCAGGTCGAGACCATCGAGCCAAGCGAGAGTGTCCTTTTTCCCTTGTGGCGCGAGAATCAGGCCACTCGGGATCAGCGCTTCGGGGCACATTTCCCTTGTGCCAGCCAGAAGTCAGAATGGGAACAGGAACCCTAGGGGGGTGGCCTCGAGGCACTTGTCCGAGGGTTGAAGGAGGCAGGGCCACCCCAGCGGGTCGTGAATCCATTCTCCGGTCCCGGATTATGGTCGGGCCATTCTGACTCCGGAGCAGTAGTCGAAGAAGGTCATGGCCGAGAGCTCGTCACAAGACTCATCTTCGTTAAGGGCTCCCCTGTCTACACATAACTCGGTGGCCACGAAGACCCAAGCCTCTCTCATCGGTTAGACACGGCCAGTTGACATAGCTCTCGATCCACGCAGTGGACTCATTCACTGACGATGGAAATGTCGGGTCGGGTGGCGTCCGATCCCGCATGGGCTGGACGTGCCTTGATAACGCCACCTAATGGAGCTTTCATCAATGGGATGGAGCCAACGAGACGCGACACTGCATCGTGGAAGGTCTTCGAAGACGAGTTTGTGACCGTGTGGGTCGAGCCCGTGATGCAGCTCGTCTGGCACCGGATCCACCAGGTCCCGGACTCGGCTTCCTTCCGCGCTATGCTCTCCGCCGGGGCCGAGGCGATGGAGAAACATCACGCCACCAAATGGCTCTCCGACGATCGACTCAACACCGTGGTGCGCGACGATGACAGCCAATGGGCGGAAACCGTCTGGAAGGCGCGGGTCATCAAGGCAGGCTTCAGGTACTGGGCCATCGTGCTCCCGGCCGCGGCCATCGGCAAGCTCAACATGCGGCGATACGCCGAGATGTACAAGAAGCTCGGCGTCGAGGTGAGGGCGTTCGGCGATTACGATCTGGCCCGCGAATGGATACTGGCCGCTGGAGGATCCAATTCCTAGAGCAGCCATCGGGTTGATTGCTGCGACAAATCAACAACCGAGGGACCCGCGTCCTCCGGGTCCCACACAGCGCTAGCTGGGTGGGTGAGGACCAGCGCCGCCGTGACGCGCGCACCGCGGGCCGGGGTCAGGACTACTGGACGAGCTTCGCCACGTACACGAGCACGACGGCACCGACCGTGGCCACCACGATGCTACCGAGCGTCCCCCCGAGCGAAGCGCCGACGACCTGAGAAGGCAAGCCCCTTTGCTGCCTCGCTACCCTTCTTCCGGGGGTCTTGCTACGATCCTTCGCGTAGATGCGTTCGATGAAGTGCGTTGCGATTGCCCTCCTGCTTGCGATGGCCGCCAACTGCCACAGCAGGCCCCAGAAGTCTGGACCCAAACCTGAGAAGGTTCAGCCAGAACCCGAGAAGTCGCAACCGAAACCGACCCTCCCGTTGCCGGAGGGAGAGTACCGACTGTCGCTCACTGCCACCCGAGGGTCGCGAGCTGGTGCCTCCGCCGAAGGCCCGGCATGGCTCCATGCAACCAGCTCTGATGATGTCTCGCCACGAACGGGGAAACGCGCAAAGGATCAAGTCCCATCATCTCTCTATGGCTGGACTGGCATCGATCTGAAGTTGGTGGGTGCCCCGCTTTGCCCCGATTCTCCCGAGCCCTCCCCGGCTTCCCGCGATCCGACCGCCCCGGGGCTCCTCGTGATCGAGGCGAGGGCTCCCCAGAGGGGAACCTCGTCTGGAGAACGAAAGGTCCCCACCATCCTCGTGGCGACCCTCACCAACCTCCGACATGGCAAGTCTTGGTTAGATGGCTGTGGCTTCGCCATGTACGTCCTGGGCCGGGATGGACCATGCTATACTGGGCAATGGAGCGAATGGGGGCTCCTCCGAGACGGACAGGGAAGCTTCAGGCTCTGCCCGGGGTAGGCCACTCGCGGGAACTCACCTACTGTTGCGCCGACGCGCGAGGAGGAGTAGGCCGATGGTCCCTTTTACCCACTTGGTTCCGAATCGCTGTGGCCAAGAAGACCAAAGCCTCTCCCGTCGGCTAGACACGGCCAGTTGACATCATCTCTCGATCCGCGAAGTGGGCTCATTCACTGACGACGGAAATGTCGGACTCTGCGAGGAGCTCGGACAAGTCGAACGTGGTTGCCCCGTCCGAAACACCTTCGGTTAGTCTCGGGTCGTTGGCGAGCACCCGCATCTTGAAGCTTTTCGCGATTTCGCCAACGCGCCGACCAATGCGACCATAGCCAATGATGCCAAGAGTCCGCCCCGCGAACTCCGTCAATGGGCTCGCCCAAAAGCACCATTCTCGTCGACTCCATTCCCCCTGGTGAACCAACTCGCGATGCAAGGCTGGCCGACGGCAGTGGTTCAGAATCAGCGCAAACACCTGCTCGGCAACGGAATTCGTCCCGTGCTCGGGAACGCTAGAGACCACGACGCCGCAAGCGCGAGCCGCTTCTACACCGACCCGAAGCGTTTGGGTTCCCGTCCGGGTAGCTGCTGACGTCCCAGTCAGGAAGGGTTTCCTGCCTCATACGCGTTCAGTACCCCCTGGACTCGGAGCGAAGCTCGAGCCGGAGACCAGCCTCACCGGGAAGCTTTGCCAGAAGGCGCGGTAGCAAATCCGGAGGCTTCCCTGAACTGGTAGTCCAACCGGACGGATCCCACCCAAACCCACTGGCTGGCTACCAATACTTCCTGTGATAGGGTCCGCCCCACTCGCCTGGCATCGCCGGCGCATTGAGGAGGAGCACGAGATGTTTGCATATCCCCGATCGGGACTTGGTCGTATTGGCGTACTCGTCGCGCTTGGCGCCCTAGCCCAAGCCTGCAGTAGCTCGGATGACAAGACTGGAACTGGAGGCGGTGCTGGCATGGGCGAAGTGGCTGGCTCCGAAAACGCCGGAGAGGCCGGAAACGGCAATCAGGCAGGGGAGGTAGACGTCGCCGGTGCCTCGGGCATGGCCGGCGAGGAATCCCAGGCGGGCGTGAGCCAAGGCGGGGAAGAAGCACAGGGAGGAAGCGAGCAGGCGGGCGAAACCGCTGTAGCCGGCGCGGCTCAGGCCGGCGAAACCGCTGTAGCCGGCGCGGCTCAGGCCGGCGAAACCGCTGTAGCCGGCG